>DASPHZ010000058.1:0-25851 GCA_035629395.1 Thermoanaerobaculia bacterium
CCGGCCATAGCTGCTCCAGAGTCGGAGCGGGTCGGCGGATCACCCGCAGGGCCGCAGCGAAGCGAAGGAGGCGCCACCCGGCGCCTTGATCCGCTGACTCGCTCCGACTATTCAACCCACCTGAAACGTTGGAGAGCCAGAGATGAGAGATGAGGGGCGTCGATGGGACCGGCCGCCGGCGCTCCGGCCCGCTGAAGCTGACGCGGCTCCGCCGCGCAGCTTAGCGGCTGTTTCTGCGGCGTTCAGGTGCGCGGCGGGGCCGCGTCGACTGCAGCGCCGCGAGGGGATGCGGCGCTACGTGTCCGCATCCACCATTTTTGGCCACAGGTAGGGAAATGACTCCTTCATGACTCTCCTTGGTGTCTATCCACAATTCGCCGGTTCCGAGGGAGTGCATGCACGAAGAGAGGGTGCTCCTCGAAGGAGCGCGTCATGGGGATGCTGTCGCCTTCTGGTCCCTGTGGCAGCAGCACCAGCGCCACATCTACAACGTCTGTCTCCGCCACATGAACGGCGTACGGGAAGACGCCGACGACGCCTCGAGCCGCGCGATGCTGCTCGCCCGCGAGAAGCTTCCCGCGTACGCGGACTCCATCCTCAACGTCGAAGCGTGGCTCACGCGCCTCTGCGGCAACGTGTGCATCGACATGCAGCGCGAGTGGCGCAGAGCGCGGCGCGGTGCGGTCAACATCGACGACCTCGAACACTCCGAGGAGCTCGCGGCGAACAACGCGTCGCCGGAGGCGGACTATGCGACGGCGGAGGTGATGAACCTCGTCCAGTCCGCGGTCGCGCAGTTGCCGGAGCATCTGCGCGAAGTCGCGTCGATGCGCTTCTTCGCCGATCTCCCCTACACCACGATCGCCGAGCGCCTCTCCATCTCCAACGAAAACGTGCGCAAGAGAGTGCAGCAGGTCCGTTGCACCCTGCGCTCGCATCTCGCGAACGTCCTCCCGCTGCACGACCGCCGCATCCGCGCCATGCCGGCGATTCACAACGCCAAAGAGGCGGACGTCTGACCGGGTGAACGCATGCGAACGATCGCGATCATCGCCGAGGTGCGCGAGGACGCCAGCGCGCCCCCGCGGGCCGAACCGTGGACGCGCATGTTCCGCGCGCGCGACGCCCATCGCGCGGAACACGATGACCTGATCGAGTGCGACGCGGACGACGATCGGTCGCCCATCGACGCCGGGCGACGCGTCCTGCGCGTGCGCATCGCGTGCGATCAAAGCGACGCGCACCTCGAACGCCTCTTCGAAAAACGGGCGCGTTTCTACCACGTCACCTACGAGGCGAAAACGCATGCGGACACCCTCCGCCCGTTGCGCCTCCTGCATTCGCTGCAGCGCCACGACGTCATCGCCTACGCCGAAGGCACCATCGGCATGTGGACTCGCGTCGCCGCGCCGCAGTTCGGCGCGCCCGCGGTCATCGGCACGTTCGACGACGGCGTGGCCACACATGGAATCCCCAACGTCCAGCGTCTCCTCGACGACTACGGCTTTCCGCACGTGCGGCCCGCGCGCGAGCTGTTCGGCATCGCCGGCGATCCGATCTTCGGCTCGCTCTCGCCGCGCCTGCACAACGCCGCGTTCCGCGAGCTCGATCGCGACGCGCTCTACGTCCCCTTTCACGTCCGCGACTTCGACGACTTCTGGCGCGGCCTCGTCGCCGACGCCCCCACCGACGCACTCGGACTTCCTCTGCGTGCGCTGTGCGTCGTCTCGCCGCACAAAGCCGTCGCACTCGATGCGGCGAGCAGCGCCACCGCGCTCGTGGAGCGCACGCGCTCGAGCAACTTCTTCGTGCGCGGTGCGAACGGCTGGGTCGCCGACACCACCGACGCCGCGGGTCTCCTGCTCGCGCTCGCGGACAGCGGCGTCGACGTGACTTCCCTCAAAGCAGCCGTCGTCGGATGCGGAGGCTCGGGACGCACGATCGCCGCCGCGCTGCAGCAGGCCGGCGCCGACGTCACACTCGTCAACCGCGGCCGCGACCGCGCGTCGCTGGCGGTGCAACTGCTGCGGCTTCCCTTCCGTCCGCTGGCGACGTTCTCCCCCTCCGGCTATTCGCTCGTCGTCAACGCCACACCCCTCGGCGGGCAAGGAGAGGCGCCGCCGTTCGCCATCGGCGAGCTCGACGAGCAGGCGGTCGTGGTCGACCTCGTGTACGGCCAGCGTCCCACGCCGCTCGTCGCGGCCACGCGCGGCAACGGCCGCGTCGTCATCGACGGCAAAGACATTCTCTGCAAGCAGGCCATGCGGCAGTTCCACCTGATGACCGGCCAGGAAATGCCGCCCGCGATCGCACCGCGCGTGCTCGCGCCGGTTGCGTGAGGAGACATCGATGGATCGTGAGCTCGAGGAACGCACGCCGCCGCTCGCAGCACCGCCGCGGATGCCGGAGCAGTCCGCATCGACGGCCGACCTGTACCTGAGCGCGGAAGGACGCGAGCTCGTGGCGCGCATGGCCACGCTCGCGCGCGAGAACTTTGCGCCGCGCGCCGCGCACTACGACGAGACCGCGACGTTCCCGCACGAAGACTTTGCCGATCTGCAGAATGCCGCGCTGCACGCGCCGACCGTGCCGCTGCAGTACGGCGGTCTCGGACTCGGCCCGTACCGCGGCGACGCGTTCACGCTGTGGATGCTGACGAAGGAGATCGCCAAGCGCGATCTCTCGCTCGCGCGCTGCTGGGAAGGGCACGCGAACTCGCTCGTGCTCATCGCCGGTCTCGGCAACGAAGAGCAGAAAACGCGCTGGTTCGACGGCGTCGTCGCGCGCGGGGAGAAATGGGTCGCGTGGAGCGGCGAGCCGCAATCCGCGGCCCTCGGCGAACGCGCGCGCTTCGGCACGACGCTCGAGCGCGCGGACGGCGGCTGGGTCGTCAGCGGCAGCAAGGCCTTCTGCACGAGCGCGGGCGGCGCCGACTGGGCGATCCTCCTCGTCAACGCGAGCGGTCCCGGCGGCGCGCGTCACGCCACCGCGTCGCCCGAATCGCTCTACCTCCTCGCCTGCGATCTGCACGATCCGTCGATCACGCTCGACGCGTCGTGGTGGAACCCGATCGGGATGCGCGCCACCGTCAGCTACGGCGTGCGCTTCAACGACACGTTCATCCCCGACGCGAACGTGATCGGCGAGCCGGGGCGCTATCTGCGCGAAGGATGGCAGACCTGCTTCGCCCCGCATTACGCGGCCTCGTTCCTCGGCGCCGCGGAGCTCGCGCTCGAATACGCGCTCGACTACATCCGCTGCCAGAAAAAGGCGGAAGACCCGTACGTGCAGCATCACATCGCGGAGATCGCCATCGGCGTGGAGACCGCGCATCTGTGGCTGCGGCACGTCGCGCTGCTGTGGCAGGGAGGCCTGCTCGAGCAGGCGCAGATCGCGGGCAGCCGTGCGCGCCATCTCGTGGAACATCTCGCGGAACAGTCGGTCCAGCACGCGGTCCGCGCCTGCGGCGCGCGCAGCCTCAATCGTCCCAGTGCGCTCGAGCGCACGCTGCGCGATCTCACGCTCTACATCCGTCACGACAACGACGACCAGGTGCTCGCCACCGTCGGCCGCTCCATCCTCGGACGCGCGTTCGACACCTCGTTCTACAGACCGTGAGGAAGTCATGCAGAAGCTACCGCATCGCATCGTCTGGCTGTTCGGCTTCGGCTATTTCCTCGCTTACGCGCCGTACGTCACCGCGGTGAAGTCCGCGACGCGCGGGGCGGCGGGACTGTTCCTGCTGCCCGGTGTGATCGCGGGCACGATCCTCACGCTCACGCTCCTCGTGGCGATGCTCGGCTGGCACCAGCATCTCGAAGGGCGTTTCTCGGCGCCGACGATCGCCTCCGGCATCGCCACCGCGGGGATCATCGCCGCGACGACGCTCGCCTACTCGTTCGACGGTATCTCGATCCTCCTCGCGCTGCTGCTCATGCGCGGAGGCGTGCTGATCGTCGCGCCGGTCGCCGACGCACTCGCCGGACGCCAGGTACGCTGGTTTTCGCGCGTGGCCCTCGGCCTCAGTCTCGCCGCGATCGCGGTCGTCCTCGCGGACGTGAAGTCGTACGCGATCAGCATCGCCGCGATCGCGAACCTCGCCATCTACCTGACCGGCTACTGCGTGCGCCTGCCGATGATGAGCCGCATCGCGAAAGTCGACGACACGCATGTCACGCGACGCTACTTCACCGAGGAGATCCTCGTGGCGCTGGCGGTACTGGCGGTAATTGCGGTCGCCGTCACGGCGATGAGACCGCAGGCCGCCACGCTCTGGACGTCGCCGCACCTCCTCCCCTCCCTCGGCATCGGCGCGCTCTACGCGCTGCTGTACGTGATGGGCACGCTGATCTACCTCGATCGCCGCGAGAACACGTTCTGCGTGCCGCTCAACCGCGGCGCGAGCATGCTCTCCGGCATCACCGCCACGTATCTCCTGGCGGCGTACGCCGGCGGCGCGTATCCGCGCACCTCGGAGCTCGTGGCCTCCTCGATGATCATCGGCGCGCTCGTGCTGCTCTCGCCGATGCATCACGCGCTCGAAGTGCTGCACGAAACGTGGCGGCTTTCACGAACGGCGGCCTCGCGCCGTCTTCCACTCGAATAGGAGGCACTCATGGCAGGTAAGGGCACGTCCTCGACCACGTCCGGCAAGAGCGTGACGGTCTCGCTCGATCGCGACACCGCGTACAAGCTCCAGACCGCCCTCAGCTACGCCCTCGGCAGCAACAGTGGCAGCGGCGGCAGCAAGGGCACCGGCAAGACCCCGAACCCGACCGGCAAGAACCCCGATCCCACCGGCGGGAAGACTCCCGACCCCGACCCCGCCGGCACCGGTAAAGTCAGCACCGGCAAGTTCGGCGGCAAGAACACCGGCTCGACCGGCGGCAAGGGTGGCGGCGGTGGCAAGGGTGGCGGCGGTGGCAAAGGTGGTGGCAAAGGCAGCACCGGCACGAGCGGCGGCAAGCGCTGACGCGTCGTGGGAGGCACGCCTCCTCGCGGCGATCGCGCTCGAGCACGTGCTCTGGCGCGACGGCCTGGCGCGCGGCGAACTGGCCGCGCGCATCACACGCCGTGCGTATCTGCACGAGCGCATCGCCCGCGCCCGTAACGCGAACGAGCTCGCGCGAGCGCTGGCGCCGCTGCTGCGCGCGCCGTGCCGCATCGCCGTCGCCCGCTACGCGATCGCGCCGGAAGACGTGGTCGCGCGCATCGTCGAAGAAGTCGACGTCGCGCAGGGCCTGCGTCACGCCGAGGAGTCGCGGCATGCGATGGCGGCGGGCGAGCCGCAACGCTCGCTCGACGCGCTGCCGGAGTACGAGCGCCGCATCGTCGCGTTGCTGGCCGCGAACGACCGCACGTACTGGATCGCGAAACGCACCTCCTCGAAACTGCACGCGCTGGTCGAACATCCCGAAGGCTCGGTCGTGCTGACGGTGAAGCCGCCGGGCAGCGAGATCGAAATCGAGATCAAACGCACCGGCAGTCGCGCGTCACGTCCGCTCGACGTGCACGCGTACGACCGCGACGGCATCGCGCCGCTCTCGCATCACCTCTGGGGTGGCGCGCAGGCCGACCTGCTGCGCTGGGAGCGCGGCGAATCGAATCTGCTCTCCCTCGCCTACCGCATCGTGCACGGACGCGACGCGTCGATGTCGCGCACGCTCTCCATCACGTCGGTCTTCGACCTGCCGAACGGGGCGAACGTGCTCGCGTTCTTCGCCGAGCGCGACGCGTACGGCGACGGCTTCGAGGCGATGCAGGAGCGCATGCGCGTGGTGCTGAAACACTTCGGCCTCGACGACACACCCGCCCCGCCGCACATCCTGGCCACACGTTTCCTCGGCCGCGTGCATCCCGCGCAGGCCATCCAGATCGGCACCAGCTCGTTTCGCCTGCATCGCGTGGCGGAGCTGCTCGCGCATCCCGGCTCGTACGACACCGCGGACGAGATCCTCGAAGAATGCATCCCGCTCTATGCACCGCCACCGCGACGCGGAGGATTCACGGCTTACGTGCGCGCCGCATTCCGTGCGAATCGTGACGCCGCGCAACGCGCGTACGTCGATTGCGCGTCGCAGCTCGGCGAGATGCACGGCACCGTGGCAGGATTGCGCGCCGGGTCGAGCGGAGAGTCGTTCGCGCCGCGCAACATCGGGCTGCGGTGCGTGCTCGAGGACGGCGCGTGGCGCGTGCGCCTCGCGTTCATGGATCACGATTCCCTCAACATCTGCGGCCGCGACAATCGCGACTACCATCCGCGCCCGCTGGCGAAGTACCTCGCCTTCGACGTGAAACACGTCGCGCACTCGCTGCGCATGCTCGGCAGCATCTATCCGTTCGCGCGCCGCGAAGCACACGACGCCTTCCGCCACGCCGCCTCGGATGCGTATCGCAAGACCGTGCACGCCGTGGCCACCGATCCGCGATTCCGTCCGCTGTTCCACGACTCCTTCCGCAAGCGCGTGCGCGACTGGGACACCATCGTCGCACGCGCGGTCACGCGCGACGCGGCGTCGTGGAAGGAGTGGCTGAAGAAGTATCTGCGCGGGAAAAAGTACCCGGCCCACCTCGTCGAAGAGTATCTGGTGATGATCCCGCCGTTCCGGAGATTCTGGCGCCGCGCCGCGTTCCGGAACGCCGGCATCCCCGCCGGCTGATGTGGCGGCGTCCTCGCTGGCCCCCGCCCGACGGACGGCGCGGACGCCGCCGGATCAGCCCGCGGGGACGCCGGCGTTCCGATAGCGCGCGTGCAGCGTCGCGTAGAGCGACGTCTCCGCAAAGACGCCGTCCTTGTCGACGCCGTTCCTTCGCCACTGCTCGTTCCAGAGATGCACCGTCACCGCATCGCCGATGCGCGGCGGATCCGCATCGACGACACGACGCCACTCCGCCGGCGGCACGGGACAGAACGTCTCCGTCGCGCGCACGAACGGCCAGAGGGCGAACTTCTCCACCGCGTCCGTCATCAGCCACGGTCCGGTGTCGCCCCAGTACAGCGTCTCCTTGTCCGCCTCGCGACAGACGCGCGACGCGTACTCCATCGCCGCGCTGCCCGCGGGCATGCGCATCGCGCTGCACGTGGCCAGCACGCGGCCGGTGACCATCGTCTCGCTCGAGATCACGCACTCGCTGTCGAAGCGCAGCGGGCGGAGACAGACCATGTCCGTGTCGAACCACCAGCCGCCGCGGCGAAAGAGCAGCTCGTAGCGGAACCAGTTCGCGAATCCCGAGTACGACGCGTGATCGCGATACATGAAGATCTGCGAGCGCGGCAGGATCTCTTCGCCGTCGCAAACGCCCACGCCCTCCGGCACTCCGTCGATCGCGCCGTACGCGTACAGATGGACCGGATGATCGTTGGCGAGAAACGACTGCATCGCCAGCCGCTCCATCGCCGAGAGCCGCGGTCCGATCCACAGCATCTGCACGGGCTCGCCCATCTTCGGGGAGACGTGCCGGGAGGGACGGTTGTGATTCACAGCGGAACGGGCCGCTCCGTCTTCCGAATATGACCCTTCAGCCGCGACTCCGCGACGGCGATGCCCCGCCGTCTCCACTGACCGTCGACCCGTCCGCGCTATACGGCCGCTGGCGCAACACCGAAACGCGCTGGCAGTGGGTGCGCGAGCTCGAGATCGGACCGGGACCGCGCATCCGCATCCGCGGCGGCGCCTCGCAACCCGACTGGGGCGAAGTGCCGATCGAGACCGTCTACACGACCGGCCCCGACTCGGCCGAAGTCGGCGGCTTCGCGGCGACGTTCGAGATCGACGGCTACACGTCGATGCTCCAGGCCACGATGAACATGGGCCTCATGGTCGTCGTCGCGTTCAACGACACGCACGACGTCGCGGCCGGCCGGAGCCGCGTCACGCGCGAGTTCTTCGCGCGCGAGGGAGGTGCGCAATGACGGCCATCGACGTCACCCCGCGCCCGCGCGTCGAAGCAGGCGCGAACCCGACGATGCTCACGGGCACGTGGGTCAACACGAACCCGCGCTCGCGCGGCATCGTCTCGATGGAAGGACGCATCGACGGCAACCTGCTGCGCATCCGCATCCGCGGCGCCGCCGAGAACGACACCGTCGACTGGGGCGAGACCGCGGCGGCCGTCTATCACGAGCGCAACGACGAAGGGCTCGAGCAGCCGTTCGTGGCCAGCTACGACTTCGGGACGACGCGCGTCGCGCTGCAGGGTTTCCTGCGGCAGGGCGTGCTGGTGATTCTCGCGTTCACGAAGTTCGACGACGACAGCGGACGCGCCAACTACTTCAGCAAAGAGTTCTTCTACCGGATCTGACGGAGGGTCGCCATGCCGCCGCTGCGCTTCCACTGGAGTCTCTCCTCGGCCGGCGACAAGCTGCGCCGCTCACGCGCGCGCACGGTCCTGAGCGCCGTACCGAACCTCGACGAGCTGACGCGTTTCTGCGAGCACGCGGAAGCGTGCGGGTTCGAGTCGCTGCTGACCGCGTTCTCGTTCGCGCGCCCCGATCCGCTCACGCTCGCCGCCGCCCTCGGCATGCGCACGAAGCACATCAAGTTCATGGTCGCCGTACGCTCCGGCCTGCACGCGCCGCCGCTGTTCGTGCAGCAGGTCAACACCGTCGCCGCGATGACGAACGGCCGCATCTGCATCAACGTCGTCGGCGGACACACGCCCGACGAGCAAAAGTATTACGGCGACTTTCTGTCGCACGACGAGCGTTACGCGCGCACCGACGAGTTCCTCACGATCTGCCGCGGGCTGTGGCGTCAGGAGCATCCGGTCACGTTCGAGGGCACCTACTACCGTGTCGAAGAATCGCGCATCAACGTTCCCTTCGTCGCACCCGATCGTTCCGCGCCCGAGATCTTCCTCGGCGGCAACTCCGAACAGGCCGAGGCGCTGGCGATTGCACACGCGGACTGCCTGTGGCGCATGCCCGAGCCGGTGGAACAAGTCGCGGCCGCGGCCGCGCGCATTCGCGCGCACGGAAAGGAAGTCGGACTGCTGACGTCCATCATCGCCAGGCCGACGCGCGCTGAAGCGCTGCAGGCCGCGCACAATCTCGTCGCCGAGGTCGGCGTCGAAGCGCGCGAAACGCACCATCGCATCGAGCAACGCATGGACTCCGTCGCCTTCCGCAAGATGTACACGGAAGCGAATGCATCCGAGTGGCCGGCGCCGTATTTGTGGACCGGCGCCGTGCCGTACTTTGGCGCGCCGTCGATCGCGATCGTCGGCTCCGTCGATGAAGTGGCGGAGGCGCTGCTCGCCTACAAGAGCGTGGGCGTCTCGCAGTTCCTTTTCCTCGGATGGCCCGACCTCGAGGAGATGACGATCTTTTCCGAGCAGGTGCTTCCGAGGGTGCGTGCGCTGGAAGCCGAACCGGTGTTGCAGGGGGATGTGGCGTGACCGACGCGATGCGGTTTCACTGGCGGCTGCCGCAGCGCGGCGAAGGCGACGCGGGGACGACACGCACGGAGCAGTACGCGTCCGTCGACGTCGGCGTGCCCGATCTCGAAGAACAGGTCGCGTTCGCGCGCGAGGCCGAGGCGTGCGGGATCGACTCGCTGCTCGTCGACTACAGTTGGATCAAGCCCGACTCGATCGTGCTCTCCACCGCCCTCGGCCTGAACACGACGAGCGTGAAGTACATCATCGCGTACCGCAGCGGCATCATGTCGCCGACGGCGTTCGTGCAGCAGCTCAATACGTTGTCGACGCTGATCGGCGGGCGATTGTCCGTCAACGTCGTGGCCGGGTATTCGCCCGAAGAGCAGCGCCGCTACGGCGACTTTCTTTCCCACGACGAGCGGTACGCGCGCACCGAGGAGTTCCTCGCGGTGTGCAACGGCTTGTGGAGCGGCGGCGAAGTCGACTTCGCGGGGCGGCATTACCGCGTCGAAAAAGGTGCGCTGCGGACGCCGTTCCTCGCACCCGATCGCTCCGCTCCGGAGCTGTACGTCGCGGGCAATTCGGCGCAGGCGCGGGCCCTGGCCATGGCGCAGGGAACGTGCTGGATGATGATGGCCGAGGCGCCGGAGAAGATCCGGACGAACGCCGCGGAAGTGCTCGCGGCGGGGAAGACCGTCGGCGCGCGAATGGGCATTATCGTGCGCAACACGCGTGCGGATGCGATGGATGCTGCACACGCCATGGTGGCCGAGGCAGAGGCGAACCGCGTCACGGAACGCTCGTTCGTGCAGAAAAGTGACGCCGTTTGTCTCAATCGCACGTTCGAAGAGGCGGAGAACGAGTGGCTGGCGCCGCATCTGTGGACAGGCGCGGTACGCGCGTTCGGATCGACGGCCATTGCCCTGGTGGGAAGTCCGGAAGACATCGCGGACGGACTGCTGTCGTTCCGCCAGGCGGGCGTGACGCAGTTCATCCTCTCCGGCTGGCCGAAGCTCGAGACGATGCGCGCATTCGCGCGCGACGTGCTACCCATCGTGCGCGAACGGGAGACGGCTGCATGCGCATCCTTTTAGCGTCGGATCATCGCTATCCGGCGCGCATCTTTCCGCTCAACGGCAAAGCCCGCGCGAGCGCGCGCATCCTCGACCTGACGATGCAGGGACTGGCGGAGCTCGGGCACGAGGTCTTCTACGAGCTCGAGGATGGGTTCGAGCACGACCTCCCCGCGGGTGCGACGGGGCTGCGTCCGGGAAAGCGTCCCGCCGTCGACGTCGTGCACGACCAGCTCCTCGGTCCGTACGTCCACGGCGACGTCATCGGCCTGCCGTGGGTGCGCACGTGTCACTCGGATCTGATGGCGCGCGGCTGGGACACGTCGCGGCTGCAGGTGAACGACAACTGGATCTTCGTCTCGCGCTGGCTCGCCGCGCGGTACGGCAGCACGCGCGCGGTGCACCTCGGCATCGACCCGAACGAGTACGTCTACTCGGAGACGAAGGAGGATTACATCCTCTTCGTCGCGTCGCTCGACCGCGCGTGGGAGAAGGGCATCGACATCGCGCTGGCACTCTGCGAGAAGCTCGGCTTCGAGCTGCGCATCGCGGGCGCCGCGGCCAATCCGCAACGCGACCAGGAAGTGCGCGAGGCGTGCCGCGGCAAGAACGTGAAGCTCCTCGGTGAGGTGTTCGGCCGCGAGAAAGCGGAACTGTGGGCCGGCGCGAAGGCGCTGCTCTTTCCGACGCAGTTCAACGAGGCGTTCGGGACGTCGACGGCGGAGGCGCTCATGTGCGGGACGCCGGTGATCTCGAGCGATCGCGGCGCGATGCCGGAAGTGATCTCGCCGGACGTCGGCTTCATCTGCTCGACGCTGGACGATTACGAGCATGCCCTCCAGCGGATCGACACGATCGCCCCGGCGCGCTGCCGCGAAAAGGCGATGGCCGAATATCACTACCTGGTGATGGCGGAGCGGTACGTCGCGGAGTACGAGAAGGCAATCGCGATGTGGAACCGCCGTGTCGAGGCTTCGGTGTAGAGACGGCTCTACGTGGAGGCGTAGCGGTACAGCGGCACGCTCTCGTTCGCCCAGCGCTGTTTGTACGCGTGCATGCCGCGCAGCATGTCGAACGTGGTGCGCCCTTCGGCCTCGGCGTCTGCAATCTCCCGCGCGAAGAGGAGTGAGCCGGGGGACAGGTGCGCGACTTCGCTGCGGAAGCCGCCGTTCCAGCTCGCGATGGTGTGGCGATCGACGAACGTCACGTCGATCGCGAACACTTCCCCTTCACGCACGAGCGCATACGCGCGAACGCGTCCCGCGGCCACGAGCGGCGGCAACGCCGCGCGGAGCATCGCCGCGTGAGCCGTGAGGCGACCGCGCGCGCCGAAGCGCGCGGCGTGCAGTGCGAGGAGGTGCTCCGCGACGCCGTCGCGGAGCAGCGTCACGGCGAAGCCTTCGCGAGCTGCTGCGCGCACAGCGCGCAGCAGCGACTTGCGGAAGACGCGGCCGTGTCTGCCGAACGGCAGCGAGGCGCGCGAGCAATGCGTCTCGAGCTCCGGCGGCGACGGCAGCGCGCGATCCAGCTTCGAGCCGGGACGGATGCCTCGTAGCGAAAGCGGCGCGTCGACCGCACGCAGCAGCCGCGCGGCCGTGTCGTCGTCGAAGGCGATGACGTCGTTGTAGTCGCTGAGCGGCGTCGCGAACCCGAGCGCGCCGTCGTCGCGCGCGACGAGCGGCAGGATGCCGGTGATGCGCCCCTGCCGCCGCGCGACGTACACGCGCGGATTGCGCGCGGCCGCGAGGAACCACGCCGGCGAAGAGAACACCGGATGCGCGTCGCACACGTCGAACATCGCATCCCATTCGTCCGCGATCTTCGCCGGATCTTCCACGGCAATCGCCGGCGGCTCCTCGGGCACGAGCGTGTAGCCGTCGGTGACGGCGATCCAGCGGTCGCCGTCGCGGTGCACGTCGAGGTGATGCGAGCCGTCGCGATTCCAGCCGATGCCGCTCGCGCGCGGCACGGTCATGCCTTTGATCTCGCGCTCCTCGAAATCGTCGAGCGTGAGTTTCGTGATCGCGAACGCGCGCACGCCGGTGCCGTACGCCGGCACGCAGTCCTGCGCGAAGCGCACCGGCAGATCCTCGAACATGCGCACGGGACCCGCGGGACGGCAGCGCGACGCGTCGTTCGTCACGAGCGGACTGCGCGGATGCTCGCGCCACGGACCGGTGATGCGCTCCGCCACGAAGAGCGAGAGCGCGTCGTGCTTCATCGGACGCGGACAGGCGAACATCCACCACAGCCCACCGTGAAAGAACGGCGTGGGATCGGCGTACGCGCCTTCGAGGAGGCGCGCGTGCAGCGACCAGCGCAGGGGATAGCCGGTGGCGCGATAGAGCAGCACCGCGCCGGCTTCGATCGACTCCGGCGTCATCCACACCTCGCCGTCCGCGCGCACGACGTGCGGATACGAAAGGTGAAACGGCTCGGCGAGGATCACACCGTCCGAGTGCCACGCGATCGCGTCGGTGCTGTGCGCGGCCGCGATCTCGCCGCGTCCCGAGGTGCTGTTCTTCACCTCGAAAAAGAGACGCCACGTGTCGCCGTCGCGATCGAGGAACGGATCTGCTACGAACGCAGCATCGATGTCCGTGACCTCGCGCGCGGTGAGGGACGGAGCGCGCAGCGGACGCAGATCGCGCCACGAAGCGCCGCCGTACGTCGCGATGGACCACTGTTTTGGCGGTCCCGTGCGCGGCCGTCCGGCGAAGGGATCGAGCGTCATTGCGGCGCGATCGTGACCTGCGCGCAGGCGATGACGCGTGGCTGGTCGATGAGCAGGGCCACATCGTAAGTGCCCGCGCGCTGCGGCATGCGTGCGAGCGTTGCGTACACCGCCGGCTTCACCTCCCGCAGCGAACGATCGATGACGATCGCCGCGCGCGGCGTGTGCCGGTACGCGGAGAAGCGGCCCATCGGCGCGGCCATTCCCTCTTTGTAAAAGTAGACCTCTCCGTCCGCCGGGTTCGTCACCAGCACCGCTCCTTGGCCCGGCGAGACGATGATGCCGGGGAACGGCGACGGACGCGACTTCACGCCGAAGGCGTGCTGCCCGCCGGGAAAGTCGGCGATGTGCACCGGCGCGCCGGCCTTGCCGACGTTCGCCAGCGTGATCATGAGCACGGTCTCGCTCCGCAGATGACGCACGTACGCGATGGTCTCGGAGAACGACACCTCGAACGGGCCATCCTCCACGTCCGCGGTCTGAATGACTTTCGCCGTCGTGGCGTCGACGATGTGCACGACGTCGTGCTGCGGGTTGGTGACGAACGCGAGCCGGCCGTTCGGCGCGAAGCGGATGCGATTCAATCCTGCTTCGGCGGTGTCTTTCGCGCGTGGCGCGGAACGTTTCGGATCGACGGCGAAGACGCCGCCATCGCTTTCGCTGACCACGAACGCGGCCTGCGCCAGCGGCGACCAGGCCACGCTCATCGGACGCGTTCCCGTGGGCACGCGCCGCAACGACTTGAGCGTCTGCACGTCGATCACCGAGGTATTGCCCGCGGCCGCGTTCGTGATGAACGCGTAGCGGTTGTCATGACTGAGCGCGAGATCGTGCGGACCGGCATCGGTGGCGATGCGCGCGGCAACACTCTTTTTGAGCGGATCGATCGCCGCGACGCCGCCGTCGTACGTGACCCACAGATAGCCGCCATCGGGTTGGCGCTCGATGCGCGTCGCGTTCGCACCGACCTCGATGTTCTGCGCCACCTTCCACGTGCGCGTGTCGACCACCGCGACTTTGCCCGCGGCGGGCATCGTCACGAACAGCTCCTGCTTCGCCTCGTGGAACGACCAGTCCTCCCCCGGCGCTTCGAGCTCGACGATCGCGAGGAGATGCGTGCCGCCGAAGCCGAAGCGCGGATCGACCACGGTGAGCGTCGCATCGTCGTTGAGGGTGACGACGTGATAGACGTTGAGATCGACCGCGGGCTGGTGGAAGAGACTTCCCGCCGTGAACGTGCCCACGCGCGCGACACACTCCTTGCGCGGGAGCGGCGGGGTGCCCGCGCGATGCGGCACGAACCAGGCGTTGATGCCGAGGTTCTTGAGCGGGGCGCCGGAGGCATCGCGGACGCGGAGCGTCACGTCCGCGTCCTCACCCGCGCGCGCCGCACTGGACGTGCCCGCGCGCTGGACGGCGACGTCGACGGTGACGCCGTTGTCCACGACCGTCAACGACGACGCGAGGAGAAAAATCGGGAGAAAGATGGAGGCGATCACCGGTCAGAAGACGACCGCGGCGGCTCCGGTGTGAACCGCCGCGGTCGGGAGAGCTACTGATTGTTGCCCGAGGAGTTGCTGGCCGGCGGCTTGGCGCGCTGGCCGGTGGAGCCTTCGTTCTCCTTCTCCGTCGGCGTCTTGAGACGCTCGCCCGGATCGACGGCCGGTTCCTTGAGATCGCGGACGGCGGGAGTGGGGATCGGCGGATGGGCCGCGGACGCGGCTTCGGTCGTGAACGTCGGCGTCACGCGGAACACGCCCCAGAATCCGCCCACGGCTCCCTCCTGCGTGCCGGGCCCGCGCTGCACGGGGAAACTGCCGTAGAGATAGTCGCCGGCGACCTTGTTCGGACCGCCCGCGCTCGGGAAGAGGATGTCGAAGTGATTGCCCGAGCCGAAGCCGTCGCGCGCGCCCATCCACTGCGAGAGCGGGTTGGTGCCGAGAACCGCGCTCGGATTGCCGGCCGCGTCGTTGACGTACGGCTCCTCCTGCCACACGTGCCCGTGCAGCGTGAAAACGTTGTCGGGGAAGCCGCCCGGCCCGTCGGGATGGAGCATGCGGAAACGGACCGGCATCCCCGCGGGCGCGGTGAAGATCGGCGTCTGCGGTTCCCCCTGCTGCGATCCGGTGTTCGGATTGACGAGGAAGTTCGAGAACGCCGCGGACATGTCGGTGTTGTTGAAGTCACCGATGTTGGGGGCGAAGCGAAGGAACATCGGCTCGGTCCCGAAGTTCACCGACACGCCGTTTTGCGTTCCCTTGCCGGTGACGTTCAACTTGATGCCGTCCTGCACCATCGCCACGAACTCGCGGTACTGCAGGGAACCGGTGCTGCTGTAGACGTCGGCCGTGGTGTCGTACACGGGCCCGACGGTGGGGCCGTAGCCCATCGCGCTGCTGCAGACCGTCTTCGTCGCGTTGCACCAGATGGAGCCCTTCGGCTCGACGATGAGCGAGCCGATGAGCGCGTACGGCTGCTGGTTGAGAGGATCGGCGGCGATGAGGTTCGCGGAGCCGAACTCGATCGGCGTACCGGTGAGCGCGCCGCTGCTCGAGTAATTGACATTGCCCATGTACCACTGGTACGTGATGTTCGAGCCGTTCGCGGCGGTGGTGTCGCGGTACTGCGTCGGATTGAAGCCCACGTTGACGCCGTTGTCGCGTGCGGCGTTCGTGGCCACGAGCTGCGGATGGATGCCCGCGAACGTCGACGGCACGCTGCTCGTGTTCGTGAAGGGCGCGACGGTCGTGGTGAACTTGTTCTGGAGCGTGACCGTCACGCAGTCGCCCGCGTTCGCGCGCAGGACGAGCGGTGCAGAGGGAGCGGTCGAATACGTTCCGTTCGGAGCCACCGGCACGTAGAGCAGCGGATTCGGATTGACGGCCGAGACCGAGCCCTTGCTGCCGGTGCGGCTGTTGTACGTGATCGCTTGTCCGTTGATCGCGGCCACCGTGTAGTTGCGCTGCGGCGCGCCGCCCGGACAGACGCTCGTGCCGTTCCACGCCGTGCCGCCGGCCGGATTGTTCGGAGCGGGCTTGAGGTTCGTCATCAGCTTGGACGAGGTTCCGCCGGTCGTGTACGCGCGCAGGATGCCCCACAGGCCGGCGCTCTGGTCGTTCGTGCCGGAGCCCGGCGTATAGAGATAGTCCGTGAACGGCAGCACGCCCGCCGGCGTCGTGCCGGTCGGCGCCGCCGTCGACGGAATGGTCATCAGATATTCGAAATGCTCCGAGATGCCCATGGCCTGGTTGTCGCGCCAGCCCGAGTTGCCGTTCGACGGCTCGAAGAGCCAGTTCAGACCCTGCATGCCGAAGTTGTGATTGAAGAAATGCGCGCCGACGAGCACGCGCACCTGCACGTTGTCCCCCTGATACGCCTGCAGCAGCGGCGTGTACGGATCCGTGCTCTGCGCGCCGGGGAACGGTCCCGGGTAATAGAAGACGCCCGGCCGACACGGCTTGTTCGTTCCGTCGAAGCAGGTGTTCGGCTGCGTGTTCACATTCGCAGCGCTCGAGTTGTTGCGCGTCATCGATTGATAGACGTGGGCCATGTCGGTGGCATTGGGTCCGCCGCCCGTGCCCGACGTCGTCCGATACGCGAGCGGTTCGTTGCGATAGTTGACGAGCATCGTGCCGATGCCCGCGCTCGCGTCGATGAGACCGGGCAGGACGTCGCCCGGATTGCTGCCGATGTTGTTCGGGCAGGGCGACGCGCCGATCGCGCCGGGATTGTTCGGACCGGCGATGACGTCGGCGCAATCGGTCCACCCCCACGCCGTGAGCGGCGTCTTGAGCGTGCCGATGAAACCGCCGGTACCGGTCTGGTAGTTCGGGTTGTACGGGACCTGCGTCTTGGTGCTGTTCACGGTGTACGCGTGCGCGAGGTCCTGGAACTCGAGCGCGAACTCGCGATAGCCGGGCTGCTGGTCGTTCGCGGAGATGATGGCCTGCCACGACGTCGGCCCGCCGTCGAAATAACGCGACGGCTGCGCGCTCGGCGCACCGAGTTGCTGGCCGGTGATCGGATCGGTCCACTTCGTTCCCGAAGGCTCGATGAGGAGACCGGCGTAGAGGCCGGTCTGCTGGTGCGTGGAAGGACCGAAGTGATCGTGTGTGAAGACCGTGCGCAGCGTGCGGTCCGCGGTGTTGTCGCAGTTGACGATGCGTCCGTCGACGCATCCCTGCAGAGGATCGGTGTACCAGCGCTGGATCGTGACCTGGGCGCCGGTCCAGTCCTGTCCCGGCGGGGGCGTCGCCGCGATCGGCGGTGCTTGCGCGATCGGGCACGCGAACGTGCCGTTCCGCGGGTCGTTCGTCGTGCAACTGTTGTAGTTGCGGATCGCGCCGATGCGGTCGCGCACTTCGTCCGGACTGAGCGTGCCGTCCTCGTAGTTGAAGCCGTTCGCCGCGCCGTCCGACGACGTGACGTCGAACTTCACGAGGTGGATGTGCTGGCCGAGGATGTCGGTCGGCGTGCGGACCTGATAGTCGTCGAGGTCGTAGTAGCTCGGCACCAGGTTCATGTGCCAGAACTCGACGAAGTCGTCGCCGCTGTTCGCGCGGAAGAAGAACGGCTCCGGCGCACGCGTCCCGTTGAACGTGTTCGCCACGTCACCCCACAACGTGATGAAGCGCTGCTGCGGGTAATGCCACCCCTGTTTGTTGAACGTGACGTCGGTCTGGATGTTGGCGGCCTTGTAGCGGCGCATGACACCGACGGCGTTGCCGTTGTCGTCGACGGCGGGATCGGCATACGGCGCTCCCGGCTGCGCGCCCGTGGGATTCGATGCGGTCTTGCGCGGCAGTCCGTTCGTGACGAAGCTCGCCGGCTGATTCGACTGCGTGAAGCTCGGATGATTGCGCGTGCCCATGTACTGCATGGCAGCGATCTCGACGGGCTCGCCGCTCTCGGCCAGCTGCGTCGCGTAAAGCGACCCGTTGCCGGTCATGTACGTCGCGCCGGTCTGCAGGAAGTTGTCCTTCGAGAAGTCCCACTCGTTGTGGCGCTCGTTGACGACGGTGCCGTTGAGGATGAGGTGGCGCGAGAGGCCGCCGTCGTAGCACTTCTGCTGGGTGCCGACCTGTTCGCAGGCGACGTCGAGGGGCGGACGCGGCGGACGGTGTCCGGCGACGCCCGGAATGAAGAACGGATATCCCGGATTGCCGTTGCCGGTGACGAATGCCTTGAAGCCGAGCGCCTGCGCGTTCGTGCACGTGGAAACCGAGGGATCGCACACGGGGCCGATCGCGACCGCGGCGGCCGGGAGGGGTGCCATGGCTACGACCGGCAGCGGCACGATCCCGGGAATCGGCGTGCCCGCCGCGATCTCGCCATCCGGCAAGGCGCGTTGTCCCGCCTGCGGCTGCCCTGACGTCAGCGGCGTGCCGTACTCGAACACGTCGTGCACGCGCCAGAGGCTCCACATGCCGGCCGCAAAGTGCGGATAGAAATGGCAGTGGAAGATCGAGTCGCCGACGGTCTTGTTCCGGTTGCCGCTGCCGCCGTAGACCATCTCCAGCGTGAAGCCCGCTCCCGGCGAGATGAGCTGCGAGTCGAGGTAGCTGCCGTTCTGGCTGTTCGGCGAATGCAGCCACTGGTGCGCGTGCTGGTGATGCACGTGCGTGAAGTTCATCCCGGCGTGCAGGATGCGGAAGATGACGTGGTCGTTGAGATAGCTGTGATAGACGTTCGACGGATCGTCGGGGAAATAGGCTCGTGTCGCCTTTCTGCCGGTCTTCGGCGCGTACTGGCCGCCGGGCAGCAGCGAGTTGCATTGCGTTGCGGCATCGGCCTCGGCCGTTTTTCCCGTACCGGCCGAGGCGAGCGCACATTTGGTCAACTGATTGAGGTAGTTGACGCCGACCAGATTCGCATTCGGCGCGATCGGCGTGGTGTTCGGTGAGTTCGCCGGCACGTCGACGACCATGGCCGGATCGCCGACCGCCCACGCCGTGAGGAAGAACTCCTCGAACTTGCACTCGACGCACGCCGACTGTTTCGAGCCGGGAGCTCCGGACGTCGGTCCGATGTTCAGGCGGTCCGACAGGATCTCGGTCCCGATGGCACCGGTACCGTAGTTGATGCCGAAGTTGTCCGCACCCGGCTGCGCCACCGTGGCCATCAGATCGAGGACTCCCTGCTGGGGATCGGGATCGTTGTTCCAGTAGTAGTTCGGCAGCGCCTGCGTGGCGGTGATCATCTCGTGGTAGTGGATGGAGAACTCGCGATACGGCTGCCGGCGGTTCGGCGAGGCCGACACTGGCGCGAACTCCGGCACGTTCGCCGTGAAGTTCCCCTGATTGGGACCGGTGATGATCGCCGTGAGATCGGTGTAGTACGTGACGAGACCGGGATTGCTCGCGTCGGCGACGCACGTGCCTCCGCTCGGCTTCTGCGCCGTGGCCACCATCGCCAGCACCGGCGCGCACTGCAGCGACGCATCGCTGTAGTTCGCGGGATACCGCGCGGCGTAGTTGAGGAGCGGCTGCTGCAACGACGTCGTTCCCGTCTGCGCGGCGGCCATCTGCGCGGCCGTGACCTGACTGCGGTACATCTCCGCGCCCGGCGGCTCCACGTGCACCGAGCCGTACAGGCCGGCTGTGATCTGTCCGCCCGACTGCGCGTTGCCGCCGCTCGTCGCGGCGTTGCTGTAGGCGAGGTACGTTCCGGCCTGCGGCGCGAAGAGCGTGTACGTGATCGACTGCGTGGCGCTCGGCGCGAGGTTGCCGCTCGGCGCCGGGTTCTGTCCGACGAGCGCGCCGTCATCGGCGATCGTGTTCACGAGGTTGAGACCGTTGACGTGGTACGACACCGTGGTCGTCGTCACGCCGAACGTGCCCAGCGACGCGTCGGGTGCGGTGAGGTAGTTCCACAGCGTCACCTGCAGGCAGTCGCCCTGCCGCACGCGCAGCACCATCGGCCGCGGGCGTTTGGTCGGCTTGAGCATGACGTTGCCCGGCACGAGACCAGCGGCCGCGTTGATCGGGACGATGTCCCGCTTGAGGGCGAACATCATTCCCTGCGGCATCGCCGCACCGTAGCGGTTCAGAAAGTACGGCTGGTTGAAGGCCGCGATCTCCGCCTTGATGGTGGCAGGACCGGGCTGCAGGCCTGCCGAGGGTGAGGGACAGGTGACGGTCTGCGCGCCCGCGATGGATGCGAATGCGAGAACAAGGCTCAACGCGAGCAGGGTGCGACTCCGCATGACTCCTCCTTCGTACGCTACGAAGACGGAATGACGGATACTGCTGTGAACGAATCACAAACAAGGTGCCGAAAACGTCTCCTTCACGACCATGAAGAAAGCCACGCTCCTCGCAGCCTCGCTGCTGCTCTGCCTCGCGCTGCCCGCAATCGCCGACGACGCGCGCGTCACCGTTCCCGACGTCGCTCTCGTCGACCAGCACGGCAAGTCCGCGCGCCTTCCCGACCTCCTGCGCGGCAAGACCGCCGCGGTGAACTTCATCTTCACCTCGTGCACGACCATCTGTTCGCCGATGGGTGCGAACTTTGGCGCGCTGCAGGCGAAGCTCGGCGACCGCAAAGACGTCGCGCTCCTCTCGATCTCCATCGATCCCTCGATGGACACGCCCGAGCGCCTGAAGACATGGTCGGCGAAGTTCAAGGCGCAGCCGGGATGGACGCTCCTCACCGGCCAGCCGCGCGACGTCGAGACCGTGCTGCGCGCGTTCGGCGTCTACACCGGCGACCGCATTTCGCACGCGCCGGTGGTGATGATCGGCAATCACGCTTCCGGCAAATGGACGCGCGCGAACGGACTCGCTCCCGCCGCGGAGCTCCTGACCATGATCGACGCCGCGCGCGAGAAGCCCGCCACCAATCACGCGCGCAACTACTTCACCGACGTCCAGCTCGTGAACCAGCACGGCGACACGATGCGTCTCTACTCCGACCTCATGGAAGGGAAGACGGTCGTCATCAACTCGTTCTTCGCCACCTGTCAGGCCGTCTGCCCCGCCCTCTCCAAAAACTTCAACGACATCCAGGCCCACCTCGGCGACCGCAAAGACGTCACGCTCATCTCCATCTCGCTCGATCCGGAGAACGACACGCCGGCGAAATTGCGCGAGTACGCGAAACGCGTCGGTGCGAAACCGGGCTGGTACTTTCTGACGGGGACCAAGCAGAACGTCGACGCGGCCCTGCGCAAGCTTGGTCAATACGTCGACGACAAGAACTCGCACTTCAACGTCATCCTCATCGGCAACGATCGCACCGGACTCTGGAAGAAGGCCCTCGGACTGGCCCCCGCGAAAGAGCTCATCCCGATCGTCGACAGCGTCGTCAACGACAAGGGATGACGCCGCTCGTCCTCGCCTTCACGCTGCTCGCTGCAGCGACGCCGCTCACGCCTCCCGAGCTGCGCGGCCGCGAGCTGTATTTGCGCGGCGGCGAAACGTTGCGTGCTTCTTTCGACGACTGGGCCACGACCGCGCCCGCGAATGCAGTGCCGTGCGCGAGCTGCCATGGCAACGACGGTCGCGGACGCGCGGAAGGCGGTTCGATTCCGAGCGACATCACCTCGGCCAGTCTGCGCCGCCCGTACACCGTGACGACCGAATCGGGACGCACGCACGGGCCGTACGACGATCGCTCGCTCAAAAAGGCCATCACCCTCGGCGTCGATCCCGCGGGCAATCGTCTCGACTCGGTGATGCCTCGCTACGCGATGCCGCAACGCGACTGGGAGGATCTGCTCGCGTTTCTGCGCAAACTCGGCTCGATCGCCGATCCCGGCGTATCCGACACGACGCTCAAACTCGGCGTGCTCCTCCCGCCGCACGATGCCTTGCCGGAAGTAACGGCAACGGTCCGCGCGACAGCAAGCGCGTTCGTGCACGATGTGAATGAGCGCGGCGGCATCTTCGGCCGCACGATCGAGGTCGCGTTCTGCGAGCAGACGGGAACGCCCGCGGATCGCGCGGCCGCATTCGCGCGTTGCGCCGAGGACGTGTTCGCGTTCGCGGGCTCGTTCACGGACGGTGCGGAACGCGAGCTGGCCGCGATCGCGGAAGAAAAAGAGACGCCTCTTCTCGCAAGCGTAGCGACGAATCCGCGCAGCAGCATCGCGCCCGGACGCTACTCGCGCGAAGTGCTGGCGGGCCTCATCGAACAGACCGCCGCGCTGGTGCGCGTGGCCGGGGCCGAGAGGCCGAAGCGCGATGCGGCGCTCGTCGTCTCGCACGATCCGCGACTCGCCGACGTGCGCGATGCCGTCGTCGGCCAGTTGCGCGACGAAGGATTCATGTCCGTGGCGACCGCGAAGACACTCGAAGATCCGGTGCGCGCGGACCTGATCGTGCTGCTCGATTCCCGCGCCGCCGCACACGCGCTCACGTCACTCGCCGAGCCGCTGCTGCTCATCCCCGCCGCGTACTCCGGCAAGGCGCTGATGACGCCGGCCCTGCGCGCGACGACGCTCGTCTCGGTGCCCATGCTCCCGCACGATCAATCCGACGCAGCGATGGCGATCTACAAAAAGCTCGTCCCCGAGCCGAAGCACCGCGCCGCCGAACTGGCCACGCTCAGCTCGCTCAGCATCGCCGTCGACGCACTGTCGCGCGCGGGACGCACGCTCACCCGGGATGCCTTCCTCGACGCGATCGACGCGACCACGCGTCATGCGACCGGCTTCACGCCCCAGCTCACGTTCCGCCGCGACCGCCACATCGGCTCGACGGGCTGTCACGTGGTGATGCTGCGCCCCGGCCAGCCCGCGCGCACGTTGTGGGTCGATCCGATACCTTAGATTCCGTAGCGCTCGTGCAGCACGTTCACGTGACGCGTCACGTGTCCCGCGGCGATGAACGCCCACCCGCGCACCGACACCGACGCGCTTCCGAACTGCGCCGCGCGCGACCACGTGCTCCGCGGCAGGTTCGCGAACAGCTCCAGCGTCGAGTCGCGCACGGCGAGGAACTCCTCGACCAGACTGGCAATCGTGCGCGCGTCGAACTCCGCCGCGACGACGTACGCGTCCGGATCGTATTTCGGCAACGGCCCCTTCTCCCCTCGCGCGATCGACGAGGCGCGGAACTGATACACGCGCTCCGCGTCGGACAGATGCCCGATCACCTCGCGCACGGTCCATTTGCCGGGCTGATAGCGCTCGCCGCCGCGCGCCTCCGGAATGGCGAGCAATTCCTCGCGGACACGTTCGCGCTGCTCGCGCAGCGTGGGGAGGATCGGCGCCTCCACGAGCGAGACGTACCCTTCGTGATGCGGCGCATACTCCGATGCGGCAGGACGCAGTTCCGGCATTCGGTCATTGTAGCGGGAGCGCCGGCGCCCGCGTGACGGACGGCGTCAGCGTCGGACGGCGCGCTGGCGTCCGCCGATGATCGTGGCCAGCGCGTCGAGATCGGACGCGTCGATCAATCCGTCCGCGTTCGCGTCGCATCCCCACGAGCCCTCGTAGTCGCCGTTCTGCGCGCTCATCATCGAATGCGCCGCGCTCGTGCTGTCGCCGATCTCGAGCATCATCGGATAGACGTCGCGCCAGTCCGCCGCACCGTCGCCGTTGCAGTCGCCGCGCGGCGGGACGTGCAGGCGCTGGATCACCGTACCGGTCCACCCCGCGGTCGCGACGTAGATCTCGCCCGTCGGCGCCTGCGCGACGTCGATGACGTACTCCGGCAACTCTTCCGCGATCGCGATCGGCGCCGGCACCGGACGCGTGGCGAGGCTCGGGAAGTAGTAGAGCGCTCGCGTCACGAACGCGCCGGAGAGATAGCCGCGACGCAGCATCGGATTCGCGCCGTCGAGTCGCAGCAAACCGGTCGGCGCCACTGTCTGCGGCCACACGAACACCGGCGGCACCGCGCCTTCGAGCGGCGGCTGCGTGCCGTAGGTCCACGGCCAGCCGCAGTTGTCGCCCTGCTCGACGATGTGCAGTTCGTCGCCGCCCGCTTCGCCGTTGTCGGAGACGATGAGACGTCCGAGGTCGGGATCCCAGGCGACGTCGTAAGGATTGCGGACCCCGATGGCCCACTGCTGCGTTTCGCCGGTGGTGGCGTTGACGCGCCAGACCTTGCCGCCGTTCCACTCCGGCTTCTGCGCGATGAGATGCCCGCCGTACTCGCCGATGCCGACGAACACCGTGCCGTCCGGCCCGAGGGCGAGATTGCCGCCGTGATGTTCGGACGACGCGCCGTTGTTGCGGTTGTTGATGTCGCACGCGAACGTCTGCAGCGGCTTGGAGAACCCGTGGCGCAGGTCGACGCGCGCGATGACGTCGTCGAGCACTTTCGCGAGCTCGCCCGTTTCATAAGTCCACGTCGTGTAGTGCACGACCGCGGTGTTGTCGTCGACGAGGACCATGCCGAGGAGACCGCCGTTGCCGCCGGCACGCGTGGGAAGCGCGGAGACGCGCACGGTCTGCGTGCCCTCGAGGCGATGGATCCAGCCGTCCGTGGTCGTGAAGTAAACGGTCCCTTGCGAGTCCGTGACGATCGAGCTGACGAAGCCTTCCGCGCGTGCGAGCGGCTCGAGCCGGAAGCCGGGAAGCGTGTCCGCGTGCGCCACCGTGGCGAGGAACAGAACTGCGACTGCGTACCTGAGAAAAGTCATCCAGACAGCGGCCTCAAGAAAAATCCGCGCCAGCATACGTTGGAGTAAGCTGATCCGACCGTGAGAAACGTCATCGTCACCGGCGGCAGCGGCGGACTCGGCACCGAGCTCGTGCGCCGTCTGTCCTCCGATTACCACTGCATCGTCCTCGGCCATCACGACGTCGATCTGACCGACGAAACGTCGGCGCGCGAGGCCTTCGCACGCATCGGCGAAGTGTACGGACTCGTGCATCTCGTCGGCGGCTATGCGCCGGGTGCGTCGTTCGACGCGTGGAATCGCATGCTGGCCGTGAATGCCACCGCCGCGTTTCTGGCGATGCAGCACGTGCAGCTCGCGAAGCCGGGACGCATCGTCGCGGTGAGCTCGATCGCGACACTCACTCCGTCGTCTGGCTCGCTGGCCTACGTCGTGGCCAAGTCCGCGTTGAACGCGCTGGTCGCCTCGCTCGCCGAGGAGCATCGCGGCAAAGGCGTCACCGTGAACGCGGTCCTGCCGGATGCGATGGCCACACCGGCCATGCTGAAGGAGATGGACGCGTCGAAGCTCGTACCGCTCGAGCGCGTCTGCGAGACGATCGCATTTCTGCTTTCGGACGCGGCGGCGGGGACGAGCGGCGCGCTCCTTCCGATCCGCGCGTGACGTCGATCTCCGCGGAAATAGAACCCCCACCCCCTGAGTTATGCAGGGTCCTTGACGCGACGTGGTGCCGGTGAGATCATCGCCGCCGTTTCGCAACAACCCACCTGACGCGGGGTGGAGCAGTCTGGTAGCTCGTTGGGCTCATAACCCAAAGGTCGCAGGTTCAAATCCTGTCCCCGCAACCAAATGAAATCAACCACTTACGGCCACCTGAGAGGGTGGCCGTAATCGTTGGCGACACATTCGGCGACAAATAGGGGAACGAAAGCCGAGAATTTCGCCGGGCTCGGAGGGCTTCGGAGCGCGGGAGTAGAATTTCCGCGGTCCGAAAAGGTACTGCTGAACGTGACTCCGAAGAACGTACGTTCCCGGCGTATTCGCCTGAACATGAGTGTTGAGGAACTCGCCAAAGCCTTCGGCGTAGCGGTGATCGCT
>DASPHZ010000059.1:0-33005 GCA_035629395.1 Thermoanaerobaculia bacterium
TGCGTGCGCCGGCCGGCGACGGCAGTTTCCGCAAAGCCGCCGCGCTGCGCGATGCCCAGCTCCGCTTCATCCGCGACGATGCCGTGGGCCATCCCTTCTTCTGGGCCGGCTTCGTCCTCCTCGGCGATGCGTCCACGCACGGCGCGCGCTGATCTTCCCGGTCGTTACCTCATCGAGGATGAGCCGTCCGTAGTCCCACTGCCGACGAACGAGCAAACCGACGACACTACGACGAAGAACGTCGCTGCCGACGGCGCCTTGCCGGCACGCGCGTTGACGATTCATCGCGTCGGGCGTGATCATGCGCCCTCCGATGCAATGGACGACCGAGCAGGTGCTGGCGGCGGCGCCCGACGCGCAGGTCGCGTCGGCGGGGAAAAAGTTGGCCGAGGGGCGGCACTGGCGCAACGCCGGGCAGGACGCGGAGGCGATCTGGGGGGAGTGCCAGGGGAGCGCGCTGTATCAGGTGCGCGTGGCGCTGGCGGACCTCGCGTCGAAGTGCAGTTGTCCGAGCCGCAAGTTCCCGTGCAAGCACGCGGTGGGGCTGCTCGTCCTCGCGGTGCAGTCGCCGTCCAACGTGCCGGAGGCGGCGCGGCCGGAGTGGGTGGCGAGCTGGATCGAGAAGCGGGAGAAGCCGAAGGCGGCGGCGAAGGAAGAGAAGGCTCCCGATCCGCAGGCGCAGGCGAAGCGCGCCGCGCAGCGGCACGAGCGCGTGCTGGAAGGGCTCTCCGCGCTCGAGCTGTGGATGAACGACGCGGTGCGCAATGGCCTCGCGGACCTCGAGTCGCGCGGGACCGCGCCATGGGAGCAGCAGGCCTCGCGGCTCGTCGACGCGCAGGCGCCGGCGCTCGCGACGCGGATGCGCGCGCTGGCCACCCTCGCCGGCGCGACGGACGACTGGACCGAGCGTCTCCTCGGCGCACTCGGCCGCGTGGCGCTGCTCATCCACGCATACCGCCGTCTCGAGCAGCTCGATGCGAAGTTGCAGTCCGACGTGCGTGCGGCCATCGGCTGGACGCTCACCGAGGACGAAGTGCGCGCGCATGGCGAGCGCGTGGCCGATGAGTGGGTGGTGCTCGGCTCGATCGTCGAGGACGGCGATCGCGTGCGTACGCAGCGCGCCTGGCTCGCGGGGACCAGGAGCGGCCGCACCGCGCTGGTGCTGCAGTTCGCGGCCGGTCCGGCGGGATTCGCGCACGTGCTGATGACCGGCACGATCGTCGACGCGGACCTGATCTTCTGGCCGAGCGCGTATCCGCAGCGCGCGCTGATCGCGGAGCGGCGCTCGCAGCGCAGCACGAGCGCGCTCGCCGCGCACGCGACCATCGCCTCGATGCTCGACGCGGCCGCGAGCGCACTCGCTGCACAGCCGTGGCTCTGGCGCAGCGGCGTCGCGATCGACGGAGTGATCCCGGAGCTCGACGCGCGCGGCAATGCGTGGGTGCGCGATCGCGAGGGCGACGTGCTGCCGCTCGCCGGACGCGATCACTGGAAGCTGCTCGCGCTCACCGGCGGTCATGCTTGCGGACTGACGGCGGAGTGGGACGGCTTCGCGCTCACTCCGCTCGCCTGCGTGGTGGACGGCGTCTTTCATCGCCTGACGGAGGCCGCGTGACGGACGCATTCGTGCGCGCGGCGCTGGTCGGCACGGCACGCGATGCGAACGGCGCGCGCGCCACCGGCACCGCGGTCGACGCTCTTTTTCGCGACGACGATGCGTTTCTGCTCCGCGCCGGTGCGCGCGACGTCTACATTCGCGCGGGCCTGCGTCCGCAGCGGCGCAGCGATGCGATCGAAGCCGCGCTTCCCGAAACGCTGCGCCGCCCTTCTCCCGCGCTGACCGACGTGCTGGCGGAAGCGATCGGCGCGAACAACCTCGAGCTGCTGTACGTGATGGCGGAGGCGCTGGACGAGGCGGGTCTGCATCTTCCCCACGCGCTCCTGCCGGGCATCCTCGGCACGCGCGACCGGCAGTTGCGCAGCGCGCTCGCGCCGATCGCCGGTGAGCGCGGACGCTGGCTGGCGCGGCGCAATCCCGCGTGGTCGTGGCTGCTCGCGTCGATCGCGTCCGGCGACGCCGCGACGCAGTGGGAAGAAGGAAGCGAACAGCAGGCGGCGGATGCGTTGCGCGCGATGCGCCTCGCCGATCCGGCGGCGGCGCGCGAGCAGCTCGAGGCGAGGCTGCCGAAGGAGAAGGCGGACACGCGTGCGGCGATGCTGATGGTGCTCCTGCCCACGCTCTCGCCGGACGACGAGCCGCTGCTCGAGCGCGCGCTCGACGATCGCAGCTCCGCGGTGAAAGCGATTGCCGCCGATCTGCTCGCGCGGCTTCCCGGCTCCGCGTTCGTGCAGCGCATGCAGGCGCGGCTCGAGCCGGCGGTGCGCTTCGAGCGGAAGCTGCTCGTGCAGCGGGTGCTGGTCGTCGAGCCGCCGGCGGAGCTCGACGCCGCCGCGACGCGCGACGTCATTCCGTCGCGTACGCCGCAGGGCACCGGCACGCGTGCGTATGCATGGGCGCAGATCGCGGGCGCGGTGCCGCTCTCCTTCTGGAGCCGCTTCGGGCTGACGCCGCAGCAACTGCTCGACGCGGCGGCGAAGAGCGAGTGGCACGAGGCGCTGGTGAGCGGGTGGATTCTCGCCGCGGCGCGCCAGCGCGATGCAGCGTGGTCGCGCACGCTCCTCCCGCTCGCGAAGACCGAGGAAGAGCTGGTCGCGCTCGCGCGTGCGCTGCCGCCCGCGGAACTGATGCAGCTCCTCGCGTCGCTGGGCGAGGGGCGCTACGAGGTGCCGCTCGCGGCGATGCTCGCGCTCCTTCCGCGGCCGTGGCCGCGTGCGTTCGCGCACGGGTGGCTGCAGCGCCTGCGGCGTGCCGCAGCGCAGCGCGACGACTCGAGCGGCTCGGTGCTGCTCGCCGCCACCGCGGAGCTCACCGCGCGCGGGATCCCGGCGGAGCTGTTCGCCATCGCCGCCGAGGAGTGGACGCTCGCCCAGGACAGTTGGAGCCTCCACGAGTGGGCGCACCGGCATCGCAGGTTCCAGCAGATCATCCGCATCCGAAAAGCAGTCGCAGAGGAGACGAGAACATGAGTGTCGAGACGGTGCTGCGCAGAACCGCCGAGGAGCAGTACGCAACAGAGCTGGACGCGCTGACCGCCGAAGACGAGCGTCCGCGTCCGCCGAGCTGGCGCATGTCGCCGTGGAGCGTGCGCACGTACATCACCGGCGGGAAGACGAAGAACGGCGTGGCGATCACGCCGAAGTACATCGGCAACACGCGCCTCGTCGAGATCGCGGTGGCGACGCTGGCCACCGATCGCGCGCTGCTGCTCTACGGCCTCCCCGGCACGGCCAAGAGCTGGCTGAGCGAGCATCTCGCCGCGGCGATCTCCGGCGACTCGACGCTGCTCGTGCAGGGCACCGCCGGCACGGACGAAGCGGCGCTGCGGTACGGCTGGAACTACGCGAAATTGCTCGCCGACGGCCCGTCGCTCGACGCCATGGTGCCGAGCCCGATGATGCGGGCGATGAGCAGCGGGCGCCTCGCGCGCGTCGAAGAGCTGACGCGCATGCCGAGCGAGGTGCAGGACACGCTCATCACCATCCTCTCGGAGAAAACGCTGCCGGTGCACGAGCTCAATCTGCACGTGCAGGCGCGCCGCGGCTTCAACGTCATCGCCACGGCGAACAATCGCGACAAAGGCGTGAACGAGCTGTCGTCCGCATTGATGCGCCGCTTCAACATCGTGGTGCTGCCGGTGCCGGACAAGATCGACGAAGAGGTGGAGATCGTGACGCAGCGCGTGGCGGAGCTCGGACGCGCGCTGGAGCTGCCGGCCGAGAAGCCCGCGGTCGAGGAGATCCGCCGCGTCGTGACGATCTTCCGCGAGCTGCGCAACGGCCTCACCGAGGACGGCAAGTCGAAGGTGAAGACCCCGAGCGGATCGCTGTCGACGGCCGAGGCGATCTCCGTCGTCAACAGCGGCCTGGCCATGGCGGCCTTCTACGGCGACGGCGTGCTGCGCGCGAACGACCTCGCCGCGGGCCTCGTCGGCGCGGTGGTGAAAGACCCCGTGCAGGATCGCGTGGTGTGGCTCGAGTATCTGAAGACGATCGTGAAAGAGCGCGAGGGGTGGAAGGATCTGTATCGCGCGTGCATGGATCACGCGTGATCACGATCTTCGGCATCCGCCATCACGGCCCCGGCTGCGCGCGCGCGTTGCGTGCGGCGCTGGAGGAGCTGCGTCCGGATGCGATCCTCGTCGAAGGCCCACCGGAGGCGGAGCCGTTCCTCGGCATGATCGCGCGCGAGGAGCTCGTGCCGCCGGTGGCGCTGCTGCTCTACGTTCCGGACCAGCCGCGTCGCGCGGTGTATTACCCGTTCGCGGAGTTCTCGCCGGAGTGGCAGGCGCTGAAGTACGGCGTCGAGCGGCAGTTGCCGACGCGTTTCATCGACCTGCCGATGGCGCTGCATCTTGCGCAGCCGGCGGAGGAAAGCGACACCGGGATGCGCGACGATCCGATCGGCGTGCTGGCCGAGGCGGCGGGGTACACGGATCGGGAGCTGTGGTGGGAGCATCAGATCGAGCAGCGCGTGGACTGCGCGGGATTGTTCGACGCGATCCTCGAGGCGATGCGCGAGCTGCGCGCGAACAGCGCGACGCAACCCGACGATGCGGTCCGCGAGGCGGCGATGCGCGGCGCAATTCGCAGCGCCGTGCGCGAAGGGTTCGAGCGCATCGCCGTCGTCTGCGGCGCGTGGCACGCACCGGTGCTCGATCCGTCGTACACCGCGGCGAAGCACGATCAGGATCTGCTGCGCGGACGCGACAAAGTGAAGGTCGCGTGCACGTGGATTCCGTGGAGCTGGTCGCGTCTCGCCTTTCGCAGCGGCTACGGCGCGGGCGTGACGTCGCCGAGCTGGTATCGCCATCTCTGGACCTCGCGCGACCGCGCCTCGATCCGCTGGATCGCGAGCGCGGCGCAACTGCTGCGCGAGCAGGACCTCGATGCGTCGTCGGCGAACGTGATCGAAAGCGTGAGGCTCGCCGAATCGCTCGCCGCACTGCGCGACCTGCCGATGCCCGGCATCGTCGAGCTCAATGACGCGATCCTCTCGGTCCTCTGCCGCGGCGATGCGGCTCCGATGGCGCTGATCCGCGAAAAGCTCGAGATCGGCGAGGCCGTCGGCCGGGTGCCGGACGACACGCCGGCCGTGCCGCTGCAGCGCGACATCGAGGCGAAGCAGAAGAAGCTGCGGCTCAAAGCGTCGACGGAGGTCAAACGCCTCGAGCTCGATCTGCGCGAGGAAAACGACCGCGCGCGCAGCCGCCTCCTCCACCAGCTCCAGCTCCTCGGCATCCCTTGGGGGACGCAGGAAGCGGTGCGGGGAAAAGCGGGGACGTTCCACGAGCCGTGGCAGTTGCAGTGGCAGGTCGAGTTTCCGCTGCGCATCATCGACGCGAACGTCTGGGGGAACGACAGCGAGTCGGCGGCGACGGGGTTCGCCGCGCATCGCGCGCAGACGAGCCGCGAGCTGGCCGAGCTGACGGCGCTGCTGCACGCGACGGTGCTGGCGGGACTGCCCGCGGCGACGGAGCTCGTCGTCGACGCGGTGCAGTCGCAGGCCGCCGTCTCCGCGGAAGTCGTGCAGCTCATGAACGCGATTCCGGCGATGGCGCGCGTGGCGCGTTACGGCGACGTGCGCGGCACGACGAGCGAGCGCCTTCTGCCGGTGCTCGAAGGGATCTTCGAGCGCGTCGCGGTCGGGCTGCCGGGTGCGTGTTCGTCGCTCGCCGGCGACGCGGCGGCGAGGACGCTGGAGAGCATCGGCGGCGTGCACGAGGCGGTGCAGTTGCTCGAGCGCGACACGATGCGCGAGGAGTGGCTCGCGCTGCTCGATCGCCTCGCGGGCGACGTCGCGGTGCACGCGCTGCTGCGAGGATGGTGCTGCCGCGCACTCGCCGATCAGCATGCGATCGACGCGGCGGAGCTGGAGCGGCGCGCGGGCGTGGAGCTGTCGCGCGGCGCGACGGCGTCGGAAGCGGCGGCGTGGCTGGAGGGCGTGCTGCGCGGCAGCGCGACGATCCTCATCCACGACGAGGCCATCCTCGGCGCCGTCGACGCATGGATCACCTCCCTCGGCGACGACGCCTTCATCGAAACGCTTCCGCTCATCCGCCGCGCGTTCGCACGCTTCGAGCCGGCGGAGCGGCGCGTGCTCGCGGAAAGGCTCAGCCGCGGCGCGAGCGCGCCCGCGGCATCGACGACACTGCAGCTCGACGAGGAGCGCGCCGCGCGCGTGCTTCCGCTGCTCGCGCACATTCTGGGAGGAGCGTCGCATGACTGAAGACGAACGCCTGCGGCGCTGGCGCCTCGCGCTCGGCGCACCGGCAGGCGCGGCGATGCCGGTCGAGCTGCGCGGCGAAGATCAGGGACTCGACGCCACGCTGGGCGCGCTCTACGACTCCAATCGCAAAGGCGGCCTCGGAGCTTCGTCGCCGAACGTCGCGCGCTGGCTGGGCGACATCCGCAAGTACTTTCCGTCGTCGGTCGTGAAGGTGATGCAGCAGGACGCGCTCGAGCGCCTCGAGCTGCGCCAGATGCTGCTCGAGCCGGAGCTGCTGGCCGCGGCGGAGCCGGACATTCATCTGGCGACGACGCTCATGTCGCTCAAGAACGTCATCCCCAATCGCACGAAAGAAACGGCGCGCCTCGTAGTGCGCAAGGTCGTGGAGGACATCGAGAAGCGGCTGCGCAATCCGATGGTGCAGGCGGTGCGCGGAAGTCTCAGCCGCGCCACGCGCAATCTCCGCCCGCGCATCAGCGAGATCGACTGGCCGCGCACGATCCGCATGAATCTGCAGAACTGGATTCCGGAGCGGCGCACGATCATCGCCGAGCGCGCGATCGGCTTCGGCCGCAAGCAAAGCTCGCTGCGCGACGTCGTGCTGTGCATCGACCAGAGCGGCTCGATGGCGTCGTCGGTGGTGTACGCGGCGGTGTTCGGCGCGGTGCTCGCGTCGATGCGCGCGGTGCGCACGCGCATGATCGTGTTCGACACGGCGGTGGTCGATCTCACCGACGAGCTGAAGGACCCGGTGGACCTGCTGTTCGGCGTGCAGCTCGGCGGCGGCACGGACATCAATCACGCGCTGTCGTACTGCCAGCAGATCATCGACCGTCCCGCGCAGACGATCCTCGTGCTGATCTCCGATCTGTACGAAGGAGGCGACGCGAAGGAGATGCTGCGGCGCGCGGCGACGCTGGTGGCGAGCGGCGTGAACGCGATCGCGCTGCTGGCGCTCTCCGACGACGGCGCGCCTGCCTACGATCATCACCACGCCGCCCAGTTCGCCCGCCTCGGCATCCCCGCCTTCGCCTGCACGCCCGATCTCTTCCCGGCGCTGATGGCGGCGGCGATTCAGAGGCAGGACGTGACGGCGTGGGCGGCGAAGCACGACATCGTGACGTCGCGCGCCGCGGAGCGATGAAATCGCGCGGCGTTCAGATCGGATGCCGCGACCAGAAGAAGAGGAGGTCGTACATCAGCCAGATCAGCATGGCGGATGCAGTCGCGGCGCAGGCGGAGAGCCAGTGCAGTCTGGGCATTGTCCCGCGGACGCCGTGACGCGCGGCGCGCATCACCACGACCGCGATCAGCATCGGAGCGCCGGTGGCGATCAGGCTCGCGGCCGCGGCGGTGTGCAGCAGGGCGTGTGTCTCGCGGAGCGTCGCGCCGCCGAGACCTCCGCAGCTCAGGGCCCAATACTGCCAGCTGCCCGCTTCGAGACCGGCCAGATACGTCGGGAGCAGCAGGCTCTGTGGGGACATGGCCGCACTGAAGCGACGGTGACTCCATGCCGCGAGCGTGATCGCCAGCACGGTTGCGGCGATGGTGAAGGGATAGTGGGCCAGCAGTTCCGCGGCCACCGGCGAGACCGGCCAGATCGCCGCCGCCGCTTCGGTGAGCGGGAGGAACGGCAGCAGCACGTCGTCGGCCAGCACCATCCACCCGAGCACGACCACCGGCAGGCCGGCCCACCATACCGCGCGTGCGGCGCGAGCCGGCAGGTGGAGCAGTCGTGTGCGCGCGAGCATGGGAGCGTAGCGATGGTATCGCGAGCGCTCAGACGCCCAGGCTCCTCAGCTCCTGCGCCCGGGCGCGACTCACCGGCACCCGTCTTCCGTCGAGCAGCTCTGCCTCCAGGTTGCCGCGCGCGTCGCGTTTGAAGGCGCGTACGTGGTCGAGATTCACGATATGGCCGCGATGGACGCGCACGAAGCGTTGCGGATCGAGCCGCTCCTCGAGGCGATTCAGCGATAGGTGCAGCGTGTGGCGCGTTGGTCCGGTATGGGCGATGACGTAGTCGCCTTCGGCCTGCAGCCACCACACTTCGCCGACCGGCAGCGGAACGAGACCGCCTCCCCTGCGCACGAACAGGCGGGTGATCGGTCCGCCGAGCAGCGCGCCCGACAGCCGCTCGATCGCGCCGATGGCCGCCGGCTCTCCGATCGCCGCGCGGATGCGCTCCATCGCCGCGGAGAGGCGCCCCGGGCCGAACGGCTTGAGCAGGTAGTCCACCGCGCCGAGCTCGAAGGCGCTGACCGCGTGCTGCGAGAACGCGGTCGTGAAGATGACGAACGGCTGCCGCTCGATGCGGCGCAGGACTTCGGTGCCGAGCAGCCCCGGCATCTGCACGTCGAGAAACACGAGCTCCGGTTGCAGGCGCGCGATCGCGTCCACCGCCGCCTCTCCGTCGGCCGCCTCTCCAACGACCTCGACCCAGTCGAACGCGAGGAGCATCGCGCGGAGCCCCGCGCGTGCGACCGGCTCGTCGTCGACGACCAGCGTGCGGACCTTCACGTCGTCCTCCGGCCGCGCGGCACGACCAGAATCGACTCGTATCCGCCGTCGTGGCGCGCGCCGCACGTGAGACGTGCCGCGTCGCCGTAGAGCAATGCGAGTCGCTCGCGGAGCCGCGACAGCCCCGTGCCCGTCGCATTGTCCGCCGCCGGGCGAGGCGGGGCGTCACCCGTGTTGCGCACCGAGAGCGTCAGCTCCGCGTCCGTGCCTGTCGCCGTGACGACGATCTCCGTCGGTGCGACGCGATGGGCCGCGCCGTGGCGCACCGCGTTTTCGACCAGGGTCTGGAGAGCGAACGAAGGCACCCGCTCGTCGAGGAGGTCCGGATCGACTTCCGCATGAACGCGGAGCCGGTCGCCGAAGCGGATGTGCTCGACCTCGAGGTAGCGCGACACGAAGTTCCACTCGTCGTCGAGCGGCACCTCGTCGCGATTCTCCTCGACCGATGTCCGCAGCAGCGACGCCACGAGCTCAGCAGCCTCGGCCGCGCGTTCGGGATCGACGGGGATGAGCTGCACCACGGCGTGCAGCGCGTTGAACACAAAGTGCGGATGGATCTGCGCACGCAGCGCCGCCAGTTGCGTGCGTGCCGCCAGCGACTCGGCGCGAGCTGCCCGTGCCGTCGCCTCCACAGGGTAGATGATGCCGGCGATGCCGCCGTACAGGAAGAGGCCGAGGAGGAGCAGCAGCTCCGGCTCGTCGCCGGCCGTGTGGGAGTCCCGCATGCTGCTGCCGGTGACCAGGCTCTCGATCACCATCGAGAGCAGAAGCCACAACACCCCCGTGGCGAGCGCCGCGGCCACGTTCACAACGCCGAACCGCAAGCGGAAGGGGCGCGGCCAGGACATGCGCCGCACGAATCGGTAGAGGAGGAACGCGACGATCGCCCCTGCGATCAGAGTGCTGGCGAAGGCCACGAGCTCTGCGGGATTGCGATGGGACACCGGAGAGCCGTGCGTTACTGCGGCGTCGAATGTGAGGGATCGCATGGTTCGTCGTGCCGTCACCGGTGTGCGGCAGCGCGCCGACCGGACGAACGCGATGATACGGACACCCGCGTCACCGTGCGAGCGCGTTGCGAACCGCTCGGCGGTCGCAATCTGCCATTGGGCGATGACTCGCTTCCGCTCGTCCAGGTTGCCGCTTAGCGTGCAGCCTCGCGGAACGGCAACCGTTCCGGATCGGAGGAAGTGGTCATGCGCAGAAAACTCGAAGCTCTCACCGCAGCAGGTGCCCTCGTCGCCGCCGTATCACTGGGCGCCTGTTCGACTACGGCCGATCCCGCCGCAACCGTCGGCGGCACATCGCCTCAGCCGGCGACGGCGGCCGCGCCGGCCGGCGACCCGTTCGAGGAACGCGTCGCGGCGATCGTGAAGAGCCGGATTCTGGACGAGGGCGTCCCGAGCGTCTCGGTCGCGGTCCTGCGCGATGGAAAGATGCTGCTCGAGCGCGCATGGGGCGTGGCCGATACGGAGAAGAACGTCCGTGCCTCCCCCACGACGGTGTACCCGACCGGATCGGTGACGAAGCAGTTCACCGCCGCGCTGCTGCTCAAACAGGTCGAGCGCGGCCGCCTCGCGCTCAGCGATCCGATCGGCCAGCACCTGTCCGGTCTCCCGCCGGAAGCCGCCGCGGTGACGGTCGAGCAGCTCCTCAATCACACGTCCGGACTGCAGCGGCCGGCCGCCGTGCCGGCGCAGAGGCTCGAGGAGGTATCGCGCGAGACGCTGCTGACGATGGTGGTCGGCGACAAACTGGCCACCACCCCCGGTACGAAGTTCGAGTACTCGAATGCCGGCTACACCGTCCTCGGAATCCTGATCGAGAAGCTCTACGGAACGTCGTATGCCGCCGCACTGCACGACGAGATCGCGGCGCCTCTCGGCCTGACCACGTTGACCAAGTGCGGCGAACCGAAGCCTGAACACGCGGCCGGTTACTTCCGCAACGCCAACGGCACGATCGCCCCTCCACCCGGCCTCCACCATTCGCAGGCCCTCGGTGCCGACGGCGTCTGCGCAACGGCGGCCGATCTCGTGCGATGGACGCATGCGCTGCACGGCGGGCGTGTGCTGTCCGACGCGTCGTACCGGGCCATGACGACGCCGCGTGGCGCTGCCGTCGCCAGCGACTACGGCTTCGGCCTGGCCGTCCGCCCCGCGGAGTGGGGCGACCAGGCGATCATTCACGGCGGACAGGCGCTCACCGGCCATGCGGCCGAGCTCCAGTGGTACCCGGAGCACAAGCTGGCCGTGGCGCTGCTCTACAACGTGGTGCCGCGCCTGCCGGATGTCGCGGACGCGATCCCGCGGATCGTGCTCGGAGTGCCGCTCGCGGAGAGAAAACCGGCGCCCGCCGAGGCAGCTCCGCAGGCGGCGCCTCCTTCCGCGCCGGCGACGCCGGCGGAGCGCGCGAACTTCGCGGGTGTCTACGCATTGCCGTCGCACGTCACCGCGGAGGTGACGCTGGAGAACGGCCAGTTGTATGCGACACCGCCCGGAGGCGGGAAGCAGCCGCTGATCTTCCGCTCGGGAAACACGTACGCGCTCGGCTCGGCGGAATCGACGACCACGATCACGTTCCTCATCGAGAACGGGACGGTCACCGGGTTCGAGGCGAACGCGAACGGCAGCAAGCGCATTCTGAAAAAGATCCAATGAACGAAGGCATCGCACGCGGCTGATGAATCAGGAGGAGTGCATGAAACGGATACTGACCGTCACGTCGTTGCTGACGCTCGTGCTGCTCGCCGCCGGAGGATGTCAGCTCGACGAGGAGCAGGCATACGCGCTTCCGCCGTCGCACGTCGCCCCTGCAGTCGGGAAGACGGCGCCGGAGTTCAAGGCCGTCGACACCTACGGCAAGGCGCACGCGCTCAGCCAGTATCGCGGCAAGTGGGTGGTGCTCGAGTGGCTGAACCACGGGTGCCCCTACGTTCGGAAGCATTACGACAACAACCTGATGCAGGCGCTGCAGAAAAAGTACGCGGCCCAGGGGGTCGTCTGGCTCTCGGTCGTTTCGTCCGCGCCCGGCAAACAGGGGCACCATTCGAATGACGAGGCCAACGCCCGGACGAAAGAGAAGGGGGCGGCGCCTCACGCTGTCCTGGTCGACGCGTCCGGCACGGTCGGGCGCCTGTATGACGCCGGCACGACGCCTCACATGTTCGTCATCGATCCGCAGGGAGCGATCGTGTACAGGGGAGGCATCGACGACAAGCGGAGCCGGCTGATGACCTTGTCGAAAGGTGCGCGGCCGCACGTCGACATCGCGCTGCAGGAAGCGATGGCGCGCAAGCCGGTCAGCGTGCCGGCGAGCCAGCCGTACGGTTGCAGTCTCTCCACATCCTTCGCTGTGGAGACACGCGCATCGAGCGGAGTTGAGTACAGCGATGGCTGTGGCGTGGCGCTAGAAGCGAGGCACGTTGGCTGCCGCTCCTTCTGACCGCGTCGTTCGAGCACCCGCCGCCGAGGTGATCGCGCTGACGCCGATCGGTCAACGCAAGCTCCCGCTAATCAGGTTTCGTTCCGAGGAAAATGCGGCCCCTCCCCGCGCTCAGAAATCGAACAGGTCGGAGAGGAAGCTCTCTTTCCGTTTTTTCTTCGGGTAGTCGCCGCGGTAGCCGTGGTCCGATTCGTAGCTGCTGCGGTGCGGCGGGCGATCGGAGGAGCCGCGGTCGTCGGACGGCGCGCGCGCCGGCACCGACTTTTCGATCAGCTTGTCGAGCTCTCCGCGGTCGAGCCAGACGCCGCGGCAGTTCGGGCAGTAGTCGATCTCGATTCCCTGCCGGTCGGTCATCAGCAGGTTGACGTTTTTGCACACGGGGCAGTTCATGACTGGTGTCAACAGCGCTCCGCGCGGCGTGAATCCCATCCATGGACACATGCATCCGGCTTCGAGTGGCGTGAATCTCATCCATGGATCGGATTGACGTGATCGGGGCGGCGTGAATCCCATCCCGGGATCGGATTCATGAGGGCGCGGGTGGGATGCCCAGCCTGGCGACCATCTTCAAGCTCGCCGAAGTCTTCGGCATCGAGGCGGCGGAGCTGGTGCGCGAGGTCGACCAGTCGCGCCGCTCCTCTCCGTAGCCTGCAATGTCGCCTTGCCCGGTGCGCAAGCCGGTTCATCGCCGGAAAACCGCTCGATTCTGGCCCGTAATTCGCTTCAGGCTCCGCAGACTGAGCCGTGTCCGTCAGCTCCATACCCATGGCCCTATTTCCAGGAGAGATCTGTGGCGACGACCACCGCTGACGCAGAGGAGCTTGCGCGTCTCCGCGAGGAGCTCGCGCGAGAGCGGCAGCGGAGGATCGAAGCAGAGCACGACGCCCGGCGTGCGACGTGGCACGTGCTCGACGAGATCTCCCGCAAACTGCCGTTGCTGCTCGCGTGGGTCGACCGCGACTGCCGGTTCCATTTCGCCAATGAGCGCTACGCCGCGCTGTTCGGGCAGACGCCCTCCTCCATCCTGGCGCTGACGCTGCGCGAGTTCTACGGAGAGGCGATCTGGAATCGGATCGAGGGGCACGTGCTCCGCGCGCTGGCCGGCGAGCGGGTGGAGTTCGACGTCAACGATCCCACGCTCGAAGATCCCTGCCTCTTCCGCGTCACATACGTGCCTGATCGCGATGCGGCCGGACAGGTGCGCGGGTTCTTTCTCTCGCTGTACGACGTGAAGGAAGTGCGCCGCGCCGAGCGCGCCTCGGCGTTTCTCGCCGAGGCCAGCCATCTGCTCGCGGGGACGCTCGACGACCGGCACGTGCTCGACGCCGTCACGCGGCTGGCCGTTCCGCGGCTCGCGGACTGGTGCTTCGTCGATTTCGTCGACGAGGACGGGGGGATGCGCCGCGTCGCCATCGCGCATCCGCCCGACGCCGATCCGGCGATCGTGCGGCGTCTGTCGCGCTACTACCCGCCGAAGGAGTCGGCGTTCAACGTCGTGAACACGGCGCGCAGCGGGCGCGCGCTCGTGCAGAATCAGGTCGACGATGCGATCCTCGGGGCGATCGCACGCGACGCGGATCATCTCGAGCTCCTGCGTGCCATCGGCATCCGCAGCTTCATCTCCGCGCCCCTCGGCGCGCGCGGACACACATTCGGAGCGATCACGTTCGTACGGACGAAAGGGTTGTTCAGCGCGCACGACCTCGAGCTGGCCACGGATCTCGGCCGGCGCGCCGGGCTGGCGATCGACAACAATCGTCTCTACGCCGAGGCGCAGCAGGCCAACCGCGCGAAAGACGATTTCCTCGCCACGCTCTCGCACGAGCTGCGCACGCCCCTCACGGCCATCCTCGGATGGGCTTCCGCGCTCGAGGAGGAAGCAGGCGACGCGCCGCTGGTGCAGGAAGGATTGGCGACGATCCGGCGCAGCGCGCGCATTCAGGCACAGCTCGTCGACGACGTGCTCGACGTCTCGCGCATCGTCAGCGGAAAACTGCGGCTGGAGTTGGAGGACGTCGACCTCGCCGCCATCGTCGACGCGGCGCGCCAGCAGGTGCAGGGCGACGCCGCCGCGAAACGCATCGCCATCGACGCGCACGGACCGCGGCCCGCGCCGGTACAGGGCGACCGCGTCCGGCTGGAACAGGTCGTCTGGAACCTGCTGGCGAACGCGGTGAAGTTCAGCAGCGAAGGATCGACCATCCGCGTGCGCTGGAGCCGCGGTGAGGCGGTGGCTCTCGAGGTGACGGACGAAGGCGAAGGCATCGCACCGGACGTGCTGCCGCACGTGTTCGAGCGTTTCCGTCAGGGCGACAGCTCGACGACGCGCCGTCACGGCGGCCTCGGGCTCGGACTCTCGATCGTGCGCCACCTCGTGGAAAGCCACGGCGGAACCGTGTCGGCGGACAGCGAGGGCATCGGACGCGGCGCGACGTTCCGCATCCAGCTTCCGGCGCGCGAGTCCGTCGCAGCTGCGGATGCGCGCACGGAAGGGGAGGAGCAGCGGCTCGAAAACCGCCGCCTGCTCGTGGTGGACGACGAGGAAGCGGCGCGGCATCTCTTCGCCACGTTGTTACGCAGAGCGGGCGCGGACGTCGTCACGGCCGCGGATACTGCCGAGGCGTTGAAGCTGTACGCGCGGCAGCCGTTCGATGCCGTCATCAGCGACATTGCCATGCCGGAGGTGGACGGGTACGAGCTCCTCGCGCGGCTGCAGCAGCGCGGACCGGTTCGCGCCCTGGCCGTATCGGCATTCGGACGCGGCGAAGAGCGCCAGCGTATTGCAGCCTCCGGCTTCGCCGGTTATGTTCAGAAGCCGGTGGAAGCCGCGGCGTTCGTGAGAGCGGTGGCGGCGCTGTTCGAGGAGGAAGTGGCACGATGACGACTCCGCAGTGGGACCTGATCCGCGACGAGCGGCGCCTCGAGGCGCTGCGGCGTTACGACGTCCTCGCCGGTCCCGCCGATCCCGCTTTTCCCGACATCACTACGCTCGCGACGCAGATCTGCAGCACGCCGGCTGCCGGCATCGTGCTCATCGACGCGGAGAAGCAGTACCTGCTCGCGGAGATCGGGATCGGCCGGCGGGAGGTTCCGCTCGACGGATCGATCTCCGTGTTCGCGCTGGGCGAAGAGGATGCGCTGGTGATTCCCGATCTCGGCGGCGATCCCGTCTACGCCGCGCGGCGCGATCCGCGATTCCGCTACTACGCCGGCGTCCCGCTGCAGACCCCCGACGGCTACCGCATCGGCGTGCTCTGCGTGCTCGACACGGTGCCGCGCCTGCTCAGCCATCAACAGCTCGCCGGACTGCGCGTGCTCTCGCGACAGGTGATGACGCAACTGGAGCTCCGCCGCACGCTCGCCGCCCGGGAGAAAGCCGCCGCGGCGTTGCGGCAGAGCGAGGAGCGCTTTCGTGCCGCGTTCAACCATGCCGTCATCGGCATGGTCCTCACGGACGGCGCGGGGTGCGTCATCCGTGCGAATCGCGCCTTCGAAGAGATCGTCGGGCGCAGTTGCGACGAGATCGTCGGCCGCGATTCGGTCGAGTACACGCATCCCGACGACCGCACCGCCAACAGCAGTTACGTCCGCAGCGTCGAGACCGAGGAGGTCACGCACGCCACGTACGAGAAGCGTTACCTCCGCCCGGACGGCGAGGTGGTGTGGGCGCGCGTCCATCTCTCGCCGGTCCGCGACGACGCCGGCGCGATGACCGCGCTGGTCGCGCTGGTCGAGAACATCACCGAACAGCGCCGCACGCGCGAGGAGCTGATCGAGGCGCGCCGCAAGCTCGACTCCGCGCTCATCGCCGGCGAGGTGGCGACGTACGAATGGGACATGGTCTCGGACCGCCTCTGGGGCGACCCGAATTTCGACAACATCTTCGGCGTGCCGCGCGACGCCGACGGCACGGCGCCTCTGCAGCGCTTCATCGAGGCGGTGCATCCCGACGATCGCGCGCCCGTGCAGGCGAAGATCGCGGCCACCATCGAGACCCGCGGCGATTACGAGGCGGAGTACCGCATCATCACCAGACCCGAGGAGCGCTGGGTGATCGCCCGCGGCCGCATCACCACCGACGAGCGCGATGGGACCGACCGTTTCCACGGCATGGTGCTCGACATCACCGCGCGCAAGCATCTGGAGCAGGAGCTCGAGCGCCGCACGCGCATCTACGATTCGATCCTCTCCGCCACCGACGATTTCGCCTACCTCTTCGATCGCGACGGCAACTTCCTCTTCGCCAACCGCCGGCTCCTCGCCGTGTGGGGGAAGACGCTCGAGGAGGTCGTCGGCAGGAACCCCTACGACCTCGGCTATCCGCAATGGCACGCCGACATGCACATGCGCGAGATCCGGGAGGTCATCGAGCAGAAGCACGCCATCACGGGCGAGGTGCCGTACATGGCGCCGACCGGCATCTTCGGCGTGTACGAATACATCTTCACACCGGTCTTCGGGGAAGACGGCGAGGTGGAAGTCATCGCCGGCACGACCCGCGACGTCACCGCGCGCAAGCAGGCCGAGGACGCGCAGCGCCGGACCGCGGAACAGCTCCGTCTCGCACTCGACGCGGCCAGCATGGGCTGGTGGCAGTACGACATGAAGACGGGACAGGTGTTCTGGGACGAGCGCGTGCGCGCGATGTACGGCGTCGAGGCGGAGTCGCAGGGTTACGACGAGGTGCTGAAGCGGATCCATCCCGACGACGCGGCGCGGGTGGACGCCGCCATCGCCGCGGCCACCAACCCGCGCGATCCGCAGCCGTACAGCGTCGAGTATCGCCTGCTGCTGCCGGACGGCTCGACGCGCTGGATCGCGTCGAAGGGACAAGCCATCTTCGAAGGGGAGGGCGACGAGCGGCGCGTGGCGCTGTTCGTCGGGACGGCGCTCGACGTCACGGACGCGAAGACCGCCGAGACGGCGCTCCAGACCAGCGAGGCGCGTTTCCGCCAGCTCGCCGACTCGATGCCGCAACTCGTCTGGACCGCCGCCGCCGACGGCGTGATCGACTACTTCAACCGCCCCTTCTACGAATACACCGGCATGACCGAAACCACGGTGGCGCGCGACTTCTGGGACGAGGTCATCCATCCCGACGACTTCGACTCGATGACCGGCGCCTTCGCGCACTCGGTGCGCACCGGAATGCCGTTCGAAGCGGAGTTCCGGATGCGGCGCAAGTCCGACGGCGCGTACCGCTGGTTCGTGGCGCGCGCGCTCCCGGTGCGCGATGCCGCCACCGGCGAGACCCGCTGGTTCGGCACGAGCACGGATGTCGATGACCGGCGGCGCCTCCTGGAAGAGAACGAGCGCCTCCTCGCCTCCGAGCGCGCGGCGCGTTCCGACGCGGAGCGCGCCAGCCGGACCAAGGACGAGTTCCTGGCCACGCTGTCCCACGAGCTGCGCACGCCGCTCAGCGCGATCCTCGGCTGGACGCAGCTCCTCACCGGCAGCGGCAACACGCCGGAGGAGATCGACGAGGGCATCTCGGTGATCTCGCGCAACGCACGCGTGCAGGCGCAGATCATCGACGACCTCCTGGAAATGAGCCGCGTGACGTCGGGGAAAATCCGGCTCGACGTGCAGGAGATCGAGATCGCGGAGGTGATCGAGGCTGCCGTGGCCACGATCCGTCCGGCGGCGGAGGCGAAAGGTGTGCACATCGACACGGTGCTGCCGCCCCTCGGCGAGCCGATGACCGGAGACACGAACCGCCTGCAGCAGGTCTTCTGGAATCTCCTCAGCAACGCCGTGAAGTTCACGCCGCCCGAGGGAAGAGTGGAGGTGCGACTCGAGTCGCACGCGCCGTACGTCGAGGTGCGCGTGTCCGACACGGGCGAGGGCATCCGCCCCGAGTTCCTCCCGTACCTTTTCGAGCGCTTCCGTCAGGCCGATTCGACCACGACTCGCCGTCACGCGGGACTGGGGCTGGGCCTGGCGATCGTGAAGCAGCTCGTGGAGCTGCATGGCGGCTCCGTCGAGGCCGCGAGCGATGGCCCGGGACGAGGCTCGATGTTCACGGTGCGCCTGCCGCTCGTCGCCGCGCAGCAGAAGCCCGATGTGTCCGATGGCGCGCCGGACGAGCGGCGCCCGCTCCTCCTGCCGCTGGTCGAGCCCGCGCGCATCGCCGGCGTGCGCGTGCTCGTGGTCGACGACGAGGCGGACGCGCGCGACGTCGCCCATCGCATGCTCGAGGAGTGCGGCGCCGCGGTCGTCACCGCCGCTTCAGCGCAGGAGGCCGTGACGCTGCTCGGGGAGGGGCCATTCGACGTCCTGGTGAGTGACATCGGCATGCCGAACGAGGACGGCTACTCCCTCATCCGGAACGTGCGCGCCCGCTGGCCGGAGCTGCCGGCAATCGCGCTCACGGCCTACGCGGCAGCCGAGGATCGCGAACGGACGCTGGGCGCCGGCTACCGGTTGCACCTGTCCAAGCCGGTCGAGGCGGCGCAGCTCATCGCGGCGGTAGCGACGGCGGTAGGGAGGGCGTAGCGGCGCCACGGCGCGCCTCGCCCCCACACCGCCCTCCCGCCATCAACCGTAGATCTTCTCCGCGATCCGCGACAGCTCCTTTGCGTCGGCGCGGGTGATCTTCGACGCGAACCATTCGTGTACGGCGCGGATGCGCGGGTCCATCTCGTCGAGTAGCGCCGCTCCTTTGCGCGTGATGCGCGCGATCGACTGGCGTTTGTCCTCGGCGCCGCGCGCACGCTCGACGAGGCCGCGCTGCTCGAGGCGGTCGAGGATGCGCGTCACGTCGGGGGCGCGGTCGAGCATGCGCGCGCCGATCTCCGTCCGGGCCCGCCCCTCCGGCGCGCCGCGCACGATGCGGAGCACGTTGTACTGCGCGTGCGTGAGTCCGAACTCGTCGCACGCGCGGTCGAGCTCCGTCCGCACCTCGTCCGCCGCGGCCAGGAGATTCAGCATCGCCTCCTGATGCGGCGGAAACTTCTGTTCCTGCTGCAAACGTCTGCTCAGCGCCTCGCCCATTTTCGCTCCTCCGATGTCGCGTGAATTCCCGCATCGACAAAATACATGTTGCAACACGCAAGCGGAAGATCTAATATGTGTGTCGTAACACACAAACGCGAAGAAGGAGCTAGTCATGAACCTCTCAGCCCTCGGTCGATTCCTCTTCCTGGTCGTTCTCGCCGTCGCCTTTCCGCTCACCCTCGCCGCGTCGCAGCCCGACGTCGGCAAAAGCCCGTGGGGCCCCGACGACCAGATCGGCCGCCTCAACCTGATGACCGACGCCTCGCGCGCGGCGATCCTCGCGCGCATCACGGGCGGCCGCAGCTACGACCTCTCCGTCGAGTACTACGTCGGCATGCCGAGCTGGTACGGCATCGGCGATCCTCGCTACCAGTTCTGGCTCACGCACACGCCGCGCGGCACGGCCATCGACGATCCGATGCATGTCGGCGACGCGCAGAACCGCCACGTGAGCTACACCGGCAGCGCCGTCTCGATGTATACGCACATGGGGACGCACATCGACGCGCTCAATCACTTCGGCCTCAACGGGAAGATCTGGAACGGCTTCCGCGCCGACGATCACCTCGGCGATCTGGGGTGGAAAAAGACGGGCGCCGAGACGATTCCTCCGATCGTCGCGCGCGGCGTGCTGATCGACGTCGCCGCGGCGAAGGGAGTGGAGATGCTGCCCGAGGCGTACCGCGTCACGCGTGACGATCTGGCGGAGGCGCTGCGCCGCCAGAAGGTCGCGCTGCGCGAAGGCGACGTCGTGCTGATCCGCACCGGCCGCATGAAGCTCTACAACGACGACAAGGCCTTCATGAAGAACCCCCCGGGCCTCAGCCTCGGCGCGGCGCAGTATCTGATCGAAGAGGGTGGGGCGATGGTCGTCGGCGCGGACAACCTCAGCTTCGAAGCATTTCCGTCCGAGGTCGAGGGGAACTACATCCCGGTGCACACGTATCTCCTCGCGCAGAAAGGGGCGTTCATCATCGAGCTCGCGTTCCTCGACGACCTCGCCCGCGACCGCGTCTACGAGTTCGCGTTCGTCGCCGGCTCGCTCAAGTTCCGCGGCGCCGACGCCGCGCCGCTGCGGCCGATCGCGTTCCCCATCCACGCCGCGCATTGAAGCCGGACATTGAAGAGGAGCACGTCATGACCGACTACAGTGCGTATCCCGACGTCCGCAGCTTCCGCCGTAAATTCGGCCTCGTCGTACCGGCGACGAACACCAGCATGGAGCACGAGCTCTGGAGCCTCGTCTTCCGCGACGACGGCCTCCGAGGCATCGGCCTGCACACCTCGCCGGTCGTCACGCCGCGGCCGAGGCTCGAGACCGAGGACGATCTGCGCGAGTACCGCCGGCAGTTTCTGGACGGCTTGCGCGCCGCGGCCGACGCCGCACTGCTCGCGCGGCCCGACTCGATGATCATGGGGATGAGCCTCGAGCACATCCTCAGCGGCATCGAGGCGGTCCGCGCGCCGGTGGCGGAGATGGAGGCGTACTCCGGTCTTCCGTGGGTCACGTGGCATGACGCGATCGCGGCCGCGCTGCAGAAATTCGGCGCGAAACGGATCGGCATCCTCACGCCGTTCGACGAGACCGGCAATGCGAACGCCACGCGCATGTTCGAGGACCTCGGCTTCGACGTCGTGGCGTCGTACGGCTTCGCCTGCGCGAATGCTCTCGACATCGCGCACGTCCCCGACTGGGCGAAGGAGCAGGCCATCGTCGAGCATCTCGCCACGAGCGCGAATCGTCTCGACGCCGTCGTGCAGTGCGGCACGAACATGAGCCTCACCGACGTCGCGGAACGGCTCGAGCCGATGCTCGGCATCCCGATCCTCGGCATCAACGCCGTGACGTTCTGGTACGCGTTACGGCAGAACGGCTTCGACCAGCACATCGCCGGCGCGGGGAGGTTGTTCCGGGAGCAGTGATCGCGACAAACCGGAGGAACAGCGAGCCCGCCCGGCTGGTTACCGGTGCAGCAAAATCGATCCGATCTTCGTCCATCCGCCGGAAAGCGCTCATCCTGTGACGTCCACCGGTCCCTTCTCCTGGAGTGAGCTCATGAAGAAAGCTGTCGCCGTACTCGCAATCGCCCTGGCCATGGTTTCCCCCGTCGCGCCGGTAGCGCAGGCGGGTTTCAGCGGCACCGATCTCGTCGTGGCGGCGGTGGGGCGGGTGGAGGGGATCGGCGGCAGCCAGTTCTACACCACGGTGTGGGTGACGAATCCGTCGGCGACCGAAGGGGTGTCGTACGAGATGTCGTTCCTGCGGAGCGGGCAGACGAACCCGGCGCCGGCGACGATGCGTGATTCGCTCGCACCCGGGGCGACGAAGGCGTACGAGAACGCCGCCGAGACGTTGTTCCGGGCGGTGGGCGTCGTCGGCGCGATGCGCATCCGCTCGAGCGGGAAGCTGCTCGTCTCCTCGCGTATCTACAGCCAGAACGACGGCGAGACCGCCGCGCGCTCGCAGGGGCTCTTCAGCTCCGCGGTTCCGGCGGAGTTCGGGATCAGCAGCGGACAGTCGGGCGTGCTGCAGGGCGTGCGGCAGTCGGCCGACTTTCGCTACAACGTCTTTCTCGTCGAGACGGCCGGCGAGCCGCTCGAGCTCGAGCTGGTCGTGGTCGACGCCAACGGCAACGCGCTCGGCTCGCTGCCGATGAGCCTCGCGCCGTGGGAGCACCGGACCCTTTCCGCCGGCGCGCTGGTGAGCGGCAATGTCGATGATGCGGTCCTGCGCGTCCGCGCCACGAGCGGAGCGGGACGCGCGATCGTCCTCGGCTCGCAGATCGCCAACGGCAGCCAGGACGCGGCCGGCTTCGAGATGGTCTTCCGCGACGAGCTCCTCGGCTCGGGCGGCGCGACCGGACCGACAGGGCCGACCGGTGCCACCGGACCGACGGGACCGCGGGGCTCTCAGGGCGATCCCGGCCCGGCCGGTGCCGCAGGAGCAACCGGCGCCACCGGTGCAATCGGTCCGAGTGGTGCGACCGGTGCCACAGGCGCGACCGGCGCAACCGGCGCTACAGGCGCAACCGGTGCCACAGGCGAGACCGGCTTGACCGGTCCCACCGGTGCCACGGGAACGACCGGCGCCACGGGAGCCACCGGCGCCACCGGCCTGACCGGTCCCACCGGCTTGACGGGTGCAACCGGCGCCACCGGCTCGACCGGTCCCGCAGGCGCGACTGGAGCGACTGGCGCCCCCGGTTCTGACGGCCCGGCCGGAGCTCCAGGCAACACCGGTGCAACCGGCGCGACGGGACCAACGGGACCCATTGGCGCCACCGGTGAAACGGGCGCCACCGGCGCGACCGGAAACACGGGAGCCACCGGCCTGACGGGTGCCACAGGCGCAATCGGCGCGACAGGCGCGACTGGTCCGACCGGCGATACCGGCCCGACCGGAGCCACAGGAGCCACAGGTGCGACGGGAGTGACAGGCGCCACAGGTGCGACGGGAGTGACAGGCGCCATCGGGGCCACAGGTGTCACAGGCGCGATCGGCGCAACCGGCGCGACCGGTGCCACGGGCGCGACCGGTGCAACCGGCGCGACGGGAGCCACCGGAACCGTCGCCGGCACCGCGGCAGGCGGCGACCTCACCGGCACGTACCCCAATCCCAGCATCGCCACGACTGCGACCGCCGGCACCAACATCGCGGCGGCCATCGACGCGAGCAGCGCGAGCATCACGACCGCGCACGTTTCGGGCGACGTCGAGTTCGCACCGTCGACGCAGCAGACGGCGACGACCACGAACTCGCTCATCAACCTCAAGCTCGTCAGCACCGACCCCGTCAACCACAAGCTGGGCACGCCGGGCGCGAACGCGCTCCTCTCGCTCAGCGCGAGCGGCACGTACAAGGACGACAGCGTCCACGACAAGGAGCGCTTCCGCGTAGACAACGACGGCTCGATTCTCTCCGTCGCCGACTACACCGGCGGCATCAACACCACCGCCCCCATCGAAGGGGCGGGCACGCGCTTCATGTGGTACGCGAGCAAGGCGGCGCTGCGCGCCGGTCAAATCAACGGAACGCAGTGGGACGACGCGAACATCGGCGTCTTCTCGACGGCCTTCGGCGAGAACGTGCGCGCGCTCGGCGACAACGCCATCGTGGTCGGTAAGAATTCGGTCGCGGCGAACATCGGCACGGTGGCCCTCGGCGAGGGACACACAGCCACCGGCGCCAACTCGGTCGCCCTCGGCTATGGCGCGTCCACCTCGACCATCAACGGGGCGCCGCGCACCGGCACCTTCGTCTTTTCCGATCGCTCCGTCCCGCTCACCTACACGTTCCACGGCACCAGTCCCGACATCGAGTCGCAGTTCCACCCGACCGTCACGAACTCGTTCAACGTGCGCGCCGTCAACGGCTCCTTCTTCTACACGAATACGGCGCTCACCACCGGCTTCATCTTCAACAGCACGACCGCCACGATGACGCTCACCAACAGCAAGCTCACGATGGCGAGCGACGGCTCGACGACTCTCACGTCGAACAGCGACGGCAGCGCCGGCGTGACGCTGGCGGCGGGTGGCGGCTCGTGGACCTCGCTCTCCGACCGCAACAGGAAGGAGAACTTCTTCCCCGTCGACGGCGAGGACGTCCTCCGCCGCCTGCGCAGCGTCCCGGTCACGACCTGGAACTACAAGACCCAGGCCGCGGGCGTCCGCCACATGGGCCCGATGGCGCAGGACTTTTACGCCGCGTTCGGCCTCGACCAGACGGACAAAGGCATCGCCACCATCGACATGGACGGCGTCACGCTCGCCGGAGTGAAGGCGCTCGACGCGCGCACCGAGTCGATGCAGGGGACGATCGCCGCGCAGCAGCAGGAGATCGACTCGCTCAAAGAGGCGAATCGCAAAATGGAAGAGCGCCTCAGGAAACTCGAGAGGCTGCTGGAGCAGGATTGATCCGTTTCGCCGCCGCCTGCGCCGCCGCGATCGTGCTGATCGTCGCGGCCTACGCGAACTCGCTCGACAACGCGTTCCACTTCGACGACTCGCACGTCGTCGAGTCGAACCTCTTCCTCCGCAGCCTCGGCAACGTCCCGCGGTTCTTCACCGACCCGAACACCTTCAGCAGCCTGCCGCAGAACGCGACCTACCGGCCGCTGGTGACGCTCTCGCTCGCCCTCGATTACGCGTGGGGCGGCGGACTCGCACCGCGCGCGTTCCACGTCACGCAGATCGTGCTGCTGCTCGTCACCGGCGCCCTGCTCGTGGCCTTCTTCACGACGCTCACGCGCTCGCGCTCCGCGGCGCTGTTCGCGGCCACGCTCTTCTGCGTCCACACCGCCAATACCGAGACGATGAACCTGATCTCGGCGCGCTCGGAGCTGTTGTCGACCATCGGCCTCCTTGCCTCGTTTCTGCTGTTCATCCACTCCGCGCTCGCGCGCCGCACGCTGCTCTATCTCCTGCCGCTCGCCCTCGGCGCGCTGGCGAAGGCGCCGCTGGTCGTCTTCGCGCCGCTGCTTTACGCGTACGTGCGGCTCTATGAGAAGCAGTCGCCCCGACGCGCCCTGCGGACGATGCTCCCATCGCTCGTCCTCGGCATTGCCTTGCTCGCGTTTCTCAGCGCCATGAACTCGCCGCAATGGCAGTCGGGCGGCGGCTCGCGCTGGCACTACCTCATCACCCAGCCGTTCGTCTGGCTCCATTACGCGCGCCTCTTCGTGCTGCCGATCGGTCTCACCGCCGACACCGACTGGCAGCCGTTCGGGCATTGGTACGACACGCGTGCAATCGCCGGATACGCCTTCATTGCCTTCCTGGTGTGGCTGACGCGGATCGCGTGGCGGCACGAAGAGCGGAAGCCGGTGGCGTTCGGACTGACGTGGTTCGCCATCGCGCTGCTGCCGACGTCGAGCGTCTTCCCGCTGGCCGAGGTGGCGAACGAGCATCGGATCTTCTTCGCGTACATCGGACTCGTCGTGGCGGCGGCCTGGTGGGGCATGAACCGTCTTCCGCGTCGCGCTGCAATGACCGCGGCGATCGTCATCCTTCTCGCGCACGCGGCAGGCACGCGCGAGCGCAACGAGATCTGGAAGAGCGGGGAGTCGCTGTGGGCCGACGTCGTGGCGAAGAGCCCCGCGAATGGCCGCGCGTGGATGAACTACGGCCTGACGCAAATGGCGAAGGGCCGCTACACGGTCGCGAAAGAAAGCTTCGGCCGTGCGGCCGCGCTCACACCGAACTACGCGACGCTCGCCATCAACCAAGGCATCGTCGAAGGCGCGCTCGGCAACCATCGCTCGGCCGAGGAGCATTTCCGCCGCGCGCTGGCGCTGAACGCGGATCACAACGCCCACTTTTTCTTCGCCCGCTGGCTCGTCGAGCAGGGCCGCGCGCCGGAAGCGCTCGAGCATCTGCGCATCGCGGTGCGACTGAGCCCCGGCGTTCCCGAGCAACGCGCGCTCCTCCTGCGCGTGCTCGCCGCCACCGGTCGCGAAACCGAGCTGCACGCACTCGCTGCCGACACACGCCGCCTCGATCCGGCCGAGCCCGCGCTCGCCGCCGTCACGCGCCGCTGGCCTTCCTACGACGCCGCGTTCACCGACGGCCTGCGCGCCATCACCCGCCGCGACTGGCTCGCCGCCGCCATCGCCTCACGCGACGCGCTCCGTCACGACGCCCGCTCCGCCGACGCCTTCAACAACCTCGGCTGGAGCCTCGCCCAACTCGGCTTCCGCGACGACGCCGCACGCGCGTACGAGCAGGCGCTGGCGCTCGATCCCGCGCACGAGCGAGCGAAGAACAACCTCGCCGCGGTGCGGGCGAGGTGAGCGCGCGGAGGTTCATTTCACGCTGAAGCGGCTCAGGATCGCGCGGCGGAAAAACCGCTCCGGAAGGATGGACTTGAACCGCGGAACCCACCGTGCGTCGTCTCCCACGCGGTGCCGGAGCCGTGCGCTGCCCGATTTGGCAACTTGTACGATCGCGTGGGCGACCTTGACCGGGTCGTCGCCGCCCTCGATCGAGCGGGCGATCGATTGTTCGATCCCGCTGCGGATTGCGTCGTAATCGTCGATCCTCCGCGCGGATGAGGACATGCCTTCGTGCAAGCTCGTCCTGAAGAACCCGGGCTCGATCAGCGACACGCCGATTCCGAACGGTGTCAGTTCGATGGCGAGCGTCTCCGAATACCCCTCCAGTGCGAACTTGCTCGCCGAGTAGAAGCCCTGTCCCGGAACGCCGATCAACCCCGCGAGAGAGCCGACGTTGATGATGTGGCCGGACTTCTGCCGCCTCATGAACGGCAGCACGGCCCGCGTCACCCGGACGACGCCCCAGAAGTTCGTCTCGAACACATCGCGTGCGACGTCGAGGGACGTCTCTTCGACCACACTCGCGTGAATCTGGCCCGCGTTGTTCACGAGCAGATCGATCCTCCCGGCGCGCGCGATCAGCTCCGTGACGCATGCCTCCACCGAGTCGTCGGACTGCACGTCGAGCTGCAGCATTTCGACGCTTTCGTGCGAGCGCGGTTTTCGGCTCGTGCCGAAGACGCGGTAGCCGGCGGCCAGGAGATGCTCGGCCGTCAGCTTGCCGAAGCCTGAAGAAGCGCCGGTGACCAGCGCGACCTTCGATTCCATCAATCTCAACCCTCGTCGGCGTGGCTTGACTTTTTTTCGACGGCTTCGGCAGACTTTCGCCCGCCAAAACCGGTCGTTCGCGGAGGGTACACCAGTCGTGATTTCGCGGGAACTGAGGAAGTTCGCCGGCATCGCCATAGATGCAGGCGCCGCGGATCGACGCCGCCGGCATCGATGATCTACCAGCCGATCGTCGATCTGTGCCGCGGCACGCTCATCGGCTTCGAGGCGCTCGTGCGCTGGCAGCGCGGCGAGACGCTGGTCGCGGCGCAGGAGATCATCTCCGTGGCGGAGGAGACCGGCCTCATCGTTCCCGATCGGCGAATGGGTCCTGCGCGAGTCGCTGCGGCAGATGCGCGAGTGGGACGAGAGCGGGCTGTCGGGCGGCAAGCTCGATCTGCACGTCAACGTCTCGCCGCGGCAACTGCTGATCCGAACGTCATCGAGCGGCTGCGCGAGATCATCGACGCCGGCGGCGTCGACTCGCGACGCCTGCATCTCGAGTGACGGAGAGCCTGCTGATCGACAACGCCACCGGCGAACGAGCTGCTCCACGGCCTGCGCGATGTGAACGTCGGCTTCAGTCTCGACGACTTCGGCACCGGCTATTCGTCGCTCAGCTCTCTCCGTCAGTTCCCGTTCGCCATGCTCAAGATCGACGCTCGTTTCTCCTCGACACCGACACGCCGAGCCGACGAGATGGTGCGCACGATCTCGACGCTCGCGCGCCTCCTCGGCATGCACGTGACGGTGGAAGGCCTCGAGACGGCCGACCAGGCCGAGTGGCTGCGCGAGCTCGGCGTCGCGTTCGCGCAGGGGTTTCTACTTTGCGCGGCCGCTCGCGCCGGAGGCGGCGCTGGAGCTGATGCGGGAGCGGGTGGCGCTGTAGACGGAGGGTGGCCCGTCGAAGCGAGCCGATCCGGCGGCCGCGCAGGAAAGACGAAATTTTTTACGTCGTCTCACGACTCTTTACCTCACACGACTCACAATTCGTTCGGTCCAATCGAAAAAAAGGGAACTCATGCCTGACAAACGCCGTAACGCGGCGCTCTGGGCAGCGGCCATCGTCTGGCTCGCTGGAATTGCGTACGGCTCCGCGGCCATGTGGCAGTTCCAGCGCAAGGCAGGGGAGAACGCCGCCGCTCCGGTTTACTGGCCGCAACAGAGCCGGTTGTCGCTTGCGAAGAGCGGCCCGACCGTGGTGATGTTCGCGCACCCGCGCTGTCCGTGCACGCGCGCCAGCGTCAGCCAGCTCCGCGAGCTGCTCAGCGGCTCGTTGAAAACCGCCGGAAGTGTCTACGTGCTGGTTCTCAGGCCGCACGAGTTTCCGGCCGGCTGGGAGCGGACCGACATCTGGCGCAATGCCGCCTCCATTCCGGGGGTGACGGTGCTGTCGGACGTCGACGGTGTCGAAGCCACGCGCCTCGGCGCACTCACGTCGGGACAGACGCTCGTCTACGACACGGCAGGAAAGCTCGTCTTCCGCGGCGGCATCACCGCGTTGCGCGGGGAGGCGGGCGACAGTATCGGCAGCCGCAGCCTTGCGGCGGCGCTCGCGGGAAACGTTCCGGCACGTGGCGTCACAGCCGTTTTCGGTTGCCCGATTCGCACGCCCGAAGCGGCGCCTGTCGTCAGGCCGGATGCCGCCGGGCGCCAGAGAAAATCGTGAGGGAGATGAGATGACCGCGACGACATTCGATCACGACCAGCAGGACTCCGCTGCGCGCATCGATACGCTGTTTCAGGAGCGCTGGCAGGTGCGCCTGAAGAAGGTCGACCGGATGTTCGCGATGCTGATGATCGCGCAGTGGATCTTCGCCGTCCTCTTTGCGTTGTTCTTTTCGCCGTATGCGTGGAGCGGCAAGACGCGGGTGCTGCACACGCATGTCTACGTCGCGTTATTCATGGGTGCGGCGCTCACGCTCCTGCCGGTCCTGCTGGCGAAATACCGCGCCGGCACGCCGCTCACGCGCCATGTCATCGCCATCTCGCAGATGCTGATGTCGGCGCTGCTGATCCATCTCACCGGCGGCCGCATCGAAACGCACTTTCACGTCTTCGGGTCGCTTGCGTTCCTCGCGTTCTATCTCGATTGGCGCGTGCTGATCACCGCCACGGTCACCGTCGCGAGCGAGCACTTTCTACGCGGTGTGCTGTGGCCGGAGTCGATCTACGGCGTGACGAATCCGGAGTGGTGGCGCTTCCTCGAGCACGCGTTCTGGGTCGCCTTCGAGGACGTCGTCCTGATCTGGGGCTGCCTCACCGGCATGCGTGACCTGAAAAGCGCGGCGGCGCAACAGGTGGCGGTCGAACAATTGACCGAGCGCGAGCAATTGAAGACCGCTGCGCTCGAGATGGCTCTCGCCGAATTCGGCGTCACCACGTAAGCCTGGAGACCGCTCCCATGATGAATTTCGACTACGCGGTGGTGAAGATGCCGGATGGCGCCGAACGGCGGTTCACGGTCACGGAGTTCATGGCGGTGCCGCTCGGCGACCGCATCCAGTTCATGACCGGATCGAAGATCAAGTTCTATCGAGACGGCGCCGTGATTTCGCCGCTCGACGCGGTGCGGCGTGCGAAAGAGGGAAGCTGACGACGAGGCGGCCGCACGCCCTCGAGCGATACTGCAACCGAACGCCTCCGCTTTCGATCCAGCCGCTCAACTCATCGAGAAACGGCGCCTGACCGGGGACGATGCGCCGGCGCGCTTCGGTCAGCGTGAACCACGCTCCACGGTCCACTTCGGGGAACTCCTGCCGCTTTCCCGACTGCGGTGGCCACTCCCTCGAGAAAGTGCCGCTGCGCAATGCCGCCGGATCGCAATCGCCTTCGACGGCCCAGGCGAGAATCGTTTTGCCGCTCGATTGCCTCCGTGGCGCAAGCGGAAGGAAATCACCCTCGACGTCGAATCCAGTCTCCTCGATGAATTCGCGGACTGCAGCCGCGAGCGGCTCCTCCCCCTCTTCCAGCTCACCTTTCGGCACCGACCACGCGCCAAAATCTTTCTTCGCCTAGAACGGCCCACCGGGGTGCACGAGAAACACTTCGATCTCCGGCGACCGGCGGCGATAGAGAGGGATTCCGGCACTGGTCTTCTTCGGCATTGACGAGGTCGAGGATACACATCGGCGCCGGCACCCCGAACCCGGAATTGGGGCTCGACCTGTGGCCGACTTCTGCCGCCTCACGTGAACGGCAGCACGGTCCGCTTCACCCGCGTGCATTGACTTTTTTTCGTCGGCTTCGGCACACTTTCGCCCGCCAAAACCGGTCGTTCGCGGAGGGTACACCAGTCGTGATTTCGCGGGAACTGAGGAAGTTCGCCGGCATCCTGTTTCTCGTTCTGCCGACGGTGATGTACGGAGGTGTGAGTCTGTTGCAGCTCCTCCTCGACGATCCCCGTTATCCCGCCAACGCCCTGCGCCAGGATCTGTGGCGCGCCGGCCACGCGCACGCGGGCGTGCTGCTGCTCCTGTCGTTCGTCGTGCTGCTCTATCTCGATCTGGCCAGGCCCGCGCTCGGGCCGGCCGCGCGACGTTTCGTGCGCAGCGGCGTGCCGGCGGCGGCGATCCTCATGCCGGCCGGATTTTTCCTGTCGGTCCTCGATCCGGCCGCGCGGGAGCCGAATCGCCTGATTCTCCTGACGTACGCGGGAGCCGTCATCCTCGCGCTCGCGATCCTGACGCTCGGCATCGGCCTGGTGCGCCGAGGAGAGGCGGATGGCCGGTAGCCTGACCGGCATCGCGGAGGTGTACAGGAGCCGCGTCATCGAGCCTCTCCCGCTCTGGGAGCCGGACGGGTGGCGCATCAAGCCGTATGTCATCCGGTACGGCGACGCGGGTGCCGGCGCCGTCGACGTCGTCGCAGTGGCAAGGGAGACGCTGGTTGCGCGGCTGCCGCCGATCGGCGACACCGATCACTACGGCGTCGGCTTCGCGGGGCTTCATTTCGGCAGGACGGCCAATTTCATCTTCATCGATTGGTGGGCGTGTGAGAACGAGCTGCATCATCACGTCTTCGTGTCGTCGCTGGCCAGTCCGTCCGCTTTCCGCGATGCGACGGCCAGCGGTCTCGCTGCCTGCGTCTGGGACCTCGAGCTCATCTGGTTCGAGCGGCAGGCGTGGACGCGTCACGCGCTCGGCCCGCCCGGGCAGCGGAGTGTCGCGGCGTATCTCGCGGAACGGATCGCGATTCGCTGATTGCGCGCGAGATCGCAGTTCACTGATTAGAATCGCGCCCAATGGTGACCAACGACGCAGTAGACGGAACTCTCCGCACTCCTGAGACGCTCGAGCAGCTTGCGCGCGCCCTCGGCATGCACGCGAGCGCGAACGCCGTGTTCGGTGAGGCCGTCCGGCACAACGGCGTCACCGTGATCCCGGTCGGTCGCGCCTCGATCGGCTGCGGACGCGGCGGAAGCCGCGACGGAAAGACGCCCGGGCCGAACATGGGCGGCGGCGCGATCGTGAAGCCGGTCGGCTACATCGAGATTCGTGACGGGCAGGTTTCGTTTCGGCACATCGGCAGCGCTCCGGGAACGCTCTGGGCAGGAGTCGCGGCCGGCGTGGTCGCCGGTCTCGTGCTTCCACTCCTCGTGCGGGGGCGCCGATGAGCGCCTCGCTGCAAAGCAACGCTGCGCTGCTTCGCCTCAGCGGCACGAGCGCCCTTGCCGGCGCGGTGCTGACGGCCGGCTTCTGGCTGCTGACGTTCCCGCTGGGGACGTTCGTAGGAGCCGAGGTCGTTCGGAATGCGCTGTGGATCCCGAGTCAGCTCCTGCACGTGCTGGGCGCGCTCCTGGCAGTTTTCGCGTTCATCGGGATCTACGCTGCCGTGCGGGAACGCACAGGGACCGCGGGAGTGACGGCGTTCTTCCTCGTGATCGCCGGCACCATCCTCTTTCTCGCGGACGGCCTGATCGCGCTGGCGGTCTTTCCCGCGCTGGCCGCGGAGGCCCCCGATCTTCTGAGCGCTTCAGGAGCGATGAACCGCGGGATCGTGCTCGCGCTCTTCATCACCTGCGCCGTGGTCAACATGATCGGCAACATTGCGTTCGCGCTCGTGCTGTTCCGGAGCGGGAGTTTTCCGCGCGGCGCGGTGGCGCTGCTCGGCGTGGGCGGCATCCTCTTCAACCTCCCGCCCGGTCCGGTGCCGCTGCCCGTTCTCGGCGTCGGTGGCATCGTGTGGGCGGCCGGTCTCGCGTGGTGCGGTGTCCGCCTGCGCGCCGCAACCGCCGTCTGAGATTGTCCTGATCGTTCCCGGTTGTTCGACGCCATCACCCTCGGCCGGCGCTGAGCGCGACGCTCACCACACCTTGTTCGCCGTCAGCGCGTCTCGATTGCCGCGGCGTCGATCGGCTTTGAAAAGAGATAGCCCTGTTCGGTGGAAATCGAGTCGATGTTCGCCGTCAATGTGTTTGAAAGGAGAACATCATCATGTCAAGCAGTGAGCTCAGTATCCCCGAAGACATGTCCGCCACTCTTCAGCGCGTCCAGGATGCAGCGAACACCCCGTCCGCGTTTCTGATCTCGACGAACGCGGTGCAGATCTCGCCGCCGGCGGGCGCGCCGCAGGGTCCCACCGTGCTCGTGGAGGCAGCAGCGGCGACCGGAACCGCGCCATCCTTCGTTCTGCACAGCCGCAGCACCGAGTCGGCGATCCGCTTCACCGCGAGCGGCTCCGACAAGGCTTTCCATCTCGGGATCGGCGGCAACGCCGGCGCGGGAACGTTTTTCATCTTCAGCACCGACGCCGGCGTCATGTTCCGTGTCGAGCAGGATGGCGACGTCATCCTCGCGGCAACGTGTTCATGACCTACGCGTATCCCTGGCCGTTCTACATGACGAACAACAAGCAGCTCGACGACGCGACGTACGAGGACAGCGCGCGCTGGAATCGCATGCAGCGCGAGTGGTACGTCCAAGGCCGCGCCTATCGCGATTTGGCCGCCATCGACGGGACGCCGAACCCGATCTTCGCGCGCTGGCTCGCGCACCCCAGCTACGACGCGTACTGGCAGCGGGTGATCCCGTTCGAGAAGGAGTTCCCGCGGATCGACATCCCGGTGCTCACCACCACCGGCTACTACGACGGCGGCCAG
>DASPHZ010000060.1:0-91322 GCA_035629395.1 Thermoanaerobaculia bacterium
TGAGCCAGGATCAAACTCTCCAGTTTTATCTGTTGAATTTGAAGCTCTGACATCAGTCAAACGACTGATGCTTATTCGGATACTGCTTATTTGTTTGTTTCTGTTGAGCCGTGCGCTCCTCAGCCTTGCGGCCGCGCTGCACGCCTCAAAGGAATCACGTTTGCCTTTGTTGCTTTCCTATTCAGTTGTCAAGGAACCGACTTCTTTCGATCGCCTCGGATCGATGCTGAGTGCGATTGCTTCGTTTCGCCCTCACCATCCATCCGGTTCGTATCGCTAACAACCACTCGCAACCGGTTGTTATTTCAACGACTTACTGCTGATTTCGCCTCGCGCTTCCGCGCGCCGGGACAGCTGCTAACCACGCCGTCCCGCTGCTTATTTCAGCGTGTCGATGAAATCGCTGAGATTGTTTGTTTCGATGATCGCCGCCGTTTCCGGCGTCCGCGTTTCGTGTGCGCGGACAAGGGAGAACGTTTCGCGACTCAGAACATTCCAGCGATTTTCAGAATCAAGGATCAGGACCGTTTCCGGCCCGCGCTTTCCATCGCGCGGACCGGAGATAACGCATGGCGGGAAAAGACATTCCCGGATCTGAACATCACATCCCCATCGGGTGCCACACGGTCTTCGCCTCCTGGAAGTCGAAGATGGCGTACGGGCCCTGGGACAGGCGCGTATCGCTCCAACCGTGGGTGGCCGCATCGAAGTGCACGACTCGTTTCACGTTCTCACTGGCGGACTTCTGCGCAGTCGCGATCGCTTCGGCGGGGACGCCCGTCGTATCGACAGCATTCACATCCATGTGCGCCATCAGCCACGGGATGAGCTCGCTCTTGACGCCACTGATGAGGTTGATCACACCAGCGGGCACATCCGAATTCTCGAAGACTTCCGCCAGCGTGATGGCCGGGAGCGGTTGCGCTTCCGACGTAACGGCCACGACCGTGTTCCCGCCGACGATCGCCGGTGCAATGCGGCTCACCAGCCCCAGCAGCGCCGGCTCCTCCGGAGCCACGATGCCGACGACACCGGTCGGCTCCGGCAGGGTGAAGTTGTAATAAGGACCGGCGACGGGATTCACGGAGCCGAAGAGCTGCGTGTACTTGTCGCTCCAGCCGGCGTAATACACCCACCGGTCGACGACGGCATCGATCTCTTTCCGTGCGTCGGCGACAGAGAGCCCCTGCTTCCGCAGCTCATCCGCCAGTTCCGCCGCCCGCGATTCGCAAACCTCGGCGATGCGATAGAGGATCTGCCCGCGGTTGTATGCGGTCTTCCCGCTCCACCCCGGCTGCGCCTTGCGCGCGGCCACGACGGCATTGCGCAGGTCTTTCCTCGATCCGCGGCAGGCGTTGGCGACCAACTCTCCCCCCTTCGCGCGCACTTCGTAATAACGGCCGGACTCGGTGCGCGGGAACTCGCCGTTGATGTAGAGCTTGTAAGTCTTGCGGACGTTCAATCGCGTCATGACAGCACCACGTACGGCGCGAGTCCGTGCAAGCCGCCCTCACGCCCGAAGCCGCTTTCCTTGAACCCGCCGAACGGGCTGGTCGGATCGAATTTGTTGTACGTATTGGCCCAGACGACGCCGGCGCGCAGCTTCGACGCCATCTTCAGAATGCGCGAGCCTTTCTCGGTCCATACGCCGGCGCTGAGGCCATAAGGCGTGTTGTTCGCCTTCTCCAATGCTTCTTCCGGTGTCCGGAACGTGAGCACCGACAGCACCGGTCCGAAGATCTCTTCCTGCGCAATGCGCGAGGACTGCGAAACGCCCGTAAAGAACGTCGGCGCGAACCAGTAGCCGCGCGCCGGGAGCGCACAGGAGGATTGGAAGATCTCCGCCCCCTCTTCGACGCCACAGTCGACGAGCTCCTGGATCTTCTCGAGCTGCGCCCGCGAGTTGATCGCACCGACGTCGGTGTTTTTATCGAGCGGATTACCGACGCGCAGCGTCTGGATGCGCTCGCGCAGCTTACGGATCACCGGCTCGACTACCGATTCCTGCACGAAAAGACGCGAGCCGGCGCAGCAGACATGTCCCTGATTGAAGTAGATGCCGTTGATGATGCCTTCGACGGCCTGATCGATCGGCGCATCTTCGAAGACGATGTTCGGCGCTTTGCCGCCCAGCTCCAGCGTCAGCTTCTTCTTCGTACCGGCAATGGCCCGCTGAATGCGCTTGCCGACGTCGGTCGAGCCCGTAAAGGCGACTTTGTCGACGTCGTCATGCGAAACGAGCGCGGCACCCGTGGCACCCGCACCCGTGATGATGTTCACGACACCGGGAGGCAGTTCCGCCTCCTGAATGATCTGCGCGAGCATCAACGCCGTGATCGGCGTCGTTTCCGCCGGCTTCAGGACGACCGTATTGCCCGCCGCGAGTGCCGGCGCGAGCTTCCAGGCAGCCATCAGCAGCGGGAAGTTCCACGGAATGATCTGCCCCGCCACGCCCACCGGCGCGACATTGCGATTCGGAAACGCGTATTCGAGCTTGTCCGCCCAACCCGCGTAGTAGAAGAAATGCGCGGCCGCGAGCGGGATGTCGATGTCGCGCGATTCCTTGATCGGCTTTCCGCCGTTCATCGTCTCGACAACGGCCAGCGCGCGCGACTTTTCCTGAATCAGGCGTGCAATGCGGAAGATGTATTTGGCGCGCTCGCTCGGCGAGATCTTGCGCCACACCTTGTCGTAAGCCTGGCGTGCTTCCCTGACCGCGCGATTCACGTCCTCCGCATCCGCTTCGGCGATCTCGCTCAATACGTCTTCCGTGGCCGGATTGAGGGTCGGAAACCATTTCTTCGAATGCGGCTCGACGAACTTCCCGCCGATGAAGAGGTTATAGCGGCTTTCGACCTTGACGTGGTCGGTGGCTTCGAGCGAGGGAGCGTACTCCCACAATACGGCCGACGAAGCGGCTCCGGGCTGCAGGCGTTCGCGAGTTTCGATTTCAGTTGTGCTCATGATCTCAATCAGTCCATGGTGAAGTAATCCGCCGACTGATACGCGCCGGTGCGCTCTTTCTTCAACTGCATGAGGATGTCGTTGAGCAGCGTGGAGGCGCCGAGGCGGAACATGTCGGGGTTCATCCATTCGCTGCCGAGGGTTTCGTAGAGGAGGACGAGGTACGCGAGGGCGAGCTTGGCGTTGGAAATGCCGCCCGCGGGCTTCATCCCGATTTTCTTACCGGTGACGTGATAGAAGTCGCGGATGGCCTCGAGCATCACCAGCGTAATGGGCAACGTCGCATTGACGCCCACTTTGCCGGTCGAGGTCTTGATGAAATCCGCGCCCGCGTACATTGCAATGAGCGACGCGCGGCGGATCTGGTCGTAATTCGCGAGCTCGCCGGTTTCGAGGATCACTTTCAGGTGTGCGGGGCCACAGGCCTCTTTCACCTCCGCGATCTCCTCGAACACTTTCTGATAATTGCCGGAGAGGAACGCACCGCGGTCGATGACCATGTCGATCTCGTCCGCGCCTGCCGCCACCGTTTCCCGCGTTTCCTGCACTTTGATCGAGGTGAAGGTCTGGCCGCTGGGAAATCCGGTCGCCACTGCAGCGACATTGATATTGGTCCCTTTGAGCGCGGTCTTTACGAACGGGACCATCGTCGGATAGACGCAAACGGCCGCGACGTGCGGCACTGCGGGGTCCGACGGATCGGGACGAATCGCTTTGTTGCACAGGGCGACGACCTTGCCGCGCGTGTCCCTTCCCTCGAGCGTGGTGAGGTCGATCATGCTCACGGCGAGCTTGAGGCCCCATACTTTCGAGTCTTTCTTGAGGGAGCGCTTGGCGAGCGAGGCGGCGCGTTCTTCCGCCGCCACCGCGTCCACCCCATGCGCCATCTCCAACGCCTCGGCAAGGCTGCGGCGATAGAGGGCCGGCGCGTACGAGCTCTGCGGATGAGAGGTCAGTGATTCCGACATGAGGGGGGATAAGGTAGCACTAAATGCACTTCACCCTGAGCCCTCACCTCGGCCCTCTCCCCGCGGTGCGGGGAGAGGGAGATGGAGACATCAGCGGACGGCGCGGCGGCGCACGCCGGCTTCGACGTCCGGTTCCCAGTCCTGGCCATTCCAGGTCCAGACATCCGAGAGGTAGAAGCCGCGGGCATAGCCGGCGAACAGGGTCAGGCGGCCGGTCGCCGGATCCCACGCCATCCCGCCGTTCTCGCGCACGTCCGGACGGCGCGTGGGCTCGAGGCGGGTCCAGGTGCTCGCGGAGCCGTCCCACTGCCACGTGTCGTTCTCGAAGTACTGATCGAGCGAGTCCTCGTCGAGCTGCACCGAGCGCAGGCCGCCGAACAGCAACAACTTGCCCGTCGCCGGATCGACCGCGTACTGCGGACCGAAGCGCGTACCCGGCGTCGTCGACACCGAGAGCTTCGTCCAGCGCGAGCCGTCGAAGGCCCACATGTCGTCATAGCGCTGGATCTTCTGGTTCAGGTTTCCGCGGCCGAGGCCGCCGTAGAGAATGGTCTTCTGCTGCAGCGGGTCGTACCACATGGCCATGAGCGCGCGGTTCGGCGGACGATCGTCGCCGTCGACGCGGATCTCGGTCCAGTTCGTGCCGTTCCAGGCCCAGGTGTCGTTGCGGTAGTTGCTCTGGAGATAGCCGCCGAAGACGATGGTCTTCTTCAGCTTCTGGTCGTACACCATGCCGGCCCAGTTGCGGAACGGCGGCTCGGTGCTCGGGTCGAAGGTCTTCCACTCCGTGCCGTTCCACTCGTAGACGCTGACGCCGGCGCAGGTGACGACGAGGACTTTGCGATCGGTGTCGTACGCGGCCAGCGGAGTCTCGCAGCCGCCGCCCGGATTGTTCGCGAGCGTCGACAGGTACCACTGCCCGGCGCGATAGCCCCAGAAATCGCCGTAATAGAAGAGGCTGTCCTCGTCGAGGCCGCCGAACATCCAGATCGTGTTGCGGTCGGGATCGGAGGTGAAGGTCGGCAGTGAGCGCGGCGCCGGCTTGATGCTCGTGAACGGCGAGCTCCAGATGCCGTTCCGCACGACGGCCGTGATCGAGCCGAGGATGGCGCTGCCTGCGGCGGTGCCCCCGAACGTGACCATGGAATCGCGCAGCGGGTCGTAAGCCGAGGCCTGACCGACGATACGGCCGGTCGCGGAGCTCGTGATCTTCGCCCAGTTCGCGCCGTCCCACTCCCACACCTCTTCGGCCGTCGGGGTCGCGGTCACGCAGATGCCGCCGAAGAACGCGAGGCGGCCGCGGTGCTCCTGATAGATGAGGTGGCCTTCGTTGACGCAGGTCGGGAGCGTCGTCGCCGACGGATACTCCACCCACGTCTTCTGCGTCGTGTCGTAGCGGTACTGGAGGCGCGTCAGGCCGACGTCGTTGAGTCCGAGGAGGATCATCTCCTTGCGGGCCGCGTCATACGCGAGAAGCGGTTTGGCGACCTTGGGAGCGTCGTCCGAGATGAAGTGCCACTGGCTGCCGTCGAACTCCCACGTTTCCCATCCCGAGACGATCGTCCTGCCGTCGGCGGCGTACTCATTGCCGCCGTAGAGGACGATGACGTCGCGATCGCTGTCGTACGCCATGGCGGCGTAGTGGCGCGGGCCGGGATTCTCGGCGGACTCGATGCGGGTCCAGTTGTCGTCTTTCCAGACCCAGGTGTCGTTGAGGAAGGCCGCGGTCAGATCGCGATTCGCAGGCTCCTGGCGGCCACCGAACATCACGACGCGATTCCGCGTCGAGTCGAAGACCATCGAATGCGCGGCGCGGGCGGGCGGCTTGGTGACGGGGAAGCGCTGCAGCCAGCGTGCGCCGTTCCAGAGCCACGTTTCGTCGCTGCTGTGCTGAAGGCCGGTTGCCTGGTCGAAGTTGCCGCGGCCGCCGAACAGGATGCCGACGTTGTTCGGAACGTCCCAGGCCATGCGCGCAAGGGTGCGCGGCGACGGCTGTTTGGCAAATGCGCTCGTGCCGAGGAGGACCGCGACGACGAACAGAACCACTCGTTTCGGGGTGAGGAAGCCCATCCGTGAAGTTGCCTCGTTTCGCTGAAAGTCTTGATACTCCGTGATTTGGACGCGGAGCTGGTTTGACGGCGTTTCGAACCGCCCCTTCCGGGGGCAAATTCCTATTCAGCTCAGACGAATGAGTGGCAAAAAAGAAACGCGCCGGACGAAGCCGGCGCGCTCGGGAAACTGCGAAGGATGGGGCCTACTCGTGCGGCCGCGGCTGCACGCCGTACTGCTCGGCGATGCTGACCAGACGCTGCTCGACGTCATCGCCCGAATCGCCGAGGGACGTCCGGATCTTTTCGATCTCGGCCATCTCCGCGGACTCGAGCGCAAAACCGTGCGCCTGCAGCGCGTCCTGCGGACTGTCGATGAGCCTCCTGCGGAACTCCGGGTGCTCGATCGCCCGGCGCACGATGGCGCCGATCATCTCATTGCGCATGAATTACCTCCGGGAGGAGGAAGGAGCAAGGATCAGACCCGCCAGCGGAGGGTGACGAGGGTTTCGCGCATGCCGAGGGCGAAGGTGCTCTCGATGCGGTGCGTCGTGTACTCGAACGTCACGTCCAGCCCGCGCTCGAGCCCCACGCGCACGCCGGCGTCGTACTTTTTCCAGTCCCACCAGAGGCTCGGCGTCGGAAACGGCGGCGCGCCCGGGAACTGGTTTTCGATCGCGCTCACGCGGACCGCCGGCTGGATCGACTCGACCGGTCCGAACGCGAACGGAATGCGATAGCCCCCTTCGACTTCCCATCCGTAGCGCTCGAGCCCGGCAATCTCCTGCGCCGTGTACTGCACGATGGCCGTCGCGTTCCCCCACTCTCCGTACACGCGGACGCCGTACTCCTGCTTCCTGCGTCCGTCGATCGGAAACCCGGCCACCGCCGTCAGCGTGCCCACCTCGGCCGGAGTGACCTGCAGGAGATCGAGATCGCCGCCGTAGAGCGAGCCGGTGAGCTTCACGGTGTCGGCGAGATCGCGCTGGTAATGAAACACGATGGCGTCGAAGCCGAGGTTCTCGTCCGCGCTCTGCCAGCGATAGCCGAGAGCCTCGCCGACCTGAAGATGGCTCGTATCGAAGACGAGATCCTCGGTCTCGGCGTTGTAGAAGATGGGGAAGCCGGACTGGAACTCCGGATCGAGGCTGAACGAGGCAGGGGTGCCGTTGTCTCCCGCCAGCGCGTTCGGATCGCGAAAGTAGAGGGGATTGCCGTTCGCCAGTTGCACGCGCCAATAGAAGTTGCGTCCGATCGTTCCGCCGGCGAGCAACTGCAGGTCTTCGAAGCGGTTGAAGGAGGTGGCGGCGAGTCCGTAGCTTTCCATCAGACGCACGGGCTGGCGCTCCATCTTCGGGAACTTGCCGGCCTGGACGAAAAACGAGGTGCCGTCCGGGCGCTCGAGGAACTCGGGCTTTTCGCCCACCCGGACCCAGAGCTCATCCGCATCGATCTGCCGATCCTCGGAAGTGGGGTTGCGGCGGTGTTTTGCCTGCACGTGAACCTTGGCGCGTGCTGCAAGCCAGTCGCTGTAGCCGAGGTCGAGTTGCACGTCGGCCACGTTGAGCTCGACGTGATGGCCGGGGTCGACGGTCCTGAGGAACTGGGGATTCGGAATCGGTGGAGGAAACGTGAACGGCACGCGATGCTGCTCCTCCTGCGACCACCGGTAGTTCGCCCGCACCTCGAACTTCGTCCCCCACGACCACGTGTCCTGCGCGGACGCGGACCCACACACGGCGAGCACGACGAGTACGACCAGCGGCTTGTACGGCATGCCGCGATTTTAACGCGTGGTGCCACAAACGCACACCCGCCGTGTCTCTGAGGTGGAGGAACGCCGATGACGTATTACTACGGGGAGGACGCGCGCGGGGAATGGCGCTGGCACCTGAAGGCAGCCAACAACCGCATCATCGCGGTCAGCGGCGAGGGCTACAAGAACGAGGCGGACTGCACGGACGCGATCGTGCTCGTGAAGAGCGCCAAGGACGCGCCTGTGAAGTTGATGGAGAAGGGGGAGTAGGCGCTGTCGCTGGGGAGCACGACCGGAGGCCTCCCGGCGGGGCCGCCGCGGGCGGCAGCGCTGGTTGGCCCAGCCAGAACGCACGCCTGACGCGAGCACTGCGCGGTCCCCGCGACCGCATGTGTTGACGTAAGCGCTGCCGGCCGCGCCGGCCCCGCCGGGAGGCCTTTCGTCGTATCCCGGGCGGGGCCACGCCCTAGTCCGCCTTCCGCAGCAACGTCCCCGGCCGTTCCAGGTCCTGGCGGCGTTCGCGGCGTGCGACGAAGGCCTCGGCGAACGTCACCTGGATGATGGCCGCGACCGGGATCGCCATGATCGCGCCGATCACGCCGAGGAGTGACGCCCCGATCATGAAGGCGATGAAGACCGCCAGGGGCGAGATCGACACCTTGCGCGACATCACGCGCGGCACGATGAACCAGTTCTCCACCTTCTGCAGCAGGAACGCGAACACCAGGTACGACCAGAACTGCCAGCGCGAGTGCAGCAGCGCGATCGCCAGCGCCGGGATCGCCCCGACCGTCGGACCGATCACCGGCACGAGCTCGCCGATCGCGGCGACGATCGCCAGCGGCAAGGCATACGGGATTTGCAGCGCGACCAGCCCGACGAACGTGCAGACCCCGATGATCATCGACAGCAGCAGTTGTCCCGACAGCCACGAGCTCATGCGCTTCGCGATGCGCATCAGCGTCCGCCGCCGCTCCCCGCGCACTTCCGGCGGATAGATCAGGAGGAAGAGATTCCGCAGCCGCTCCGCGTCCACGAGCATGTACGCGATCATGAACAGCACCGCGAACACCGACGCGATCGCCGCCGCCGCGTTGCGCATGTACATGAAGACCCGCGCGCGCGGGAGCTCGATACCGTCCGCCAGCTCCTCGCGGATCGCGCCCACCGGCACGAAGCGCTCGAGCGTCGTGAGGATGTTGCGGTCGATCAGCATCGGCAGTTGCCGGCCGATCTCCTTCGTCTCCGCGATGAAGCGCGGCACGACGAGCAGTCCGAGGACGACGACGCCGAGGAGGAACGGGAGATAAACGATCATCACCGCGACGCCGCGCGAGAGCTTCTTGCGGAAACGGTAACGCCAGAAGATCCGCACGCGCCGCACCGCGGGCGCGATCCCGGCCGCGAGCGCCGCGGCGATGAAGACGAGCAGCAGCACATCGCGCGCATGCCACAGCAGCGTGGCCCCGGCGCCGATGGCGAGCAGGATCAGCACCTTCTTCGCGAAGATCTCCAGCTCGTTGCGCGGCCGTTCGGGGAGTCGGGAAATGGCGGCCACCCTTACCCCAGATACCGCTGAATCGCGGCCTCGATCTGCGTTCGCGGCACCGCCCCCACCACCCTCCCCGCCTCGTTCCCGTCGCGGAAGAACACGAGCAGCGGGATCGACTGCACGCCGAACTGCGACGCCGTGCGCGGGTTCTCGTCGACGTTCAGCTTCGCAAACGTGACGTCACTCCGCTCGCGCGCCAGCTCCTCGAGGACGGGTGCGATCGTGCGGCACGGACCGCACCACGCGGCCCAAAAATCGACGACGTACGACCCGCTGCGGATCGCGGCCGCAAAATTCGCATCCGTCAGCGTAACGGGCGATCCGCCGCTGGCATGGAGCGGCGCCTTGCAGTTGCCGCACACCGCTTTCTTGCCGCTGCCGAGCTCCGGCACCCGGTTCGCCTTTCCGCACGAGGAACAACGGACGACCTGATTCATCGGGAGAGGCTCTTCTGCATACGCCTTACCGAGATACTTGACATGTAAAACAATCGGACCTATCTTGTGCCTCGATGACGCGCACGACGATCTCCGAGGAAATCAAACAGACCCGGCCGTTCCGGTCGAAGTCGCAGGAAACCGCGGTTGCGCTCCTGCGCACGTCGCACCTGGTGAAGCGGAAGCTGGAGGCGATCGTCTCCTCCGAAGGGCTGACTTCACAGCAGTACAACGTCCTGCGCATTCTTCGCGGGGCGCGCGCACCGCTGCCGACGATGGAGATCTCCGATCGCATGATCGAGACCGCGTGCGGCATCACGCGTCTGATCGCCACTCTCGAAGAGAAAGGCCTCCTCAAGCGCGAACAGTGGCCCGGCGACCGCCGCCAGGTCCTCTGCCAGATCACCCCTGCCGGCATGCGCGTGCTGGAAAAGCTCGAATCCCCCATGGACGAGCTGGACGACACGCTCACCGGCGACCTCACTCCCGAACAGGTCGACACCGTCCTCGAAGCTCTTTCTGTCATCCGTGAACAGGTCTCTTGAAGGAAACCCCAATATTTTACGTGTAAACGAATAAGGAGAAAACGACCATGACCAGCATCGCCATCGACCGCCACGACAGTCTCACCGAAGGCGCATTCCGCCGGATCGTCGCCACCCTCTTCGCCACCGACCGCTCCGCGCTCCGCACGTTCCTCCGCATCACCCTCGGACTGGTGATGATTCCGCACGGGCTGCAGAAGACCATCGGCTGGTTCGGCGGCTACGGCTTCGAGGGAACGATGGGCTTCTTCACCAGCATCGGCATCCCGGCGTTCCTCGGATTCCTCGCCATCGCCGCGGAGTCGGCCGGCGCGATCGCGCTCGTCGCCGGATTCACGACGCGCATCGCCGCCCTCGGCATCCTCGCCAACATGGTCGTCGCCGGCGTCATGCACTCCGCGAACGGCTTCATGATGAACTGGAGCGGCACACAGAAGGGTGAAGGCTTCGAGTACCACATCCTCGCCGGCGCGATGGCGCTCGCGCTCGTGATCGGCGGCGCGGGACGCTGGTCGCTGGACCGCGTGCTCGCGAACCGTATCCGCTGAAGAAATGGGCGTCGGGCATCAGGGCTTTCGAGACTGATCGTTCGACGCACCCCCTCCCCGCAAGACCACACCTTCCAAACGCCTGACGACCGACGCGATTTTTCGACATCTGAAAGGAGAAAACCCCATGTCCCTCAATGAATCCGTCCGCGCCCTCAACGAACTGATCCTGCAGAAGCAACTCGTCCACGGCATCGATCGCTTCTACGCCGACGACGTCGTCATGATCGAAGGCGGCGGCGAGACCATGGCCGGCAAGGACGCCAACCGGGAGCGCGAGCGCGCGTTCGAAGGCGGCCTGACGCGCTGGGAGCCGAAGCTCGTCGCGAGCGCCGTCGACGAGACCAGCGGCACCGCGCTCAACGAATGGATCCTCGACTACTCGCACGAGCAGTGGGGCAGCGCGCAGATGCGCCAGGTCGCCGTGCAGAAATGGCGCGACGGCCGGATCGTGCACGAGTCGTTCTACAAACTGTGAAGCGTCCCTGACGCTCAGGGTCCGAGCCCTGAGCGTCAGCGTTCTCTCTACCTCGTCAGATACAGCGTCCCGTTCTCGACGGTGTACAGCTTCCCGTCCACGGACAGCAGCATCTCCGTTCCCGCGTACTCCCCTCGCTTCCCGACCTGCGTGAACGTCCCGCTGCGGTCGGTGCGGAACAGCGTCCCGTTCCCGTCGATCGCCCAGAGCACGCCACCCGACGCCGCGAAACCGTGCGTCCCGCGCCAGGCACCCTTCTGTCCGATCTGCCGCCACGTCTCGCGCAGCGGATCGGTCGCGAACAGCGTCCCGCGCTCGATCGTCCAGAGACGCCCGCCCATCGCAGCCAGAAACTGCACTTCGGAGAACGCGCCGTCCGGCCCGACCTGCTCGTAGCGGCCGTTCTTCGAGATCTTGTAGAGCGTGCCGTCGGACTCGATGGCCCAGAGGAAACCGCCCATCCCCGCGAGCGCCACCGTGTTCTCCCACTCCCCCGAGTCGCCGAGCTGGCGCCAGCGTCCCGCGGACGGGTTCGTCCGGTAGAGCGTGCCGTTCTCGATCGTGTACAGCTCGCCGTCGAGCGACTCGAGCATCGTCACATTCTCGAACGACCCCGCACCGCCGACCTGGTGGTACCGGCCCTGCCGGTCCGTGCGGAACAGCGAGCCGTCCGCCTCGATGCTGTAAATCTCCCCATTCAGCCCCGTCATGGCGACGGTGCCTTCCCAATCGCCGGGAGCGCCGATCTGTTTCCAGTTCGCCGGTACTCGCTGAGCGAACGCTGTAAGTGTAAAAAGACAAACGGCCACTGCCGCGGCCGAGAACGTGCGTAACCGCATTCTCTGATCTCCCTTTTCTCCGTGTGGATTCGGACGGCGCGCATCGTACGCGCGCAAAGGCGAATCGTCGAGCGCTTCCGGCCGGCGCCATTTGATATACCTCGGTTCGCATGCCGATCCGTATCGCATCCGCCGACGATCTCCCCGCTCTGCGCGAGCTCTTCGCCCGCGCGAACGACGCGCCATACGACCTCGCCGCCGTCGCGGAAGAGAAATGTTTCGGCTCCGGCATTGCCGGTGCGCCCGTCACCCGGGTCTTCGAAGAAAACGACCGCCTCCTCGGCGCCGCCGTGCACTGCGGCAAATGGCTGCGCGTCCTGGCCGTCGATCGCGACTCCCGCCGCCGCGGCATCGGCACCGCCCTCCTCGGCACCCCGGACGTCATCGCTGCCGAGCCGGGCAACTACTTCACCCCCGGCGTCGTCACGACTGACGAAGGCTCACTCTCCTTCTTCCGCGCACGCGGCTACGTCGAGACCCGCGACACCCACAACCTCCTCTCTCCGCTCCCTGCGTCGCGAGGCGAGAGCCTGGGTGAGGGGGTCCGCCGTCCGTCACACGAGGACGCTTCTCGCGTTCTCGCCTTCGTCGAAGCGGAATTCGGCCGCATCTGGCGCTTCGAAGCCGCGAAAGCCTTCGAGCGCGACATCCCACCGGCATTCATCACCGAAGAGCACGGCGCCATCACCGGCTTCGCCGTTCACGACGTCAACAATCGCGGCCTCGGCTTCTTCGGCCCGACGGGCGTCGCGCAGCCGCAGCGCGGACGCGGCCTCGGCTGCCGACTCCTCCTCGCGTCCCTCGCCGACCTGCACCGCCTCGGCTACGCGCATGCCGTCATTCCGTGGACCGACGCGCTCGCGTTTTACCGCAAGTGCTGTGGCGCAGAACCCGCACATCGATTTGTTGCGCTTGCGAAGCCGCAGCCATAGACTCCGCGCCCGTGAAAACGCCGAAAAAAGCCTCGCCGAAAACGCCGCTGCGGAAGGGAAAACGGCGGCAGCATTTCCTCCCACTCGCCATCGGCAGAAGCGGCGGCGTGGTGCTGGCCGGGCTCGCATTGTGGTTCTTCAAGCAGCAGGCCGATGAGGTCGTGAACGGCGACGCCGACCGCGTCGACGAAGTCGTGATGAAGGCCGTCCACCGCATCGACCATCCCGTCGTGCACAACGTCCTGCACGCCGCGACGCAGCTCGGCTCGCACGCCGGCATCGGCGCCGTGGCCGGCATCACGGCATTGATGATGCTCAAGCGCGGACGCAAACACGACGCGTGGACCGTCGTCGTCTCCACCGGCGGCGCGATGGCCATCAACACCATCCTCAAGAACATCTTCCGGCGCCAGCGCCCGATCGAGATGGCGCGCCGCATCAAGCTGCCGCGCTCGCACAGCTTCCCCAGCGGGCACTCGCTGCTCACCGCCGCGACGTATCCGATCGTCGCCCACCACCTCGTCGAGCGGCAGACGCTTCCGGTGCAGGCGGTCGTGCATTCGCTGGCGGGCATGATCATCCTCAGCGTCGGGTTTTCACGGGTGTACTTCGGCGTACACTTCCCGTCCGACGTCCTCGGCGGGTTTGCCGCCGGTTTCGGCTGGCTCGGCCTGACGTCGCTCTCGCACACGGCAGTCGAAGCGACCGACAAGAGCCTTTAGGAAAAATCACAAATGTCATCTGTTGCTTTCGGCGCAAACATCGCCTTCATTGAAGAGTTGTACGAAAAGTTCCGCACCGACCCGCAGTCGGTGAGCGCGAGCTGGCGCGAGTTCTTCGAAGACTACGAGCCGCAGCTCGTCGACGAAGAGGAAGAACAGCAGCCGGTCGCGGTGGCTGCAGGCTCTGCCTCCGTTGCGGCTGCGCCGCGTCCCGCGGCTCCTGCTCCCGCGCCGGCCCCCGCACCCGCCGCCCCCCGTCCCACGCCCGTTCCCCCACCCACCACCGGCAACGCCGTCCCCCTGCGCGGCGCGGCGTCGAAGATCGTCGCGAACATGGAGACGTCGCTGACCGTCCCCACCGCGACCTCCATCCGCAACATCCCGGTCAAGGTGCTCGAGGAAAACCGGCGCGTCATCAACAACCACCTCGCCCTCATGGGGCAGAGCAAAGCGTCGTTCACGCACGTCATCGCGTGGGCGCTCGTCAAATCGGTCGCGCAGTTCCCGCGCATGAACTCCTCGTTCGCGATGCAGGACGGCACTCCCGTGCGCATCGACCGCGAGGACGTCAACCTCGGCATCGCCATCGACATGGAGCGCAAAGACGGCTCCCGCTCGCTCCTCGTGCCGAACATCAAGCGCGCCCAGGCCGGAGACTTTGCGCAGTTCCTCAAGGCGTACAACGACGTCGTCCGCAAGGCGCGCAACAACGCCCTCGAGATCGCCGACTTTGAAGGCACCACCCTCTCGCTGACGAACCCCGGCACGATCGGCACGATCGCTTCCGTCCCGCGCCTCATGCAGACGCAGGGGACGATCATCGCCACCGGCGCGATCGACTACTCCGCCGAATATTCGGCCAGCGATCCGTCCGTCCTCGCCGACCTCGGCATCTCCAAAGTGATGACGATGACGTCGACGTACGACCATCGCATCATCCAGGGCGCCGAGTCGGGCGCCTTCCTCGCCCGCGTCCACGAGCTCCTCCTCGGCGCCGACGGCTTCTACGACGACATCTACCGCGATCTCCGCATCCCGTACGAGCCGGCGCGCTGGGCCAAAGACCGCCATCGCCTCGCCCTCTCCGGCGGCGCGACCGACGAGATCATCGCCCGCGAAGCGGCCGCGCTGCAGCTCATCAACGCGTATCGCGTGCGCGGTCATCTCCTCGCCGATCTCGATCCGCTCGAGTACAAAGTCGGCAAGCATCCCGAGCTCGACCCGCAGTTCTACGGCTTCACCATCTGGGATCTCGACCGCGACTTCGTGTGCGGCGGTCTGTGCGGCAAGCAGCAGGCGAAACTGCGCGACATCCTCGACACCCTGCGCGAGACCTACTGCGGCAAGATCGGTCCCGAGTACATGCACATGCAGGAGACGGTGCAGAAGCGCTGGCTCCAGGACCGCATGGAGCCGGCACGCAACAAGCAGCCGCTCGACGGCGCGACCAAGCGCCGCATCCTCCAGAAACTCAACGACGCCGAAGCGTTCGAGCGCTTCCTGCACACGAAATACGTCGGCCACAAGCGCTTCTCGCTCGAAGGCGCGGAGTCGCTCATCCCGATGCTCGACTACCTCTTCAGCGAGTCTGCGTCGGATAACGTCGTCGAAGGCGTGATCGGCATGGCCCATCGCGGACGCCTCAACGTCCTCGCCAATACGCTCGGCAAGTCGTACGAGCAGATCTTCCGCGAGTTCGAAGGCGACCTCGACCCCGGCACGCGCGAAGGCTCCGGCGACGTGAAGTACCACCTCGGCGCCGAAGGCACGCACGAGTCGCCGTCCGGCGCGAAGATGAAGCTCTCCCTCGCGTCGAACCCGTCGCACCTCGAGGCCGTCGATCCGGTCGTCGAAGGGATGGTGCGCGCGAAGCAGAAGCTCCTCAGCGACAAGAACCGCTCCCTCGTCATCCCCGTGCTGCTGCACGGCGACGCGGCGTTCGCGGGGCAGGGCGTCGTCGCCGAAACGCTCAACCTCTCGCAGCTCAAGGGCTACAAGACCGGCGGCACGATCCACGTCGTCATCAACAACCAGATCGGCTTCACCACCGATCCGGAGGCGGCGCGCTCGTCGACGTACGCAACCGACGTCGCCAAGACCGTGCAGGCGCCGATCTTCCACGTCAACGGCGACGATCCGGAAGCGTGCGTGCGCGCGATGAAGCTCGCGTACGACTTCCGCCAGCAATTTCACCACGACGTCGTCATCGACATGATCTGCTACCGCCGTCACGGCCACAACGAGGGCGACGAGCCGTCGCTCACGCAGCCGATGATGTACAAGACCATCAAGGAGCACCGCTCGGTCCGCAAGATCTACACGGAACAGCTCCTGCGCAAAGGCGACATCTCGCCGACCGAAGCGGAAGAGTGGCTCAATCACTACCAGTCGAAGCTGCAGGAAGCGTTCGACCGCACGAAAGAGCAGGAAACACCGCACCACGATCGCGATCCGCTCTGGACCGACGAAGACATCACCGGCTATCAGAACGAGCCCTCGCCCGAGACGTTCATCACGCGCGAAGTGCTCGATCGCGTGCGCACCGCGCTCACGACGACGCCCGAAGGATTCACGCCGCATCCGAAGCTCAAGCCGGTGCTCGCGAAGCGCGCGGCGATGGCGGAAGGACGCGATCCGATGGACTGGGGCACCGCCGAGCAGATCGCGTTCGGCTCGCTCCTCGTCGACGGCTTCCGCGTGCGGTTGTCGGGTCAGGACGTCGGCCGCGGCACGTTCTCGCACCGCCACGCCATCGTTCATGACAGCGTCACCGGCGCGGGCTACGTGCCGCTGAATGCCCTCGCGCACGAGACGAAGTCGCCGGTCGCCGATCCGGTCGTCGTCGACAACGCGCTCTCGCAGGAGACGAACGAGCCGGACGCGATGGTCAGCTTCAGCGTCTACGATTCGCTCCTCTCCGAATACGGCGTCCTCGGATTCGAATACGGCTACTCGGTCGCCGATCCGGGCGCGCTCGTCGTGTGGGAAGCGCAGTTCGGCGACTTCATGAACGGCGCGCAGATCGTCATCGACCAGTTCATCTCGAGCGCCGAGGAGAAGTGGGGACAGCACAGCGGTCTCGTGCTCTCACTGCCGCACGGCTATGAAGGACAGGGGCCGGAGCATTCGTCGGCGCGCGTGGAGCGCTTCCTCACGCTCTGCGCCGAAGGCAACATGCAGGTCATCTATCCGACGACGCCCGCGCAGTACTTCCACGCGCTGCGTCGCCAGATGAAGAACAACCCGCGCAAGCCGCTCATCGTGATGAATCCGAAGTCGCTGCTGCGCCATCCGATGGCGGTCTCCCCCGTCGACGACATCCTCACCGGCCGCTTCGAGCCCGTGCTGCACGACGTCGCCACGAGCGCCGAGGTGCAGCGCGTGCTGATCACGTCGGGCAAGGTCTACTACGACCTCCGCCAGGCGCGCGACAAAGCAAACGCGAACGTCGCCATCCTGCGCCTCGAACAGTACTACCCGTTCCCGCAGGCGCTGCTCGTCGACGCGTTGAAAGGCTACCCGAACGCGACCGAGATCTTCTGGGTGCAGGAAGAGCCGCGCAACATGGGCGCCTGGCCGTTCCTCCACGAACGCCTCGCCTCGATCCTCGGCCCGAACCAGAAACTCCAGTATGTCGGCCGCCCCCTCGCCGCCGCCCCGGCGACCGGCTCGCACCACCGCCACGAAGAGCAGCAGAAAGCGCTCGTCGACAAAGCACTCTCGTAACCGGAACGCCGCCGGAACGGCGGCGTTCCCTACACCTTTACGTAGTACTCCCGCGCCTCCCGCACATTCACCGTCTTCTTCGCCTCGCCGCCCACGTGCACGACGTACTTGCCCGGCGCGAGGTGCCCGAACCGGAACGTACCGTCGTCCGCAGTCTGCTGGGCGATGTCCGAAGTCCCTGCATCCGATGACAGCGAGACCAGGGCGCCGGTGACGGGGTCGCCGCCGACGCCGCGGACCACGCCCGCGATGGATGCTCCTGCCGCGTGGACGCGTGCGAGGGTGTTCTCGCTCGAGACACTCTCGTCGCCGTCACGTTTACTTCTCATTCCGCCATTTGTTCATGTTGTCGAAGACTTCCTTCGTGATGCGCGTGCCGGAGTTCGAGCGCGAACTGCCGGTGGTGTGAATGCCCACGGCCACGCGCTGTCCGTTCATGTTGAGGTAAATCGGCGATCCGCTCTGCCCGCCGAAGGTGTCGATGTCGTACACGAGCCGTTTCGGCGTCGCGTTGATCAGCGTGCGCGCGTGAAAGTACTGCTTGGTCGCGCTGTCGCGGTCCGCCGGATAGCCGGAGATGTTCGCGGCGGTCGATTTGAGCTGCGCGTTGTTGAGCACCGCGTACCCAAAGTACCCCACGCGCTGACCGACGTCCTCGCCGAGGACGATCGCGCCGTAATCGAAATCGCTGTCGGGTCCGTCGATCCACCCCTTGGGCGCGCGGAACTTCTTCCCCACCACCGAGCCGAACGGCCGCACCGTGCCGTTGAGCCCCGGGATCACCTCGATCTCGCGCGGCCAGCCGCCCTCGTCGTGCGCGAAGACGCAGTGCGCCGCGGTCATCACCGTGCGCGGCCCGATGAACCACCCCGTGCCGACGTAATTGCGCCCGTTCGCGAAGCGGATGCGCAGCGCGCAGATCATCCGCCACGGCAGCTTCGTCGTGTCCGGAATGGCCACGCGGTCGTCCGCGCCGATCACCGACTCGAGCAGCACGCGGCGCCCGAACGCCACGTCCGCCGCGTCGCGCACCCGGTCCGGCCGCAGGTCCTCCACGTCCGTCTCATACGGCACCGCCGCCGCCGCGGCCGCACTCACGTCCGCGATGGGCTTCGTGTATCCCGGCACATCCTCGACCTGCGTCTCGAGAGCCGGCATCGCCGCTTCGAGCGCCGAGGATTCGGGGAGCTCATACTCATGGACTTCACTCGATCGCGACGCATGTTCGCGCATAGCAGCATCCTCCTGTTCGTTCTCTTAGGAGGGCCGCCAACACGCGCTTTTCCTACCCGATCGAAGCGCGCACGCAAATCAGAACTTCACCAGCCTCGCCGGCAGCATGCGCACGAGGAGGGAGATCCAGCGCCAGAAGCCGGGCAGATAGACGTCGCCGCGACGCGCGCCAATGGCCTTGTGAATGCCGCGCGCGACACTCCCGGCCGAGGCGAACAGCGGATTCTTCTTCATCCCGCGCGTCATCGGCGTGTCCACCCAACCCGGCTTGATCAGCACCACCGCGACGTTCGATTCCGCGAGCCGCGCGCGCAGTCCTTCGCAGTACGCATGCACCGCGGCCTTTGCGGAACCGTAGACGTAGTTGCTGCGGCGACCGCGATCTCCGGCCACCGAACCGATCACCCCCAGCACGCCGCCGCGCTTGCGCTCCAGCACGGTCGCAAAGTGCGCGATGAGGGCGATGAAAGAGGTGGCGTTGAGCGCGAACGCTTCACTCTGCGCGCGCGCATCCGTGTCGATGGCGCGCTGGTCAGGCAGTGAGCCGTGAGCGATGAGGACGACGTCCGGCTCCCCTGCCGCGCTCACGATCGCTTCATCGCGCGAGCGATCGGCGAGGTCGGCGACGAACGTTTCCACGACCGCACCGCGCACGCGCAGATCGCCCGCCACCGCGCTCAGTTTCGCCTCATCACGCGCCACGAGGAACAGCGTGGCGCGTTCCTCGGCGTAGATCTTCGCCACTTCCTGCGCGATCCCGGAGGTCGCGCCGATGATGGCCACCTTCATGACATGACCCTCCGCCAGAACGAGGATGAGAATTGCGGATCGGCGTATTTGCGCAGCTCTTCCCACTGCGGGAAGAAGCGCCGGAAGCGCGGGCCGGACATGCGCGCGTCCTTGGCCGGATACACGCGGCCGCCCGCCGCTTCGACGACGTCGTCGAAGCGCTCGAGCATCGGCAGCAGCGTCTCCAGACCACGCGCCGCGAAATCGAAACAGACCGTCGTCCCCGCGCGCGGAAACGAGAGCAGCCCCGGCGACGAGAGTGCGCCGAATTTTTTGATGACCGTGAGAAACGACGCGAGTTTCGATCGCGCGGCGCCGTTCACGATTTCTTTGACAGGATCGAGTCCCGCGATCTCGGGAATGACGAACTGGTATTGCAGGAACCCGTTGCGTCCGTAGATCGCGTTCCAGTTCGCCACCGCGTCGAGCGGATAGAAGAACGGATTCCAGTGCACGCGCTGCGGCTTCGGCCGCGCATTCGCGACAAAGTACGCGGTGTTGAACGCGCGCACGGTGAGTTGGTTGAGCACGGGAAGGATCGGCAGCCTCCGCGCACCCTCTCCCCGTGGCTGGCGAGCAGGGAGGGTGAGAGGCGCATGATTGCCCTGAAAAAAAATCCCCTTCGCACCGGAGAAGCTGTCGAACCACGCCACCGTGTACTCATGCGTCGCATCGCACGCCTTCGACAACGCCTCGAACTCGTCGAGCGAACGAAACGGCACGCGCTCCACCGTGATCTCCGCCGACTCGATGCGGCGCAGTTGAATCTCCGCCGAGGCGATGAGGCCCGTGAGCCCGAGCCCGCCGATCGTCGCGGCAAACATCGGATCGCCCGGCGCGCAGCGGGTGCGCGAGCCGTCCGACCGCACGAGCTCGAGGGAGCGCACGTGCCGTCCGAACGTCCCCGCGCGATGATGATTCTTTCCGTGCACGTCATTGGCGATGCAGCCGCCGACGGTCACGAACTTCGTCCCCGGCGTCACCGGCAGAAACCAGCCGCGCGGCACGAACACGCGCAGGATCTCGGCGAGCGTCATGCCGCCTTCGCAGTCGAGCACGCCCGTCGCGTCGTCGAACGCGCGAAAGTGATCGAGCTCGCGCGTGTCGAGCAGAGCATGACCGTTGTTCAGGCACGAGTCGCCGTAGCTGCGTCCCAATCCGTACGGCAGCACGAGATCGGTGGTGTCGCGGAGGTTGTGCACCACCCGCGCGGGCGTCGACGGGATCCAGCGGCCCCACGATTCGTAGCTCATACCGCGAGAAGCACGATCCCGGCGATCAGCGCGCCGACGACGTAGCTGGCCGGATCGCGTGCGGCGACGACGATCGGATCGTCCTGAATCGCGCCGCGATGCGCGAGAAACCACATGTGCGCGATCCAGTACAGCAGCAGCGGACAGACGAGCCACAACAACCGCGGCGACGAATACAGGCGCACGACCTGCGGACTGGTGAGGTAGAGCGCGAGCACGAGCACCGCGAGATAGCCGCTGGTGATGCCCATGCTGCGCAGCAGGTCGCGATCGCCGGTGACGTAACCGCGGCCCGGTGCCGACTCTTCGTGCAGAGCCAGATCGGCGTAACGCTTCAGCAGCGCCAGTCCGACGAACAGAAACACCGAAAGCGCGAGCAGCCAGTCCGACACTTCCACGCGCGCGGCCGCGCCGCCCGCGAGCACGCGGATGGTCCAGAGCGCGGAGAGCACCAGCACGTCGAGGAACACGCGCCGCTTGAAGAACAGCGAGTACGCGAGCGAGAGCAAACCATACACGGCGAGGTAGCACAGGACCTCGAGCGACACCGCGAACGCGAGCGCCACGCCGCCGGCGATCAGCAGCACGCCGAACGTCAGCGCCACCGCCGGCGAGACGACCCCCGAAGCGATGAGGCGATGCTTTTTCGTCGGATGGGCGCGGTCGAACTCCAGGTCGCGCACGTCGTTGATCAGGTACGTGCCCGACGCGGCGAGGCAGAACGCCGCAAAGGCGAGCAGCGTGGCGAGCATCGCCTCCGCGTCACTCGTGCGGTGCGCCAGCACGACCGCGGCGAAGACGAGCACGTTCTTCGTCCAGTGCAACGGGCGCAGTGCACGCAGGAGTGCCGTCATCGTCGGGCGGATGATACGGTACGCCGCGCAATGAGCGTGGAGGAGTCGAAGGGCTGGCGCATGGCGACGGGCATCGCCATCGCCATCTGGATCGTGTTCGCGGTGCGGCTCATGATCGCGGACGTCTGGGACGAGACGAACGGCATGCTCGCCTTCAGCGCCGCCTCGCCGCTCCTCGACAAGCTCCGCTTCGTCCTCACCCAGTCCCTCGGCTTCTGGCGTCCGCTGCCGACGCTGGTCGTGACGGTGGTCCTGCACTTCGTCCGCGACTTCGACGTGTCGTGGCGCGTGCTGCGCGGCCTCAACATCGCGATGCTCCTCGCATCGCTCCTTCTCCTGTTGCGCCTCACGCAAAGCGCGCCGCTGCGCTTCGTGCTGACGGTCGCCTTCCTCTTCTCCGGCTCCGCCGTCATCACCGCCGGCTGGTACGCCAACGTCTTCGACGCCTCGGCGTTGCTGCTCGTGCTGCTCGGCCTCACGCTGCTGCTGCGCGAGCGCGACCTCGCCGCCGGCATCGTGCTCGGCATCGCCTTCTTCTGCAAAGAGAGCGCGGCCCTCGCCCTCCCCTTCCTCCTCGTGCTCTTCACGGCGAAGCGCATCACGTTCAAACAAGCGCTGCGCGCCGGCATCCCCGCGGCCATCCTCGGCGCGATCTACTTCGCCATCCGCTCGAAAATCGTCCCGTTCGGCGGCGAAGGCGACATCCACGGCTTCGCGCCCGAGCAACTCCTCCCGACACTCGTGAATCTCGCCGGCTCGCTCTGGCTGCAGATGCTCAAAGGCTGGCTCCCCCTCGGCTTCCTCGCCCTGGCGGTGTTCTTCGTCGCGCTGCGGAAACCGCGGCTCATCGGTGCGACGCTCGTCTTCCTCGCCGCGACCACCGTCGTCTACTGGGGCATGTTCGGGCAGTCGCAGGATGGCGTGCTGCTCTCTCACCTCAACTTCGTCGGCCGCCTCTACCTCGTCCCCGTCACGCTGCTCCTGCTTCTGCTGACGCTCGAACGCCGCACCCTCTTCCTCGCCATTCTGTGCGTGCCGATCGTCCTCGGCGGCGTGCTCACCTGGCGCGATCACGCGCGCTTCCAGCGCACGTACAAACGCATCTACCGCACCGCGAGTGAAGCGAGCGTGAAGCCGCTGACCGTGCACTACCCGACGAAGCCACTCGACGACACCGTGCGCGGGATCAGGATCGGCGACATCCAGGACGCGGCGCTCAAAGTGGATCCTCGCACGGGGCGCTTTTAGCGGAAGCCGACGTCCTCGCCGGCGTTCCAGCAGCGCGCTACTCGAACTCGAGCAGCGGCAGCGTGCGATCCGGTGCGCCCGGCATCGGCGCCATCACGTTCCCGACTCGCTTCGCGCCGAGCTTCAGATAGAACCGCTCCGCGTTCGGATCCGCGACCACCGCGATCGTGCCGCGCGCGGTACCGCGTGCGTGCTCGACGAGTGCGCGTCCGACGCCGCGTCCGTGCGCGGTCGGATCGACCCACACGTGCTCGAGCATCGCGCCCACTTCACTCTCCTGCAACTGACACACGCCCACCACTTCCCCCTCGACACAGGCGACGAAGGTGCGGTGCTTTTCGATGTCGGCGGCGGTGATCGCGAGATCGTCGCGCCACAGCGCCATCCACTCGGCGGGATAGTTCCAGTGAGCCTTGGCGCGGCGCGCGAGCTCCGTCGCGCGGACAGAGTCGGTGGGAGTCGCGCGACGAATCTCGATTCGCATGAGTCATGCTACAGCAAGTGCCGGTGCCAGGAGTCCGCGGCAGGCTTCTCCCACGCGCCCTGCCGGACTTCGCCGAGACGTTCGGCCGTGACGTCGAAAACGCGCGTTTCCGCCGTTGCGGCATTGCGGAAATCCGCGCGTCCGACGGCGCGCACCGCTTCGCCGTCGCGCAGGAACACGCGATTCGAATCGAGGATCTGCACGCCGAACTGCTGCTCGAGCCTGCGCAGCGTCCCGAACATGCGATCGATCGAGCAGCCCGATTTTTCGCGGCGATCGTCCGCGGCGACGATGAGAAAGCTGCCTTCGCGCACTTCCGCCGCCCCCTCGATGGGCACGCCATGCGCCGCCCAGTCGTCGAGAAACGCATTCACCTCGGACAGCAGAACGCGACTGCGCTCCGCGTCGAGCGCGGGAGAGATGCCGAAAATCCAGATGTGAGCGTCATTGCTGAGCTGGTCGATGGGTACACGCATGCGCCGATCTTATCCCGCTGGCACGTCGTAAACTTCGCGGCGTGAGCATTTCAAGAATCCTCTCCATGCTGAGCGGCGCCACCCCCGAAGTGCAGTCGCGCGAGCAGCACGATCCCCTGCGCCTCGCCACCGCGGCCATCCTCCTCGACATCGCCTACGCCGACGGCGAGTTCTCCCCCTCCGAGGATGGGAACGTCGTGCAGTTCCTGAGCGACCGCTTCACCCTCTCGCCGGACGACGCGCGCGAGCTCCTCGAAGCCGCTGAAGAGATCCGCAGAAAAACCGTCGACCACTTCGCGCTGACGCACTACATCCGCAAAAACGCGCCGCTCGGCGAGCGCATCGACATCGTCAAGACCATGTGGCGCCTCGTCTACAGCGACGGCAAGCTGCACGAGTACGAGAACTATCTCGTCCGCAAGATCGCCGACCTCCTAGGCCTCGAGCATCACGTCATGATCGACGCCAAGTCCGCTGTACTGCGCGAGCTCGGCCAGTGAGGCATCGCGTCGCCGTCATCGGCGCGGGACCGATCGGCCTCGAGCTCGCGGTGGCACTCGTGCGCGCGAACATCGATTACGTCCAGTTCGACGCGAAGCAGATCGGCGCGACGATGCAGTGGTATCCGCAGGAGATGGTCTTCCACTCGAATGCGGAGAGGCTGGCCATCGCCGGCGTGCCGATCCAGGTGCCGGACCAGCAGAAGATCAAGCGCGAGGAGTTCCTCGCCTATTTGCGCGCGGTCGTGCTGCAGTTCGGCCTCGAGGTCAACACGTACGAGCGCGTGCTCGATGCGCGGCGCGTCGAGGGCGGCTTCGAGCTGCACACGAATCGCGGCACGTATCTCGTCGACAACGTGGTCGTTGCCATCGGCGCCATGCACGCACCGAAGCTGATGAACGTGCCGGGTGAAGACCTCCCGCACGTCTCGCACTACTTTCACGATCCGCACACCTACTTCAATCAGCAACTGCTCATCGTCGGCGGACGCAACTCCGCGATCGAGGCCGCGGTGCGCTGCCAGCGCGCCGGCGCGCACGTGACCCTCAGCTATCGCCGCGACGACTTTGACGCGACGAGCGTGAAGTTCTGGTTGTTGCCGGAGATCCGCTCCATGATGCGCGACGGGCGCGTGCGCTTTCTGCCGCAAACGTCCGTCGTCGAGATTCGCGAACACAGCGTGGTGCTCGAAGAATTGAACCGCCCGGAGGGAGAACGGCGCTCCGAGATCGCGGCCGACTTTGTCCTCGCCCTCACCGGCTATCGCCAGGACACGACGCTCTTCGAGCAGCTCGGCGTCGACTTGCAGGGCGACGACCGCCGCCCGCGCTACGACGAAACGACGATGGAGACGAACGTCCCCGGCGTGTTCGTCGCGGGCACGGCGATCGCCGGCTCACCGGTCGAGCGCGTGCGCATCATCGTCGAAGACTGCCACGTCCACGTCGACCGCATCCTCGCGCGGCTCACCGCGTGAGCAGCGCGTAGCCGATCATCTTGTACAGCAGCCGCGCGCCGACGTTCGCGTCCCACTCCGTGTCGCCCGGCGAGACTTCGCAGAGGTCGAGGCCGACGATGCGTTTGCCGCTGCGTTTGATCGCGCGCAGCAGGCCGATGGCCTCGTTCCACGACAAACCGCCCGGCACGGGCGTGCCGGTGCCGGGGCACAAGGTGGGATCGAGTCCGTCGATGTCCCAGGAGAGATAGACGTCGCGTGGCAGCGCCGCGACGATCTCGTCCGCGATGCGCGCGAACGGCGTCCCCTCTTCCTTCCGCGCCGCGAGCTCCGCGTCGTAGAACGCGACGATGCGGCCGTACGACTCGTCGATCATCGTGCGCTCGGCCTGTCCGAGGTCACGAAGACCGACCTGCACGAGCTTGCCGACGTCGTCGATTTTGCGCATGACGTTGTTGAAGATCGACGCATGCGACCAGGTGAAACCCTCGTACGCGTCGCGCAGATCCGCGTGTGCGTCGAGGTGGAGGATGCCGAGGCCGGGATACTTTTCCGCGTGCGCTTTGATCGCGCCGAACGGCACCGCGTGATCGCCGCCGAGCGTGGCCACGAACTTGTCGTCCGCGAGCAGCGCCGACGTCTGCTCGTACACCCACTCGTTCACGCGTTCGCTGTACTCGTTGACTTTCGCGGCGGCGTTGCGCGTCGCGCGATCGACGACGCCGCCCTTCTGGATCACCACCGCTGCTAATTTCTTCGCATCCGTGTTCCAGCGCTCGATCTTCTTCGGGATGTCGAGCATGGCGATGCCGGACGCGTACGGGCGTCCCGTTTCCTGATCGAAGAGATCGACCTGCTTCGACGCCTCGAACACCGCGGCCGGACCTTTGGACGTGCCGCCGCCGTACGACGTCGTGGCCTCGAACGGCACGGGCAGCACGATCACTTTCGAATCCTCGGGTGCGAACGGCAGTCCGTAGATGCCGCTCTCGGCGCCCGCGGCGGCGTCGGGATCGAAGTTCCGGGGAAGGACTTTGCTTTTCTTCATCAATCCATGTCCATCGGATTGACGTATTTGTCGTCCGACTTCTCCGCCTGCTCCAGCGCGGCCTTGAATTTTTCCTCGAGCAGACGCGCGCGATCCTTCTGACTCTCGAGCTGTTTCTCGAACCGCCGCGCCGCTTCCGATTTCTGCGTCTCCAGGCCCGCCACCATCGCGTCGAGCGACCCACCCGGCCCACGTTTTTCTTTCTGCTTGTGCAGCAGCACCTCGCCGCTGAGCCGGTCGATCACGAGTGTGGCCTCGCAACAGGGGCATGTGATCTCGATGTTCGTCATGGCGGGGGGATTCTAGAGGCGCACGGCGTTAGTTGCTAGTTGTGGTTGCTGGTTGTTGGTTGCTTGGGCGGCGTAGAACGGAAACTCACAAGCAACCAGCAACCAGCAACCAGTAACCAGCAACGATCAACGATCACCCCAACGCCTCCCCCAGATCCCCCACCAGATCCTCGTAATGCTCGAGTCCGACGGAGACGCGCAGCAGGTTCTCCGGCGTGCGGCTGCCGGCTCCCTCGCTCGAATGGCGGTGTTCGATGAGGCTTTCCACGCCGCCGAGGGACGTCGCGCGGACGAACAGCTTCGTGCGTGCGGCGATGGCGAGCGTTTCCGCGCGCGAGCCGCGTACGAGAAACGAGAGCATGCCGCCGAACGAGCGCATCTGCTTCTTCGCGATCTCGTGTCCGGGATGCGATTCGAGTCCCGGATAAAACACCGCCTCCACGCGCTCGTGCGATGCCAGAAAGCGCGCGACGTGCATCGCGTTCTCGCTGTGCACGCGCATGCGCGCGGAGAGCGTGCGGATCCCGCGCAGCACGAGCCACGAGTTGAACGGCGACGCCACGCCGCCGATCAGCTTGCGCGCGTGCAGCACGTGCTCGTACAACGCGCCGCGCTCCCGGAACGCGAGCGAGCCGCCCTGCACGTCGCTGTGACCGCCGAGGTACTTCGTGGTGCTGTGCAGGACCACGTCGGCGCCGAGATCGAGAGGACGTTGCAGCGCGGGCGTGCCGAACGTGCCGTCGACGACGAGGATCGCGCCGTTCGCATGCGCCGTCTCCGCGAGCGCCGCGATGTCGACGATCTGCAGCAGAGGATTGGAAGGCGTCTCCGCCCAGATCACGTCGGCGGACGAGGCGTCCCGCGCGAGCTGCAATCCCCAGCGCTCGAAGTAGTCGTTCGCGAGGGCGCGATAGCCGTAGTAGCAATCGTCCGGCAGCAGCACGCGCGAGCCCGCGGGGAGCGACTGCAGCAGCGCCGCGCCCGCGCCCATGCCCGAGCCGAACGCCAGCGCCGCGGCCGCGGAGTCGATCGCCGCCAGCGCCTCCTCGAGCCGCGACTGCGTCGGATTTCCCTCGCGAACGTAGACGTAGCCGCGAGACGCCGCACCGTCGTCGTTGCGCTCGAACGTCGTCGAAAGATGAATCGGCGGCGCCACGGCGCCCGTTTCCTCGTCGATGTGCGTGCCGGCGTGAATCGCCTTCGTCTCGAAATGCATATGACGCGGTAGGATAGCGCCGCGGTGTGAGGATGGTCCCGGGCAGACAGCCAGTCGTACTGATTCTCGACGATGACGCAGCGGTGGGCACGCTCGTCGGCGCAGCGCTGTCCGGCTATCGCACCACGTGGCGCAACAACGTCGGCGACGCCATCGCCGCCCTCGACGAAGAGACGCCCGATCTCGCGCTGATCGACATCGAGCTCGGCGCCGACGGTTCCGGCTGGGACTTCCTCCGCGCGCTGCGCGATCGCGCCGACACGCAGAACATGCCCGTGGTCATGCTCACCGGCGCGGCCGACACGATGAACCGCGAGCGCTCGCTGCGCATGGGTGCGGACCGCTACCTCATCAAGCCCGTCAAGCCCGAGACGCTGCGCCGCGTGGTCGGCGAGATGCTCGCCGTCCGCGACGACATGTGGTGGACGATGACGCTGCGCACCGACCAGGCCCGGCGCCTGCGCGAGCTCTTCTTCGATTCCACGACCGAGGTGCCGACGCTCGGCGTCGTGGTCGACGACCTGCGCCGCATCATCGAAGACGGCGACATGCTCAACGTCTTCTGCATCGAGATCGAGCCGCTGTTCCGCGTCGGCGAGCGCAACATGTGGGACGCGTTCGACGACCTGCGCCGCCAGTTCGTCCGCGGGCTGCGCGTCATGGTGGCCCCGATTCTCGGCAACGACGTCGTCATCGGCACCAGCCACTCCGGCGCGAACGACTTTTACTGCTTCTCGCGCGATCATCACTCCGTCCATACCGCCCAGCTCGCGCGCGACCTCGAGCGCATCGCACGCGCGTCGCTCAAGTCGCTGCCGGTCGAGGCGGCGCTGAAGGAAGAGGTGGTGGTCTTCGCGGGCGGCGCGCAGACGCAGCCGCAACCGCTGTTCGCGCCACGCATCCTCTACACCGCCATCCGCGAGGCCAAGGACAACGCCGAGCGCCGCGAAACGCGCTACTACCACGCCATGCGCGAGCGCCTCCTGCGCACCGTGCACGATCACCTGATCTCGACCGTGTTCCAGCCGGTCGTGAATCTCGAAACGCGCACGATCGTCGGGTACGAAGCGCTCTCGCGCGGACCCGCGGGGACGGAGCTCGAGAATCCGGAAGTGATGTTCGAGCTCGCGCGCGACTTCGACCTCGTGTGGGATCTCGAAGCGCTGTGCATCGAGAACGTCGTGCCGTGGCTGCCCGAGATCTGCGCGCGCGGGTACCTGTTCTTCAACCTCGAATCGCACTTCATCCAGCAGCTCCAGCAGCGCGGTACGGACGTGTTCGAGCCGTTCTTCGATTACAACGACCGCATCGTCATCGAGGTCACCGAGCGCAGCGCGATCCGCGATTACCGCACGTTCCGCCGCACCCTGCACGACCTCAAGAAGATCGGCTTCAAGATCGCCATCGACGACTGCGGCTCGGGCTACGCGACGCTCGAAGCCGTCGCGGAGCTGCAGCCGGATTACCTCAAGGTCGGCCACTCCCTGTTCCACGGCGTCGAGCGCGACCCCATCCGCCGCCGCCTCGTCGAGCTCGTCGCCCGCTGCGCCGACACCATCGGCGCGCGCACCATCGCCGAAGCGATCGAGACCGAGGAACAGTTGCGGGTCTGCCAGGAGCTGGGGATCAGCGAGGGACAGGGATATCTGCTGGCGCGGCCGGCGGCGTGGGAAGAGCTGACGGGATTGAGGATTGAGAATTGAGGATTGAGGATGGCCTCGGCGCGAGGTGGACCTCGCGATCAGCAAGGGGCAGGGAACCTTCGGGCGCGGCCGGCGCCTTGGGAAGAGCTCACCGGATTGAGGATTGAGGATTGAGGATTGAGGATTGAGGATGCCTCGGCGCGAGTTGGACCTCGCCATCAGCATCGGGCGCGGCCGGCGCCTTGGGAAGAGCTCACCGGATTGAGGATTGAGGATTGAGGATGGCCTCGGCGCGAGTTGGACCTCGCGATCAGTAAGGGGCAGGGAACCTTCGGGCGCGGCCGGCGCCTTGGGAAGAGCTGAGCGGATTGAGGCGTAAGGATGCGCCTCGCCACCCGTTTCATCCTCAATCCTCAATCCTGAATCCTCAATCCGTGTGCGAGCATCGCGAGCACGCGTGCGATACTCGCCCCGCATGCTCCGCCTCGGCACCATCGGTCGTACGCCGATCGACATCGACTTTTCGTTCTTCATCCTCATCGGCCTGTTCGTCGCGTTGAATTACGACCAGCGGCTCGGGATTCAGTACGCGTTGATCTGGATTCCGATCCTCTTCCTCAGCGTCCTCATCCACGAGCTCGCGCACGCGGGCGCGATCGCGGGGCTCGGGTTCGGCGCGAGTCACATCGTCCTCGGCGGGATGGGCGGCGTCACCATCAACCAGCGTCGCGCGAAAGCGTGGCAGGACTTCATCATCAGCGTCGCCGGACCGGCGTCGAGCTTCCTCCTCGCCTTCCTCTGCCGCCAGCTCGAAAACACGCAGATCGGGCAGACCGACCGCATGCTCCAGGTCCTCTTCCCGCTGATGGTCAGCGCCAACATCTTCTGGGGCCTCTTCAACCTCGTCCCCGTCCCGCCGCTCGACGGCGGTCACGCCACGCGCGAGTTCTTCCGCATGTTCCTCTCCGAGCGCACGGCGTTCGTGATCTCCATCTGGATCGCGATCATCGTCGGTGCCGGAGTGGTCGTCCTCGCGTTCATGGCGCGCTGGTTTTTCCTCGCCCTCTACATCGCCTGGTTCGTCTACCTCGCCTTCCAGCAGTGGCAATACTTCCGGGAGCACGGAGTTCCGGGCGACTGAACTAAAATCCCCCGCCCCGAACCTGATGACGATCCCGTCGGATGTGCCCGTGGACTCCGCGCCGAGCCCGTCTCGTTTTCAACGAGCGAAGCGCAAGCTCGCGCAACTCGTCCGCCGCGGCCCGAAACTCACCTCCGATGAGCTTCGCACCAGCGTCGCCATCCTGAAAGCGCAGCAGGAAGCGACGCTCGAAGGCATCCTCGTCGTCGACCATCACGGGCGCGTGCTCTCGCACAACCGGCGCTTCGCGGAAATCTGGCGCATCCCCTCCTCCGTCGCCGCCCACGCCGACGACAACGAGCTCCTCGGATACGCCGCCGATGCCGTGGCCGACTGGCAGTCGTTCATCGACCTGGTGAACTACCTCTACGAGCATCCGGAGGAAGTGCGCACGAACGATCCCGTCCCGCTGAAAGACGGGCGGACGCTCTCGCGCGCGACCGTGCCGATCATCGTCGACGGCCAGATCCGCGGGCGCTCCTGGTACTTCCGCGACGTCACCGAAACCGTCAAAGCGGAGAAGCTGCAATCCGCGCTGTTCCGCATCGCCCAGATCAGCCGCGAGTCCGAAAGCCTCGACGCGTTCTACGCCGCCGCCCACGCCATCGTCGGCGAGCTGATGGACGCGAAGAACTTCTACGTCGCGCAGTACGACGCCGAGCACGATCGCCTCACCTTCCCCTACTTCGTCGACGAGTTCGACCAGAAGATCGACTGGGTCAACGCGGGCCGCGGACTCACTGCGTACGTGCTCCGCACGGGCAAGCCGCTGCTCGCGCCGCCGGACGTATTCGAGCGGCTGCAGCGCGAAGGCGAAGTCGAATCGATCGGGACGCCCTCGGTCGACTGGCTCGGCGCACCGCTGACCATCGGCGGCGCGATCTGGGGCGTCATCGGGATGCAGTCGTACGTCGAATCGACGCGCTACACCGACCGCGATCTCGAGATCCTGAACTTCGTCGGGCAGCACATCGCCTCGGCCATCGAGCATCAGCGGCGCGCCGAAGCACTGCGCGACAGCGAACAGCGCTACCGCCAGATGTTCGAGAACAACCGCGCGGTGAAGCTGCTCATCGATCCGCAGAACGGCGCGATCGTCGACGCCAACATGGCCGCGTGCGACTACTACGGCTACACGCGCGAGGAACTGCTCTCGCTGCGCATCTGGGACATCAACGTGCGCGGCGAGGAGCGCATCCGCGGCGAGCTCGCCAGCGCCGCGGCCGCGGAGAAGACGTACTTTCAGTTCCGCCACATGCGCGCGTCCGGGGAGATCCGTGACGTCGAGATCCACACCGGCCCGATTCACGTCAGCGGGCGGCGCCTCCTCTACTCGATCGTCCACGACATCACCGAGCGCAAGCGCGCGGAAGAGGCGCTGCAGCAGTCGGAGGAAAAGTACCGCGTCATCTTCGACTACGCGCCCGTCGGCATCTACCAGTCCGCGCGCGACGGCCGCCTCATCACCGCCAACGCCACACTGGCCCGCATCCTCGGCTACGGCTCCGTCGAAGAGCTGCTGACGAAGAATCTCGAGCGCGACGTCTACGCGGACGCGCGGCAGCGCGAGGAGCTCATCCGCCGCTTCGAGCCGTACGCGTACGCGAACAACGTCGAGCTGCAGTGGAAGCGCCGCGACGGCTCACTGATCTGGGTGCAGCTCAACGCGCACGGCATCCGCTCGTCACACGGCGCAATCTTCTTCGAAGGCTTCGTCTACGACATCACGGAGCGCAAACGCGCCGAAGAATCGGTGAGCGCGGCGAACTCGCAGCGCAAAGCGGTGCTCGACGCCGCGACGCGCGTGTCGATCATCGCCACCGATCCCGTCGGCACGATCACCGTGTTCAACAGCGGTGCGGAACGCCTGCTCGGATTCACCGGCGCCGAAATGATCGGACACCGTTCGCTGCTCGAGATCCAGGTCGAGCCGGACGGCATCGCCGATGTCGGCGAATACGAGCGCACGTACCTGCGCAAGGACGGAAAGACCGTGGCCGTCACGGTATCCGTCACGGCACTGCGTTCCGAGGATGGAGCGATCACCGGATATCTGCACATTGCGACGGACATCACCGAGCGCCGCCACGCGGAGGAAATGCTGCGCAAGCAGTCCGCGGCGATGACGGCGTCGATGGACGGCATCGGCATCCTCAACGATCGGCTCGAGTTCACCTACGTGAACGACTCCCTCGCGCGCCTCTTCGGCCATCCCGATCATTCGATGCTGATCGGCGCGTCGCTGTGCGATCTGTACGAGCCGCAGGAGCAGGTGCGTTTGATCACCTCCATCGTGCCGCTCGTGGAACAGCGCGGACGCTGGCGCGGCGAGGCCACCGGCCTGCGCCACGACGGCGTGAACTTTCCGCAGGAAATCTCCCTCACGTCACTCGCGGGCGGCGGAATGGTGTGCGTCGTGCGCGACATCACCGAGCGGACGTACGCCGAAGAGCAGATCAAGCATCTCGCGTATCACGATGCGCTGACCAATCTCCCGAATCGTCTGCTGTTCAAGGATCGCGTGACGGTCGCGCTCTCGCACGCGCACCGCGAAGACTCGCGGCTGGCGGTGCTGTTCCTCGATCTCGATCGCTTCAAGGTCATCAACGACTCCCTCGGACACAACATCGGCGATCAGTTGCTGCAGGCCGTGGCCGCGCGCGTGACCGCCTGTGTGCGCGAGAGCGATACGGTCGCCCGCCTCGGCGGCGACGAGTTCACGGTCCTTCTCCCGCGGCTGCATCGCTCCGATGACGCGGCACCGATCGCGGCAAAGATCATCGAGGCCGTGCGCTACCCGTTTCACATCGAAGGGCGCGAGTTCTTCATCACCACGAGCATCGGCATCAGCCTCTTCCCCGAGGATGGGACGGATGCGGAGAGTCTGATCAAGAACGCGGATACGGCGATGTACCAGGCGAAAGAGCTCGGCCGCGACAACTACCAGCTCTTCAACGCCGTCGTGAACGCGAAGGCGCTGCAACGCATCGCGCTCGAACATGGCCTGCGCAAGGCGATGACGAGCAACGAGTTCGAGGTCCACTACCAGCCGATCTTCGACATCCGCAGCGGGCGCATCACAGGCATGGAGGCGCTGCTGCGCTGGAACCATCCGCAGATGGGGCCGATCCCGCCGGCGACGTTCATCCCGCTCGCGGAAGCGACCGGTACGATGATCCCGATCGGCACGTGGGCGCTGCGCGAGGCCTGCCGTCAGGCGAAGGCGTGGCACGACGCGGGACACAGCACGCTGTCACTCGCGGTGAATCTGTCCGTGACGCAGTTGCAGCAGGCGGATCTCGTCGATCGCGTCCGCACCATCCTCGCCGAGACGGCACTCCCCGCGCAGTTTCTGGAGCTGGAGATCACCGAGAGCAGCGCGATGCAGAGTCCGGAGACGAGCATCCGCACGCTGTACGAGCTCAAGAAACTCGGGATCCGCATCTCCCTCGACGACTTCGGCACGGGACATTCGTCGCTGAGCTACCTCAAACGCTTCCCGATCGACACGCTGAAGATCGACCAGTCGTTCGTGCGCGACATCACGTCCGATCCCGACACCGCGGCCATCGTGACCGCGATCATCGCCATGGCCCACAGCCTGCGGTTGAAGGTGATCGCGGAAGGCGTCGAGTACGACCAGCAGGCGAGCTTCCTGCGCCGCCACGACTGCGATCAGATGCAGGGCTTCCTCATCACACGCCCCGTCCCCGCGTCGGACTTTTTGCAGTTCGTCTGACCGCGGATCCTCTCCCCGTGGAACGGGAAGAGGGACTCTCGAAAGAGGCTTACTTCCTGACCGATCGGCGCTTCGGCGGCGTCTGCGGTGTCGGCTCGTACACCACGATCGTGAACGTCTTCTGCACGACCGTATCCGTATCGTCCGTCACCGACACCGACACCTGATACGTGCCCGGCGTGGTGTAGCGCAACTGCAGTTGCGCTCCTTCGACGACGTCGCCGCGCTCGTTGATGCGCCAGCGGTAGTTGTAGACCGGCACGCCGCCGCGGCCTTCCGCGGTGAGCGTCAGCGTCTGGCCGACCGGCACCTGCTGCGGGCCGATGACGTCGGCGTCGAGCGGGCAGAGGCGCATGAGGAACGAGTCGTCGCCGTCATCGGTCTCGCGCACCGTCACCGCGGCATACGCGGTTCCGGTCCAGACGAAATCGTGCTCGCTCGCGGCGCGATGGCGCGCACGATCGGCGGCGGCAAAGTAGGTGTCGCTGATGGCCTCGCCGCTGACAGGATCGAAGCGGCGCAGGCGGAAGCTCGGCGTCTGCGAGGCGAAGCCGTCGCGCGCGTCGAGGTACGTGATGGCGAGCTCGTTGCCGCGCGTCAGCATCGACAGCGGCTGCACGTCCTTGCCCGTTCCGACGAGGAGGCGGGCTTCCTCACGGGTGTCGAAGCCGAGGGTGTCGACCATTTTCCAGCGGATCGTCTTGCGGCCGTCGCCCTGCGTGAACGTGCGGGCGAGGACGAACTGGTTGTCGATCGACGTCACGACGAGGTCTTTGTCTTCGTTCGGCGTCCACACGCGGCGGATGTAATCGCGCTCCCCTTCCTCGACGCGAACCTGCGTGAGGTTGCGGGAGACGTCGGCCTCGAACCAGACACCGATGATGCCGGAGTCCGTCTCGGCGATGCGCACGAGCGAGTTCGTGGCGGGCGTGACGTTGACCTGCACGTTGCGGCGAACCGAGCCGTCGAGGTTGACGTACGTCAGCCACAGGGCGCGCGAGGGTGCGTTGACCATGCGCGCGATGACGTACGCGTTGAGGCGCGTGCTGTAGAGGATGTCGAGCTCGTCGTCGTCGCGGACGGTGAGCTTGCCGACGTGGACGGCGGTGCCGAGCAGGTCCGCGGTCGTCGTGAGACGGCGCAGGATGAGCTGGTCGTCGAAGGTGCGGAAGAAGATGCCGAAATGACCGCCATTCCAGAAGACGCCGAGGATGTCCGCGTCGTCGGAGGAGGGAATCTTGATGCTCGGGTAGAGCAGGGTGCCGTCTTCGGAGTAGAGGCCGGCCCACACGGAGCCGTTCCGCGTCTGATTGCTGGCGATGGCGAGCATGCTGCCGCTCCATGCGACGGGCCCGGCAACCAGACTGTTCTGGGAGTCGCGCGACGCGATCTGCGTCACGGAGGAGACACACTGCGCCGAAGCCACCTCAGCGGCAGCGACGAACGACATCAGGACGGCGGCGGCCGCCACTCGCTTCAGACGCATCACCCACCCTCCCCCTTTGATTGGGATAACTGCGGACCCCGGCGAAAGTATACAGGGAGCCTCGGTCGGAAAGGGGGAACACGCGGGGAGGGCGGCGTATGCCGAGGCGACATAAAAAGCGGGGAACGCAGAACGCAGAACGCAGAATGACGAACGTAGAAAGAGGTTCGTCTCCTTTTCTTCGTTCTTCGTTCTGCGTTCTGCGTTCTGCGTTCCCGCGGGTAGGACTCTCCCGCTCTGCCGCCCCTCCTCCCTCGAGGAGGTTTCGTCATGCGACTCTGCCTCGCGGCTTCGCTCGTCTTCTTCGCACTCCAGGCTTTCCCGCAGCAGTGCATCCCGTCCGCGCAACAGGTGGCGGTGTTCGAGCACCGCGACGCCACCGGCCGCTGCGTGGTGCGCGGCGTGGGCTCGTATCCCAACTCGACGCAGATCGGGCTGGCGAACGACACCATGACCTCGGTCCGCGTCGGCGCCGGCGTCGAGCTCGTCCTCTGCACGAACGAAAACTACCTCGGCGACTGCGCGCTGCACACGGCCGACGTGGCGACTCTCGTCGGTACGCGGATCGGAAACGACCGCGTGTCCTCGATGATCGTCCGCCCGCGCGGCGCCGGTGCGTGCATGCCCGGCCCGAACGAAGTGTCGCTGTATCTCCACTCCCAGTACGAAGGCCCGTGCGTGGTCAAACCCGTCGGCGAATACGCGACGGCGCAGGCCATGGGAATCGCGAACGACGCCGTGTCGGCGGCGCGTGTCGGCGCAAACGTGCAGCTCGTCCTCTGCGCCGATCCGCAATACGGCGGCTACTGCGAGCTGGCGACCGGGAACATCCCCGACTTTTTCCGCGCGCGCTTCGGAAACGACCGCCTGTCTTCGATCAAGGTGCAGCCGCGAGGCTTCCGCGAATGTGCGCCCGGCGCGGGTCAGGCGTCGTTCTACATGCACGGGCCCTTCCTCGCGCCATGTTCGGTACGAGGAGCGGGCGATTACCCGGACGCCGCCGCGATCGGGCTGCCGAATGACAGCATCACCGCCATTGCAGTCGGCAGCGCCGTGCAGGTGTGCGCGTGCGTCGACCCGCGATTTCAGGGACGTTGCGTGGCCTTCACGGCGGACGATCCCGACGTGCACGACAACATCGGCAATGACGTGATCAGCTCGGTGCAGATCACCGCACGCGGAGCGGCCTGCCCACCGCGCACCACGAGCGGCACGCGGGAAGTGCAGGTCTCGAACTGCCACCGCGAACGCCGGCCTGTCTACGTCTGGGTCCGCGACCTCACCGCCGACCGCGTGTGGCGGGAAAAGAAATTACTGCAACCGCAGTTCTTCAACGACCAGTGCCCCGCCGATCCGCCGTTCGTGGTCGTGCCCGAGAACGGCCACACCATCCAGGTGGCGGCAGTCGACCCGCAGAATCCCGGCTGCGGCGGTCGGAACGAAGTCACACCCGGATGCACTCGCGCGGAAACGTTCCTGCTGGTCGGCAGCAGTACGGGATCGGTCACGCGCCTGCAAGTCGAATGACGATCTGGCCGGATGCGCCGCAAAGGGACTCGTGCCCCGGCCAATGCCGCAATGCGGGTCGCATTCGACATCGGCACCGCGGCCTGCAACATCACCGATCGCCAGTGGAGCTGCGACGTCTGCGGCGACGCGCAATGCGTCCCGGCCTTCGTCCCGCGCCTCGGTCAAGCAACCGTCGCCTTGCGCTAGAACACGTACCGCGGACTGGCGTGGACCCCGATCAGCGCTTCGTTGAGCGCCGCGCCCGGCTGCACGCGGAAGTGGTGATTCACCTTCAGCCGCAGTTGCGGGCCACCCGCGGTTTCGACGAGCTCGGGCGGGAGCTCGACGATCGTCACCGTGACCGGGATCTCCCCCGCGTGCTCTTCGACGATCTCGCGGATCTTCTTCACCGTGTCGTCGCTCATGCGCGGGTACGGCACTTCGAGCGCGATCTCCTTCACCTTCTTCTCGCGGATTCCTTCGAGCTGCACGATCTCGAGAGCGGAGAGCTCCGGCGTCACCGGCGATTCGTGAAACGCGGCCGCGTGTGCGGCGAAGCTCGTCGCCGGCGACGCCGCGGGCTCGTCGGCAATCGTCTCGACGGCTTCGTTGAACGCGTCGACGTCCGATGCAGCGCCACCGAACAGCGAGAAGTTGTCCTTGCGATCGCCGTACTTTTCGCGCTCGACCTCCTTCGGATCGCGATCCTCCTCCGCGTCCTCGAGCCGCAGCTCGTACGCGGAGATGCGCGCGCGATTCTCGGGATGACCGCCGTATTCGTCGTCGATCTGCTGCGCGGCCTGTTCGGCGCTCTGCAATGACGCGGAGCGGCCGGCCTGCTGCCCGCCCGTGTCTTTCACCGTCGCGGTGACGAGCACCGCCACGCCGTTCTCCAGCCAGCGCATGTACTTCGCGTACAGATCGGAGAAGACCACCACCTCGACCGTGCCGGCCTGATCGTCGAGGAAGAACTTGGCCATCATCTTCCCTTCGTTCGGTCCCTTCTTGATCTTCGACTTTTTGATCTGCGAGACGATGCCGCCGATGTTCACGACCTCGTCGACGTATTTGTAGAGCGTGTCGGTGGTGGCGTTCGCAAAGAGCCCCAGCTCTTCGTTGAATTTGTTGAGCGGATGGCCGGTGATGTAGAAGCCGAGCGTTTCTTTTTCATAACGCAGCCGCTCATCCTCGGGCCACTCGGCGCCTTTGATCACCTGCGCGGGCGTCTTCTGTACCGGCGCGGCGGCGCTGAACATGCCGAAAAGGCTGTTCTGTCCTTTTTCTTTTTCGTCCTTCGAGCGCTGCGCCGAGTCGGCCGTCGAATCGAGCTGGTCGAACAGCGCCTTGCGGGACGATCCGAGGAAATCGAACGAGCCGGATTTGATCAGCGCTTCGAGCACCTTCTTGTTGCATGCGCGCAGATCCACTTCCTCGCAGAATCCGAGGAGCGACGTAAAGCGGCCGATCTTCTGCCGCGCCGCGAGAATCGATTCCACCGCCCCTTCGCCCACCCCCTTCACCGCGCCGAGTCCGAAACGGATGTTCGGACCGACGACGGAAAAGTACATGTTCGATTCGTTGACGTCCGGCGGCAGCACCTCGATGCCCATCTGCTTCGCTTCGCCGATGAACTTCACGACCGCGTCCGTGCGGTCGAGCTCCGACGACATCAGCGCGGCCATGAAATGCCGCGGATAGTGCACCTTCAGCCACGCCGTCTGATACGCCACCAGCGCGTAGGCGACGGAGTGTGATTTGTTGAAGCCGTAGCGCGCGAACGGCTCGATGTAGTCGAAGATCTCGTTCGCTTTCTTCTGGTCATAGCCGTTGGCGACCGCCCCCTTCACGAAGCCGCCGCGCTCCTTCGCCATGACCTCGGCGTCCTTCTTCCCCATGGCCTTGCGGAGAAGGTCGGCCTGTCCCAGCGAGTAGGCCGCGACCTTCTGCGCGATCTGCATGACCTGCTCCTGGTAGACGATGACGCCGTACGTCTCCTCGAGCACTTCCTTCATCGCCGGTACGAGGTACTTCGCCTTCGACGTACCGTTCTTGCGCTTCACGTACTCGTCGACCATGCCCGCGTCGAGCGCGCCCGGCCGATAGAGAGCGTTGAGTGCCGCGAGGTCTTCGAACTGCGTCGGGCGCGCTTTGCGCAGGAGGTCGACCATGCCGCCCGACTCGAACTGGAACACACCCTTCGTGCGCCCTTCCTGGAAGAGGCGGTACACCTCGGGGTCGTCGAGCGGGATCGCGTCGATGTCGATGTCCACGCCGTCGACCTGCTTCGCGGACTTGATCGCGTCGTCGATCACCGTCAGCGTGCGCAGGCCGAGGAAGTCCATCTTGACGAGGCCCATCTTCTCGACGACGCGCATGTCGAACTGCGTCACGATTTCATCGCGGTTCGTGCGGTACAGCGGGACGTAGTTCGTGACCGGCTCGGGCGTGATGACGACGCCCGCCGCGTGCATGCCCGCGTGGCGCGAGAGCCCTTCGAGCTTCTCGCCGATCTCGACGATCTTCTTCACTTCCTCGTCGTTCTTGATCGCCTCCGCGAGCTGCGGCGAATCCTTCTTCGCGTCCGTCAGCGTGACGCCGGGACCGCCCGGGATCATCTTCGAGATCTTGTCGACGAAGCCGTACTGATGCCCCATCACGCGGCCGACGTCGCGCACGACGGACTTGGCGGCCATCGTCCCGAACGTGATGATCTGCGCGACGTTCTCCTTGCCGTACTTGTCGCGCACGTATTCGATGACCTCACCTCTGCGGTTCATGCAGAAGTCGAGATCGATGTCGGGCATCGAGATGCGCTCGGGGTTGAGGAAGCGCTCGAAGAGGAGGTCGTACTCGAGCGGATCGACGTTCGTGATCTCGAGCGCCCACGCCACGACCGAGCCCGCGGCCGAACCGCGGCCCGGACCGACCGGGATGCCGTGATCTTTCGCGTATTTGATGAAGTCCCAGACCACCAGGAAGTAGCCCGGGAAGCCCATGTTCTTGATGATCTCGATCTCGCGCTCGAGCCGCTCCCAGTAGTGCGCGACCTCGTGGCGCTTCTGCTTCGTCGCGAAGAGGCCGGCCTGCGCGTTGAGGCGTTTTTCGAGTCCCTTGCGCGACACTTCCGCGAAATACGAAGCGATGTCGTACTGCGGCGGCACGGGGAACTTCGGGAGGTGATGGCCTTTGACGTCGAGGGAGAGGTTGATGCGGTCCGCGATGCGCACCGTGTTGTCCGCCGCCTCGGGGTAGTCCGCGAAGACGCGCCGCATCTCCTCGGGGCCTTTCACGTAAAAGTCGTCCGAGTAGAACTTCATCCGCTTCTCGTCGCCGAGGGTCTTGCCGGTGCCGATGCAGAGCAGGACTTCGTGGGCGAACGCGTCGGACTTGTCGAGGTAGTGCGAGTCGTTCGTGCCGACGAGCTGCAGACCGACCTCGCGGCCGAGCTGCGCCATCATCGGGACGATCTTCTGCTGGTCGGGGATGCCGTGGTCCTGGATCTCGAGGAAAAAGTTCTCGGGGCCGAGGATCTCGCGGTACGCGAGAGCGGCGTCTTTTGCTTTCTGGAAGTTCCCGCCGGCGAGCGACTGCGAGACTTCGCCTTTCAGGCAGGAGGAGAGGACGATGAGGCCCTCGCGATGCTCGCGGAGCAGCTCCTTGTCGATGCGCGGCTTGTAATAAAAGCCTTCGGTGTACCCCGCGCTGACGAGCTTGACGAGGTTCTTGTAGCCGATGTCGTTCTGCGCGAGAACGATGAGGTGGTTGTTCGCGCCGGCGTCGGCCTGCCCGTCTTCGATGCCCGCCTTGTCATGGCGCGAGTTGTACGCGACGTACATCTCGCAGCCGATGATCGGCTTGACGCCTTCCTTCTTCATGGCGTTGTAGAACTCGACGGCGCCGAACATGTTGCCGTGGTCGGTGATGGCGCACGCGGGCATGCCGAGCTTGGCCACGCGCTTGGCCAGCGCCTCGGGGCGCGTGGCCCCGTCGAGGAGGGAGTATTCGGTGTGTTGGTGGAGATGAACGAAGGACATAGGGCCGCGTGCAGTTTGCCGCACGGGGGCGGCGATTGGCACATGAGGATGTGCAGTTGCCTCAGGGCCGAGGGAGGGAAGTCTACGGATCGTGGAGCGTCGGGCAGGAGCGCTTCCCCTCCGGCAGGCCTCGGGCAGTCGGTTCCCCGGTGCAGCGGGCGATGTTCGAGCTACGGCAAACCAGTCGTGGTCGACGCGTCATGGGGGCGCCCGACGCGTCTCGGGCGCGGTCAGATCGCCGCGGCGCCGGCCGCTTCATCCCACCTGCAGGCGGTACGTGCTCCCTCCATCCGCAGCGACGCCTCGACTGCCACGAAATCGCGGGATTTGTCGAGGGCTGCATCCACCACGAATCGCCAAGGAAAGACGGCGCGCGCTCATCCCACCCGCGTCGTGATCCAGCACTCGGCGGCCGCAGAGCGACAGTGCGATCGTGGTTCCGGGCATCGCCGTGATCGGCTTGTGGCCTATCGCCGCAGCTTCGTGATGGCGGTGTCGGTCGGTTGTCCGTCACCATCACACCTGTTTGAACGAACGTCCCGAACATGCCTCGACTGACGCCTAACGACCGCCATCCTGGCCGGTGGTGTAGTTGCCGAATGAAAGACTGATGTTGACGACAGCGATAGCACTTCCGTGAGCGCTGAACAGGGTGGACGCGAATGATCGTGCGCTGACCTGCTCCGCATTGAGGGATCCCTACGGTCTCCATTCACTATCGCGCGCAGCAGACGCCGTGAAGATTGCGACCGCGGCAATAACTACAGGGCTACGCACAACGCGCATGGACGGTGCGCTTTATTATGGCCGGTCAGTGGCGTCATTTCCGTCGAACAAGCGGCATATACTCTTCCGAATCGTGCAACGGTTCGCTCCGGCCGCTTTACTGCTCGTCCTCCTTGTCACCGGCGGCGCCTACGCACAAGTCGAGGACGTACAGCCACCGCATCGGACCAGCGTCGATCACATCGTTCTGCGCGTCGGTACTGCAACCATCGGAATGACGCTGCAGCCGCTCGTCATCAACGGGTCGACCATCGAGATCACCTTCCGAGGCGGGGGCGAGTTGCCCACGACGGGAACTCACTTCGTATCGCTCGGCCGGCTCCCGGCAGGGACATACTCCGTCGTTGTCACCTTCGAGTTCACATTCGGCGGAGACGAAGTTCAGCACACCGTGACGCTCCCACCCTTTGAACTGGTCGTCGCACCAGGTTCCCTGCCCATCCCTCTCCTCGATTCTTCTGCGCTGGCCGTTCTGATCGCGACATTGGCCGTGGCAGCGGTGTTTGCACTCGGCCACAAGTGAGGCTTTGGCCGCGCGACTGCTTAGCCAGCCGCGGCGAAGACGTTTGAGCTGCGCCAGGCCGGACTTTCAGGCGGCATATACTCTTCCAACTTGTGAGACGCTTCGCTCTTGCCGCTTTCCTGCTCGCCCTGCATACCGCTGGCAACGCCTATGCGCAAGTCGAGGATGTACAGCCGCCGCATCCGACCAGCGTCGATCACATCGTTCTGCGCGTAGGAACCCCACTCACGGACATGACGCTGCAACCGCTGGTCATTACCGGGTCAACCATCGAAATCACCTTTCGAGGCGGGAACGCGATCCCTTCGGGGGATACTCACTTCGTGGCGCTCGGCCGTCTCCCGGCCGGCACCTATTCCGTCGTCGTCACGTTCGAGCTCACGTTCGGCGGGGACGATGTTCAGGAGACCGTGACGCTGCCGCCCTTTGAACTGGTCGTCGCACCAGGTTCCCTGCCCATCCCTCTCCTCGATTTTTCGGCGTTGATCGTGCTGATGGTCACGCTGGCAGGGACAGCGGTGTTTGCACTCGGCCACAAATGAGGCTTTGACCGCGCGACGGCTCAGCCAGTCGCGACGCAGACTTCCTCAATCTTCGCCAGGTCGAACATTTCACGCGGCATATACTCTTCGAATCGGGCAACGGTTCGCGCTTGCCGCTTTTCTGCTCGTCCTCCTCGTCACCGGCGACGCAGATGCGCAAGTGGAGGGTGTACAGCCGCCGCATCCGACCAGCGTCGATTCCATCGTTCTTCGCGTCGGAACTGCAACCCTCGGAATGACGCTGCAACCGGTCGTCATCAGCGGGTCGACGATCCGAATCACCTTTCGAGGCGCGGGCGAGGTACCTGCGGGGGATACGCACTTCGTGCCGCTCGGCAGGCTCCCGGCCGGCAGCTATTCCGTCGTTATGACCTTCCAGTTCACAGACGGCGGGGACGAAGTTCAGAACACCGTGCGCTGATCGTGCTGATGATCACGCTGGCCGTGGCAGCGGTGTTTGCACTCGGCCACAAATGAGACTTTGACCGCGCGACTGAGAGACTCGCAGAGGTGATGTCCGAGGATGTCCAGTCGGTCGCGGCGCCAAAAACTCCGCGGCGCGATCAAGTGGCCGTCCGTTTCTCCGCAATCCACTCCTCGACCAGCTCGCTGAGCACATCCATCGGGACATTTCCATTACGCAGTACGACGTCGTGAAATTCGCGTTTGTCGAAACGGGCGCCGAGTTGGCGTTCCGCGCGCTCGCGCAGTCGCTGGATCGTCAACGCGCCGATACTGTAGCCGAGGCCTTGTGCGGGGAGGGAAATCGAGCGAGCCATGAACATCTGGAACCGCTCCTGCGGCATCGGCAGGTATCGGCGAATGAACGTGTACGTCTCGTCGGGCGTCCACCCTTTCGCGTAAAGACCGGTTTGTGCGACGAGACTCACATACGCGTAAATCTGTGAGGACAGATAGAAGGTGCGCGCATTTGCATCGGGATACGCACCCACTTCGTCCGCAAGCCGTTCCGCGTAGGTTGCCCATCCCTCGTTGTACGCGGCGTTGCCGCCGAAACGACGGAACGGATGCAGCGTCTCGTTCGTGCGCGAATAAACGGACTGCAGCTGATGACCCGGTGCCGCCTCGTGGAACGCCAGTGTAGGCAGCATGAACCGGCGCACGCCCTCGGCGCCTGCGTCGTGCATGTTGTAGTAGAAAATCGCCGCCCGTTTCCCGTCTATCGATCCCGGCCAGAACGCGCCGAGGGGGAACGACTTTGCGCGAAACGACTCGACCGGCTTGAGCACCGTCTGAATCGGCGGAAGGTCGAGGAACAACTGCGGCAGCCGGGTCTCGATCGCGGCCAGGCTCGCGCGAATCTCCCCTTCCACCGCGGCTTCGTCGAGCAGCCGGAGTGTTTTGTCGGCCTGCAGTTTTTGATTGAGCTCGACAGCCGTCCCTTCAAACCCGAGCTGCTCCACGAATTCGGCTCGTTGTGCGACGACCTTTTCGAGTGCGGCCAGTCCGAGCTCGTGAATCTCTTCCGCGGTCATCTTCGTCGTCGTACGGACCTCGATGGCGTAGTCGAGCAGCGCTCGACCGCCGGGCAATGCGATCGCCGCCGGCGCATGTGACAGATACTCCTCGGCCATGAATCGCTGCAGCTTCCGAAATGCCGGTGCAAGGGATTTGGAGATCTCGCGCTGTGTGGTCGTGGAGAGGCGGGCACGATCCGCATTTCCGATGCTTTCCGGAAAACGGGACAGCGGCTCGTAGAGCGGGTTCGCATCGACGCCGGCGCTGCCGGCAGCATCGAGCTGCGGAATGACGCGCTCGACGATGGCTCGCGGCAGCACGACACCGAGCGCAATTCCCTTGCGCATATTGGCAATGGCATGATCGATCTGCGCCGGCACAGCGCGCAGGCGATGCAGATAGTTTTCGTAATCGCGGACCGACGCGAAGGGGTGCGTCGTCGGCAGGACGAGAACGCGGTGATGCAGGCCCTCCATCTGATTGATCGGGAGGAGATACGTGTCTTCGAGCCACGTGTGCAGCGGCTCGCCTCGCAGTGCGAGCCGGAGCCGGCGCTGCAGGATGGTGAGGCTGAGCCGATCGGCCGCGCTCAGCTCCTGCGGCCGGAGTGCGTCTGCACGACGGAGAAAGTGCCGCGCTTTGTCGAATCGGCGCGCATACGCTTCCATGGAAATGTCATAGATCCGGTCGTCGTAGCGAGCGTCTCCCAGGCTCGTCGCGTGGCCGGGATCATCGGCGAGATGCCAGCTCCAGTAGTCGTCGAGCAGCCGCTGCAGCCTGTTCGTTTCACGCGCCTTCGCGCGTGGCGAGACCCTCGTGGTTTCCGCCGCCACGGCAGGAGGCGCGCTCGCGGGCAACACGCAGAGAGTCAGGAATGCAGTGATCACGATCCGCAGGCGCTTGTTCGTCGGCACGGGCAGCATCGTAGCAGCGGACACACGTCTTCCACGAACGGCGCCTGCCGGACGCAAACGGAAGGGTTACGGTCATCGCCTCACGCTCTCGAGCAGAGCTGCAAACTCCGCGGGCATGTCCTCCGCGTGTGAAAGCATGCGGTGAGCAGACCGCACTCACTCATTGATAACCGCCGGCGGAGATGGCGCTGCCCGTCAATACAGCCGCGACCGTACCTGTGAGGTCAATTCCACCACGGCAGTTCCGGACGACCGAGGCTATTGTGAAAATCGGGCCTGCCGGTATCCCCCACCAGCCCGCGAGAAGCGATATCAGCGAGTACTTGATCCCGCGAGTGAACGGACTCTGGCCGGTTTGAATCGTTTCGATTTTCGACGGCATCAGGAAACTCACAACGATGATACTGACGGCACACTGGTATTGAACGAACTGGACGCCGCTCTTGATGTCATAGAGCAGAGGCGACGACTGAGAGATTTTGCGCAGCTCGTCGGATTCCTCGCCGGAATTGAGTGCTGCGAACAGCTTCGCATAGCGCGGATTCCATACGTTGAACTCGAGGCGTGAGCGGTCCGCGCGCCAGTTTGCAGCAGCCAGATGCTGCACGAACTCGCGCTCGTGGTCGCGACAGGTCGGCACGAGCCAAACGCCTTTCTGATTGAAGCCCGCTGCCGTCTGGAGCATCCCGACGGATTCGGCCGGGCGGACGCATACCGGGCAGACCGCAGGGAACGCGACGAGCGCGGAGTAGACCGCTACGCGCGACCACCCATTCGAGGCCGGCTCGAGAAGCTCTGATTGCAAAGCCGCCACCGGCGGACTGGTTTCCGAGGCAGGACGCCACACCGAGGGCTTGACGATCGCTTCACGCGCCGCGTTCACTTTCTCCACCATCTCCGCAAGAGCCTTCGCCCCGGTTTTCGGAAAGAAGGTGTCGTAGCGGAAGAACAGTTCGACCTGCCTCGCATCGGAAGCGACGTACCCGACGTGGAGGACGTTGCCATACACGCGTAGCTGCGCTAGATACTGGTATGCGATCGTCAGATCGCCCAGCTCCATCCGATTTTCAAAGGCCCGCACGGCGCAGCGCCGGCGAATCCCTCCGTACGTCCCGTCGGGCGCGGTGACGAGCAAACGCTGAGAAAAGAAGGGTGCCGCAGCCGACATGGGTACCTCGGAAGAGTGGGATCGCGGCAGTATACGGGATCTGTTCACCTGCTGATTTCAGATCGCGGAGAACGGGCCGTGCGCGCGCCACGGCGGTGGAAGCGCAAGGACCGCAAGGACATTGAACGACGTGGGATGCCGAATCGAGGTGCGAGAGACTACGATGCGCGACGCATGCATCGACTGGCCATCCTCGCTCTCTCGCTCACACTCGCCGCCTGCGCTCGTGAGACGCACGAAACGGCGGCCGCCAACACCGCTTCCACGCCCCCGGCGGTCTCCTCGACCGCGGCGGACGAAGCACTCGTCGCCGCGACGCGTGCGTACGTGTTGCGGGAATCCGCTTACCAGACGATCGCCATCGAGTCCACGCGGGTCGACGCCGATTACGCGAGGTTGTTCGTCGTGCCGGTCGGCGTGGAAGGCGACCCGGCCATCGTCTTCATGAAGCGCGTGAACGGACGGTGGGAAGGACTGTCCCTCGGCACGGGATACGCTCCCGACGACCTGCGCGCAATGGGCATCCCGCAATCGCTCTGGCAGGATTGACGGATCGTCGTGCCGATGCCGAGGCGCAGAAGCGACGCTCAGAACGGAATCGCACCGGCGAGCACCCCGTCGCGACGCTGTCGTGTGAGCGCCGCGTCGTCGGCATCGCCGGTGCGCTCGTACTCCCTCGCGGCCACGTCGAGATACTGAGCCGCGCGCGTAATGCGGCCGAGGGCCCACAACGCACGGCCCTTTGCGGCGAGCAATTGCGCGCGGCGCGTGCTCTTGCGGAGCGCGCGGCCGTGGCGGAGACCTTCGTCCGCGATGTCCCGCGCTTTCGTGAACTCGCCGCGCACCAGCTCGACCTCGGTCATGTTCGCCAGCGTCTGCAGATAGAGGCCGGCGTTGTGGTCGCGGTAGTAATCCGCCACCTCGCGATACAGCGCCGCCGCTTCGTCATACCGCCCCTGCACGCGCCGGATGATGGCGAGATTGTGCACCGCCTGCTCTTCGAAGAAGCGATCGCCGTAAATCGCCTGACCGGCGAGGAAGCGGCCGCGGCTCGCATGCTCCGCCGCCGTGTCGAGCAGCGACGGCGGTTCGCCGAGAATTTCGACGCGCTGGAACAGCAGCCCGGCGCGGTTGATGTGCAGGCGCGCCTGCAGCAGAAGATCGTGCGCGTCCACCGCGTACGGCTCGACGAGATCCAGCATCGCGCCCGCGTCGTCGAATCGCTTGCGGAGCATGAAGCGGAAGGCCAGCTCGAGCAGCGCCTCGAACACCTCCGGACCGGCCGCACGGCGCGACTCCGGCACCAGCTCGAGGCGGAGCTGATCGAGGTCGTCGTCCGGCGAGTACTTCACGAGCTGCGGCAGCCATCTCCGCCGCTCGTCCTCCGGCAGTGCGCGGATCGTGCGCAACAGCCCGGCGCGTTCGCGTGCGGCGGTCGCGTCGTCGAGACTGCCGGCGCGCAGATCGAGCGACGCGATGTCGAAGTAAAGGTCACCGGCGAGCGAGTGGCGGGCGATGAACGCGTGCAGATCCGCATTCCGGTTCTGATGCGCCAGGAGATCCGCGGCGATGCGATACGCCACCATCGGCCGCGGCATCGCGTTGCGCAGCAGTGCGCCGGTCAACGCGCCGGTGTCGTATGAAAGGAACGTCAGCCGCGGCAGGCGCGCCACCTCTTCCACCGCGGGCCGCTCCACGACCGGCGCCGGCTCGTTGCGGTGATTGATCCACAGCACGCGGCGGTATGCGCATCGTGCGAGCTCCGGCATGAGGTCGAGCTGATCGAGCCCGCTGTAGCCGAGAACGAGCAGCGTGCGATCGCGCGTGAGGTGGCGCAGATGCTCCGTGCGATCGCGTGAGAGGCCGTCGTTGACCTGGTCGATCGTCAGCATCAGCGAGTCCGGATCGTCGATCGAGCCGTGAATCTTGAACAATGCCGACGCGTCGACGCCGAGGTGCGCCGCGGCGCGCTCGATGAGCAGGTCGAAGTTGGTGGTGATCACAGCGCAGCCGTCGCCGAGGAGCTCGGCCAGCAGCAGGTGATTGGCATTGAACGACGGCGCGTCGAGCAGCGACGCCAGCACGCGGATGAGATAGTCCGCGTCGTGCCGCCGGATCTTCTGGAAGAGCACCTCGGGGCGAAGATCCGGCACGCCGATCTCCGCGGCGAGGTCGGAGCCGAGAAACGTTTCCAGCACCGTTCGCGAGAGCGTCCGCGCGTCCGGCAGCCGCGCCGGCGGCGGAATCGAAATGCCGGCGCCGCAGAACACGGCCAGCGACCGGTTCGCACGCGCCGCCTGGACTTCGGCCACGAGCTCCTCGTGGGTCGCGATGTCCACGCTACCGCGCCGCGAGGAACTTCGCCCAGTCGCCGCGCAGTTGCGCGCGTTCCGCGTCGGTTTTCCGATCGACCTCACGCCGCAGGTCCTCGGCGTTCAGGTTCGGATCGAGCGCGTGGTCGATCAGAAACTGCCGGTACTTGGCTTTGTCGGCGGGTGGAGTGGCTGGGGGAAAATCTTCGGGCGCAGTCATGGTCGGCGTCCGGCAGTGTAGCTCCTCGAGCGTCCGGCGCACCCGCGCGGACGGCGAGCGGGCCGTCCAATGCGGCCCACCGCGCATCAGGCGCTCGCCCTGTCCGAGCAGCGGCACAGTGCGAGCGCCTGATGCGACTGACTTCCAGCGACTACGGGACGACCGTCTCCATGACCCATTTCTCGATCTGGTAGAAATCGCTCATCCCGCGTCCAGCGTCACCGACGTCGATGACTCTGTAGCCCGCGTTGATCTTTGAGATCAGCCATTGCGAGTTCAGCCACTGGGCAAAGCCGACGTCCGCCTTGCTGGACCAGTCCATGACGTCTTTGTGGAAGAACGGGTTGTCGAAATACTCCGCACCGATCTTGTTGGCGAATGGAATGATCCGGTCCATACCGCGTCCGATCACCACGAACCGGCCTTTGGTCCGCGCGATCTTCAGAGCGGTCGCAGCCCCGCGCGCGAGCACGGCCTCTCCATTGAGAGGATTGTTCGTGCCGACGAACCACCAGTAATTGACGACCAACCACCCGTTGACGTCCGCGGAGCGCTGCGCGGCGCGCGCGATGATCGCGTCCATAGGGCCGGTTTGCGACGTCGTCCACCCTTCCGGGCAATTTCCGCATGCCTCGATCCCGGGCAGTTGCTTACCGCAGATCACACCGCCTTTTTCAATGTACTCGTCCTGTTCGTCCTCCGACATCTGTTTGAACGTATTGGGGTCCATGCAGTTACCGCTCGAATCGCGATAATTGACGGGATCGTTGTTGGCATATGCATACAGATTGACGCCACCGCTGAGGCCCATCGGGTCTTCGCTGATGAACCGCCCAACCGCGGGGTCGTAGTAGCGCGCGCGGTTGTAGTAAAGACCGGTTTCCTCGTCGTGCTCGCGCGCGCCGAAGCGCAGCGGGTTCCGCGGACCGTTCTCCGTGGCCGTGGTCTCGCCGAAGGGGCCGTAGGTATAGCGGTTCACGACGTTGCCGTTGCTGTCGACGACCCCGACGATCCCGCCCGGCAGGTCCATCAAGTAGTAGTACGTCTTGCCGTTCTCGATCACGCTCAGCGGCGAATCGACCTTCGGGAAATAGGTGTACTCGCGAATCGGGCGGCCAGTGTCGTCGAGCTCCGCGAAGACCTGTGTGTCGTCGTGCAGATAGCGCGTGGTACCGGTGGGACCGCTCTTGCGGACGCGGCGGCCGAGACCGTCGTATCCGAAGGTGGTGGCGACACCGTTCGTCGTCACCTTTCGGAGATTGCCCAGAGCGTCCCATTCGAGGGACTGCGAGCCTTCGGGGCCGGACTTCGCGACCAGGTTGCCGTCGGCGTCATAATCCATCGACAGGCCGCCGGACGCCTTCAGCCAGTTCCCGGACTCGACGATCGTTCCCGCACCGCTCGTGCGATTGCCCGCGGCGTCGTAGGTATAGAGCTGCGTCAGCTCCGATTGCGTGCCGGTCGTCGCCGCCAGGTCGATTTGCGTGCAGACGCCGCGGTCTTCATCGCGATTCTCGCTGGAGCGGCACTCTTCCGGCGGCGGGCCGGAGTAAATCGATTTCCACACTTCCGCGAGACGTCCCGCAAAGTCGTAGCGGAACGAAGTCGCCTCCGTCCCCGAATGCCAGCGCGAATGCACCCGGCCACGCGCGTCGAGGGTGAAGCCCGCGCCGAGTTTCGGATCGAGGCGTCCGCCCGTCTGGAGCAGAAACGACACACCGGATGTGACGTGCTGGGACGTGCTGCCGTAGACCACCACGACGTTGGCCGGGAGCTCGACCGTGTCGATTTCGCCGTCGCCGTCGTAAGTGATGCGCGTGGTCTTGCCCGAGAGATCGGTCACGGCCTGGAGCGCGCCGGCAGCGTCATAGTGGTATTGAATGGTGCGACCGGCAGACGAGACGAAATCGAGATGGGTGCGCACGTCGGAAGCGGGCGATTCATAGCGCGATCGCAGCGTGTAGGTCGTCCCGCCGAGCGTCGCCTGCTCCTCCTTCATCCGGCCGGCGGCGTCGAGCACGACGCGATTCACGCTTTCGCCGTTCGCTACCTGTACCCACTTCTCTTCCGGATCCCACTCCCAGGTCGTCGTTTCGTTCCGGGACGTGTCCACGCGTGTCAGCGGGCGATGCAGACGGTCATAGCTCATGGTGACGACCTGATTGCGACGATTCACCACCTGAACCAGGTTCCCGACCGCGTCGTATTTGTAAGAGATCGTTTGATTGCGGGCGTCGGTCCGGCTCTCCACCCAGCCCAGCGCGTTCATGACCGAGCGATAGACGTTTCCGCGAGGATCCGTAACGCGCGTCGTCAGCTTTCCGTCGGTCTCCTCGTACACCATCGTCGTTGCGAGCTCCGTTGCCGTCGCGACGTCGAGCACCGATGAAACAGAGGGGCGATTCAGTACGTCGTATTCGCTTTTCCGCACCGTGGCGGGTGTGATCTCGTCATGCGGCAACGAAACCTTACGAGGCAATCCATACGGGCCGTATTCGAACCAGGTCTCCCGCGACTCGCCCACTCCCTCGGAGGTCATCTGCAGGTTTTTCCACGGATTGGCCGGCGAAACGTTGTACTCGTAGCGCCTGGTGTGTCCCCCCGGATCGGTGAAGGCGTGCAGGCGGCCGTCGGGCCGGAGTTGCACCGTTGAACGGGCCCATGTGCCGTCGGCCCGCTTCTCCGCGAATCCGATCAGGTTTCCGTCGTCGTCATAGTCGTACACCTTCTCGCTCGTGGCGGTCCAGGCGCGCTTCACCTGATCGAATACCGCGTACTCATAATGGGTCGCGTGGTTCGTCGAAAGATCGGTGACCGTTTTCACCAGCGGCGAGTCGTCATACCACTCGTATCGCGTCATGTGTCCCGATGCGGACGTTGCCAATTCCACGCGAGAGTGGCGGTCGCGCGTGACTTTCGTGCTGCGGCCGAACGCGTTCCACGACTCGACCGGATCGCCGAAACGATTATTGACGACGTAGGACGTGAACCCGTGCGGGTCGGTCACGGAAAGGCGCGGCGGGGATGACACGGCCGGAGCCGGAGAGAGCAGCGACGTCGGCGCTGCAGGCAGAACGGCGGATTGCAGCGACTGCACCTTCGTCTCCGGGCGCTTCCGTGCGGTCGAACCGTTCTCCGTGACGTCGACGGTCGGAGCGGTCGTGGAAGCCAGCATTCCTGCACCGTCGTAATGGACGTCCCAGCGCCCGCCGAGACGGTCATACCAACCCGCCAGGCGGTGCGCGACGTAATCCGGCCGATACGCCGGAACATTGTCCGGGCCGACGATGCTGCGCAAGTCGCCCGAAGCATCGACATCGAGCAGAACCACACGCCCGGTGCCGTCGTGAATCGCATCGAGTTTGCCGTCGAAGTACAGGAACGTGATGGCGCGGTCGGCTGGATCGATGATCCGCTCGAGCCGCCCGGCGGAGTAGACATACCGTGTCTGATTTCCGAATCGGTCGCTGGTGTAGTCGAGCGTTCCGTCCGCACGGAATACGGCCTTGCCGCCATCGCGATACGTGCGCACGTATCCCGTCGCGTCAGCGTCGAATCTGCTCCACTCCCCTGGCGGTGTGACATAGGAGCATGGGGCGGTACAGGAGGACGGACGCGCGAAGAACGACACGTTGCCCCGCCCGTCGGTGAGGAGAAGTCCGTCGCTCTGGACACGAATTCGCGGCACCACGATGGACCAGCCCGCGCCATAAGGACTGTTGCGCTCGTCCAGAATCAGCACGCGGACGTCATGCGCGGCGGTCTCGGATCGGATCTGGCCGCCGTTCCACGCACGCACCGTCACGCGATAAACGTAGGCACGGGTGCCGCCGACGTTCGAAGCGTCGAACTGTGCGGCCAGCCGGAACGGTCCAGCCGTGCCGCCGCGATAAAAGTTCTCCGTCGTGCCGTTTGCCAGCGTCACGCGGGCGCCGGCCGCGTCTTCGATCGAGATCGAATAGTGCTCGGCCGGAGCCGGATCGTTGACTGTGACTTCGACGAATCCCTTCGGCGACGCCTGTACGCTCGAATAGAAGAGCGTCACCGCGCGCTGGACGTCCATACTGACGTACGCCGGCGTCGTGTAGCTGAGGTTCGCGCCGAACTGCGCCGCATTGAGGTTGTCGCCATTGTGCGGCGAGAGGTCGAGTTGAAAGTCCACGGCCGCGACGGTGACGACGAAGGAAGCGCCGGCGGTCTTCGCCGCGCTCATCGTGTCGGTGGCAGTCAGCGCGACGGTGGCCGAGCCGGCCGCGGCGCCGGAAAGGACGCGGACGTTCACCGGAACGCCGATACTTGCGCCCGCAGGGATCATCCGGCTGACGGGATCGGCCGGATCGGCCACGGCAGCGCCATTGGACGATGTGGCGGCGAACGCAAACGTGCGATCAGTGGTGCTGTTGTTCCGGACCTGGAACTCGACCGTCCGTTGCGCGCCCGGGGTAAGCGAAAGGTTGGGCGGAGCGGTCACGGTCGGATGGGCGAGGCCGGCGGAAACGTCGTACGTGACAGTGAGCGTCTGCTCCCCGCGCCTCCCCGCTCCATCGGTGATCGCCGCGACGACGGTGTTCAGGCCCGCCGCGAGTTGCACCGTGCCGTTGGCCACGACCCTCGCCGGCGTTGGCTCGGGCACGTTGAAGCTCGACGTCACAGCGACCCCGTTGAGGTGAATCGCCCCGGTACTGACGACCAGTTCGTTCCCGGTCGCCTCGATGACGAGCGGCAACGCCGGATGGGTGACAGTGGTTCCGGAAGGGCGATCGAACTTGAGGATCGGGCCGGCGACTTGGGTCTGGTACGTGACCGAGAGTGACGCCTCACCGCGTCGCCCTGTGGCATCGGAAACGGCGGCCACCAGCGTATTGACGCCCAGCGCGAGCTGCACCGTGCCGGTGGCGACGATCCGCGTCGGCGTCACTTCGGGGGTGGTGAAGCTCGCCGTCACGTCGACGCCGTTGAGACGGACGGACCCGGTGCTCACGTTCAGTTGCTGCCCGGCCACCTCGATCGCGACCGCGAGGCCAGGACTCGTGACGGTGGTGCCGGAGGGGCGGTTGAACGTCAGGACGGGCGTCGTCCCATCGGCCGGCGCGATCGTGATCGGTTTGCTCACCGTATGCGATCCATTGCGGCCGTCGGAGACGCTCAGGCTCACGACGTACGAGTGCGCGGCGCTGTACGACTTGACGGGGTTCCTTGCCGACGACGTGGTGCCGTCGCCGAAGCTCCACGAATACGTCAGCGGATCGCCGTCCGGATCGGTCGACGCATCCGTGAAGGCGATCGCCTGGCCGACGACCGGCGCGCCGGGCGACCAGGTGAAGCTCGCCGTCGGGAAGCGGTTGTCCGGTACCGTCACCGTGATCTCCGTCTCGAAGACGCCGGTGCCGTTTGCCTTTCCATCCGAGGCCTCGAGGAGCACGCGCTGCGACCCGGCCATGGAGAACGAATGCAGCGGATTCTTCGCCGTCGAGGTAGTGCCGTCCGGGAAGCGCCAGAGGTACGTCAGCGTGTCGCCGTCGAGATCGGTCGTGGTGTTCGTGAACGTGACGAGCTGGCCCACTGCCGGCTGCGACGGCGACCAGGTGAAGCTCGCGGCCGGCGGGTGGTTGTCGGTCGGGGTGCTGGTCTTCACTTCCACCGCCTTCGAGACCTTCACCACCGGCGAGCGTCCGTCGGCGACCGTCAGCGTGACCGTGTACGTGCCGGGCTGGCTGTACGTGTGCTGCGGCTGCACGCCACTTCCGGCGGTGGTGTTCCGCGGGTCGCCGAAGTCCCAACTGTAGGTGAGCGCGTCGCCGTCGAGATCGGTGGACCTGCTGCCGTCGAAATGCACCGGCAGCGACGTCTGCGTCGCGTTCAGGATCTGCCAGGTGAAGTCCGGCGTCGGGGGACGATTGCCCTGCGTGACGGTGATGACCTGCGACCACGCGTCCGACGCGCCTTTGTGGTCGGTCACGGTCAGCGTCACCGTCGGGCTCCACGGAGACGTATAGATCTTCTTCGGCTCTTTCTCGGCCGAGGTGGTGCCGTCGCCGAACTCCCAGAGGTATGTGAGGAAATCGACGTCGGGGTCGGTCGAGCTGTTGCTGAAGGAGATGGTCTGGCCGGCGACAGGCTTCTCCGGCGACCACGTGAACCGCGCCGTGGGCGGCCGGTTGGCCTGCTCGACCATGATCGTCGCTCGCGCCTCGTGGAAGCTGCTGCCGTCCCGCACGACGAGCGTGACCGGTTTCGGACCGATCGTGTCGAACGTCTTCGCCGGATCTTTCAAAGTGGACCGGGTGCCGTCGCCGAACGTCCACTCATAAGTCAGATCGTCGCCGTCGACGTCGGACGAGAGATTCCGGAACTGGATCGCCTGTCCGGTCAACGGCTGCGCGGGCGAATAGTCGAAGCTCGCCACCGGCGGCCGGTTCTGTGGCGCGACCACGGTCGCGTCGTAGTAGTCGGACCAGAGGCTGCCGTCCGACACGCGCAACCTCACGGGGTACGTGCCCGGCTGCGCGTACGTGTGCCGCGGTGACGCCTCCGTGCTTCCCACGATGGGACCGTCGCCGAAGCTCCACTCGTAACTTACCAGCGGCTGGCCGTCCGGATCGCGCGAGTCGCTCGAGTCGAACTGGACGACCATGCCGCGCGTCGAGCTCGAGACGATGTTGAACCTGAACGCTGCGGCCGGAGGGCGGTTTGCCTCGCTCACCGTCACGTTCCGCGTCGCGGCATTCGTCCCGCCGCGGCCGTCCGACACCGTCAGCCTGACGGCGTAGGTCGAAGCCACGCCGTACGTCTTCCTGGGGTTTTTCTCGATCGAAGTCGTGCCGTCGCCGAATACCCACTCGTGTGTGAGGACATCGAAGTTCGGGTCCGTCGACGTGCTGGTGAACGTCACGAGCTGGCCGGCGACAGGATTCGCCGGCAGGAACTCGAAGCTCGCCGTGGGCGGGGCATTCGGATCTTCGACCTTGACGGTGACGATCTTGTCGATGCCGTTCACCTTGCCGTCGTTGACGGTGAGCACGACTTCGTACAAACCGGCGACCGTGAATACTTTCGACGGGTGCGGCGCGTTCGACGTCGTGCCGTCCCCGAACGTCCAGGCGTACGTCAGAGGATCGTGGTCCTGGTCGGTCGCGGTGCTGGTGAACTGGACGGCGTGTCCGGTCAGCGGCTGCGAGGGAGAAAAGGTGAAGTCAGCCGTCGGTGGCCGGTTCGTCGATGCTGTCGCGACCTGCCGCGTCTGTTCCGCCGATGCGGTCCCGTTGGACACCGTCAGCGTCACCGTGTACGTGCCGGCGGATCCGTAGACGTGCCGCATCACCGGCTCCGAGCCGATGTAGCCGTCGCCAAAGTCCCAGAAGTAACTGAGCACCTGGCCGTTGGGATCGCTCGACCCCGTGGCGTCGAAATCCACCGGGGTACCGTCCGGCGTGCGCGCGCCGACGGTGGCCGTGAATGATGCAGTAGGGGTTACGGACGACTGTTGCGCGACAGCCGTCCCGACGTTCAGAAACATCAGCAGAATCATTAGCGCTCGACGCATCCCTCTCTCCTTCGTTACGGCACTACCGAACCGCAATGTGGCCGGAGAGTAGTCAGTGCGCATTGCCGTCCGACAGCCGAGAAAGGGGTGGTCGGAACCCCTCTTTCGGGGGGGATTCCGCGCGTCGCGGACGGCGCCCGAGAGGAGCGGGTGCGATACGGGCGCCGGCGTGCGTGGAACTTCGCCGAACCGTAACGGAATCGTTCAGTCGATCCGGATCCAGCCGCGCCGCGCCGCCCGGCTCACCGCCTCGGTACGCGTGCTCGCGCCGAGCTTGGCGAGGATGTTCTTCACGTGGCCTTTGACGGTCTGCTCGGCGACGCCGAGAGCACGCGCGATCGCGCGATTTTTTTCTCCTCTCGCCATCAGCCCGATGACCTGCCGTTCCCGAAGCGTCAGCCCCGACCCGGCAAGCGCGCCGGCGAGTGTCTCCGAAACGGCCGGACTCAGATAGCGCCGGCCGGCGTGAACGGCGCGGAGCGCGGCGATCATCTCGGCGGGATCGTCCGACTTGAGCACGTATCCCTGCGCGCCGGCGGACATCGCCGCCGACACGTGATCGCCGTCGCAGTGGTGGGTCAGCACCACGATCCGTACGTCCGGGTGCGTCGAGACCAGCGCGCGGATCGCCTCCAGTCCTGAAATCCTGCCGGGTTGGAGGTCGATCAGTACGACCTCGGCTCCCGATTCTTCGTACCCCGCGAGCAGCAGCTCCGCATCCGAAGCCTCGGCCGCTACCGCGAAGCCGCCCTGCCTCTCCAGCACGGCGCGAATCCCGACGCGCACGAGGGGGTGATCTTCGACGATCATCACGGCGATCGGCTTCATCGCCGGCGGGGCAGCATCGTGGCGGAACGCTCGTCGATCCCGCCCCAGCCGCGGCTCCAATGGAAGTACTTGCGGACGGATGACACGGGCGGTGTGCAGTCGAGCTCCGGTCCGTTGATCGTCCCGCCGAGGTGTGCGCAGCCGGTGGCCGCAGACGCCGCCCCGTAATCATGTGGGGTGGCCCGCGGCGTTTCCGCAGGGGCCACCGGCTGCGTACACGCGGCGGCGAGGAAGACGACCACGGGTCGGACGTTCATCGACAGGAAGGGTCGCACGACGTCGTCGCTCCGCAACCAGCGCCTTTGCGAACGGTGGTCTGGCGTTGGCGAACGGTCGTCGCGTGTGCGCCAACGGCGTCGCAGGCGTGATGCGCGACACGCCCGAATTCGCCCGACGCTGTTGAAATGAGCACACCGTGATCCCCAGACTCTTCGCCGTCCTCTGTCTCGCAGCGCTTCCTGTCGCGGCGCAGGAGTGGCCGCTGCACTTTGCCGAGTACTCGATCGAAGTCGTCAAGGTCGAGGGACTCGAACCGGAAGACCCGCACTGGATGCACCTTCACCGCGGCCATCACTCGGCGGCTCCGTCCGAGGCGGTGACACTCGGGGTGAACATCTTCCGTGGCAGCCGGTCGGCGGCGGAAACGCTGGCACCCGCGGACAGCGGCGTCGAAATCCGCTACACCGTGCACGGCGTCCCGGTCTCGGACTGGCTCTCCCCTGCCTCGCAGTTCGCGTTCACGCTGCGCGTCGACAATCCCGCGCTGGACGCGCTCGCGGACGGCTTTCACGACATCAGCGTCGAAGTGCGCGGCCCCGAGCGTGCGCGCTTCAAACCGCATCGCGCGTTCCTGCACATGACGCGCGAGCGCGCGGTGAGCACGCTCGTCCCCATCATCAACAGCGTCACCGGATACAACGGCAGCGGCGACTTCGGTCCCGCCGTCGTGTACGTCGACTCGCGGCAGCGCCGTCTCGCGGGACATCCCGCCAATCCGAACGTCACACCGTGGAGCGCGCCGCCGCACGAAGCGGACCTCTATCTCGAGCAGCTCGCGCCGAATGGCGACTACACGGCCGGCGCGCAGATGTGGTGGGAAGATCCGCCGCATCCAGGCGTCCCCTTCGTGCGCGCGCTCGATCCGAACAACAGCCAGGACCATCGCGGCCTGCGCGTCGGAGCGAAGCACGAAAAGTTCCCCTTCCGCGACGGCCCGCGCGGCGTCGGCTGGATGAGTCCTTACGTCTCTGGACAGATCGACTCGCGCGGAGGATTCGCGTTCGTCGAGACCGGCGGGCCGGCGCGCTACATGAAGCCGGACGGCGAGATCGTCACCGTGGCGGGATGGCGCGTGCGTCCGGAACGCGATCCGGTGTGGAGCTCGAAACCGCTGGCCACCGTTCGCAGCGTGATGGAGAAACGGGGGCAATGGTCGAGCGGCCGCGGCGAGTTCTTCACGCCGCTCGATCTCGCCATCGACCCGCGCAACGAGAACGTCTGGTACGTGGTCGGATACGAGGACCACTGCGTTTGGAAGATCGAGATCGAGGATCTCGCAACGGACCGCGTGCGCGTGAGCGTCTTCGCCGGCGATCCGAATCACCAGCCGGGATTCGCAAACGGTAACGGGCACGCGGCGCGTTTCAACGGCCCGGCGTCGATCGTGTTCGATCCGGTCCGCGACGTGTTGTACGTCGCCGATCAGGACAACGACGCGATCCGGAGGATCGCGCGCAACGGCGACGTCACCACCGTGGCCGGAAGTCCCGGCGCTGCGGACCGTCTGCGCGCGCGCGGAGCGACGGACGTGTTCGACCAGCGGGCGAATCGCGCCCTGAGCTCGGATGTCTATCTGCCGCAATGCATCCGCGTCGACAGCAAAGGCAACCTGATCCTGCTCGAGCTGGGTTACGGCACGATCCGCCGTTTCGATCCCACCACCGGCGCCGCGCAGCTCCTCGGCGAAGTGAGCCAGGACTTTGAAGACTCCCATCGCGGCTGGGCGTGGCTCGACGTCGACCGCTGGGGCAACAGCGGTCCGAAGGACGGCATCTACTGGTGCAAGTCCGTGGGGGAGGAAATCGACGGCGACAGCGGCTCGCAGTTCAACGAGGTCTACGCGTGGCTGCCGCCGGACGGCGGCACGAGCCGGTTCGTTTTCGGCGATGACTGGAATCCATATCCCGAGGGGTGGGGCGCGCGGGACGAGACGAACGCGCCGCATTACCCGTGGCTCGTGGCCGTCGATCCGCGCGGCGCGCTGCTCGTCGGCGGGTTCGGGACGCATGGCGTCTCGCGTCTGCGCGTGCGTCGAGCCGATGACCCGCTGCCGTCGCACTATCAACCGGCCGGACACGAAGACGGGCGCTTCGTCTGGGCCACCGGCGCGCCGTGGATCTGGCCCGGACCTCCGGGCGGCGAGCGCTTCACCAGCCGTCCCGCCTCACTCAAGTACGGCTGGAACGCGCACAACTACCTCGGCTTCGCCGACGCGTGGGAACTGCGCGGCGATGAGACGGACGAGCAACTCCTCAATTACTTCGAGGCGGCGGATCCGGTACGAAACGACGCCGACGCGCGGCGGCTTTGGCTCGAGTTCGTGCGCGTGAACGCGGGGCCGGCTGTGCCCGACTGTGCGAAGCCGTCGATCGTCGCACAGCCGGGCGGCGGCGCAACGCTGACGATGGCCGCGACCGGCGCGCAGCCGCTGGCGTTCCACTGGTTCGCGGGAGAGAGCGGCGACACGCGGGTGCCTGTTGCGGAAGGCGACACGCTGCGCGGCGCGAGCGCGGGGCGTTACTGGGCGCGCGTGTCCAATCGCTGCGGTGTCGCGTTGAGCGCCGCGGCCTCGGTCTCCGTGGACACGAATCCGCGCCGCCGCGCCGTGCGCCACTGACCACCCTGCCGCGGAACGGCGGCGTCTCGCCGATTGCGCGGCAGCGGCCCCGCGGCCCCCACGCAGCGGCGGCGGTCCGTCAGTCGAGCAACGCGTCCAACTCGCGCTGCCACGCGGCATCCGTCGTTTTCGCGCGTAGCCGCCGCAGCGCCTCGCGATGCGCGGCCGTCAGCGCCTCCGCCTCCGGCACCGCGATGTCCGGCGTGATCCCCACCTTGTCCCACGTCTTCCCCGTCGCGGCGCTGGTCGCATGCGCGTTGGAGATGAACACGCGAAAGTTCGGCGGGACGTCGGTGAAGCGTCCCGCGTTCGCGCCGCCCTTCGTCACCGCGCCGACGATCGTGGCCCGCTTCACCTGCTGCAGCAGGAACGCGAACGCTTCCGCCGCGGAGAACGTCTCTTTGCCGGTGAGGATGAACAGCTCCTGCTTCGTCAGGCGCGGTCCCGGGACATACGGCAACGTGCGGTCCTGCGTCGACGTCCCCTGCGCGCGGCGGATCGTGTTGCCGAGCGCCGTCTGCCGTTCGAAAAAGTACGTCGCGAGAAACAGGACCATGTCGCCCGTGCCGCCGCCGTTGCGCCGCAGGTCGATGATGATCGCGTCGGTGCCGGCGAGCATGTTCATCGCCCCGGCGGCGACCGTCGCGGCGACGTCCGGCGGCGGAAACGAGCGGATCTCGACATAGCCGACATTGCCCGGCATGTGCCGCACCTCCGCGAAGTCGTAGTTGCGCCGCCGCAGCGGCTCCAGCCACGACGAAGGATCGGCAGGCGCCGGAGCGGAGGGCTGGCTCACGACCAGCTCGAAATGTTTGTCGTCGCAGTCGGCGCGCAGCGCGGCCGTCACCGCGGCCGCAAACGGGGCGTCCTCGAGAGCGGCGAACTCCCCGCGCGCGTTGCGCTCCTGCAACTGCGCGGTGCAACGCCTGGCCACGTCTTCGTAGACATAGCGTTCGCGAACGAGCTCGCCGATCCGGTCGAGGACGGCGGTGCGATCGGACGTCGTGAGCAGGAGGAGCAGCAGCGGCCAGGTGGGCATCACGTTCGTAAGATGCACCACCACGCGTCGTCAGGTCTTGAACGGTTTTGACCTGCGCATCAGGTCGCGGTACCGCCGCGGCGTCATCGCATACGCCGCGGAGAAGACACGCGAGAGGTGACTCTGGTCCGCGAAGCCGGTGGCCGCGGCGATGTCCGCGAGCGCGTCCTCACTCGAGGCGAGCAACGCGGCGGCACGGCGCGCCCGCGCCGCGCGCAGGTACGCGCCCATCGTCCGCCCTTCGACGCGGCCGAACGCGCGCGCCAGGTACGCGGACGTCACGCCCACCTCGCGGGCGACGTCGCCGAGGCGCAGGGGTTGCGCGGAATTCGCTTCGAGGAGCTCGCGGGCCATCTTCACGGCACGATGGTCGATCGCATCCGCGGGCGCTTCGTGCGCGAGCGCGGTGAGGATCTGCTCTTCGATCGGAAGCGTTTCGCCGTGCGCCGCGCGGGAGAGCTCGCGGTGCAGTGCGATCATCGCGCGCGACACGGGTCCGCCGCGATGCGCGCGCCAATGCCGCGGGAGCGTGGCGAACGACGGCTCGATCGTCACGAGCAGTCCGCGCGCGCCGTGCGCGGCGATGACGTCGCGATGCGCGTGACCGGCCGGCACCACGAGCACATCCCCACTCGTCAGCTCCACCGAAGCATTCCGCGCATCCTCGGCGAACCCGCCGCTGCAGACCAGCACGAGGTGCGCGTGGCGGTCGTACGTGTCGCCCGCGCCGTAGCGGACGTCGCTGACGAGAAACCCGCTGCCGGCCAGCGACCCGACTTCGCGTCCGCAGGTGATGGCGCTCCGCGGCGTCGTCATTGTCCCCCGCGCCGGCGCTTGCTGATCTCGATCGCACGCCCGCGAATCGCGTCCGCTTCTTCGACGAGTTTCGCCGCCTTCGTGGAATCGGATTCGAACGTCGCCTGCTGTCGCACGACGAGGCTGAGGTAGACGAGCGGCTCCATCGCATTCTCATCGAGCGCAGCGGCGCGCTCGAGCATGCGCCGTGCGTGCGCGGCGAAAGTGCGCCTGCGATCCGCGGGAATCGCGTCGCCCGATTGCGCGACCACCTCGTAAAACGCCACGCCGGTGGCGTAGAGCGCATCCTTCCCCGCTGGCTCGGCGGTCAGGAGCTCGCCCGCGAGATGCAGCACCCGCGCGGTGTCGCCGCCGCGTTGGGCGGCAACGAGCTGCCGCACCCGCGGCATCGGATCGTTCGGATGCGCGGCCGCCCACGTCTCCAGCAACTGATCCGCCGTCGCCGTCTCGCCGCGTGCCCGCTCGAGATCGGCGAGCGTTTCCGTGAGCGCCCACCGCTCCGCGTCTTCCGCCTCCGCGAGTGCACGGCGAAGCGCGGCACCGATCCGTCCCGCCGCCGCACGTTGCCTCGCGTCAGCGTTCTGCGTGAAGCTGAGCGCCCACGAGCGCAGGCGTTCCGTGTCGCGCACGCCGAGCTTCTCGTTCTCCTCGTAGAGATTCATCGCGGCGGACCAGTCCTGCCGCTCGGCCGCGTCGTCCATGTCGTCGCCCAGGCCTTCGAGGCGCAACTTGCGTCGTTCGTCGTCGCTGATGGTGCGCAGCGCGGCGTGCTTCATCTTGAAGAGCGAAAAGTGCGCGTACGCGGCATCGCGCTCGCGCGTGCCTCCGTGCGTTTGCCACGACGGTCCGAGCTCGCCGTTCTGCAGCACGGCGTCGCGTGTGAGGTCGAGCGTCTCCCCCTCTTCGCTCCAGCGTTTCTCGTCGAACTTCCCGTCCGCGCCGGCCGAGACGATGCGATACGTCTTCGCCGCGCGATCGATCGTCACGGCGAACGCATGTCCCCATCCGTCGCGCTGCGGCAGTTCCGGCGCGAGCGCCGCGGGGAGCGTGCCGTGCGCGGTGACGTGCTCCTCGAGCTTCATGCGGAGCAGCGCCATGTCGGCCAGCGTACGCACGGCCTTGCTGGTCTCGAGCGCATCGCTCAGCGCCCGCGTGGCGTCGCCATCTTCGGCGCGGAAGCGCGCGAGCGCCCACTCTTCCGGCCAGCGCAGCATCTCGCCATCGCGAATGACGATGTCCGCCGCGGCATCGTTGGTCGCGGCGCGCGCCGTCCACTGCGCGCGATCGAATCGCTTGTCCGCTCCCGCGCTCGCGACGACGTAGCGCTTCGTGTCCGGATTCGAATCGATGTGCAGCGGCGTGCCCCACGCGTCGACGAGCACCTCCGTCATGCTGTCCGTCCCGAGGAGCGCCTGCGACAGCTCGGCCGGCGATTGCGCCGCCGGCAACCGGCCGTGCCGCAGCGCATACCGCTCGATCTCGTACGCCATGTCGAGCACGGAAGCCATGCTCTGAAACACGGCCCCCGCCTCGCTCGCCGCAGCGACGGGACTCGCGAACAGCACGATCGCAAGGATGGTGACGCCACGAATCATGGAGCCTCCTCGAATAGTGTAGACACGACTGACCTCGGCCATTTCACACTATCGCAAGGAGCGATGAACAGCTACCGAGCCGGGACGGCGTTCCGCCGTCCCGGCTCATGGATCACTTCACACCTGCGCGCAGATCATTGGTGGCGGCGGCGCGGTTGAGCGTCCAGGGGACCGGCGTCTCCCCGAACGCAACGCTTCCCATCCCGATGCTGGTGCGAGCCGTGTTGAGACGGTCCATCAGATCGGTCAGGTGTTCTTCCTCGAAGACGCTGCCGCTCAGCGCGTCGTCTGCCACCTCGGCGGCACTGAACTGCGGCGCCAGATCGGCGGCGGCACAGAGGCTGTTCACTGCCTTGCGCAACTCGAGCACATGAATCGCCCGGACGAGCGTGGACCCGATCACCAGCCCATCGTCGGTGAACGTCCCCACCCACGCCACGTCGACGTTGCTCGGGGCGGAGACCAGGCCGCCGCTCGTGGCAGTGACGCGATAGAGCACGACCCCTCCGGGCGTCGGCGGCGCCGGTTCGCTGGCGGAGCTTGCGGACTGCCCTGAAACCGTAACCGTGATCATCCACGGCTGCCCCGGGATCTTGCGCTCGACGCGGTAGCCGTCGGCGTTCGTCACCGGAGACCACGTGAAGGCGACGGAGCCGGATCCCCGGGTGGCCGTGAAATTCGACGGCGGCGCGGGCGCCGTGCCGGTGACGACCGTCGTGATGCGGCTATCGGCGGAGCCGCAGCTTCCCTTCACGCGGATGAAATAGGAATGGCCGAGGGCATTTGCCACGGAGAACGTGCCGGAGGATTGTGGAGATCCAACCAGCGTCGACTTCTCGGCGTGCCGCGGGTACGTGCCGACGTCGAAGTTCGCATTCACCCGATAGAGCTCGTACGTCAGCGGAGCCGTCCCGACGACCGATGTCAACGCGATCGTCGTCGGACCACTGGCGGCGGCCGCGGTCAGGGCCGGGAGATCGGTCCCCAGCAAGACGTCCGTCATGCGCAGCACGTTGCGCGGCGTGCCGGTGACGTTGGGCGGATTCAACTGCTCGAGAGAGAGGTCGAGTGGCGACCTGCTCATCAACGCCAGATACACCTCGTCGACGGTGTAGGCGGGATGACTCTGCAGGATGCGCGCGGCCATGCCTGCCACGATCGGCGCCGACCACGAGGTTCCCGACGCGCCCGTATTCGTCGCTCGCGGATTGCGGTACCCGTTGATCGCAGCGAGACTGGCTACCGGGATGTTCTTCGCCGGAGCGAAGAGCGTGACGCACTGGCCGCCGTTCGAGCCCATGGTCATGCCCGAATAGCCTTCGGGAAAGGAGGGCAACCGCCGGATCTTGCTGCACAGATCGGAATCGCCTGCGCCGCAAACCCACCGTCCCTGGACGGTCTCCTTCGTCGGGTCATACGTCGGCTCACCGCCGTCCCCGTTTCCGGTGGCGTCCGGATTCGGGTCGGGATTGTTCCGGAGCATCGTGCCGCCGACGGTGATCACCCGATAGCCATACGGATCCGCCAGGTGGTTTGGAGCATTGCGCGAGAGCCTGGCCGGGGTCGTGTCACACGCGTCCGCGTCCTGGTTGTTCGCCGACGCGATGACGGTGATCCCTTTGGGGATTTCCTCCTCGGAATGCTCCTTGTACTTCAGGAGATTCATCACCGCGGTCTCGAGCGCGGTCGTCTTGGCCGGTTCGTCGATGGCGACGAAGTATTTGCTGAACGTCACGACCGCGGGCGACTTGGGATGCGGATTGGACGGGCTGAGGATCCAGTTCGTCCCGTCGATGAGCATCTGCTTCTCGCTGGCCTTGAGAAGTGGCCCGAGGTAGCGGAAGACCGCGGTGCCCCACTGGGTCGTAGGGTCGGGATCGTCGTATGCGGCCCACTCGGCCGGACGTGTTGCCGCAACGCCGGTGCTCCCGGCCGTCGTCACCTTGTAATACGTGAGATCGGCGAAGACGATCTGATTCAGGGTGTACGCGGTCTCCGGCTGCACATCCATCGCGCCGGCAAACGCGCAGGGGGTGGTTTTGATGGGAACGATCGTGACGTTGCGCGCCACGCCGACGTTGCGTCCGCCGACGAGCGACGCCACGCCCGTGCCGTGACCGAGGTTGGCGGACACCGCGGCCGCGTCGTGCATGTTCGCGTGCGCGGGGCCTCCACACGGATTCCAGGCGGGGAAGCCGGCCGGGTCACCCGTCGCGTCGTGACCGTCGACCACGCGCGCCGGATTGTCGCTGAACTCGCGATGCGCGCGCATGACACCGCTGTCGACGACGTAGACGGTCACGCTCGTGTCGTTCGTGCAGTACGAGTAACTGTTCGTTGCGACGGCGCTGTTCTGATCCAGGACGTCGAGATGCCACAGACGGTTGTCGGTGACGTTGTAGTTCTGCTGACCGGGATCGAGGGCCGGATCGATCCTCGTCGGCACCGTGGCCGAATCGAATACCTGGCCGTTCTCCTCGACGAAGGCCACGTCCGGATGACGGCTCAACGCCTCGGCGCGTGCGGCCGGCATGGTGGCAAAGAAGCCTTTGAGGGCGTGCTGCCACACCTTTTTCACCGTCGCGCCGTGTGCTTTCGCGACGCGCTGTGCGACATCCGCCACTTCTTCCGGGCGCGTGCGGTCGTGGAGAACCACGATGTACTCGTCACGGATGGCGTTCGCGGACTTGCGTACTTTCCCGTCTCCGGCCATGACGGAAATGACGGGCAGGAACAGGAGGAAACAGAAGAGCAGGGCTTTCTTCATGCTGGCTGGCTCCGTCCCTACTGCATGCTGAGGAGCACGAGGATCTCGCCGATCGCGCCTTCGAGCGGCTCGAGCGCCTTGCCGATGATGGTCCCCGGCTGATGGAACGCGCGGCCGTTGATGTCCATCGGCTCGGAGCGCATGGCGGTGCCGGGGAGATCGCTGGTGACGAGCAGGTCGCCGACGCGGATCGCGTGGACGCGGGCGTCGACCCGAACCCTCACGCGTCCGGTGGTCGCGATCTGTTCCTTCCCGCTGCCTTCCACGCCGAGGCTGATGCCGGGCTGCGCGGAGACCACGCCGGCCACGGTCGTGTCGTACGAGGTGGTGGAGGCCATCACTTCGTTGTGGCGGCCGCGGTTGAGGATGACCACGGTGCCGGGCGCCAGATCCGTGGTGGCCGGAACCCACTCGGCGAGGTCCTGATAGTGGGCCTTGATGTTCGTGCCCGTCACGGTCCCGTTGAAATTCGCGTGGCCCGTGACTTCGAGTGCGTAGGAGGACGTGGCGGCACTCGCGGTGCCGCCGATCATGACGTTTCCGGCGAAGTAATTCGTGTCACTCGCCGCCATCTGATAGATCGCATAGTCGTTCGTGGCGATGGTGTCGGCGATCTCCACGGCCCTCCCTTCGACGATGGTGCCGCCCCCGGCCTGGACCTGCGTCCACATCCCGGAGGCTTTGTTGATCGTCGTAGCCGCGGTGGAGAGGTTGCCGGCCAGGAAACGTCCGGCAACGGCGGCGGCCAGAGTGCCGGACGTCCCGTTCGCGGCCTTGTCTGCCCACGCTTCGAACTGCGCTCCGGCGAAAGTGCCGGAGTTGGTCACGCCGGTGGGGATGTGCTCGACGGTGGTCGACATCGTGCCGTAATCGTTCTGGCTGATGTCCGTCTCGATCACGACGTCGTGGTGGATCCTGGCGGTCACCGAACCGTCGGCATAGTCGACCACCGATAACCTTCCGAGGTCGTTGGGAGCGCCGATGGAGATGTTGCCGTTGCCCCAGATGCGCATCCGCTCACCACCGTTGCTCCGGAAGATCAGCGGGCCGTTGCCGTGGTTCGTCAGGCGCAGTGCGTTCGGACCATCCGCATGGGTCGAGCCGGAGTTCGTGCTCGACAACTCCCCTTTCAGGAACGCACCCTCCGTGAGCAGGAGTCCCGTATACGCGCTGGCGCCGGTGCTGGCATTACTCACCTGGATGAGAGTGCCGGCGTTGTGGTCGCGGGTGGCGTGCAGGAGCTGCGTCGGCGATGGTGTGCCGATCCCGAAGTCTCCGTCCCGATCGAAGACGAACCCCTCAGCCCATCCGCTGTTGCCCTGCCGGTCGAGGTGCAGATTGTTCGTACCGTCGAGCCGGTAGGCCCACCACATGGCGGTATCGGAGCCGAAGGCGAGGTGGAACGGTCCTATCGTCAACGTGCCCGGGACGGTCTCGGCGAGCCGGAGCCGTACGGTGCTGTGATGGGCGACGCCGATGCCGGCTTTGCCAGAAAGTGTAGGGTTTGCGGTGTTGGTCCACTGTGCGTGCGCGCTTGCGGCGATGAAGGACGAGAGAAAAAGTGCGACGAGTACGAATGGCGCGGTGTAGGTGGCCCGAGTGACGTGGCGCATAGACATTGCTGTTCCTTTCAAGTCGACGGACGGAGAGCAGCAGACGACACGACTGCGCACAGCACACGATGAGACACTCATCGTGATGCTCCCGGCTGCTGCTGCTGTGATGGGGATGCGGATTGGACGGCTTCGTCCCGCAAGGACGCCGGGCCGGGCGGGATATTGTCGAGGCCCGCAGCGCGAGCCGCACGAGCGTCGAGGACGCGTGACCTCCGCCGGCACATGCAACACGCCGACGCGCGATCGCTCCGCGCTTAGAATCACCCCCACGTGCTGACGTGGAATCTCTCCGCCCTTCCCTGGGCGGTCGTGGCGGCCCCGTTGTTCGCGCTGGCGGGCGTCATTTACTCGCGGCAGAAGGCGTCGCGTGTCGCGGTGCTGTTCTGCTTCATGATCGTCCTCGTCGGCGTGTGGTTCACCGCGTTCGCGGTGATGTTCGCCACCACCAGCGCGCGCGTGGCCGAGCTCGCGGCGCGTGCGGCATTGGCGGCGATCTGCTTCCTCCCCGCCTCCATCTACGACTTCACCGCCACCGCGCTGCGGCTGCGCGCGTCGCGGCGGTTCCTCATCCTCGCCGCGTGGGTTGCCGGCGCCGCGTTCGCGGCGGTGACGCTCTTCACGCGGGCGATGATCGGCGGCATCGACCTGCATCCGTGGGGGTTCTATCCGCGCGCGGGCGCGGCGACCATTCCCTTCCTTCTCTACTTTGCCGGAGGACTCGGGACGCAGCTCTTCGACGGCATCGTCGAATGGCGCCGCACCACCGATCCCAAACGCCGCCGCCGCGTGGCCAAGCTGATGACGAGCTTCATCGTCGTCTACGCCGGCGCGCTCGACTGGCTGCCGATGTTCGGTTTCCCCACGCGGCCCGTCGCGTACATCCCCGTCCTCGCGTTCATCGCCGTCGCGTGGGGCACGATCCGCCGGCACCGCTTCCAGCCGATCACCGCCGCCCGCGCCTCGCGCGAGATTCTCGACACGATGGCGGACGCGCTCTTCGTCATCGACGCCTCCGGCTGCATCCGCGTCGTCAATCACGCCGTCCGCGAGCTCCTCGGCTACCGCAATTCCGATCTCCTCGGCCGCTCCATCGACAAGCTCGAACAAGCCGAGGGAAGCGACACCATCTCGCGCACGCTGCGCGATCTCGCACAGCGCGGTCCCATCCGCGACCAGGAACGCCTGCTGCGTCACGTGGACGGACACGCCGTCAGCGTCAGCGTGTCGATCTCCCCCGTCGGCGACACCGACGTGCAGGAAGGCGCCGTCGTCATCGCCCGCGACATCCGCGCGCGCAAACGTGCCGAGGAGGAATTGAAAGCGGCGCTGACGCGGCTCGAGCAGAGCAATCGCGAGCTCGAGGACTTCGCGTACGTCGCCTCGCACGACCTGCAGGAGCCGCTGCGCAAGATCCAGGCGTTCGGCGATCTGCTTCGCTCCAAACACGCCGCCGCGCTTCCCGACCAGGCCCGCGACTACATCGAGCGCATGCAGTCCGCGGCGAAGCGCATGCAGGTGTTGATCAACGATCTCCTCTCGTTCTCGCGCGTCACGACGAAGGCGCAGCCGTTCGTGCGCGTGGATCTGGGGCACGTCGCCGCGGAAGTGGTCAAGGACCTCGAAGGGCGCGCGCACGACACCGGCGGCCGCATCGTCCTCGGCGCGCTTCCGGCCATCGAAGCCGATCCGCTGCAGATGCGCCAGCTCCTGCAGAACCTCGCCGGCAACGGTCTCAAGTTCCACCGTCCCGGCGTGCCGCCGCTCGTCGAGATCCGCGGAGAGCTCGACGGCAACCGCTGCCGCATCGTCGTTTCCGACAACGGCATCGGCTTCGAGGACAAATACGCGGAACGCATCTTCACGATGTTCGAGCGCCTCCACGCGCGCAGCACCTACGAAGGAACGGGCATCGGGCTGGCCATTTGTCGCAAAATAGCCGAGCGTCACGGAGGAGAGATTCGTGCACACGGAAAACCGGGAGAAGGAGCAGCGTTCGTCGTGACGTTGCCGGTCAAGCACTCATGAACGCGCATCCGAGACCGATCGTCATCCTGCTCGCCGACGACGACGAGGAGGACCGCATGCTCGCTGCCGACGCGCTCGAGGAGAGCCGCGTCGTCAACGACCTCCGCTTCGTCGAAGACGGCGAGGAGCTGCTCGACTATCTCTATCACCGCGGGCGCTTCTCCGATCCCGGCAGCTCGCCCACGCCCGGGCTGATCCTCCTCGACTTGAACATGCCCCGCAAGGACGGCCGCGAGGCGCTGCGCGAGATCAAAGCCGATCCCGAGCTGCGGCGCATCCCGGTGGTCGTCCTCACGACGTCGAAAGCCGAGGAGGACATCTACCGGACGTACGACCTCGGCGCGAACTCGTTCATCACAAAACCGGTGAGCTTCGACGGTCTGGTCTCGGTGATGCGCGACATCGGCCGGTACTGGATCGAGATCGTCGAGCTCCCACCCGACTCCATTGACTGAGCTCGAGACTCCGGTCCGCCTTCTCCTCGTCGAGGACGACGAAGACGATTACGTGCTCACGCGAGAACTGCTCGCCGACGCGAAGCGGACCCGGTTCAACGTGGAATGGATCGCCACGTTCGACGAGGCGCAACACGCGCTGGCGAACGGCAATCACGACGTCTGTCTCATCGATTACCGCCTCGGCCAGCACGACGGACTCGAGCTGCTGCGCTACGCGCGCGACCTCGGCATCGGCGCGCCGATGATCCTCCTCACCGGCCAGGGCGGCGGCGACATCGACCTCGAAGCGATGCGCGCCGGTGCCGCGGACTACCTCGTCAAAGGGACGATCGACGCGCCGCTGCTCGAGCGCGCCATTCATTACGCGCTCGAACAGAGCCGCACGTTGCGCGCGCTGCGCGAATCGGAGGAACGCTACGCGCTCTCGGCGCGCGGCGCGAACGACGGCCTGTGGGTGTGGGACCTGCGCGCGAACGACGTCTACTACTCCCCGCGCTGGAAGTCGATGCTCGGTCACGCGGAAGAGGAGATCGGCGCCACGCCCGAGGAGTGGTTCTCGCGCGTGCATCCCGATGACGCGCAGATTCTGCGCAGCGCGGTCGAGCTGCATCTGCGCGGCGAAACGCCGCACCTCGAGAGCGAGCACCGCATGCTCTGTCGCGACGGTTCGTATCGCTGGATGCTCAGCCGCGGCCTCGCCGTGCGTGGTGCAAACGGCGAGGCCACGCGCATCGCCGGATCGCAGACCGACGTCACGGACCGGAAGATCGCGGTCGAGCGTCTGACTCACGACGCCTTCCACGACGCGCTGACGCAACTGCCGAATCGCGCGCTGTTCATGGATCGCCTCGCGCGCGCGATCGAAGCGCATCGCCGCCATCCGGAGTCGCTGTTCGCCGTGCTCTTTCTCGATCTCGATCGCTTCAAGATCGTGAACGACAGCCTCGGGCACCTGCTCGGCGACGAGCTGCTGATCGCGGTCGCACGGCGGCTCTCGACACTGGTGCGCTCGAGCGACACCGTCGCGCGCCTCGGCGGCGACGAGTTCGCGATGCTCATCGACGGCATCGATCACGAGGCCGACGCCGTGCGCGCCGCGCGGCGCATCCAGGAGGAGCTGCTCCTCCCCTTCCACGTCCACACGCACGAGATCTTCACCACGGTCAGCATCGGCATCGCGCTCAGCACGACGGGCTACGGCGATCCGCAGGACGTGCTGCGCGACGCCGACATCGCGATGTATCGCGCAAAAGCGCGCGGCAAGGCGAGGCACGAGGTGTTCGATACGGCGATGCACGAGCGCACCGTCGAGCTGCTGCGCTTCGAGACCGACCTGCGCCGCGCCACCGAACGCGGTGAGCTGCGCGTGCACTACCAGCCGGTGATCGAGATGCGCAGCGGACGCGTGGCGGGATTCGAAGCGCTGCTGCGCTGGCAACGCGGCGACGCGCTCGTGCCGGCCGACGCGATCATCACCACAGCCGAGGAGACGGGGCTGATCGTGCCGATCGGCGCATGGGTGCTGCGCGAGGCGCTGCGGCAGGTGCAGGAGTGGCCCGGCGTCGACATCCACGTCAACGTCTCGCCGCGGCAGTTCCTGCAGCCGGAGTTCGTCGAGCACGTGGCTGCCGCGGTGGCGGAGAGCGGCGTCGCGCCGGAGCGATTGCATCTCGAGCTGACCGAGAGTCTGCTCATCGAGAACGCCGAGGCTGCGGCCGAGCTGCTGCGCGCGCTGCGGGACATCGACGTGCGCCTCAGCCTCGACGACTTCGGCACCGGCTACTCCTCGCTCAGCTCACTGCGGCAGTTTCCGTTCGACATCCTGAAGATCGATCGCTCGTTCCTCCTCGACGCCGACACCGCGCGCGCCGATGAGATGGTCCGGACGATCACCTCGCTCGCGCGCGTGCTGGGGATGGAAGTGATCGTCGAAGGCCTCGAGACCGCTGCACACGCGGAGCGCATGCGCGGCCTCGGCGTGCCGTACGCGCAAGGCTTCTACTTCGCGCGGCCCGTGCCCGCGGAACAGGCCGCGGCGATGCTGCGCAATGCGCCGCCTCCGCCATACTCCCCTGCATGAGCTACGACCACTCGCCCTGGCGGCAGCGCCTGCACACCGTCATCTTCGAAGCGGATACGGTCGCCGGCCGCACGTTCGACTTCGCGTTGATCGCCTGCATCCTCACCAGCGTCGCGGTGGTCATGCTCGAAAGCGTGGCCTCGATTGCCGCGCGCTGGCATCGCGAGCTGCTGGCGATCGAGATGGCGTTCACCATCCTCTTCACGCTCGAGTACATCCTGCGGCTCGTCGCCGTGCGGCGCCCGCTCGCGTATGCGCGGAGCCTCTACGGCGTGATCGACCTGCTCGCCGTCGCGCCGACGTGGCTGGCGCTGTTCGTCCCCGGCGCACAGTTCTTCCTGACCGTGCGTGTGCTTCGCGTCCTGCGGATCTTCCGCATCCTCAAGCTCACCGAATACCTCAACGAAGCCGGCGTCATCACGAACGCATTGCGCGCCAGCCGGCGCAAGATCTTCGTCTTCCTCTTCGCCGTGGTCACGCTCGTGGTGGTGATCGGCTCGCTGATCTACGTCGTGGAAGGTCCGGCCAACGGCTTCACCGACATCCCGCTGTCGATGTACTGGGCCATCGTGACGCTGACCACCGTCGGCTACGGCGACATCTCGCCACAGACGCCACTGGGCAAGCTGCTGGCGTCGTTCGTGATGATCATCGGCTACGCCATCATCGCCGTGCCGACCGGCATCGTCACCTCGGAACTGACCGCCGCCCGCAACCGCGGCCACTCGCGCCAGTCCTGCCCCGTCTGCGGCCGCGAAGGCCACGACGACGACGCGACGCACTGCAAGTACTGCGGCGCACACCTTTGAAATCACGCCGGAGTGGCTGGATGTGCTGCGCGACAGCCGTTGACGTTACGCGGGAGCGAATCCCACACGGGACGCCGATTCAAGCTTCCTGCGCACGAATGTGCCCACACCGCTCGATCGCACCATCAATGAATCGGCGCCGCCACGAGCACCCCATGGGTCGTGTCATGGATCGCCGAAGCGTGACCTGAGCACGTGAACAAAAGCTCTGTCCGCGCGCGCGGAGACGATCCCGATCATCGAGTAGCCCTCGCTGCCACGCCATGCGTGCGGTCAGTGCCAAGAGCACAGTCGTGATCAGGACGTTCGGCCACGCATTGAGGTACCACTGCCCCGACCACGCGAGCTGTAGTGCGCTCGTGAACGGGTAAAGATAAGGGATCGGCCATTGGTAGTCGTCCGGACCGCGGGACCCGGCCACATCGCCGGCAATGTGGAGATGAACCGCCACGAATGCGAGTGCGGCTACTGTTTTTCGCGACGGCCGCGAGGAAATGAGGAACGCAAAGAACGCAACTGCAACTGCGAACGCGAGATTGTGACCGAGGACATGGTGGTACTCGGTCCACCAGAGCAGCGGGCGTGCGCTGTCCCTCGTGGCAAGTTCAACGGCGAGTCCCAGACCGTCAACGTCGGGGACGAGAGCCGCACTCGTAATGACGGCTTTCTCGCGCCACGTCAGGCTCGGCGCGAACAATTCGACGAGTGCCCATCCGCTCAGGACGTGCGTGATCGGGTTCATTGCGTGCTGGTGAGACGCGTGAACGGCCCGAACGTTCTGCACTGCGTCGTTCGTATGCCGGACGGGTCGGCAATCGCCCGCGTCCAGGTTCACGCGCCGCGCTTCACAGATTACCGGGGGTCGGTTCTGCAGCCCTCCTGTCGAGGAGCAAAGACCGCATTGCAGCAACGACCCGCGATTGCCCGCGCGAAGCGCCGCGGCGCTTCCGCGTCGAGCTCGAGAAACAGCGACGGCTCCGTCATCTCGAGCTCCATCAGCAGGAGGCGGCCGTCGCGCTCCACGCCGTCGACACGTGCGTAGAGCCACGGCTCTTCGATCGTGGCGAGGATCGCATGCGCGTCGTCGATCAGGGCGGGCGGCGGGTCGGTCGCCACGGCACTCCCGCCGAGCTCCTGCTGCACGCGAAAGTCGCCGCGCTTTGCCTGCTTGAGCACGGCGTGGCTGAATTCACCGGCGGCGAAGAGCAGCGACCACTCCCCTTTCGTCGTCACCTCGTCGACGAACGGCTGCACGAGGGCTTCGAACGACGCGACGAACGGGCGCTCCGCGATGGTCGTGAGATACGCCGACGCGGAGACCGCCGGCTTCACGACGACGCGCGAGGTGACGTCGACGTGCTCGCCCGGCTGCACGATGCGCGTCGGCACGGCATTCGGCATGCCGAGGAGATAACTCTTGTGCAGATTGCGCTCGAGGAGCGTGCGGGGATTCCACAGAGGCGCGTCGCCAAGAGACGCGAGCCATTTGCGAAACTCGTCGATGCGCTTGTGATAGTCCCAGGTCGAGCGGATGACGATCGCATCGTAAGACTCCCATGCGACGCGTGGATCGTCCCACACGGCCGCGGCGACTTCGTGGCCGTCGTGCAGCAACGCGTCGCGCAGCAATTGATCGTCGGAAGAGAGGCCGGGCAGCCCGGACCAGGTGACGAGTGCGATGCGCATGTCAGCAATCGCACGCGATCGCGGCTGTCTCGCGAAGCGTGCCCTCGTGTCTCCCGATGACGACCGGATATCCATCGACACGCATCCACCAGTCGAGTCCTCCGATCATCTCCTTCACCCGAAATCCGAGCTCGGACAGCCGCAGCGCCGCGCGCGTCGAGGCGTTGCAGCCGGTGCCGTCGCAGTACGTGACGTAGATTTTGTCACGCGACAGCGGCGCCGTCGTCTCCGCGTTCATGGTGCGATGCGGAAAGTTGATCGCGCCGGGGACGTCTTCTCGTACGACGCGGCAGACCGCGCGTCGACGACGACGATCTCCTCGTTGCCATGGCGCAGGTCGTCGAAACGTCGGCGGGATCCGTCTCGAGCGCATTCGCGAGCTGGCGAAGGTCATCGCGTGATTGAAGCGGTAGACGTGCAATGGACGAAGTCCGTAGAACCTTCTGACCTCGCGGACACCTCATGCCACGGACTCTCCCGATCCTCGCGCTCCTTCTCCTCCTCCCCACCCTCGCACACGCGGCGCTCGTTGCCGGACCCGCGCGGCCGCTCACCGAGCAGGCCGAAAGCACCGGTGCGTATCGTGCGCAGACGGATCCATCCGTCGCGTGGAACGGCGATCGGGGGCTCGTGGTGTGGCGGACGAGGGTGCAGCAGGACGATTTCATTCTCGCCACGCATGTCGACTCGACGGGCATGCCGCTCGAGCCGCGGCCGCTGATCATTTCGCGCGAAGGGCTATCGACGTTCTCGCGGGTCGTGCCGCTCGGCACAGGGTTCCTCGTCGTCTGGCAGTCGTTCGTCGACAACAGCGCTCCGCTGCGCGCCACACTCGTGAACCACGACGGCACCCTCCGTCCCGTCGGCGAGCTCGCGTCGCGTCCCTTTCATCCGAACGACGTCGCCTCGAATGGCTCGACGGTCCTGATCACCGGCAACAGCGGCGAGCCCGATTACCGCTCCGAGCTGCTCTGGCTCGATGTCGAAGGCAACGCATTCGCGCGCAAAACGTTCGGTGGAATGCTGATGGTGGCGACGCGCGTCCGCTCGAACGGCACGTCGTTCTTCGTCGTCGCGGATCAACTCGCGTGCGCGACGTACACGTGCGAGCACACGTTCTCGCTCGTGCGGGCCGAAGCGGATGGGACGGCGACGGAACCGCGCGTGCTGCGGCATGTCGACGACACGCAGTCCTTCGACTACACCCTGTCCGGCCTGGCCGTATCGCGCGACCGCGTCCTCATGGTCTTGCACGAGCCGTTCGGCGTGATGACGGGAACGCTCTTCGATTCCGAAGGAACTTCCGTGGCAGGACCGTTCCCGCTCGAAGACGCCGGAGCCTCGGGTGCCCCGCTCGCGGTGGAAAGCGACGGGCAGTCGTTCGTCATCGCCTATCCGCACGCCGCGTTTCAAGATCCGGCCGCACCGGTGCGTACGACGCGGTTGCGCCGCGTCGGAACGTCCGGCAGCTCGGAAGCGCAGATCCTCTCCAACGATGCGCGCATCGTCGCGCTCGAATGGACGGGCAGCGGCTATCTGCTCGCGCGCAGCGGCGGCCTCACCGGCCCGTCCGAGAGCATGAACGTCTCCGTCACGCGTCTGCCGCCGAACGGACAACCGGTTGCGGGCGCGCCGGATTACGTCGTGTCGCGCATGCCGAATCAGCAGGACTCGCCTTCCTCGGCGTGGGACGGCGCGCGGCTCTTCACGGCGTGGGACGAGTACTTTCCCTCCGAGGGATTGTGGAAGGTGAAGTACGGCCGGACGGATGCGGAGGGAAATCCGCTCGATGGACGCGGCCGCATCATCGCCGCGTCGGGCGCACAGCAGCGCAACGCGCGCGTCGTCTTCGACGGCGTGCGCTTTCTCGTGCTCTGGACGGAGAGCGTGGCCACGGTGACGGAGATCCGCGCGCGGCGCATCAACACCGACGGCTCCTTTGCCGGCGACGCGTTCACGGTCGCGCCGAGCTTCTGCGGCGCGGATTTCACCGCCGTGCGTGACGGCAATCGCATCCTCGTCGCGCACCTTGGCGCCGGCTGCAGCCACGCGCCGCTGCCGCAGCGATCCGTGCTCGTGACCTTCGTCGAAGCGAGTGACACGGCATCGCAGCCGCTCGTGCTCGCGGAGCAGGTCAACGCCGAGCCTCCCGCCATCGCCGCGGGCGACGCAAATGCGCTCGTGGTGTGGACGCAGCACGTCATGCGCGCGGCTTCCGATCCCTGCCCGTCGATGTACGAATACTGTCCGCCGAAGCAGGTCCTCGCCGCCGCCGTCGTCGAGAACGGCATCGCCCGTCGCGTGGGGATCGCCGAGGACGGGATGATGCTGAACCGCGAACCGCAGCTTGCGTGGGATGGGCAGCATTACCTCGTGGTGTGGCTCGCCGCGCGCGATCTGCAGAACGTCCATCAGTTGCGCACGCGCACGTTCTCGCGCGACGGCGAGCCGTCCGCGCAGGCGCACGTGCTGGCCGCGGACGCGCAGCCCACGTATTCGGCGGCGCGCTACGGCAGCGTCACGGCCACGACCTCGGGATTCCTCGTGGCATGGCAGCGGACGTCGTGGTTGAACACGCTCTCGCTGTGGCGCGTCGCGTCGAACGGTACCCCGATCGATATCGTCGAGCGCGCGGTCGAGACCGACGCCACGGACCTGCGCGCGCCGCACCTCGTCCGCGGCCCGGGCGCGACGACCTTCCTCCTCTACTCCCTCAGCGGCCCGGACGAGAGTTCCCTCGGCCACAACCGCATCGTGTGGCGGACGGTCGGCGAGATCGCGCGCGTCAGGGCCGTGCGGCACTGACGCGCAGCACCAGCGGCATCGGCCGGTCGGGCGCGGTGGTCGCGATCTCGCGGCTGAAGCGCAGCGTCGTGCCGTCGAAGGTCCACGAGCCGTCGCTGCAGACGGACCTCGCCTCGATCGGTTTTCCCTCGCGCACACGCAACGCGTTCGCGGACGCTTCGCGCTCGGCGCGGTAGCGGAAGACGCGGCGCCAGACCGAGGTCATGTCCGTTCCCAGCTCATTGACGGGCGCGTTCACGTCGCATTGCGTGGTGTTGAACAGTTGCTCGGCGATCGCACGATCGTGCTCGACCTGTCCCGCGAGCATCTTCGTCGGGAACATCTGCGCGCCGTCGGCCCAGTACGACGCCGTCTGCTGCTGAAAGGCTTCGAGCAGCGGCCGCACGTGGTCGCGCTGATACACCTCGGCGAGCCACGCCGGCGCGGGCAGCGGCATCTTCCAGGCGACGGCGTTGATCATACGCACCATCGCCAACGCCGCGGTCTGCATCATCACCTGCGGATGCCCGTCCAGCGAGCGCGCGAGCTTCCACACGGCGTGCAGGTCTTCCCACGCCGCGGGATCGTTCGCGCGCGCTTTCGTCAGCGCGCTGGCGACGAGCATCCTCGCCACCGTCAGTTGCATCGCACGCGTCTCCGACGTCTCGGCATCGCCGACTTCGAGGCGGTGCTCCCACACCATCGGCTCGCGCAGCAGCAGCTCGCGGACCGCCGAGACGTCGGGAACGGCCGGCGCGTCCCCGATCGTGAGCTCGGCGCGCGTCATCTCGCGCCAGACGAATTCGTCGAGGGCTTCACTCTTCGGCAGCGCGTTGCCGAGCGTCGCCAGCTTCGTGGACGCTGGATTTGCCTGCTGCTGCGACGACACCCGTTTCGCCGCGGCGTCGAGCCTCCCCATCCCTCCCGGCCACGGCCTGGCGCCCGACGTGGCCACCGCGCCCGGCGCGCGGAACCACGAGATGACCCAGACGATCAGGGCGATGGCGACGACGATTCCCAGCAGTTTCTTCATCGTGCGCTCAGATTAGCGTCGAACGGCGCGAGATGGCGATCGAACAGGAACGGTCCGCCGGGAACGACGGCCGCCGCGATTCCGATCGCGGCGATCATCGGAGAGATCGGGACTTTCCGGATGGCGAGGAGCAGCATCACCACGAGCGCGACGAAGAGCGCGCCATGCAACGAGCCGACGACGCGCACCGCCAGCGGCATGCCTGCAAAGTACTTGAGCGGCATCGCGATCCCGAAGAGGACCAGCGTCGACAATCCTTCGATGAACGCGAGCCGGCGCAGGACACGGATGAACGTCATCGTCCCGCGTACGCCTCTTCGAGCTTCGCGATGTCGAACTTTTTCATCTGCAGGAACGCCTGCGTCACGCGCCGGATCTGCTCCTGACTGCCTTGCGCCATCATGCGGTTCATCGCCGTGGGCACGATCTGCCATGACAGTCCGACCCGGTCCTTGAGCCAGCCGCACTGCTCCGCTTTCGGATCGGCCGAGAGCTGGTCCCAGTAGTCATCGATCTCCTGCTGCGTCTCGCAGTGCACCGTGAACGCCGAGGGGACGCTCAAACAGGGTCCGTTCACGATCGAAGGACAGGAGTTCATCGTCATGGACAGCGCCCACGCGCACGGCTTCGGCTTCAACGAGGCCATCGCGCCGGCCTCGCGTGCCTCTTTGTCGTACCAGAGATGATTCGTGATCTTCTGCATGAGTCGCATTCTCCTGTTTTTGAAGAATGGACTCCATGCGGAAGCGATACTCATCGGTCGCTACTTGATCGAGTTCCTCATCTGTTGCACGTGCATCGCCTTGACGGGCTGACTGCTGGCGAGGCCGTCGACCCACGTCACGGCCGGCATGCCGAGGTTGGTGAAGGCGGCGTTGAGTGCCGTGCGCAGCGGTGTGACGTCGACCGGTTTCACCGGCGCTCCGCTCACGACGGGCGTGAACGTCGCGGGCGCCAGACCGGCCAGGGCGCGAACGGCGTTCACGGCCTGATGCAGTTCCATGACGTGCACGGCTTTGATCCTCGTGCTCCGGAAAACGATCGGATCGTCGGTGAAAATGACCGTGGTGGCGAGATCCGCCGCCGACGTGGAACGCACCGTCCCTGCCGCGTTCTTCGCATGCACTTTGTACAGGTAGGCCTTGCCGGGAATGGCCGAGCCGTCGACGAAGCTCGTCGCGGACGTGTTCCCCACCACGACGAAGTTCGTCCGTGACGGAGCTTCGGCGCGCACGATCTCGTACGTCGTCGCACTGACGTCGGACCAGATCAGCGAGACCGCGGAGGCCGTGACCGGCGAAGCGATCAGCACCGGCGCGGGACAGGTCGGACTGCTCTGAAAGTACGCATAGTCGTAGCTCGTCGCGAACGGAAAGTCCGGCAGGTACGTCACGTCGAGCGTGTAGTAGGGATTCGGGAACGCGTAGTTGAGCGTGACCCGGGACATCCCCGGCTCGACCGCGACGAGCGGCAGGGTCGCGATCACCGTCCCGGCGTACGTGAACCTCACGCTTCCGGTCGGCGTATGGTCCTCCGCGTTGGTGACGGTGGCGACGATCTGGGTGTCGCCGCATGGACGAGTGACGATGACGGCATCGGTCGAGGTGCTCCACCCTTGTACGCGCACCTCCGGGAGCTCGATGGTCACGGGATGGAAGAACTCGTCGCCGTCGTACGCGACGAAGAACTCGTGCAGCCCCACCGCAAGACCGTTCAAGGTGAACGTCGCGCTGGCGTCGCCGTCGAGAACGTGCGCCTGGAGCACGGTCCCGTCGCTGGTGCGGAGCTCCACGCTGCCGCTGGGAAGCGTGCCGTCCGGCAACGTCGCCGCAACCCGCACGGGCAGAACCACGGGCTCGTCGTGCGAGAAGGTGTAGCCGTAGTAGCCGGTCACCGTGGGAAGGATGGAGGTGTCGAGCAGGACCGGCTCCCCTGCCTGCACGATCGGAATGCGCATGACCGCCGTGCTCGAACCGCTCCGGACCTCCGACCAGCCCCACGCATTCGGTGCCACGGTCAGCGTGAGCTCCGCGACGCGGTCGTCCTGGGTCACCGTGACCGCTCCCGGCGAGACCACGACACCGCCGGACAGCGACAGTTGCACCGTGGCCGGGTAACCCTGGGAGCTGGCCACGTGTGCCGTCGCGGTCGTTCCGGCGACGAGCGCCGCGGGCAGCGAGATGGTCCCGTTCGCGTCGATCATTCGCGCGATCGTGTTGTCGCTCAGGTCCTCTTCGGTCTCGAGCGCCGAGACCGTGGCGGTGAGCGTGCGGCCCGGCACGATGCCGGTCTCGGTCAGCGCACGGCTCTCCCCGCGGGTCACTTTGAAGTCGACCGACTTGCCGGCCGGCACGAAGCCGAGGCGACAGACGGAGGGATTTTTGCCGTCGCAGTTGAAGGTCGTTTCGTACGGCGACTCGGAAACGTGCAGCGTGACGGTCGCTCCCGAAGGACCGCTGTTGGTGACGCGGAACGTCCGCACCGGGCTCCAGCTGGAACTGTACGCGGGCACGTATTCGATCGACAGCGCGACCTTGCGGTCGTTCTCTTCGATGACGCCGAAGGCGCGGTCGCGAACGATCGTCGCGCCCGGCGCGGAGACGAGCTTCACGGCCAGCGATTCGTTCGACTCGCGCGTGGTGTCGCCGAGGATGGTGATGGCGATCGTTTTGACGCCCTCGCCGGCGGCGAAGTTGATCGCGCCGCTGGCGGCCTGGTAGTCCGCGCCGGCCGTCGCGGTGACGTCCTCCGTCGCGTAGCTCACGGTCGTCGGAACACTGAGGTCGCCGCTGCGCACGACGGTGAACTGCAGCAGCGTCGAGCCGGCATCCGTTTCGAGGACGTGGCTGTCGTGGATGGCGAGGCGCCGCGTCGCGCGCGGCAGCACCCACAGCTTCGCGTCACCCGTCATGAAGAACATCCGGTCGCTGGCGACCGTGAGCTGCGCCGGGTTCGATGAGCCCCCGCCCGCGACGAGGTCGTGCGCGATGAACGTTCCCGCCGGCGAGCCGTCGCTCTCCCACAACTCCACACCGCGAAAATCCTGACCGGCCAGCATCAGCTTGCCGTCGAAGGGCGTCAGGGAGTGGAGATAGACCAGGGTCGAGGGATCCGTCAACCGGATGGTGCCGGCCGTGGTCCCGTCGGTGCGCCAGAGCTCGTAGTAGTTGCTTCTGAAATAGACATAACGGCCGGATGCGACGATGTCGGAGATCGCGGCGCCGGACGCTCCCGGCGTGAGGTCACGGAGCATGAAGGTGCCGGCCGCGGTGCCGTCCGATCTCCAGAGCTCGCGGCCATGCACGCGGTCGTCGGCCGTGAAGATCAGCAGGTTGCCCATCACGACGAAATCGCGAGGCTCGGACGAAGACGTGCCGGCGGCGATGTCTTTCACCCGCGTCAGGCCGTCCGCGGTGCCGTCGCTCTTCCAGAGCTCCATTCCGTGGTCGGAATCGAAGTTGCCGAGGTAGAGCGCTCCACCCGCGGCCGTGAGCGCGCTGAACTGGCCGCTCGTCACGAGGCGGGTGGCGTCCGCGGTGCCATCGGTCATCCAGAGCTGCGTCCACCGCTCGCTGTACTGGTAGGACGTCAAAAAGTAAGTCCGGCCCGCATGCTCGACGTAGCGGTCGCCCGCCACCGCCGCCAGCATTTGCGTTCCGGCCGCGGTTCCGTCCGTGCGCCACAACTGCGTGCCGCTGTACGAGACCGGCGCACCGAACAGCGCGTACCCGGCGCTGGTGCCGAAAATCGAGGTAATCGAAGTGAAGGGCTTGACGAGACTCGTGCCGCCCACCGTTCCATTGCTCTTCCAGAGCCCCGCCGTTTCGGCGCTGCCACCGAAGAAGAGGAAGGTCGACCCCAGGGCCGCCGCCGGCGGAGATTCGTAGTAATAGCTGCTGCCGAGCGTCCCGACTTCGATCGTGCCCGCCGCCGTGCCGTTGCTCGCGAACAGTCGACTTCCGAATCGGAAGAACGCGTTGTTCCCGACGGCCCTCATCCAGGTCGATCCGAGGGGATACTGGCTGATGGCGATGTCCGCCAGCATGTGCGTTCCGCCGTCGGTGCCGTCCGAGATCCAGGGATCGTTGCCGTACCCGCTGTTGGCCGAGTTGAAGATGACCGAGCTGCCGAACGCGGTGAACCCCGGCACCGTCGACGCGGCCACGTCCGCGATTTCCGTGGTGCCCGCGGCCGTGCCGTCGCTGAACACCAGCACGTGATCGTCGGCCACGAGGAAGGCGCCGTTCGCGGCCGCGGCAATCGCGTACACGCGCGCCCAGGAGTCGACGGAAGTCGTGCCCGCCTCGGTGCCGTCCGTGAACCAGAGCGTGGTGTCGTCGACGAGGAAGAACGCACCGGCCGCCGAAGCGACGAGGTCGTCGAGCGAGGTGGACGCTGCACCCGGCGTGAGGTCCGCCACGAGCTGCGTTCCCCCCGCGGTGCCGTCGGTGCTCCAGAGCTCGCGCCCGTTCGTCGCGTCCTCCGCGAAGAAGAGCAGCGCGTTGCCGGTCTGCACGAAGTTCGTCGGAATGCCGCCCCAGCTCGAGGCCGGGCCGCTGTTGATGTCCTTGACCATCGCCGTTCCGCCGATGGTGCCGTCGGTGGACCAGAGCTCGCGTCCGTGCTCGTCGTCGCTGCCGAGGAAAAACACTTCGCCGTTGAGGACACCGGGGAGCACCGGATTCACCCCCGACGCGAGAGCGATCGTTCCCGCCTCGGTGCCGTCGGAAACCCACAACTGACTGAAGGTGTGGAAGTAGACCTTGCCCCCCGTTTGGACGAAGCCGGCCGGGTATGACGAGTCGGAGTCGCCGGTGAGGTCCTTCACGAACACGGTTCCGGCCAGAGTCCCGTCGGTGATCCACAGCTCGCGTCCGTGCTCGGGGTCGTAGGCCGTGAAGTAGGCCTTCGTGCCCGAAGCGATCATGAGCACGGGCGAGCTGGAACCGCCCACGTAGATGTCTTTGACGATGGACGTGCCGGCCGGCGTTCCGTCCGTGATCCAGAGCTCGGTGCCGCGCGAGTCGAGGGTCACGGTGAAGAGGAGCTTGTCGCCCAGAGCGAGCAGCGAAGGCGGCGGCGCGGAGGAGGTCGACTCGGAGGAAACCGTCTTCACGCGTTGCGCGCCGCCGGCCTCGGTCCACTTCCAGATCGCGGGAGTGTCGGAGGACGGATTGGCGTAGAAGTAGACCGCGTCACCGACCACGGTAAAGTGCGACGCATTCGCGCTCCCGCCATCCGCCGGTGGCGCCAGCGTCGTCACGACAGACGGCCCCTGCGCCACAATGCCGGGCGCAAAAATCAAGACCAGTACCGCAACCGCCGCGTGGATGTAGCGGACGTTCATGAAGAAGCTCCTGTGCGTAATCGGACCGTCGGGAGCCGTGGACTGTGGCTCGCCCGCGAGCATAGTCGCTCAATTCGCGCGTGCTGTCGATGTCGGACGTGCGATCGGGCGGCTTATTGGATCGACGCCGCTACGACTACGGAAATCGCCATCCGGCAGCGGCTTCGTGCTCAGCCGCCACAGGACAGCACGTACAATCCGGCAATGCCGTCGGCGAAAAGCCTGGGCCGGATCGCCGGCGCGTTGTCGTTCGTGCAACTGACCGGCCTGATCGTGCCGTTCATCCTGATGAAATCCGCCGTAACGCCGGCGTTCCTGCAGGACGCCGCCCAGCATGCGATGGCGCTCCGGGCGGCGGTGCTTCTGCTGCTGGCGTCGGCGTCACGGCACCGGTGTTTCTCAATGTTCGCCCGAATTCACTGCTGGCGACGTCACTCGCTCTGAGCCATGTCGTCGTCGGTGCCTGGCTGCTGGCGAAGGGATTCCATCGCGCGCACGAAAGCATCGGCTACAGAGCGGAGCCGGCTCAATGAGCGATCGTCCTCCAGTTCACCCGCAATGCGGCGCGTGACGAACGGCTCGAGCAGCGAGGCTTCCTCGATGACGCGCCAGTTCATCGTGCGCAAGGTTTCGACGAGCGACGCCTGCGCATGAGTGCCGCCCGCGGGCGAGGCGTTCAGAAGCGCCACCGGCTTGCCGACCAATTCGCCCGTGGAGACGAGCCAGTCCAGCATGTTCTTGAGCGCACCGGGAACGCCATGCGCGTATTCCGGCGACGAAATCACAATGCCGTCGCTGGCGATCAGCAGCGCTCTCAATGCAGCCACGGACGCGGGCGGCTGCTGATCCTCACCATCGAGATCGGGATTGAAATGCGGAAGGCAACCGAGGCCGTCGTAGACGACGACATCGGCGGACACAACGCGAGCGAACCCGCGAAGCAAGGCCGCATTGGACGACTCCTTCCGCAGGCTGCCGCTGATCGTGACGATTTTCACCGGATGCCTTCCGCCCAGTGCATTGCATACCAGATTGCGGAATCAGGACGCGTGGCCCACGCGCGAAATGCAGTCACGGTTTCGTCGAAGTAGTGGGCGTCAACGAGGTGCTGGTCGAGCATGAGCTGGCGCGCGGAAAGGATGACGCCGAGCATGTTCGACGCGAGGACGTCGAAATGGGGCATCCCCGCGCAGCCGCCGAAGAAGATGAACGTATTGCGCCGCGGCGTCGCACCGGCCTCATGGAGCAGTGCGACGAGACGGCGTCCCACATACGGGTCGGTGCGATTGCGGTCGTAGCTGCGGATGTACGCACGCCACAGATCCATGACTCCCGGCGGCTCGGGCCACAGGCGCAGGATGTCGTGATCGTCGTCTGCAATGACGATGCGGCCGCCGGGGCGGACGGCGCGCACCATGTTGTGCACGACGCGCAACGGATCCTGCACGTGCTCCAGCACGAACCGCGAATGCGCGACGTCGAACGTGCCCCAGTCGAGTTGCGGCTCGAGCACGTCCGCCTGCCGCAGTTCGACGTTCGGTTCGTTTTCGACGTGCCGCCGCGCGCCGGCGAGCTGCGCGGGATCGCGTTCCAGTCCGAGCACGCGCCCGCGCGGCACCGCGCGCGCCATGGCGCGGGTGAATTGTCCGAGGCCGGCCCCGAAGTCGACGATGCTCTCGTCGCCGGCGAGGGCGAGCTCGCGCAGCGACGAAGGGTTGAGCAACACGTCGTTCATCAGCGACAACCGCCGCTGCTCTTCCTCGGATGTCCCATGGATGTACACCGCCTCTGTGCTCATGACTGTCATCATAGGTTCGTCAGCGACCACTCGCCATTGCGCGCGGCGTCGAGGATTTCCGCGAGCACGCCCGCCGCAGTGACGTCCGGCCCTGCACCCGGACCGGCGATCGTCAGTGGCACCGTCGCGTAGCGCGTAGTGTGATAGACGACGATGTTCTCACCCGGGCGCAGACGCGCGAGTGCGTCGTTCCCGTCGACGTCCTGCACGCGCGCCGCGGCAATACCGTTTTCATACGACGCGACGTAAACGAGCCACTTCCCTCCCCTTTCCGCGGCCTCCGTGCGTGCGCGCCATTCGTCGTCGCCGATTTCCAATGACTCGACGGACACGTGCTCGCGCTCGACGGCGATGCCCGCCTCACGTAGCAGGATCACGAGCTTGCCCGCGACGTCACGTCCCGAAAGATCGACGCGCGCGCGAGGTGCGGATCGTCGGCAGCGCGGCACCGGCCGTCGTCTCGTAACGCAGCGGAATGCGTCGCCGTCACTCGCGCGAATCGTTCGTGGACTTGCTGTTCGCGACGATGCGCACGAAGGCGTCGCCTTTTCCGCGGCCGTGGCCGAGGCGGTCGAACGGGGCTTTACGGAACGGTCGTCGGCACGCCGGCCGCGGTGGCGCCGACGTAGCCGGTGATCACGGGAACGCCACGCACCGACGCGAGGCGTTGCAGCAGGCGCGCACGCGTCGCGACAAAGTCGACACGCGCTTCGCCCCACATGCCGTCGGTCCGCACGACGTCCGTCGCGTCGATGGCGGTAGCGTCGATGCCGCGATGGCGCAGCACTTCCGTGACGAGCGGTGCGGCGAGACGTTCGCCGATGCCGAGGACGAGATCGTGTTCCGGCGTGGACGACTCCGGTCGCAGTGCAAGCGCATGGGTGAGTGCGGCGAACAAAGCGTCCACCGTGCGTCCGCTGCCGTTCCACGAGGCCGACGTCAGTTCGTGCAGCAGCAACGTGTGACGATCGCGGAGGCTGTCGACGATCGACGGATCGCCGCTCGCGGCCGCGGCGTCGAGTGCCGAGGTGACGCCGGAAAGCGCGGAGACCACGACGACGACCGGGCCGTGTGCGGCGCGTTTGCGGATCACTTCCACCGCGTTGGCGAGCGACTCCGGTGAGCCGACGGACGTGCCGCCGAATTTGAGGACGCGTGTCATGAGGCCACCTTTCGCGAGAACCAGCGCCGCTCGACGCGCCACTGCAGGACGGCGTCGCGCACGGCCGGCGCGTCGATGAGAAATGCGTCGTGCCCGTGCGGCGACGACAGAATCGTGAGCGTGGCGTCGCGCAGCAGCAGCGCGAGCTCTTCCTGTTCCGACGGCGGATAGAGAACGTCCGAGTCGATGCCGATGACGAGTGCCGGTTGACGCAGCGTGGCCAGCACCGATTCGTACGCACCGCGTCCGCGGCCGACATCGTGCGAGTCCATCGCTTCCGTAAGGCGCACGTAGCTGTGCGCGTCGAAACGGTGCACGAGCTTCTCGCCGTGTGCGCGCAGCCACGACTCGATGGCAAACGCGCCCTCGTCCTCGCGCCGCCGTCCGAAGCGCGCGTTGTAGTTGCCGTGACTGCGGTACGTCGACATCGCGATCATGCGCGCCAGGGCGAGTCCGCGCACGGGATCGAGTGCGATGGCCTGGCGCTGCGCTTCGCTCCACGCGATGGTCCACGGCGAATGGCGTCCCGAGGTGGCGATGGGCACGATCGACTCGACGAGGTCGGGCGCCGACAGCGCCCACTCCAGCACCTGCATACCGCCGAACGAGCCGCCGATGACGAGCTCGAGCCGCTTGACGCCGAGGTGGCGGACGAGGGCTCGTTGCACGGCGACGATGTCGCGCACGGTGATGCGGGGAAACGACGCACCGTACTCGCGTCCCGTTGCGGGATCGAGCGACGCCGGACCGGTCGTGCCGTAGCAACTGCCGAGGATGTTCGTGCAGACGATGAAGTCGCGGTTGGGGTCGAGGGCGCGGCCGGTGCCGAGGAGCGCGTCCCACCATTCGTCGGCGTCGGCGTTCCCCGTGAGCGCGTGACAGACCAGCACACCGTTCGTTGCCGGCGCGTCGAGCTTTCCCCACGTGCGATACGCGATCGTCACGTCGTCGAGGACACCGCCCCCCTCCAGCACGAGGGGGAACGGCAGAGCGAAAGATTGCGTGCGCGTCATGCCGCGGCTTCCTTTCGGATGCGGCGGAACGCGCGGTCGAAATCGTTTTTGATGTCGTCGATGTGCTCGATGCCGACGGAGACGCGCACGAGATCGGACGTCACGCCGCTCGAGGCCTGCTCGGCATCGGAGAGTTGCTGGTGCGTCGTCGACGCGGGATGGATGACGAGCGTTTTCGCGTCACCGACGTTGGCGAGGTGTGACGCGAGCTCGACGTTCTCGATGAACGCGCGTCCCGCTTCGAGTCCGCCCGCGATGCCGAACGCCAGCACGCCGCCGAAGCCGTTGCGCAGGTACTTTTTCGCGGCGCGGTGATACGGGTGCTCTTCGAGTCCCGGATAGCTGACCCACGTCACGTCGGGCTGCGTTTTCAGCCAGCGCGCGAGCTCGAGCGCGTTGTCGGCGTGGCGCTGCACGCGCAGCGAGAGCGTCTCCAGTCCCTGCAGAAAAAGGAACGAGTTGAAGGGACTGAGCGACGGACCGAAATCGCGCAGCCCTTCGACGCGCGCGCGGATGATGAAGGCGATGTTGCCGAACGGCGATTGCGGTCCGAAGGTATCGTAGAAATTGAGACCGTGATAGCCCGGCGCGGGCGTGGTGAACGTCGGGAAGCGGCCGTTGCCCCAGTCGAATGTGCCGGCGTCGACGATCACGCCGCCGATGGAGGTGCCGTGGCCGCCGATCCATTTCGTCGCGGAGGCGACGACGATGTCCGCGCCGTGGTCGATCGGCCGCGCGAGGTATCCGGCCGCGCCGAACGTGTTGTCGACGACGAGCGGCACGCCGTGCTTTTTCGCGACCGCGGCGATGGCTTCGAAGTCGGGGACGTTGAAGCGCGGGTTACCGATGGTCTCGACGAAGATCGCTTTGGTGCGGTCGTCGATCTTCGCTTCGAATGCGGCAGGCTCGTCGCCCTCGATGAAGCGCGTCTCGATCCCGAGCCTCGGAAAAGAGACTTTGAACTGGTTGTACGTCCCGCCATAGAGGAAGCTCGTCGAGACGATGTTGTCCCCCGCCTCGGCCAACGTGGAAAGCGCGAGAAACTGTGCGGCCTGACCCGAGGATGTTGCCAGTGCGGCCACTCCCCCTTCGAGCGCGGCGATGCGCTTCTCGAAGACGTCAGTGGTCGGATTCATGATCCGCGTATAGATGTTGCCGAACTCCTGCAGGGCGAAAAGGCGTGCGCCGTGTGCGGCGTCGTCGAAGGTGAAGGAAGTCGTCTGGAAGATGGGAACGGCGCGCGCGTGGGTACCGGCGGCAGGCTCCTGGCCGGCGTGCACCTGGAGGGTCTCGTAACGAAGTCCGTTGCTCATTGTCTTTTCCCTTTCTGTCGTCTTCATCGCGCCGAAATGAAGAAAGCCCACCGTCCGGATCGGGCGGTGGGCCAAAGGAAAAAGTCGAGGTTTTTCGGTTTTGTCCACCGCGCCGGCTGTGCCGCGCGGGTGGACGTCTGAGAAGAGTTACACCCGCGCTAACGCATACACATGCAGATACACATACAGCTCGTAATCTGCTGTGCGGCACGGCTGCGGGTGTGGCGGGCAGTACTCATTCGGCATGCGCATGATCGCGGCAGGCCCGGAACGGTGTCAAGTCACAGCTTTGCAAGCAAGCTGTGGAGGCGCGGATTTTCAGGGATGGCGCGGGGTCCTCGTCGTGTGCGATCACACGTGGGAAGAACGCGCGCGTGCATCCTAATCGCCGCCTGGTCGCGGAGGCGATGCGACTCGATGGGGCTGCGTGGAGCGCCACAGCAGCACTCCTCGCGTCAATGCCGGTCGAGTCCCGCGGACTGGCGCCGACGGATGATCTGTGCCATCCCGGAGGAGATGGTGATGACGTCTGCATGGACTGGCTCAGTCGTTCGAACGCGTTGGATGTCGCGCCGTCGCAACTGGCCAGTGCACAGTCGTTCAGCCCCTGTGTACATGGCCTTCAACACCCGTACGCCGGAGATCGTACTGGGGGCGACCATGTCTCCGTTGACGGCGAGCTCCGACCGGCATCGCCCGTGTTTCCGACGACCACCTCGCCCCCGCACGACCGTTGTCGCTGATGCAGATTTCTCGAGACACCCGAGTAGCGACTTCGACTTCGAGCGACGTCGCACCGACCATCGCGCGTCCGGTTATGGCGTTTTACACTGGTACTGTAAGGCGGAGCCATGGCCTGGACCGTGAGCGTCACTGTTCCTTTCGCGGAGTCACACGCGGAGAGCCCCCTTCTCTCCCTCGAACGTCTCGTATCTCAGCATGTCGCCGTCAAGCGTATAAATCGACAACAGGCCAGTGATCGCGCTAAGGCGCACCCTTCCGTCACAACCTATCTTCGTAAAACCGATCTCGTGATGAATGAGCAACTCACTGTCGAAGGCGCGAACGAAGGAAAAAAACCTCGACGGCAACTGATGTTTCCACGTGAGAGCTCCACGATGTACATAAAATAGCCATTCGTTCGCGCCGACTGCACAGCCGTGACACACCACTGAAGCTTCCGGATCAAGGTGATAGTCAGCATGTGCTACGACGATGTCCTGCTCCAACGAGGGACTGGAAATGAGCCAGAACATGTCGTAGTCCGGGTCCGCGATGAGCGACACTGCGCCCGATTCTGAATATTGATGAAAGCGCTCAGCATCAATGCGATGTATTTTCATGCGCGCGACCTGT
>DASPHZ010000061.1:0-18868 GCA_035629395.1 Thermoanaerobaculia bacterium
CCCTGCGGCACGGCGAACGTCGCGCGCACGGGATCGGCGAGCTCCATGGGGGAGGAGCGGGCGATGACGATCGTGCGTCCCGACGCGGCGTCCGTGGCGACGAGGCGATACTCGTAGTCGTTGGCGAGGTCGGCGATGCCGCTGCGGCCGAGCAGCTCCTGCACGTCGAGAATGGCCGCGGCGAAGCGCGGATCGGACGGCGCGACGCGCACGGCGGCCCGCAACTGTTGCGGCGTGGCGAGGGAGAGCACCTCGGTCACGCCCGGCGGTACGGGCAGCTCCGCGAGCAGCTCGACGCTGGTCACACCGCCGCGCCGCGCGGCCTCGGCCACGTCGCGCGCGTCCGTCTCCGCACCGGCGCGCACGAGCGCGGCGACGGTCGCGGCGGCAGCGAGCGCTGCCTCGAGCTGCCGTTCGACGCGCAGGGACGTCGCGGCCGCGGCATCGGACGCCGACTGCCGCCGCTGTTCGAGACTGCGCCGGTCGGTCAGGCGGATGAACGCGCTGCCGATGCCGGCGGCGAGCGCGAACGCCACCAGCGCCGTCACGAGCACGCGCCGCGGTGTGCGAACGGGCGGCTCGTTCATCGCCATCCCACCGGCACGCGCCAACTGGCGGACAACCGCTGCCGATCCTTTCCCACGGTCGCGACGATCGTCCAGCCGCGCAGGGTGACGCCGCCGAATGCCTCTCGGACGCGCGTCTCCTCGCCGCGGCTCTGCTGCAGCAGCACGGGTGTGGCGTGGCCGGCGGAGAAGCCGGCGATGACGATCATGCGACCGAGATCGTAGTCGCCGCGCACGCTGACGAGCGTGGTGTCGTCGTCACCGGCGATCGATTGATACAACGAGCCGCGCAGCGTGAGCGGCGGGAGCGGCAGGTACGTCGCGCCGATGCGGGCGATGCCGTTCTGCCGCCGCGCGACGTCCGCCTGCAGCCACTCCGCTTCTCCGTAAAGCCGTTTCGCGAGCAGCTCGTGCGTCACGCCGCCGCGCACGAGCAGGTAGCGGAAATCTCCGCCGTCGTCGTCGCCGCGGCCGAGGTTCGCCTCGGCGTTCCACATCGTGCGCTCGCTGACGCGGCGCATGCCGCCCAGCGTTGCATACGCCCATCGTGTGTCGGCGAGCGAGAAGAACGCGCCGCCCGCGGTGAGCGTGTCGCTGCCGCGCGGATGGATCCAGAGCACGGACGCGCCGCCGCCGTGGCCGTCGTCGAGACGATCGGCGTTGGCGCCGATGACGATGCTGTCCTGCGCGTGCGCGGTCGCTGCGAGGAGGAGCACGAGCAGGAACGCCGCCGTCCCGGTCATGTGTAGTCCTCGATCACGACGTTCGCGTACGTCACCCCGTCATGCTCGAACGTCTCCGCGCGCACGTCCGCAATCCGCTCCTCCGGACCGACCGCGTAACGGCACTCCTCGAGCGCGCCCCCCTCGTCGAACAGTTGCCGCACGGTGCCGGCATCGGCGAAGCGGATCACCTCGAACAGCTCGCGTCCGACGACCGGCTCGTTGTGCAGCAGCATCCGCTGGATGAAGTGTTTCGAGGCCTGCACGATCTGGCCGGTGCCGGCGATGACCAGCACGCTGGCGATGGGCATCCGCTCCGCCGCGATCGCGGGCAGCGTGTCGGGCTGCGTCGTCTCGATGCGCTCGGTCAGCTCCTCGCGCCGGCGCACGAACGTGCCGACGCGCGTCGCCACCACGGCCGCGGCGATCTGCACGGCCGCGAACGTGACGACGAACAGAAACGCCGCCGCGGGCGTGGTCGTGGCACCGGGGAACGGCTCGCGCACGATCAGCGCTTCGCCCGCCACGCGCCCGATCGCCGCGCCCGGAACGCCGAGCTGCGTCACGTACCAGCCGAAATCGGGGGAGGAGATCATCACCGTCGCCACCACGACGAAGACCGAGTAGAGCGCGACGTCGTACGCGAAGCGGACGCGCGGCAGCGCGCCGGCCGCGAGCACCGGCAGCACCATCGGCACCGCCAGCGCCGGATGTCCGATCCCTCCGCCGTAGTGCCAGAGCACGGCCATGCACGCGACGCCGAGGAGCGGGACCGCGTAGAGCAGCCGGAGCATCGCCGTGCGCGAGCGGACGTGATCGGCGGCGATGACGAGCGCCGCATGGATGGTCGCGAATGCGGTCATCGTCCAGGCGAGCGGCGCGAGCTCCACTTCGATCATCCGCAGCAGCCACGGCAACGCCACCGCGACGAACATCAGCACCATCGTGCCGGCCACGAACCGCGCGAGCCAGCGCGTCTGCGCGCGCAGCGTTTCGATTCCCGCCGCCGTCATGGCGTCTCCCGCTCCCGCTTCGGCCGGTACTCGCCGCGGACCGCGGCGTTCACCGTGTTGCCGGTGAGCGTGTTCGCGTCGAAGCGCGGATCGGACGCGATGCGCGGCGCGTCCCACGGGACGAAATCGAGCACGCGCGCCGCGGCGCCACTGTTCTGCAGCAGGCGGTTCGCGCGCAGCAGGGGAGAGCTGCCGACGATGAAGACGCCGTCGACGCGGTGGTTCATCACCAGATTCTCGGCGATGACGTTCGGTGCGCCGCGGTCGCCGAAGATGCTGGCGATGCCGTACGCGTTGGCGTAGACGACGTTGCGCTGCACGCCGGCGTTGCGCGACGAGCGGACCAGGATGCCGACCGACGCGTTGTGATCGATCTCGTTCTGCTCGATGCGCACGTTGTCCGCACGATCGGCGAGGATGCCGCCCGCCGCGCCGCCGAGAATGCGGTTCGAGCGGACCGCGGAGCGGCTCTGCATCAGATAGATGCCGTTCTCCACCGCGCCGCGGATGTCGTTCCTGGCGATCGTCGCGCCGAGGTTCACCACCACGATCGAGATGCGGTCGTCGCGGAACGCGTTGTTCTCGACGCGCACCACCGGCGCGTCGCTCCGCGCGCTGCTGACGGCCCAGATTGCGGCGCCGTCGTGGTTGCGGAACGTGCAGCCGCGGATCACCGCGCGGGGGGAGTTGCCTTCGATGCGCACGCCGTTGCCGTTGCGCTCGAACGTCGACCGCTCGACCACGCCGTCCGCGGCGCCGGACAGCACGACGCCATCCTCGGAATCGCGAACGCCCACGTCCCGGATCGTCGCTCGCGCCGCGCGGACGAGAATCGCCGCGTCGCGCGCATTGCGGATGCGCAGTCCGGAGATGGTGGTGTTCGGCGACGTGATCTGGAGCGCCGGGATGTCGCCGATGTTCGAGGCGTCCAGCTCGCAGCGCGACTCCGAGGCGTCGAGGACGACCCCGTCCGCGTTGACGAGCGGCGGCAGCGGCGAGAGCAGCGTGATGCGCGCCGGACGGATGACGATGCGCACGCGCCCGGGATGCCGCGCCGCCGCGGTGATGGCTTCGCGGAGCGTCCCGCCGCCGGTGTCGCGGCCGCTGATGACTTCGAGCGAGGCATCGGCGCGCAGCTCGGGCGGCTGCGGGCGGAGCGACTCCGACCGGCTCGCCGTGAGCGCAATGAGGAGCGGCGCCGCGATGAACGCCGCGAGCGCCCCGTACCGCCTGTCAGCCATCGTGTTCCAGGAGAAAGACTTTATGCCACGACGCGTCCGTCATGCGCCGGCCGAGGAGCGCGTCGACCGGCAGTGACAACGCGGTCGCGGCGAACATGGCCGTTTTCGCCGCCAGCGGCGGCATCGTCCGGTAGCGCGGCAGGATGCGCGTCTTGAAGGGCGCGGGATCGACTCCGGTGACGCGCACGGCGCGCAGCCCCGCGGCGCGGAACGCGTCGAGATACTGATCCGTCGTCCGCGCGCGGAAGACCGCCGTGTCGCAGGAGGCATTCGGTTGCGACGGCGCCGCTTCGAGCAGGACCGCGCGGCCGTGCGGTGCGAGATGCTGCGCGACGTTCGCCGCGGCACGCGCGAATGCGTCAGCGTCGAGAATGTGCTGCAACACCGTCACGGCGAGGACGAGATCGAACGTGCGTCCGAGGGCGAGCGAGCGCAGGTCGCCGACGCGATAGTCGATCTCGAGCGCCGCGCGGGCCGTGCGCTTTTTCGCTTCGTCGATCATCGACGGCGCGAGATCGACCCCGACCACGCGCGCGCCGCGCCGCGCCAGCCGCCGCGACCAGCGTCCGATGCCGCAGCCGAGGTCGAGCACCTCCGTGCCCGGCGCCACGCGCAAATGCGGCGCGAGCGCGAGCTGCTGCGTGAGGTGGATGTAGCCGTTGTAGAACGACGGCATCCCGTACGAACAGACCGCGCGCAGCCCCGCGCCGCGACCGCCGAAGTCGCGTCCCCGCTGATCCCAGTAATCGGCCAGTGACGTCATGATGCAAGCTCGAATGCCGCGACCGATGTACGTCCGGCGGCCGGCAGCAGCGCGCGCAGACGGCGCTCGACGGCGTCCTCGGCGGGCGCGTCGAAGCCGATCGCGCGCAGCACGGGCGAGGCGGCGCCGATCCAGAGCAGCGAACGAACGCGCGACGGCAGATGCGCGTGTTCGCGTTCGAGCCGCTCCAGCCGCGCCGCGAACAGCTCTTCGACCGTGGCCATGACCGCGCGCAGCGTCGGGTCGAACGGGAGGATCGTTGATGGTTGCTGCCAGCGGATGGCCGTGCCGGCAATCGACTGCAGCGTGGAACGCGTCTGCGGCAGGAGCGCGGGATCGGAGCTCATCGCGGCGCCGGTGAACGGGATGACGTACGGATACATCCCCACCTCGCATCCCGCTTCGATCCAGCGAAAGGCCTCGCTGATGGTGATGGCGAGATCGGCGACGGTCGCGCGCGGCGAGGTCATGATGATGTCGAGGAACGGCGTGACGCCGTGCGCGAGCGCGGTCGTGAGCGCCGGCTCGATCGACGGCGCGATGCGGCTCTTGTTGAACTCCGCGAGCACGGCCGGTGAGAAGTTCTCGATGCCGAAACCGAGGACGCGAAAGCCCGCTTCGCGCATCGCGGCGATGCGCTCCGGCGTCATCGCATCGATGCGGTTCGTGCTGATGAACTGCAGCTCCTCGGGCAACTCGCCGCGGCGCTTGGCGTCGATGATGGCTCGCGTCAGCGGGAGGATGCGCTTGTCCGTCGGGAAGACGAAGATGTCGTCCTGGAAGATGATCGTCCGCACGCGCGGGTGCGCGGCGACGATGCGGCGGATCATCGTCACGCAGTCGTCCGCTGCGAGCCGCGCGATGCGCGCGGTGCTGTCCTGCGCGGCGTTGAGAAAGTTCGTCGACGAGCAGAACGTGCAGCGCATCGGGCAGTAGTTGAGCGTGATCAGCCGCACCGAACGGATCTCGGCGAGACGCGCCTCGCGATCCGCTTTCATCGGCAAACTGCCGACCGCGTACGCTTCTTCGAGCCGCTGCCAGTACGCCTCGTACGGCATTTCCTCGTAGGGCGTGTCGAAGATCGCCGCGCGGAGCTCGTCGGCGTCGAGCGCCTTCTGCGGGATGCGCGCGAGTGTGCCGTCCGGCGCGAGGGAGGCGGTGCCGGCGATGCCGTGGTGCGGCTCACCGTCTCTCAGCCGCTGCATGAGCTCGAGCAGCGGCCGCTCTCCCTCGCCGAGGACGACCAGGTCGAACGGCGCGAGAGCGAACATCGTCTCGGGAGCGAACGTCGCCTCCATCCCGCCGGCGACCAGCAGCGCGCGCGGCGCGGCGGTGCGGGCCTGGTGGGCGAGGGCGAGGTCGAAGCGCAGCGTCATGCCGGTGGTCGAGAAGCCGATCACCGACCAGTTGCGCGCGGCCAGCCGTTGCGCGAATGCTTCTTCGGGCGTCTGGTCGAAGACGCAGTTCGGGTCGAACACTTCCGCGTCGACGCCGTGGCTCTTCAGTACGCCAGCCAGTCGCCAGACACCGAGCGGCGGTGCGAGAAACGTGTACTCGCCGCAATGCGGATCATAGGGTCCGACGAGCAATACGGCGCCGCCGGCGGTCATTTCTCTCTCGGCCTCTCGCCGCATTCAGGTTCTCCCGCGATTTTGCAGCCCGCGCTCTCTTTGCAAACTACGTGGCAGCCGGGCTCGGGCTGAATTGCTCCCCGAGCTCCGGCCGGTCCCGGGAGCGGCCGCGGTCCACGCGCCGTCCGAAGTATCGCAGGCTCAGCCAGTTCGCGGGATGCTCTCACGGTCCGGGCTGCCGGCGATTCCCATCCTCCGGCGTTAGAATCCAACCTCATGCGTCGCATCGCCATCACGCTCGCGCTCGTCGCGGTTGCGGCGTCGTTTCCGCCGGGATGCCGCACGAGCGCGCCGCCGCCGCGGGTCGCGGAGCAGCTCGACGCGCTCTTTGCCGACCTCTACGCCCGCGGCCTTTTCGAAGGCGCGGTCGTGGTCAGCGGCCGGGAGGGCGTGCTGTTCGAAGAGGGCTACGGCTATGCCGATGCGGCGCGCCAGGCGCCGTTCACCTCCGGCACCGCGGCAGACGGCGGCTCGCTGGCCAAGACGTTCAGCGCGGCGTTGCTCATCGCCCTGCACGACGAAGGCGTGCTGGATCTGGACGACGCGGCGCAAAAGTACCTGCCGGAGTTGCCCTACCCGGACGTGACGCTGCGGCACCTGCTGTCGCACAGCTCGGGCCTCGCGCTCGACTACGACTACTTCGACGCGCATCTCGCCCGCGATCAGGTGCGCACGACCGAAACGCTCCTGCAGGTGATCGCCGCGCAGAAGCCGCCACTCGCGTCAGCGGCCGGGACGGCCTTCGAATACAGCAGCTTCGGCTACGACCTCGCCGCGCTGGCCGCCGCGCGTGCCGCCGGCACGACGTACGGTGCTCTCGTCGCCGAGCGCTTCTTCCGGCCCCTCGGCCTGTCATCGGCCTTTCTCCGCCCGGGGCGTCTGGCCGACTTTCCGGGCATCCGTACCCTCGGCTATCGCGGCAGCGGCGAGCGCCGCGAGCTGCACGAGGTCTTCGATTTCGAGGCTTTTCACGGCGGCTCCAACATCTATCTCTCCGCGCGCGACCTCGATCGCTGGAACCGCTCGTTTTTCGCGACGAAAGACGTGCAGCGTCCCGCCACCATCGGCAGCGCACGCTCGGGTCTCACGCTCGGAAGCTGGTACCGCGCCGGCGACTCGTTCTGGTATTCGGGACATCTCCAGGCCTTTCACAATGAAGTGTTCCGCGACGCGGCGAGGCAGGAGTCGATCGTCTACGTCTCGAACAACACGATGGAGCCCTGGCTCCAGAAAGCGATCGTCCGTGCCGTGCGTGCCGTGCTGCACGGCGAGGAGGTGCGGCCGCTCGTCGCGCCCGCGGTGGCGGCGGTGGCGAAGGAGGAGCGCGGCGCGCTCGCCGGCCGCTGGCTGCTCCCGAATGGGAAAGCCGTCGTCATCGGTTCCGCGGGAAGCCGCATCCACGTCGAGCACGATGGCGTCGCCTACCGCATCGTGCCCATGAGTCCGGCCATGTTCTATGTGCCGGGACTGGACTGGCTGCTCGCGACGTCCGGCCCGCCTGCCGATCCGCACTCGCGGCTCTACGTGGCGACCAACGTCGACGAAACGTGGGCGCGCCGCGTCACCGCCGGGCGATAGGGCTGAACTGCTCCCGGAACTCCTGCACGAGCGACTGCTCGTCCTGGAAGTGGTCGCGGTACACGCGCCGCCCGAGGTAGCGCAGGCTCAGCCAGTTCGCGTAGCCGATCGTGACCGGCACGATGTGCAGGAGCTGGTAGAGATAGAAGAGCGGTACCGAGGCGATGAGGTGCCGGCGATTCCCCTTCACCACCAGCGCGAGCAGCCCGGCGGTCAGCAGCGTGTACTTGACGTACGCGAGGACGAAGTAGCCAGGGTCGGTCCAGGCGTGGTTCGGGATGACGTCGAGGGCGAGGAGGTCGTCGAGCCCGTTCGCGACGCCGAGGATCGACAGCGCGAGCGCGATCAGCTTGAGCGGATGCAGCGCCATCGCGCAGATGCCCATGTAGAAGACGTAGTGATAGACGAAGAACGGATGCCGTCCCGCGATGCGGCGCACGTCGCCGAAGCTGTCCTGGTAGACGCGGATCAGGCCGAAGAACCAGCCGACGCGCTGCGAGAACCATCCGCGCAGCGTGCGCTTGCCGATCGTGTCGACGACGAGGCGCTCGTCGTAGTAGATCTGTTCTCCATGCCCGAGGAGCAGCAGCGCGTTCCGCAGATCCTCGGCGTATACCGAAAGCTTGTGCCGCTCGAACACGTGCTCCAGCGCGTCGCGCCGGTAGAACGCGACGCCGGAGGTGATGCTCCGGTCGGCGAGGCTCTTCCGCCCGACCGCGAACGTGATCGCGTACTCCAGCCCCTGCAGCCGCGCCAGCCATCCGTCCTGCCGCACTTCGATGCGCGGGCACATCGCCGCGCAGCCGCTGCGCTGGAAGAGGAAGAGGGAGCGCTCGAGATCCGAGAGCTCGGTCGCCGATTCGTCGCGCGATTCGTTGCGAATGTGCACGTCGGGATCGAGGATGCCGATCGTCGCGATCTCCGGCGGCAGGTGCTGCAGCAGCTCCTTCAGCGCGCCCGGTTTCTTGCGATTCACGTTTCCGCGAATGCAGCGGATGCCCGCCTGCCGCAGGCGGAGGTAGGTGCGGTCGGTCGAGGCGTCGTCGATGACCCAGAGGTTGTCGCGGTACGGCTCCATTGATTCGAGGAACGGATCGAGCTCGTCCTCGAGGTTGTGCACCGAGACGATCAGCGCCCACGGTTTCAGATGCAGCTTCATCTGCCGCGGCGTGAACGTGCCGACGTCGAGCGGGATCGACGTGCCGTCGACCGATGCGGTGAGCTTCGACGCGTGCAGCCGCACGAGGATGTCGAGGAGGTCGAGAAACACGAGCAGGCTGACGGCGAGCCAGACCACGACCTCGAAGCCGGTCGACGGCGCGGCCGGCGCGATGCGCGCGGCGCGGTCGAGCAGAAAAACGATGGCCGCCAGGAGCAGGGCGACGCCGATGATCGTGCGCCTCACGGGCGCGGCCCCCAGCGTTCGAAGAAGTCGTGCATGAGCTGCTCGCGTCGCACAGCATCGATGATGCCGATCAGGACCGCGCCCGACGGAATCGTCAGCTCCGGCAGCACGATGGTGCCGGGAGAGAGGACGGCGGTGCTGCCGATGCGCACGCCGTCGCCGAGGAGCGTGCCGAGGTACTTGCGGCCGGTCGGGATGTTGCCGGTGCGCGTGCGGACGGAGATTTCTTTGCCCGGCGTGAGATGCGTGTTCGCCGCGCCGATGAAGGCCGAGAGCAGCGAGCGCGCACCGGCGATGCTGTCGTTGAAGACGATGGAGTGGCCGAGCGCGGCGCCGTCGAGAAGCACGCTACGGGCGACGTCGCAGTGCGAGCCGATGAGGCAATCCGCGCCGGCGACGACTTCGTCGCGCAGCAGAGTCCCCGCGCGCACGCGGCTGTTCGGGCCGAGGATCAGGCGGCAGCTCTCGTGGACGATCGCGCCCGCTTCGATGACGCTGCCCGGACCCATGGCCAGGACGTCGCCGCGCACGCTGGCCGCGGGGTCGATCGTCCCTTCGAGCACGCGCGGCGTGTCGGCGACGAACTGCTGGAAACGCGGGTAGAAATCGCGCAGCGACTCGAGATCGTGCGGCAGCAGCGCGCGCAACGCCGCATCGGTGACGGAGGGCCAGAGCTGGCGCAGCGCCGATTCGACTTCGTTCATCGCGACCGCGCCTCGTGTTCGACGACGCCGCTGTGGCAGGCGATCTTCGCCAGCAGTTCGTCGCGCGCGGAGGCGGTGGCGGCCATCAGCTCGTCATGCACCTCGCGGAAGATGGTGTCGCGGTCGCGATCGCGCTCGCTCCAGTTGATCGGGTGCAAACAGAGATGCAGCCGCGGCGGAAGCGCGCCGCTCGTCAGCATCGCCCACTCTCGGTTCCGCCACGCGCGGCAGGAGTCGGAGACGTATGTCATCGCACGCGTGAAGCGATCGTCGTAGGCGTTGAGAAAGCCGTGGTCCTCGCCGCGAAACGGATCGTCGCCGTGGAGTGCCGGCTGGTGCATGGCCATCGACGTCACCGGCTGCCCCGCGAGCTCGCCGAGGAGCGTGGCCTGGGCGCGCAGCAACCGCGGCCACTCGTGGCGCGGGTAGGGGAGGAACGAACGGACGTCGTAATGCAGCCCGACCTCGTGTCCCAGCGCGACCAGCTCGCGCGCGACGTGCGCGTGCTCCGGCGCCAGGAGGTTGTAGTAATTCGTCCCCGCCAGCAAAAAGTACGTCGCGCGGACGCCACGCGCCGCTTCCTGCTCCGCCAGCCGCAGCGCGGCCGCGGGCGAGTAGTCGACGTCATGGCGGAGGATGCAGAACGGCGCGCCGGGCTCTCCGCCGCGCAGATCGGCAAAGCGGACGATGCGATGCGTGGCCGCAAGGCCCGAGAGCAGCGACCAGTACGTCGCGTAGTCGAACGCGTCGCGCAACATGCGGGGAAGGATACGGCAGGAGAGGCGCGCGCCACCCGCCGCGCCGCGATCGGGGGAACGGACGCTCATGCGCGCCTTGTCGTGAGCCGTGTCGCTACTGCCCGCACGTTTCACGATGCGGTTTCCGGCGGACAGGGCCGATCGAAGCCGTGATTGCTCCGATGGTGGCGATGCAGCGATCCGTTGCGATACGTGCCGCCGTGCCGGAGAGCGGTGGCTTCCCACCGCCCTCCGGCATCAGGGTGATCAACTGATGCGCATCTTCAGCGCGGCTGCTGCCGCGAGGGAGACCGCCAGGAGCAGGAGGCCCCACTCGCTCGCGGTCGGGATGCCGGTGACCGCTGCGGCCACGAGGGGCGTGGAGCTCGACGTGTTGTTCGCGGTCTGCGTTTCGGTCTCGTTGGAAGAGACCGTGGCGGTGTTCGCGAGCGGGCCGGGACCGGTTGCCGAGCCGGTCAGCGTGATCGTAACGGTCGCGCCGTTGAGCATCGTGCCGACGTTGCAGGTCACGATCGTGGTTCCACTGCAGCTTCCCTGCGTGCTGCTCGCGGTCTGCAGCGCGAACTGCGCGGGGAGAGGATCGGTCACCACGACGTTCGTAGCCGTGGCGGGTCCGTTGTTCCTCACCACCAGCGTGAAGTCGAACGTCTGACCGACGGTCAGGGTCATGTCCGAAGCGGTCTTCGTGATCTGGAGGTCCACGCTCGTTGCGGCGGTGACGCCCTCGTCGTCGTCGGTATTGTCGAACGGATCGGGATCCGGCTCATCGGCGGTGGCAGTCGCGCTGTTGTTGAACGGGCCGACGGCGGTGATCGTCGCGCCAACGTTGATGACCGTACTCGCGCCGACGCCGAGGCTGGCGATGGTGCACGGGAGCGCCGCGCAACCGCTGCCGGAAACGCTGGTCACCGTCAGATTCGACGGCGTGTCCGTAACCTGGACGTTCGTCGCCGTAGACGGCCCGGCGTTCGACACCGTGATCGTGAACGTCACCGCCTGCCCGGCCGCGTACGGTCCGGGCGTGGTCAGTGTCTTCACGACCGAGACGTCGGCGGCCGCACCGGTGGTGCTGCCGTCTTCATCGGTGTTGTCCGTGAGGTCGGGATCGGGCTGGTCGCCATCGACGGTGGCGCTGTTGCTGAAGTTGCCGGAGGCGTTGATGGTCGCGGTCACCTCGATCAGGGCGCTGTCGCCCGCCACGAGGGTCAAGATGTTGCAGGGGAAGCTCGCGCAGGCGCCGGCAACGCTCGTGACGGTGAGGTTGGCCGGAGTGTCGGTCACCGTCACGTTCGTCGCCGTCGAGGGGCCGTTGTTCGTCACGAGAATCGAATACTGAACGGCGTCGCCCGGTGCATGCGGCGCAGGCGTGGTGAGGATCTTCTGGACCGAGAGATCGGCCGAACCGGTCGCCAGGTCGCCGTCGTCGTCCTCATTGTCGGTCGGATCGGGATCGGGCTCGGTCGCATCGACGGTGACGGTGTTGCTGAACGCCCCCGTGCCCGTGATCGTTGCGTACACGGTGAGGATCGCGTTCCCGCCGCTCCCGATCGTCGGGATGGTGCAGGGGAACGCCGTGCAGCCGGCTCCGGAGACCGCGTCGATGACCATGTTCGCCGGCACGTCGGTGACGAGAACGCTGGTCGCCGGCGACGGGCCGGCGTTCGAGACGGTGACCAGGTAGGTGATGGACTGGCCGACCGTGTACGGCCCGGCCGTGTCGAGCGTCTTCACCACCGACACGTCGGCAGACGCGGCGGTGACGCTGCCGTCGTCGTCGGTGTTGTTCGTCGGGTCGGGGTCTTCCTGGTCGCCCGTGACGGTCGCCGTGTTGCCGAAGGCGCCCGCGCCCCCAACGGTGCCGGTGACGGTGATGGTCGCCGTCGCACCCGAGGCGAGGCTGGGGATGGTGCAGGGCAGCGCGGCGCAACCGCTGCCGGCCACGCTGGTGATGTTGAAGTTCGACGGCGTGTCGGTGACCTGCACGTTCGTCGCGGTCGACGGGCCGCCGTTGGAGACGACGATCTCGAACGAGACCACGCCGCCCGGGCTGTACGGACCGGCCGTGGTCAGCGTCTTCGTCAGCGAGAGCTCGGCTGCGGGTGAGGCGACGTCGCCGTCTTCGTCGGAGTTGTCGGTGGGATCGGGATCCGGCTCCGACGGCATGGCCGTCGCCCTGTTGTTGAACGTCCCGCCGGCGTTGACCGTGGCCGTGACGTAGATGACCGTAGCGTCGCCGGCCGTGAGGCTCGGAATCGTGCAGGGGAACGCCGCGCAGCCGCTTCCGCTCACGCTGGTGACCGTCAGATTCGTCGGCACGTCGGTGACGTTGATGCCGGTGGCGGTCGACGGACCGGCGTTGCTGATGATGATGGTGTAGTTGACCGAGTCTCCGACCGTGAACGGTCCCGCGGTGATCAGATTCTTCACGAGCGAGATGTCGGCCGTGGGACCCGTGGCGCTGCCGTCTTCGTCGGTGTTGTCGCTCGGATCGGGATCGGGCTCGGCGCCGGTCGCCGTGGCCGTGTTCTCGAACGCGCCGGGCGCCGTGATCGTGCCGGTCACGGTGATCATCGTGTCCGTCCCCGCCGGGATCGACGGAATGGTGCACGGGAAGGCCACGCAGCCGCTGCCGGCCACGTTCGTGATCGAAACGTTCGACGGAGTGTCGGTGACCTGCACGCTCGTCGCGTCGGACGGGCCGAAGTTGGTGATCACGATCGTGAACGTGACCGCGTTGCCCGCAAAGTGAGGACCGGCGGTGGTGAGGGTCTTCACCAGCGAGAGATTGGCCGAAGCGGTGGCGGTGTCGCCGTCGTCATCCTCGTCGTCCGTCGGGTCGGGATCGGGCTCGGTGGCGTCGACGGTGGCCGTGTTGAGGAACGGGCCCGGACCGTCGATCGTCGCGGTGACGAAGACGTTCGTGCTCGTGCCGCTGCTGAGGCTCGGGATCGTGCACGGCAGTGCCGCGCAGCCGCTGCCCGAAACGCCGGTGATGGTCAGGTTCGACGGCGTGTCGGTGACCTGGATGTTCGTGGCGGTCGAGGGACCGTCGTTGGCGACCGCAATGGTGAAGCTCACGGTATCGCCGGCCAGGAACGGTCCGACGGACGTGAGCGTCTTGACGACCGACACATCCGCCGAACTGCCGGTGGAGCTGCCGTCGTCATCGGTGTTGTTGGCCGGGGTGGGATCGGTTTCATCCGGCGTGGCCGTGGCGGAGTTCGTGAAGGCGCCCGCCGCGGCGATCGTCCCGGTGACCGTGATGCTCACCGTCACGCTCGGGTTGATGCTGGCGATCACGCAGGGGAAGCTCGCGCAGGCGCCGGAGACGTTCGTGATGTTGAAGTTCGCCGGAGTGTCGGTCACGTCGACGCCGGTCGCGGGCGACGGACCGTTGTTGGTGACGTCGATGTTGAACGTCACGGACTGGCCGGCCGAATACGGTCCGGCCGTGGTCAGCGTCTTCACGACCGCGATGTCCGCGGCGGCGACGGCCGTGTCGCCGTCGTCATCCGTGTTGTCGGCCGGGTCGGGATCGGGCTGATCGCCATCCGCGGTGGCGCTGTTGCCGAATGCGCCCGCGGCGACGATCGTGGCCGTCACGGTGACGTTGACGGTTGCCGCCGGCGCGATGCTCGGGATCGTGCACGGCAGCGCCGCACAGCCACCGCCGGCGACGTTCGTGATCGTCAGGTTCGTCGGGACGTCCGTGACCTGGACGTTCGTCGCCGTGGCGGGTCCGTTGTTGGTCACGGCGATGGTGAACGACACCGGCTGACCGGCGCGGAACGGGCCGGCGGTCGTCAGCGTCTTCGTGAGCGCGAGATCCGCGGAGGTGGAGGAGGGGACCGTCGCGCTGTCGCTGTTCGAAGAAACACCTTCGACCGTAGCCGTGGCGGTGTTGGTGACGAAGCCGGCGGTCACGTCGGCGGCGGTGGTCGTGTAAAGGGCCGTACAGGTGATCGATTCGCCCGGATCGAAGAAGTTGTCGAAGTCCCCGACCGTGGAGAGGTTCGGGCAGGAGACCGTGGTCTTGTCATCGGCGACGGTCACGGGTCCCTGCAGCGTGGCGGCTCCGCTGTTCGTGACGAGATAGCTGTAGTTGAGCGATTGGATGTTCGTGAAGCTCGGCTGGGTCACCGTCTTGTCGAGCGTGAGTCCGGTCGTGGCGTAGATGGCGTCGGAGTTCTCCGAGGCGACCGGGGTGAGGCCGAACTGCCCCTCCGCGCTGGCGATGTTGACGTGCGAGCCGGAGGTTACGAGGACCGGCCCGGCCACACAGGTGAAGAGGTGGTTCTCATCGAGCGCGTCCGGCACCTCGAGCGTGACGCCCGCGAGTGCGGCGTTGCACGCACTGACGTCGAGCGTGTCGTCGGTGATCTCGACGTTCGTGAGCGGCACGTCGCCGGTGTTCTCGACCGTGAACCGGAAGTAGACGTTGCCGCTGGTGGCGACGGCCACGAACGGCGACCACGGACCGGTTGCCGTCGGTCCGACTTCTTTCAGGAGCGCGATCGTGGGATCCGGCGGATCGACTTCGAGCGAGTCCGACGCGGTGTTGCCGTTGACCGTCTGCGCGTTGACGACGTGCGAGACGTTGCTGGTGGTGTTGTTGTACGTGCCGACCGCCGGCGCGGTCACGTCGACCGTCACCACGCACGTGGCGCCGGCAGCGATCGAGCCGTTGGAGAACGTCACCGACCCTGCGCCGGCTGTCGCCGAGAACGTCGGGGCACCGCAGCCGGCACTGACCGTGGAATTCGGCGTGGGCGCGACGACCATGGCGCCCGGCGCAACCGGGAACGTGTCGGAGAACGCCACTCCCGAGATGGCAAGGGCGGGGTTGGGATTGGTGATCGTGAAGGTCAGCGTGGAAACGCCATTGGCCAGGATGGGCGACGGCGCGAACGCCTTGGCGATCGAAGGCGGCAGGATGGCGGTGAGCGTGTCGGTCGCCGGAGTGTCGTCACCGGTACCGCCCTCGGTCGTCGTGACGATGCCGCTGACGTTCGTGTGCACGCCGCCGGCCGTGGCCGTCACGTCGACGGACACGGTGCAGGCGCCGCTCGCGGGAATCGTCCCGCCGGTGAGCGTGACCGTCGTGGCGCCTGCGGCCGGAGCCCAGGTGCCGCCGCAGGTCGTGCTCGCATTCGGCGTCGCCGCGACCTGAATGCCCGCGGGGAACGTGTCGCTGAACGTCGTGCCGGTGAGGGCGGCGGCGTTCGTGTTCGTCAGCGTGAACGTCAGCGTCGACACTCCGCCCACCGCGATCGGGTCGGTGGAGAACGCCTTCGTGATCGTCGGGTCGGCGGGCTCGGCGCAGCCCGAGAGCACGACGTTGTCGAGGTTGAAGTCGGAGCCCGCGTTGGCGTTCCCCGAGTTGAACGTGTAGATGCGGAAGTACGTCGTGCCGGTCGCATTGAGGCCGGAGTTGACGGTGATGGGACCGAACGCCACCCATACGTTCTGCGACGGGAGCGCGGTCGCATTATTGAAGACCGACGTTCCGGTTTCAGGACGCGTGTTGGTCGTGCCGACGTACACGGCGATGCCCTGCGGCCCGTTCGGCGTCTTGCGCAGCGCGTCGAACGTCAGCTCGACCTCGGTGAGGCCGGTCGTGTTGATCGCGAACTCGAAGTACTCGTCGTTCGCCGTCGTGAGGGTCGCACCCGGCGTGATGCTGCCGTTCGAGGCCCACGAGAGCGTCCCGTCGGCCGTCGTGGTGCTGTTCGTCGAAGACGTCGGATTGACGCCGGCGCCGGCGGCCGCGCTGCCGGTGCCACTCGACGGCGCCGGGGTGGAGGTGTTGAAGCCAGCCGGGAACGTCCAGGCCGCGAGCGGTGCGCAGAGCGGCGTGCCCGGCGTCTCGTTCGTCACGACGAGGGAGGCCGTGGCGTTGACGCCGGTGTTCGTGGTTCCGACGAAAAGGTTGTTCGTGACGTTCTCGTAGGTGCCGGCCGCCGCGGACGTGACGTCGACGCGGATCACGCACGAGCCGTTCGCCGCCACCGTGCCGTTCGAGAAACCGATGCTCGTGCCGCCCGCGGTCGCGGTGAGGGTCGGCGTACCGCAGCCGCTCGTCGTCGCATTCGGCGAGGAGGCGATGACCAGCCCGGCCGGAAGGTTGTCGACGAAGTTGTAGCCGCTCACTTCACCCGCGTTCGGATTGCCGATCCGGATCGTCAGCACCGAGGTGCCGTTGACGCTGACCGGATTCGGGGCGAAGGACTTGCTCATCGTGGCCTGCGCCGGATCGATGATGGACGCGATGCGCGCGCCGGTGCCGTAGTCCGCGTTGTAGTGGAAGCTGCTGCCGGAAAAGTCGTAGAGGAGCGTGTTCAGCGTCTGACTGGTGCCGCCGCCGCCGATGATCTCGATCGTGTAGGTCGTGACGACGTTCTGGCCTCCGGCCTTCCCGTCGCTGAGGCAACTGCGGTAGTTCGGACTGTTCGGATCGTTTTCCCAGGTGCAGGCGTCCGCGTACAACTGCGGGTGCGGATTGGAAACGTTCGGAGAGGTATCGGCCGAGTACGTGGTCTCGACCTCGATGATCCGGAAGATCGTATTCGTGAAGTTGATGAAGGCTTCGAACTGCTCGTATCCCTGCGTGGCCGTGCCGCCCCGCAACTGGATGTCGTAGGTCTCGCCGACGACGAGCGCCATGCCGCTGCCGGGAGCGACGGAGGTGAGCGGGCCGCCGACCGGTCCGTAGAGGACGTCGGTGATGGAGTTGCGGTTCTGCGAGATCAGATGTTCGACGTACAACTCGCGCGGCGTCGGCGACGAGAAGGTGCCGGAAGCGTCGGTTGCCTCGATGTGATAGCGGCGCGTGGTGTCGAACGCCGCCGGGTCGCGGTCGACCTCCACCTCGAAGTAGGCGTCCGCGCAGCCGCCCGCGGCGATCGACGGCAGAACGATCGTCGTCAGCGAGCCGGGGCGGGTGTCGATGAACGCGTTGGGGGTGTCCCAGACCAGCGATACCGAGACGTTCGTGGTTGCTACGTCACTGCAGACGCGGACGCCGACCGGGAACTGATTCGGTCCGGTTGCCGGAGCGTTGCTATCCAGTCCGATGATGTTCCAGGTGATCGGCTCCACCGTCAGCGCCGCCTGGAGTGGAACGGTGAGCACCAGGGCAAACAAGGACACGAATAGCCAGTGACTCAATCCGCTTCTGCGCATTCACGATCTCCTGCGTTCGACTTTGGACGATGGACGGGAGCGATGAGAGAGCGCACCGCGCCCTCGGTTGACCCGGGTGCACTCTCACCAGTGGGGGACGATCTCAACAGACGGAGCCGAGAGGATTTCGAATCCTTCCACTTCCGTCATGCCACTTGTCTTCAGGCCGGCAGAGTAACGGAAGTCGGCGCGAGGCGGTAGCCCGCGGCGGGGTCGCGAGCGTCAGGACACGCTTACCTTCCGCCGGCCGGCACGAGAAGCGCGGTCGCCGCTCGCATCGGAACGCCGTCACTGCCGGCCGCGAATCATGGCGCCCTGCGGGCAGGGGGTAGGGAAATCCTGCATTCCGCAACTCCTGCGGAAGGAGGTAGTGCATGAAACAGTTCGGGTTCGCGTTCCTCATTCTCATCCTCGCCGCCTGCAGCCGCTCCGAGTCGGAGACGGCGAGTACGACGGACACCGGTACCGCCACCGCGCCGGCCGAGTCGACGGCGCCCGCCTCGGATACCGCGTCCGTACCGTCCAGCGACCTGGCGTTCGCCACGACGGCTTCCATGGCCAATATGTACGAGATCACGGCCAGCCAGCTCGCACTTCAGAAGGCCACCGGCAGCACGTACAAAGAATTCGCGCAGACGATGATCACGCAGCACACGGAGATCGGGGAGAGCTACAAGCCGATCGCGGAAAAGCAGGGGCTTCCGATGCCGGCCGCTCTCGAAGGCGAGTTCAAGACGCTCTACGACGCGCTCGTGTCCGCGCAGGCCGGCGCTGCATTCGACGCCTTGTACCGGCAGCAGATGATCGACACGCACACCACGGCGTTGACACTCTTCCAGAACGAAGCGGCGTCGGGGCAGGATCCCGAGCTCAAAGCGTTTGCGGCGAAGTGGGTCTCCACGGTCGCCCATCATCTCGAGATGGCGAACGCACTCCCCACCGCGCAGTGACCCGGCGATCCGCGAGCAGGAGCACGGCTCGCGGATCGTTCCCTTCGGTTCGCAAACCGTTCCGTCCCGGCGAGAACGTGTGGCGGTTATCCGAACGCCCTAAAATCGGAAACGACGGGCACCGTTTACGACGCCGCTTCGCGCACCAGCTCCGTCCGCGTCGCCCGCATCGCCGCGCCCGGAAACCGTCCCGAGCCGATCATCGTCTGCACGGCCGCTTCGTCGGCGGGCATGGAGAAGAGGTAGCCCTGCGCCCACTGGCAGCCGAGGGCGAGGAGTTGTTGGCGCTGCACCTCGGTCTCCACGCCTTCCGCGATCACCGGCACTTTCAGGTTGCCGGCGAGAGCGGTGATGG
>DASPHZ010000062.1:0-70021 GCA_035629395.1 Thermoanaerobaculia bacterium
CGCTTCACCAAGTCCGCGGTCGTGGAAGTGATCCGCCAAGACTTCATCATCGCGGCGCGTGCGAGAGGTGCCGGCGACGGGGCGGTGCTCTGGCGACACGCCTTCCGCAACGCGCTGATGCCGATGATCACGCTCCTCGGCATCACCATTCCGTATCTCATCTCCGGCAGCGTGATCGTCGAGCAGATCTTCCAGTGGGACGGCATCGGGCTGCTCTACATGCAGGCCATCCTCTCGCGCGACTATCCGACGATCATGGGGCTGACCGTGATCACCGCGGTCGTGACGCTGCTCGCGAGTCTCCTCGCCGACATCCTCTACGCCGTCGCCGATCCGCGCGTGCGCGTCGGGGAGCGCGCGCAATGAATGAGGAGTCGCTCTGGCGCGTGACGTGGCGGCGCTTCCGTCGCAGCAAGCTGGCGACGTTCGCGCTCTGGTATGTCGCGTTCATGGGCGTCATCGCGCTGCTCGCGCCGCTGCTCGCGAATCGCAAGCCGCTGCTCGAGCGAACCGCGTCCGGATGGAGCTCGCCGGCACTCGAGGACTTCTGGATCGCCGATCCCGATCTCGACAAGCCGGCGCGTGCGGCGTCGTACGTGCTGCGCGCGCCGATTCCGTTCTCGCCGAACACGATCGATCTGCCCCAACGCCTCACCGGCCCTGCGAACGGTCATCTCCTCGGCACCGACGATCTCGGCCGCGATCTCCTGGCGCGCATGATCCACGGCGCGCGAGTCTCACTCACCGTCGGCTTCTTCGCGACGCTGATCGCACTCGTCGTCGGTTCGCTGTTCGGCGCGATCGCGGGCTACTACGGCGGCTTCGCGGACTGGATCGTCTCGCGCACGATCGAGGTCGTGCTCTGCTTCCCGTTTCTCTTCCTCGTGCTCGGCATCGTCGCGCTCTTCAAGCCGTCGATCTACACGATCATGATCGCCCTCGGGCTGACCTCCTGGACGAGCGAGGCGCGTTACATGCGCGGCGAGCTGCTGCGCATCCGCGAGATCGAGTTCGCCCAGGCCGCACGCGCGAGCGGCGCTCGCGACGCGCGCATCATCTTCCGCCATCTGTTGCCGAACGCGCTCGCACCGGTGCTCGTCTCCGCGAGCTTCGGTGTCGCGTGGGCGATCCTCACGGAATCCGCGCTGTCGTTCTTAGGGTTGGGCGTGCAGCTCCCGACCGCGTCGTGGGGCAGCATCCTCTCGACGGCCCACGAGCACATCGACTACGCGTGGTGGCTCGTGCTCTTCCCCGGCCTGGCGATCTTCACGACCGTGGCCGCATTCAACATCGTGGGGGAGAGATTTCGCGACGCTTTGGATCCTCGTAACGACGCGTGACCCGGCGACGGATGAGCTTCAGGACGTACCCAGCCGCGCGCGCAACGCGTCCAGCACCGCACCGGGCACGAGATGCGCGATGTCGCCGCCGAGGCGGAAGACTTCCTTCACCAGTCGTGAGGAGACGAACGTGTACTCGACCGCGGGCAGCATGAAGATCGTTTCCGCTTCCCCGTACAGCTCACGATTCATCAGCGCCATCTGCAGCTCGTATTCGTAATCGGAGACCGCGCGGATACCGCGCACGACGACGCCCGCGCTGGTGCGGCGCATGAAGTCGACGAGCAGTCCGGAGAACGAATGCACCTCGACGCCTTCGATGCCGTTGATGCAGCGCGCGATCAGCTCCATGCGCTCGGGCACCGAGAACATCGGCGATTTTCCTTCGTTCTCCAGCACCGCAACGTAGAGCCGGTCGAAGAGCCGTGACGCGCGGCGGATGATGTCGAGATGGCCGTTGGTCAGCGGGTCGAACGAGCCGGGGTAGACGGCGATGCGCATGGCGCGGATGTTAGCAGACGTCGATTTCTTGATGGTCAACGTCTTGACGATCGGCGCCCGGCGACCTAAGATGAGCGCATTCGAGTTTCATCGTAGTCAACGGGAGGGTGTGCATGCGGCAGAGAATTGAGGTGAAACGCTCGAATCCGGCGATGAAAGATCGCCTCCTCTCCACGCTTCGTACCGTCCTTCCGGGAGCGTGGATCGTCCCGCGCGACAACGAGCTCATCACGCTCTACCGCCTGCGCTACCGCATGGCGATGGAGGAGGAGAAGTTCGACACCGCGCTGATCTTCCTCAACAAGATCCTCGAGCTCGACCCGATGAACCTCGACGCGAAGCTCAGCAAGGGCGAGCTCTACCACCGCTGCCTCGGCGACTACCCCCGCGCCATCGAGCAGTACAACAAAGTGATCCGCCTCTCCGCCGGCAGCAACGAAGCCGTGCACACGAAAGCACGGCTGGCGATGAGTGAGATCATGGAGATGCTGAGCTGACCGCCCTTGCCCCTCTATAGCTTTACAGCCCTATCGCTTTAAAGCTCTAAAGCGGTAGAGCCATAGAGGGGCAGAGCGGCTGAGGGTCGCGCTACTTCTCCCGCTCCATCACAAAATCCAGCGCCATCTCCAACGTCTCTTTCGCCGGTGAGGCCGGGAAGGAGGCGAGGGCGGTGCGGGCTTTGTCGGCGTACTCGCGGGCGATCTCGCGGGTCTCGTCCACCGTGTCGTACCGGTGGACGATGGCCACGATCTCGGCGGGATCGACGCCGTCGAACGACTTCGCCTGCACGACGCGCGTGATCAGCTCGCGCTCGCGTGCGGTCGCACGCGGCATCGCCAGGATCAGCGGGAGGGTGAGTTTCCCTTCCTTGAGGTCGGACAGTGCGGGCTTGCCGAGGACTTCCGTGCTCGAGGTGAAGTCGAGCAGGTCGTCGATGAGCTGGAAGCACACGCCGAGGTTGTAGCCGTAGTTGAACAGCGCCTGCGCGTGCGCCTCGGGGAGGTCGACGAGAAAGCCGGGGATGCGGCACGTCGCGCCGAACAGCGCCGCGGTCTTGCGGCCGACGATGTCGAAGTAATCCTCGCGCGAAAGATCGGCGCGGCCGTTCTGCTCGGTGCCGAGGATCTCCCCTTCGATCATCTTGATCGTCGCATCCGAGAGCAACCGCAGGATCTCGAGGTTTCCCTCGGCCAGCGCCATCGCCATCGAGTGCATGAAGATGTAGTCGCCGACCAGCACGGTGAGGTTGTTGCCCCAACCGTAGTTGATCGACGTGCGGCCGCGGCGGACGTCGGCCTCGTCGATGATGTCGTCGTGGACGAGCGTCGCCGTGTGGATGAACTCCACCACCGCGCCGTACACGACGTCGCGATAGCCGTCGTAGCGCAGCATCTTCGAGACGAGCAGCAGCAGGGCAGGGCGGAGCCGCTTGCCGCCGCCGCCAAGGATGTGGTCGCCGACGTCCGCGATCGTGGTGATCTTCGAACGGAAGTTCCGCCGCAGCTCCTCTTCCACCATCTCGAGCTTCGGGGCAATGAGGTCGAGAAGACGCTCCGAGTAAGCCGTCTGCCCATTCAGCGTGCGAGGAACTGTCACGAGTCGAAGGATAGTCGATAGCGCGTTCCGCGCTCAACCGCGGTAATTCGTGAATTGGAGGGGGATGCCGTAATCGTTTTCTTTCACCAGCGTGATCGCGCGCTGCAGGTCGTCCTTGTTGCGGCCGACCACGCGCACCTGATCCGACTGGATGGACGCCTGCACTTTGAGCTTGGCGTCCTTGATCGTCTTCACGATCGCCTTCGCCTTGTCGGTCTCGATGCCCTGCACGATCTTCGCGCGCTGCCGGACCGTACCGCCCATGGCCTGCTCGATCTTGCCGTAGTCGAGCGCCTTGAGCGACACGTGCCGCTTCACGAGCTTCGTTTCGAGGATGTCCTTCACGCTGACGAGCTTTCCCTCGTCGTCGCTGATGAGGACGATCTCCTCGCCGGAAAGCTCGATCGAGCTCTTGCTGCCTTTGAAGTCGAAACGCTGGGCGAGCTCTTTCTGCGCCTGGTTGATCGCGTTCGCGACTTCCTGCATGTCGGTTTTCGAAACGACGTCGAAGGAGAATTCCTGAGCCATATCAGTCCGCTCGCACTACCTGAACTCCCGCGGGTGGCGCGAACGTGAACGTGCCCGCCGGCGCGGCGCGGCGATGATATCCCGAGAAGTGGAACTGCGTCTGGTTGCCGTCGCGATCGGTGTACGCGATGGACTGAATCAGATGCGTCGACGGCGCGATCGTCACCGTCACGGTACGCACGAGCGCGTTCGTCGCACGCGGCTGCAGCGTGGTGACGATGTTCCCTCCGCGCTTCTGCTCCTTGACGATGAAGTGCTTGTCGCGCGCGGCGGAGTCGCCGAGGAGGAGGAAGGGGAGCTCGCGCTTCCGGGCGTCGTCGACGCGGCCGACCGTCACCTGTTTGTCGGCAGGGACGTAGAACCAGGAGTTGCTGCCGTCGAAGACGAAGAGCTTCTGCTCGGGCTTGCTGTAGCTCCAGCGCATGGCCGGAAGGTTGCCGAACACGACCGAGCCGCTCTCGACCTGCGCGTTCTTGAACCCTTTGGCGGTGAAGCGGTGGGTGAAGCTCGCCTCCATGCCCGACATCGCGGTGGCGGCGCGGTCGAGCTCGATCGGTGCTGCCTGCGCGACTGCCGTCGTCAGCAACGCGCTCATCAATACAAGTGCAATCCGTTTCATCGGTTATGACCTCAGCAATGCACGCGCCCGTCGCCGTGTCGTTACGACACTTCGATGGACACGATGGCCGAGTTCACAACAAAGATCCGGTCGTTTTTGCTCCGGTCGCTCGGATAGAGGAAAAAGCCGTTCCGCTCCGGGTTGTATTGCGCGGTGCCGCGGATGACCTCGCCGTCGTTGAACTCGACGGCGATCTGCATTCCCGTGGCCGGCTCCAGCGATTCTTCCGGTTCGGTCTGCGGGAAGAAGATCGCTTTCAGCGCGGTGAACGGAACTTCCTCGGTCGTGCCGTCGTCGCGGCGGGCGATGGCCACTTCCCGTGACGAATCGATCGGCTCGAGCTGGACGCGGTCGGTGCGTCCGTCGCGGTATCGCAGGATGGCTTTTGCGTCAGTCATCAGAAAAGTTCGAGCCCCCACAGATCGTGGATGTGAATGATACCTTCCACACGCCGCGCTTCGTCCACGATGAAGAGGGAAGTGATCTTCCGCTCTTCCATGAGCTGCAGCGCGGCCGAGGCGAGCTCGTGGCCGGCGATGGTGATCGGGTTCGCATTCATCGACTCGCCGGCGGTGCGGCGAAGGACCTGTTCGTCGCGCTCGATGAGGCGGCGCAGGTCGCCGTCCGAGATCACGCCGAGCATCTCGCCGCGCTCGTTCGTCACCGCCGCGATGCCGAAGCCCTTGCGCGACATTTCGTAGATCACGTCGCGCATGCCGGTGTCCTCGCGCACGAGCGGGAGGTCGTCGCCGTGATGCATCAGCTCGTGCACGCGCAGGAAGCGCTTGCCGAGCTTGCCGCCGGGATGGAGGAAGCCGAAGTCTTCTTCCTGGAATCCTTTGCGCACGAGGAGGGCCATGGCCAGCGCGTCGCCGAGGGCGAGCGTCGCGGTGGTCGAGGCTGTGGGTGCGAGTCCGAGGGGACAGGCTTCCTTCGAGATGGACGCATTCAGATGATGGTCTGCCGTGCGCGCGAGCGTGGACGTGACGTTGCCGGTGATGGCCACGATCTCCGCGCCGATGCGCTTGATGCTCGGCAGGATCCGCACGAGCTCCTCGGTCTCCCCCGAGTTCGAGATGGCGAGCACGACGTCGCCCCGCACGAGCATGCCGAGGTCGCCGTGAATGGCCTCGGTCGGATGCATGAAGAAGGAGGGAGTGCCGGTCGAGGCCAGCGTGGCGCTGATCTTTTTGCAGATGATGCCGGACTTGCCGACACCCATCGTCACGACGCGGCCGGTGCAGTTTGCGATCAGCTCGACGGCGTCGACGAAGTGATGATCGAGCCGCGGTACGAGTCCGAGAATCGCCGCCGCTTCCACTTCCAGCACACGCCGCGCCTCGGCGATTGCGGGATGCTCGGGCTCAGGGACCGGGGCCTGCGACATTTCGGCGGGATGGTACTACGTCGCCGCCGGACTTTTTCCCGCCGGAGCGCGGTGTCTCGCCGGCATCAGCCGCCGGCGTTTCCGGACGCTTGCCGTTCCTGCGGAAGGAGGCAGTGGTAGAGCATCGCGTTGACGGGCGTGGCGATGCCGTGCTGCCGGCCGACGCGAACTACGGCGCCGAGTTGCGCTTCGAGCTCGGAGCGTTTGCCCTGCATGATGTCGCGCTGCAGGGACGCGGTGGCTTCGGGGGCAAGGTCGTCGTACCGCTCCCAGGTTTTCGCGACGGCGTCCTCGCCGAGGTCGATGTGCTGCGCTCGAGCGAGGGCGACGATCTCCTCGAGGGCGCGGGTGGTGAGGTCGCGCAGTTCGCTGCTCGCGCGCCACGCGCCGACCGGCACGCGCGTGATCGCGCCCATGGCGCTGAGCGGCGTGATGAAGAGGAACTTCGCCCACATCGAGCGATGGATGTCGCGCGGGATCTCCGCGTTCACTCCGGCTTTCGTGAAGGCTTCGAGCAACCGCTCTGCTCGTTCGCTGCGGGTGTTGTCGAGCTCACCGAACATCACCGTCGGTTCGGAGGCGGGATGTTTGATGTGTCCCGGCTCGACGATGAAGCTGATGATGGCGCAAAGACCGCCAAGAACATTGGCAAATTGATTGGCAAGAATCGTGGGAGCATCAATGCCGTTCTGCATGGGAACCACCGTGGCATTCGTGGAAGCAATCGCTTTCGTCGCCTCTTCGAGCTGCCACGCTTTGACAGCCATGAGGACGACGTCCACCTCCTCGGTGAGCTTCTCCGTCGCTTTTACGTGCGGCAGGTGAAGGTCGCCTTTGATGCTCTCGACGCGCAAGCCTTTCGTGCGCAGCGCTTCGAGCGTGGCGCCGCGGGCGACGAACGTGACGTCGTATCCCGCCTGCGCCAGTCTGCCGCCAAAGTACCCACCCACACCGCCTACTCCGACTACCGCAATTTTCATGAGGCGGATTCTATGACCGCGCGCGCGATGCGCAGGATCTCCAGCCGCAGTTCCCGCGGTTCGACGACCGTCACTCCGGGTTGCATCAGCGAGAGTGCGGCCGCTTCGATCGCGTCGAAGTGCATCGTGGCGCGGACGCGGCGCTCGTCGTGCTCTTCCACATGGTCGATGCTGCCGTAACGGAGGAACGTCTCGACGGAGCGCACGGCGTCGCGATCGATGAGGGCCACGCAGTCGAAGCGCGGCAAGCGCTCGCGGAACGTCTGCATCGACTGCTGCCAGAACGTCGCGAGATCAAAGTCGGCAGGACGTCGTGCCGGCTCGTCCATGGGGACGACGCGCGTGATGCGCGAGACGCGGTACGTGCGCGGCTGGCCGTCATGCGCCGCGACGAGATACCAGAGGTTCCCTTTGGCGACGAGTCCCAGAGGATCGAGGATCCGCTCGCCGTGCGTGTAGTCGATGACGATGCGGCGCTCGCGGAAGACCGCGTCCTGCAGCACCGGTAGCAGCGGAACCTGTTCGCGCGACATCTTCCATCCGGCCAGATCGATGTGAATGCGCTGGCGCGCGTACTCGGCGCCGCGGCGAAACATCGACGGCAGCGCGGTGAGCAACTTCAGTAGCGCCGCGTCGGAGGCGCGATCGAGCTTCAGATCCGCGAGCAGCTTCGCCGGGGCGCCGACGAAGAGAGCCTGAACTTCGTGCTCATGTAGTCCGGTCAGCTCGGTGCGATACCCCTCCATCAACGACCAGCCGCCGCTCGCGCCGCGTTGCGCGACCACCGGCACGCCGGCAGCGGTGAGCGCGTCCATGTCGCGCAGGACGGTGCGCTCGGAGACTTCCAGCTCCTCCGAAAGCTCGCGCGCCGTGACGCGACCGCGCGTCTGCAGGAGCAGCAGGATCGAGAGGAGGCGATCGGCACGCACGCGAAAATCATGACATACCGTGTCAGGTATGCGGCGCCATGCTGGGCCGCGGAGGTACGCCATGAACACACTCGAAGGAAAAATCGCCGTGGTCGCCGGTGCGACGCGTGGCGCCGGACGCGGGATCGCCACGGCGCTGGGGCAGGCTGGTGCGACGGTCTACTGCACCGGCCGCAGCGTGCGCGGCAAGTCGGCGATGAAGGATCGGCCCGAGTCGATCGAAGAGACGGCGGAGATCGTCACCGCGCGCGGCGGGCGCGGCATCGCCGTGCAGACGGATCACACGGTGCCGGAGCAGGTCGAGGCGCTGTTCGCGCGCATTCGGGAAGAGCACGGGCGCGTCGACATTCTCGTCAACGACATCTGGGGCGGCGACGACCTGACCGAGTGGAAGCCTTTCACGGAGACGAAGCTCGAGAACGGTCTGCTGATGATCGATCGCGCGGTCAAGACGCACATCATCACCGCGTACTACGGCATCCCGCTGCTGCGCGAACGGGGGATCGTCGTCGAGATCACGGACGGTGATGCGTATTACTACCGCGGGCAGCTCTTCTACGACCTCGTGAAGACGAGCGTGATCCGGCTCGCGTTCGCGTGGGCGCAGGAGACGAAAGGGAAGGGCATCACTTCCGTTGCCGTGACGCCGGGATTTCTGCGCTCGGAGTGGATGCTCGACCACATGGGGATCACCGAGGAGAACTGGCGCGAGGGCGCGAAGGTCACTCCGGAATTCATCGCGTCGGAAACACCGCTGTTCGTGGGACGCGGTGTCGCGGCGCTCGCGTCCGATCCGAACGTGCACGCGAAGAACGGCCGCGTCTTCGCGTCATGGGACCTCGGCGACGAGTACGGACTCACCGATGCCGACGGATCGCGGCCGCACTTCAAACGCTGGGCGGAGGAGAACCTGCCGCAGTTCCGCGGCGTCATGAAAAAGTGCGACGACACCTTCTACGACTACTGGACCAGCTTTCCCTTCCAGGCGCCTTCGTGACGGTGCGTCTTGATCCAGGTCTCGTGGACGGCGCTGCCGTCGAACATCTTCGCGATCCAGACGATCTGGCCTGCGTGGAACGCGAGATGTGCGGCCACGTTCACGAGATCTTCGACCGCGAGCGTATGCATCGTCGGCTCCGGTGACGGGCCGGCAAGCCGTTCGGGCGTGAGGCTGTCGAACGTGCGCTCGGCGCGCGAGACCATGTCCTCGAACATCGCCAGCACGTCGTTTTTCGGGATCGCGCGCCGCTCCGCGAACTCCGCCGCGCGGTCGCGCTCGTACGGAATCTCGCCGAGGTTGCGGGCGAGGTAGTAATTGAGCGAGCCGGTGAGGTGCAGGAGGACGTTCCCGACCGAGTTCGACTCCTCGTTCGGCCGCCACCAGAGCTGCTCGTCCGTGAGCGGCTGCACGGCGGCACGAATCTGCGCGGGAAAGACGCGCGTGATGCGGGCACGGAGGGCGTTCAGGAGGATATCGTTCATTTCTTTCTCGCGACCTCCACCGCCGCGCGCATCCAGTCGCGCAGCTCGTCTTCATTCTCCAGCACGTCGGCCGGCAACTCCCAGTAGCTCATCGTGCCTTTGCCGAACGGGTTGAAGGCGTGACTGCTCGCGGCCTCGTATGCGCCGCGCGTGTGCTCGTCCGTCTTGAAATAGAGCGTGTCGTTCGCGATGAGGGCGAAGAAGGTGCCGCGGCTGTAGATGCCGACGCCGCCGAACATCGCTTTCGGCGTCACCGGAGCGACGGCGCGAAGCTGCTCGAGCACGTAATCGCGGTATTCGGAGCTGACTGCCACGGCGTCAGGATAGCAGTCCCTTTCGCTTCGCAAGCTCCATCGCTTCCTTCGAATCGCGCACGTACAGCATCTCCACGCCCGCAGCGTTCGACTGCTCGATGATGCGCGCCACGCCCTGGTCGCGCAGGTCCGGAGTGACGTCGCGGATGAATGCCGCAAGGATGCGGTTCGGGTGGGATTGAATGACGCGGAGGTAGATCTCCGGATCGTGCTGGCCGCTGTCGCCGATGAGCACGAAGCGCAGGTCCGGGTAGTAATCGACGAGCACCTGGATCTGGGCGAGCTTGTGCTCTTCGTGGCCGGCCATGAGGAACGTCTTCTCGTCGATGCCCCAGTCCTGCAGGAACATCGGGCCGTGCGGGATTCTGTTGAGATCCATGAAATCGTGCAGCAGCTCGTACAGGTTCCACGGACTGCTCGAGACGTAGAAGATCGGATTGCGGTCGCGATGCAGTGCGGCGTACAGCTCAGCGACGCCTTCGAACGGCAGTCGCGAAGCCGCGTTGCGGATCACCGAACGGGCCATGCCGACGAGGCTCGTCGCGTTCGTCACCAGCACGGTGTCGTCGATGTCGCTGATGATCCCAAACTCCGCATCCTCGGGGGGCATCATCACGTTGGCAACCGCGCTCACGCCGCTTTCCGGAATCGTGAGACGGACCTCGTGCCACAGCTTCGACGGATCGAGCTCGTGCGGCTCGAGGCGGATCTGAAAGTGTCCCTCGTCGTCGGAGACACTCTCGCCGACGGCATCGCGGTAACTCGCCGTCACGCGTGCGCCTCCGACTTCGTCGCTCGAGAAGCGCCGCCAGGTGTTGATCATGTTCCGCCAGAGCGGCTCGGCGCCCCTGGCGCGCGTGATCTTCTTCTCGGCCAGGACGCGCCCCTTGAGGAGCAGTTCGTTCCCGCGTCCGAACCCCCGGTAAGGACTGATGACGACGCGCTCGTCGCCATGACGGCGGACACGGCGGTCGAAATAGCGGTCGAATCCGTGAGCGGTGCGATGGATCAGGCGGCGTGTCGGCATCGCGCGCATTTTGCTGTAAAATCCGCCGCCTCCGACACACGGCGCGATCTTTGCGTGCCTCACCCAAGCCAATATCAACGGTTAAAGAGGACCCTACATGAGCGATATGGTGCCCGCCACGAATACGCCCACGGTGCGCCCGATGGGCGGAACCTCCGCCACGCGGGAGAAAACGCTGCCGGTGGAACCGAAATCGGTGGTCTGGAATCCGACGCCCGAGCAGTTGCGGCAGTTCGCCGAGGAGATGCCGAATGCGCGACTGACCGAGTTCAACAACGTCAACGTCGCCACGCGCGTCGTCTCGCGCTCCAAACTCTCGACCTTCGTCGCGACCGACACCCCCCAGGAACACTCCGATCAGACCATCGACCGCGCCGAGTACGCGCGCATCGCGAAGCTGCAGGATGAGTACATCCGCACGCGCGACATGCTGGTCATCGAGGGCTACATCGGCAATGACCCGGAGTTCCGCACCGCGGCCCGCCTGATCATCGAGAAGGCGAACGCGAACATCGCGGCGATGCAGCACATCCTCTATTACCCCGCCACTGCCGAGGAGCTCGAGTCGTTCGAGCCGGAAGTGACGGTCGTCTACACGCCGAACCTCAAGGCGGAGGGATACCCGGACGATCGCCTGATCGCGGTGGACCTCGAGAACTACATCACCCGCGTCTTCAACTCGGACTACTTCGGCGAGTCGAAGAAGGGTGGCCTGCGCATGTGGAACAAGCTCGTGTACGAGCGCGGCGGCCTGGCGCTCCACGCGGGCTGCAAGGTCATTCCGGTCGACGGCACGAAGCGCGTCGGCCTGATCGTCGGCCTCTCGGGCACCGGCAAGACCACGACGACGTTCACGAAGCAGAATGACTCGCAGCCGGTGCAGGACGACTTCTGCGCGCTGATGCCGGGCGGCAAGGTCTACGCGACCGAGAACGGCTGCTTCGCGAAGACGTTCGGCCTCAACGTCAACGACGAGCCGACGATCTTCAACGCCTGCGCCTCGGAGCACGCGTACCTCGAGAACGTCTCGCAGGACGACTCCGGCAAGGTCGACTACTTCGACACCTCGTACACGCCGAACGGTCGCGCGGTCATCCGCATGGAAGACATCGCCGGCGCCGTCGACGCGCGCGAGATCACGAAGGCGGACTTCCTCCTGATCCTCAACCGCAACGAGAACATCATCCCGGCGGTGGCGAAGCTCGAGGGTCCGCTCGCGGCCGCGTTCTTCATGCTCGGGGAAACGAAGGGCACGAGCGCGGGCGGCGCGTCGGAGGCCGGCAAGTCGCTGCGCGTCCCGGGCACGAACCCGTTCTTCCCGCTGCTGCACGCGCAGCAGGGGAACCGCATGCTCGAGCTCATGCACGGCAGCCCGATGGAGGTCTACCTGATGAACACCGGCGCCATCGGCGGCGACGGGAAGCAGGAAGGCTCGAAGAAGGTGAAGATCCAGCACTCGTCGGCGGTCGTGAAAGCGATTGCCGAGGGGACGATCAAGTGGGAGCGCGACCCGGACTTTGGGTACCTCGTCGCGACGGAAGTGCCGGGTATCGACGACTCGGACTACCTCCAGCCGAAGAAGATGTACGAGCGGCAGGGGAGACTCGACGAGTACAACCAGCTCGTCGCCAAGTACAACAACGATCGCCGCGAGTACCTGAGGAAGTGGAAGGGACTCAGCGAGGAGATCGTGAACGCGATCTGAGACCCCGGGGGCTGTAGAGCGGTAGAGCTTGAGAGCCGTAGAGCTCTATAGCTTTACAGCTCTACAGCCCCCCCCGCGTGGCAACGGCAGGACCATCTCCTTTACCACTGAGATTGCCATAACCGCTACCAATGGCGCTGCTTCGACAGAGTGTCGAACGGTTCAGACCCTCCGCGCCCCCTACGTCTCCACGTGCAGGAACATGTAGATCGCCGCGATCGCGAAGAGGATGTTCGCCGCCCACGCCGAGAGCAGCGGCGGCAGGTTGCCCACCTCGCCGAACTTCATGAACACGGCGAAGAGCATCCAATAGACGATGCCGAGGATCAGGGCGAGGCCGATGCCGTAGAGGGCGCCGCGTTTGCCCATCCTGAATGCGAACGGCATCGCGATCAGTGCCATCACGAGACTCAGCGCCGGCCACGACGTCTTCTCGTACAACCGCACCGCGAGTGAATCCGCCGCGTAGCCGGATTCGTACAGCGTCTGGATGTACCGCCGCAACTGCGCGTAGGTCATCTGCTCCGGCGGTTTCACCTCGGTCGCGAAATCCTCCGGCGTCTCCGGGTAGTACAACGCCAGCGGCTCCGTGATCCTCGTGAACGTCGACGATCCGTCGTCCGGGAACGACCGCATCCAACCGTTCTCGAACGACCAGGCGCGGCCGTTCCAGGTCGCGCGGCTCGCGTACACGCGCCGCGTCATGCGGAACTGCGTCGGGTGAAACTCGAACACCTGCACCTGCGCGAGCCGCTGCGCGTTCTTGTCGTACGCGAGGAAGTTGATGAGATAGCGGCCGCTCTTGCCGAGGTACCAGAGCTTCTGTTGGGCGGCGGAGGTGAGGGGCGGTTTGCCTTCGATGCGCCGCTTCACTTCGTCGACGCGCCGCGTCGAGTACGGGAGGACGAAGTCGAGAATGAAATAGGCGAGGACGCTCATCACCGCCGCGACCGCGATCACCGGCAGGCCGATGCGGTAGAGCGACATGCCGCTCGACTTCATGGCCGTGACCTCGTTGTTCTTCGACATCATCGCGAACGTCACGAGCGTCGCCACCAGCACCGAGATCGGCAGCGTCCAGTTCAGCACGCCGAAGATGTGGAAGCGGTAGTACGTGAGGATCGTGGATGCCGAGGCGCCGCTGTCGCGGGCGTCCTTCGCCGTGTCGGTGTAGTCGATGATGATGAACAGCGCCACGACCGAAATCAGCACGAGCGCCAGGATCTTCAGAAACTCCTTGAGGACGTAGCGGTCGATGATGTTCGGGAACGTGATGTCGAGGCGGCTGAGCACGGCCGACGATTCCTCTTCGGAGCGGCTGGTCGTGTTGGCGCGGCGGGCGAGCCGCGCCTGGATCGCGGCGCCGATGCGCTTGAAGAGCCCGCCCTCGGAACGCGCTACGAAATCGCGGTTCGCGCGGCTGATCAGCCAGATCCCGCTGGCGAGCAGGATCAGGTTCGCCGTCCACATGCCGATCCACGCCGGCACCTTACCCTGAGCGGCGAGATCTTCGCCGTTCATGATCATCACGTAATAGAAGACGATGATGGCAATACTTAAAGAAAAACCTGAGCTTTTGCCGCCACGGCGGTTGGTGATGCCGAGCGGCAGCCCGACGACGCCGAACGCGATGCACGCGAACGGGATCGCGAATTTCTTGTGGATCTCGACGCGTGCGACATTGCGCGCGTAGCGGTCGCTCTCGTTCTGGCCCGCGCTGAACTTGCGCTCCTGTTCGACGAGCTCCCGCAGGTTCATCTCGCGGAAGGACTTGGCGATGGCGTTCGGGTCGAAGGTCGCGCCGGCGGACGGGAGCTTGATGCGTTGTGAGGCGTTCTTCGTCAGGTCATAACGGTCGGGTTTGCCGGGGTCCCAGATGTGGGTCTCCGCGCCGAGCAGGTTCATCCAGATCTGCTTGTCCTGACCGATGAGGGCGAGATTTCCCGTCTCGGCGACGATGATTCTCGTTCCGGCGCCGCTGCCGGAGAGCGCGGCGACGTCTTCCTGGTCCTGCGGCGCGGTGAGGTTGTCGGCCATCTGCGACGGCGTCTGCTGTTCGACGTCGTCATTACTGCCACGCGTGTCCGCGACGAAAACGCCGCGCCAGTGGCCGGTCTGAGGATCCGTGTCGTTCACGTAGATCATCAGGTTTTCGTACTGGTCGTAGAAGACGCGCGGTTTGACGACGTTCTCGGCCGCCGCGGTCGTGAGCTCCGCCTGGAGCGCCACGAACCGGCGGTTGCCCTCGGGCATCACGAAGTTGATGAGATAGAGGTTGAGCAGGAAGACGGCGAAGCTGAAGAAGAAGACCGGGCGGTAAATCGAGCGCGTGGAGATCCCGAGCGCGCGCATGGCGACGATCTCGGAGTCCGACGACAGGCGGCCGACGGCGATGAGGATGCCGAAGAGCAGCGACATCGGAACCGTGAGCACGATGATGTGCGGGAGCAGATACAGGAGCAGTTTCCCGACGGCGCCCGCGGAGAGCGAGCGCTTGATGATGAGCCCGGCCATGTCGAAGAGCTTCTGCATGAGGATGATCGACGTGTAGAAGGCGAAGCCGAGCGCCGTCGGGCCGACCATTTCTTTGAGGACATAGCGCGTGAGGATGCTCATTCGAGGCGGATTATGACGCGAGGAGCGAGCCAGTCTGAGAGTTTCCACAGGGTCTCATAAGATGGATTATGTTAAATCGAGTAAGCGTACCTGCTGGCTGCAGCGACCAGCGCACCAGCGTCGTCGGCCGCGGACGTTTCAAGACTCGGACTCGAGGCGGCGCAGCAGCTCGCGCACCGCTTCGATCACTTCGGTCTTTTCCACGTTCGGCTTCTTGAAGGCGAGATTCAGCGTGAACGGGAGCGACTTGTCCTTCACGTTGAAGATGAAGTTTTTCGGCCTTCCCGCCTTTTTCGGCTCCGGCTTCGAGGCGGTCTGCTTGCGTAGATCCGCTCGCGACAGTTCCCCTGCCGCGAACGCGCGCACGACCTGCTCCATCGCTTCCTCGGAACCCGCGCGCGCCACCTGCACGAGGATGCTCTTGTTCGAGATCCCCGCCTCGCGGCACATCGCGCGGATGCGGTCCGGAATGTCGTTGATGAGCAGCGTCTCGGTGATCGTCGTACGCGACTTGCCGATGACCTGCGAGATCTTTTCGTGCGTGTAGCCGAACTTCTGCTGCAGGACCGCGAAGCCTTCCGCTTCTTCGAACGCGGTCAGGTCCTTGCGCTGGATGTTCTCGATCAGCGCGATCTCGATCTGTTCCTTGTCGTCGACGTCGAGCTCGATCGCCGGGATCTCGTCGAGACCCGCCATCGTGGCCGCGCGGTAGCGGCGTTCGCCGGAGATGATCTGGTAGCGCTGCGGCCCGATCTGGCGGACGAGGATCGGCTCGAGCACGCCCTTCTCGCGCACGCTCGCGGCCAGTTCCTCAATGTTGCCGAGCTGCGTGCGAGGCTGTTCGGAGTTCGGTTCGATGAACTGCAGCGGAATCATCGAGCCGATGTGCCGGCCGGAGCGCCGCGTCAGCTCATCGACATAGTGCGAGTCCGCGCGCATGACGGAACGTTCCGGGAGACCTCGTTTAGCCATGGAAGGAAGACCTCGTCAGGAGAGATGAACGATGCGAGATGAGAGATGAACCGCGCGGCGAGCGCAGACGTTCATCGCTCATCTCTCCGCGCTCATCGCTCGTGCCGCGCAACGGCAGCCTCGTCAGGAGCGATGAACGATGCGAGATGAGAGATGAACCGTGCGGCGAGCGCAGACGTTCATCGCTCATCTCTCCGCGCTCATCGTTCGTGCCGCGCAACGGCAGCCTACACACGGGCCAGCAACTCCTCGCTCAGACTGTAGTACTCCATCGCCCCGCTCGATTTCGGCGCGAAGGTGAAGATGGACTCCTTGTACGCCGGGCTTTCCTCGAGGCGGATCGATTTCGTGATGACGGTGTTGAAGACGCGGTCGCCGAAGACGTTGCCGATGGCTTCGTGGATGTCCTTCGACAGCGTCGTGCGCTTGTCGTGCATCGTGATGACGACGCCGAGGAGCTGCAGATTCGGATTCGGACGGGCCTTGATCTTCTCGATGGTCTCGAGCAGATCGTCGGTGCCTTCGAGCGCAAAGTACGACGACTGGATCGGTACGAGCACGTGTGTCGACGCGACCAGCGCGTTCACGGTGATCATGCCGAGGGTCGGCGGGGTATCGATGAAGATGGTGTCGAACTCGGTGGCGGTTTCCTTCATCCGGTCCTTGAGGCGGAACGGACCGTCGAGGTCACCGATGAGCTTCGACTCGAGCTTGGCCAGGGCGATCTTCGACGGCGCCACGAAGAGGTTCGGCACCGGCGTCGGCACGATCACCTCGGACAGCTCCATCTCCTCGCTCACGAGCACGTCGTACATCGACCGCTTGATCGCGCGCGCGTCGACATAGCTCATCGTCGAATTCGCCTGCGGATCCAGGTCGATGAGCAGCGTCTTGTGTCCCTTGTTTGCGACCGCGGCGGAGAGGTTGATGGCAGTCGTCGTCTTGCCGACGCCGCCTTTCTGATTGGCGACCGTGATGATCATTGAAAAAGCTGGTGAGCCACTGAGCGATTGAGCCGTTGAGCTTCTGGCTCAACAGCTTAACAGCTCAATGGCTCAACAGCTACGGTTACATCTTGTACTTGCCGAGGTCCTCGGGCGAGAGGTTCTCGAACCACTTCTTCGTCTTCTCGTCCGCGTCCTCGCCCGACTCACCCGGGGTGATGGTCTGGGCCTGTTCGAGGACGGACTGGGCGACGTAGATCGGCGCCTCGGTGCGCAGGGCAAGGGCGATGGCGTCGCTGGGCCGGGCATCGATTTCGAGCGTTTTATCGCCGGCGCCGCGATTGATGAGCAAACGGATCTGCGCGAAGAACGTCGAGTCGCGGAGGTCGTTGATGACGATGCGCGTCACGCGCGCGTCGAGCTCCGCGATCATCGTGCGCAGCAGGTCGTGCGTCATCGGGCGCGGCGTCGTGATGTTCTCGAGCTGCAGGGCGATCGCATTCGCTTCGAAGATGCCGACCCAGATCGGGAGAAAGAACTTTTCTTCGTCGTCCTTGAGCACCACGATCGGAGAATTCGAGACAGGATCGAGCATCAATCCTTTGATCGACATCGGAACGAGCTCGTTCATGTTCAGCATGCGACGGCCTCCCCGCGCAGTGTGTGGTGCTGCGCCGAATCGATACGTACCGACAGGATACTCCCGAGCGGAGTCGCCGGATCGCCGTGAAAATTCACCACCCAGAAATCGTCGGTCCGTCCCGACAGCATCGCTGGATCATTCCTGCTCGGCCCCTCCACCAGGACGGGCACGACGCGGCCGCGGTACGACTCGAGGCGGTCGCGCTTGTGGCGCTCGTGCAACTCGAACAATCGCTGCAGGCGATCCGAGGCGACGTCATCGTCGACAGGAGGCCCGATCTTCAGCGACGGCGTTCCCGGCCGCGGCGAATACTTGAACGCAAAGAGTGAGCCGTAACGCACCTCCTCCATGAGGCTGAGCGTTTCCTGGAAATCCTCTTCGGTCTCACCGGGAAAACCGACGATGAGGTCCGTCGAGAAGTGGATCTCCGGGATGGCCGCGCGGATGCGCGCGATCACCTCGACGTACTTTTCACGTGTGTACAGCCTTTTCATCCGGCGCAGCATGCGCGACGAACCGGACTGCACCGGGAGATGCAGGTAGCGCGAGATGTTCTCGTGATCGCGCATGGCGAAAATCATCGAGTCGTTCACCTCGGCCGGATGCGAAGTGGTGAAACGCAGACGCACGACGCCCGGGATCTCCGCGACCGCGCTGAGCAGCATGCCGAAGTCGCGTCCGGTGATCGGACAGCGGTAGGCGTTGACGGTCTGTCCGAGGAGCTCAATCTCGACGCGGCCGCTGGCGACGGCGTTCCGCGCCTCGGCCACGACGTCGTCGAACGGGCGCGATACTTCGCGGCCGCGCGTCGTCGGCACGATGCAGAACGTGCAGTTCTTGTTGCAACCTTCGATGATCGTGATCCACGCCTTCGTGGCCGAGCTCCGGTCGATGTTGTCGAAGTCGTAGTTGCGATCCTCGGGGAAGTCGATCGCCAGGCGCTTGCCGTTCTCGAGCACGTCGTCGAGATGTCCGACGTTGCCGGGCCCCATGACGAAGTCGACCCACGGCGCGCGCTCGAGGATGCGCTCCCCTTCCTGCTGTGCGACGCAGCCGCAGACGCCGATCTTGAGCTCGCGCTCGCGTTTCATCTCGCGCAGACGTCCGAGGTGCGAGAAGACTTTCTGTTCGGCCTTGTCGCGCACCGAGCAGGTGTTGAGGAGGATCAGGTCCGCCTCGGTCTGGTCCTCGGTGCGTTTGTACCCGCGCAGCTTCAGATTGCCCGACAAGCGCTGCGTGTCGAGCTCGTTCATCTGGCAGCCCCAGGTTTCGATGTAGAAGGTTTTGGACATGAGCGGTAGAGCTATAACGCTGTTGAAGCGGACGAGATGGCCGTCAACTCGGCGCGCGCGGCGTCGAGCTTCGTCTTCACGTCATTGAATCGCCGGACGAGCTCCGTGTCGCGGCGATCGAGGTCGTTCTCTTCGTAGTACTGCTGTTCGATCGCGGTGAGCTCTTTTTCGAGCTTCGCCACTTTCTCTTTCGCGGCCCTGAGCTGCTCGATGCCTGCGGCCTCGGCCTTCTTCTTCGCCTCGTGCAGTTCGACGAGCGAAGGCTGCGGTTTGGTTTCGGGAAGCGGCGGGAGCGTCGTCTGGGCGATCGTTCCCTTCGACTTCTTCACGTCCGCGTTCGTGATGACTTTTGCCGTGCTCTTCTTTCGCTTCGCTTTCGCTTCCTTCGCGGCGTCGACGACGCCGTCCGCAACCACCACGGTCGTGGTCAGGAGCAGGACAGCGAGCGCGAGACGCTTCATACGCGGCCGTAGCGATCTTCGAGGCGGACGACGTCCTGCAGCTCGGGGGTGGAAACCTCCGCGACGTCCGTATCCACGACCGCATACATCCTGTGGATCAGGCGCGGCGGAATGTGAAACGCCTCCCCTTTGCGCAGGGCGAGCTCGCGGCGGTCACCGTCGTGCTCGATCGTCAGCTTCAGTTCGCCGTCGACAACGTAGAGCGTCTCCTCTTTCATTTCGTGGTACTGGAGGCTCAGCGACTCGCCCTGATTGATGTGCAGAATCTTGCCGACGTAGCGATCGGTGTGCGCGAAGATCAGCTCGTATCCCCACGGCTTCGGGACGTGCGTGACGAGGCGGTGCTTGAACAGGTCGGTCATAGTGTTTGGTTGATCAAACCTTCCGGGAAACGCATGGCCACGCTCTCGATCACGAACTCCTCGATCTCCTGCGCGGTCTTCTTGTGCAGCGCGAGCTCCGCGATGCGCTTGCATTCTTTGTAGCGGACCGAACGGATGACGTTCTTGATGACGGGAATCGACGACGGATTCATGGAGAAGATCTCCAGGCCAAGGCCGAGAAGCACGATGGCGAAGATCGGATCGGACGCCATCTCGCCGCACATCTCCACCGGGATCCCCGCGCGTTTGCCGGCGTCGATCACACCTTTCACGAGACGCAAGATGCCGGGATGCAGCGGCTCGTAGAGATAGCTCACGTTCTCGTTGCCGCGATCGATGGCCAGCGAGTATTGGATGAGATCGTTCGTGCCGATGGCGAAAAAGTCCGCTTCGGTCGCGAGCAGATCCGCGATCACGGCCGCGGACGGCACCTCGATCATGATCCCGATCTGCAGCTCTTTGTTGTACGCGATGCCTTGCGCGTCGAGCTCCGTACGGATCTCGCGCACGAGCGTCTTCACCTGCCGCAGCTCCTGCACGCCGGAAACGAGCGGGAACATGATCTTGATCTTGCCGTGCGCCGACGCGCGCAAAAGGGCGCGCAACTGGGTCTTGAACATGTCGCGATGCTGCATGCAGAGGCGCAGCGCGCGCAGTCCGAGGACGGGATTGTCTTCCTTCGAGCCCATGATCTCGCGGGCGAGCTTTTTCCCGCCGAGGTCGAACGTGCGGATCACACACCAGTTGGGGGCGGTCGATTCGGCGAGCTTGCGATAGATGTTGAAGTGCTCTTCTTCCGTCGGCAGGTCGGGGCTCGTGGAGATGTAGAGGAACTCCGAGCGATAGAGCCCGATCCCTTCGGCGCCGAACTTCTTCGCGTCGTCGAGCTCTTCGACGAGCTCGATGTTCGCCTGCAGCGAGATCTTGCGGTTGTCTTTCGTGATCGCGGCGAGATTGCGGTTCTCGAGCAGCCGCTGTTCGGCTTCCTCGTGACGCGACTCGCGGCCGCGATACTCCTCCACCATCGCCGGCGTCGGATTGATGACGACCGCACCCTCGTAGCCGTCGACGATCACCAGTTCGTCGTTGTCGACGATCTTCGTGAGGCGCGGCACGCCGATGACCGCGGGGATGAACAGCGACTTGGCGATGATCGACGTGTGCGAAGTCCGTCCGCCGACTTCGGTGGCGAAGCCGACGATCGGACGGCGATTGAAGTGGATCGTGTCGGACGGCGTGAGGTCGTCCGCGATGATGATCACGTCGTGCTTGATCTCGGAGAGATCGTGATGGGCGACGCCCTGCAGATTGACGAGCACGCGCTCGGCGACGTCTTTGACGTCCGCCACGCGCTCGCGGAGATAGTCGTCCTCGAAGGAGGCGAAGCGCGCCTGCAGTTCTTCCTGCACTTCCGCAAGGGCCCACTCGGCGTTGACCTGTTCGGTCTCGATCTTCTGCTGGACCTTGTCGGAGAACGAGGCGTCGCCGACGATCATCGCGTGCGCCTCGAAGATCTGCGCGTACTCCTCCCCCATCGAGCGGCTGACTTTCGCCTTGAGGTCGAGGAGCTCGTCACGCGTCTTGGCCAGCGATTCGAGGAAGCGCGAGACTTCCGACTCGACTTCCTCGTCGCGGATGGGAACGCGATAGATCTGCGCGACGCGTTTCTCGACGATGACGGCGCGCCCGATGGCGATGCCGGGCGAGACCCCGACACCTTTGTAAGTACGGACGTCGCTGCGCGTTTGAGCTACAGCCATCCGGTCATTCTACTTCGTCGAATTTCGCGTTGATGAGGTTCTCGACCGCGTCGAGAGCTTCACGCTCGTCGGTGCCGTCCGCTTTGACGAGGACGGTCGAGCCGCGGCCCGCGGCGAGCAGGAGGATGCCGAGGATCGACTTGCCGTCGACTTCTTCATCGCCTTTGCGGATCTTGATGTCGGACTTGAACCGCGCGGCGGTGTGCACGAGCTTCGCCGCGGCGCGCGCGTGCAGTCCGAGCTTGTTCTTGATCTCGATGGAGCGCTCGATCACGCCGGCACTCCCGCGCGTTTTTCAGCCGTCAGCAGGTCGGATGCGACGCGAATGGCTTTCGAGCCTTTCTCGCTGATGACGTGGGCGAGCGTCGCCACGTCTTTCGCTTCTTCCTTGACCATCGCGAACTTCACGATCATCGGCAGATTGACTCCGGTCACGACCTCGATGCGTCCCTGCTCGAGGAACTGAAGGCTGATGTTGCTCGGCGTACCGCCGAACATGTCGGTGAAGATGATGACGGCGCGGTCGGCTCCGATGCGTCCGAGTCCGGCCGCGATCTTTTCGTGTGCTTCGTCGACCGTGTCGCTCCATTCGAGCGCAACGGCTTCGATCCCGGCGACGTCGGCTTCGATCTGCCGCGCGGCGTTGAGCAGCTCCGTCGCCAGGTTTCCGTGAGTAACGATCAATGCCCCGATCAATGGGCACCTCCCTCGGCTGCGCATCATACCCGCTCTCGTCCCCCTCGCCCCGATCGGTGGGAAGCGGACCGGGGTGGAGGGGCGCTGACGTTGAGGAGCAGGCGTAGCATAGTTGATATTGCATCACTCAACTCGCATTCGTATACTTGGCGCAGTCACGCTCAAATGTGACAGAAGGAGACTAAATCATGACGCGTTTTGCAGCTCCCACTCAGGATTTCAAGAACCTTCAGACGCAGCTCAACCGGCTGTTCGAGCCGTTCGCCCGTTTCACCCCCACCGATGAGGATCTGGTCGGCGGTACGTGGATCCCGCCGGTGGACGTCGCCGAGACGCAGGAGAAGATCCTCGTCCGTGCTGAGCTGCCGGGCATGAAGCAGGAGGACATCAACATCGAGTTCGAGAACGGCCTGCTCACCCTCCGCGGCGAGCGGAAGCTCGACAAGCAGGAAGGCGTGACGTGGCACCGCGTCGAGCGGACCTACGGCGCGTTCAGCCGCTCGTTCACGCTCCCGCGTACGGTCGACCCGGAGAAGATCGCCGCGACGTACCGCGAAGGGATTCTCGAGATCGAGGTCCCGAAGCGCGAAGAGGCGAAGCCGAAGCAGATCAAGATCGCCGTCCGCTGACGCTCCGCGCGGCACCGGGCTTCGGGCGTCTGGGATGTCCCTTCCAGGCGCCTGAAGTCAATCAGCGTTTGTAGTCGCGGTGCACGGTCTCCACCGAGTACCCCGCGGCCTCGAGATCGTCGCTCAGACGCTGGCCGATGGCCACGCTCCGGTGTTTCCCGCCCGTGCAGCCGATGCCGATCGTGAGGTAGCTCTTCATCTCTTTCCGGTAGCCCGGCAGGACGTACGTCACGAAGTCGAGCAGCCGTGCGTAGAACTCCTCGAAGCCTTCCTGTTCCCGCAGATACGCCACCACCTCGGGATCGAGTCCCGTCTTCGGGCGGAGCGAGTCGACGAAATGCGGGTTCGGGAGAAAGCGCACGTCGAACAGCAGGTCGAGGTTGTACGGGAGGCTGTACTTGAAGCCGAACGTGATCACGGTGACGAGCATCGAAGGCTCCGCCCCCGGGATCTGGAACTTCCGCATCACCTCGGCTTTGAGCTCGTGCACCGAGAACTGCGAGGTGTCGAGCACCATGTTCGCGAGCGACTTCACTTCCGTGAGCGCCTCGCGTTCCGCGGCGATGGCTTCGCCGAGCGGCCGTTCTTTCGCCAGCGGATGCGGGCGCCGCGTTTCCGAGTAGCGGCGCGCGATCACTTCGTCGCTGGCCTCGAGGAAGATCAGCACCGTGTTCGGCACGAGCTTCTGCAGGCGATCGCGGTAAAACGCGGGGAAGATCGTCGCAAAGTCGTGCGTGCGCACGTCGACGACGATGCCGATGCGCTTCGCCTTCTCGTGCGTGATGACTTCCTCGAGATACGGCTCGATGAGCTCGATCGGGAGGTTGTCGGTGCAGTAGAAGCCGAGGTCTTCGAGCGTCGACTGCACGTAACTCTTCCCGGAGCCGGAGAGGCCGGTGATGACGACGAGATAGTCCGGCGGTTGAAACGACGACAAGCTGGCGCTGCCTCCTACCGCTGTCTGCGAGTGCGGTCGATCACGTCCGGTGCGAATCGCGTGCGAGAACTGAGGCTGCGCACCTCGGAGCTGGCCAGTTCTTCGCGATTCGTGTGCGCCAACGAGTCGAAAGCCCCACCCTGCCGGGCGATCTGCTCGTCGATGCGGCGTGTGAATTCGCGCGCCGAGTCGTAGCCCTGCAGTTTCATGAGGTGATTGCGGGCCGCGATCTCGACCAGGAGCGCGAGGTTACGTCCCGACGCGACCGGCAATCGCACGTACGGCTTCGACACGCCCAGGAGATCGAACGCTTCCATGTTGATGCCGAGGCGGTCGTACTCCGTCCCCTCGACCCACTTCTCGAGTTTCACCACCAGGTCGATCGGCTTCACGTCGCGCGTCGAGGCGACGCCGAAGAGGTCTTTGATGTCGATGATGCCGATCCCGCGCAGCTCCATGTGATGGCGCAGCAGGTCGTTCGAGTAGCCGAGGAGCACGTCGTTCGGATGGCGCTTGATGACGACGAGATCGTCCGCGATCAGGCGATGGCCGCGGTACACGAGATCGAGCGCGCACTCGCTCTTGCCGATGCCGCTGTCGCCGAGGAGGAGGACGCCGATGCCGTAGACGTCGAGGAGGCCCGAATGCATGGTGAGGCGCGGGGCCATGTTCTCTTCGAGAAAGTACGTGGTGCGTGTGATCGTCGTGGACGACATCGCCGGCGTCGAGAAAAGCGGCACGCCGCGCTTCTCGCATTCGACGCGGAACTCGTCGAGCGGCGTGATGCCTTTGGTGACGATGAACGTGGAGATGTCGAGCGCGGAGACGTCGCGGATGCGTTTTTCGCGCAGGCGCGGCGGAAGGCTCTGCAGGTATTTCGTCTCGGAGGCGCCGATGATCTGCACGCGCCACGGCTTGATGTACTCGTAGTAGCCGGCGAAGGCGAGACCGGGCTTCTGCACGCGCGGCCGCTGGATGACGCGGTCCATGCCGTCTTCACCCGTGACGAGCTTGAGCTGGAGGTCATCGAGATCGGGCGAGCGCAGCGAGCTGACGGTCGTCTCGATGTAGTCTTCGTCGCGGACGGATTCCATGAGGGGATTGTAGCCCCTCACCCAGCCCTCTCCCCGCATTGCGGGGAGAGGGGGCGCGTGGAGATCAGAACTCCGGCGCGATCAGGCCGAGGTTGTTGTCTTTGCGCTTGTAGATCACCGACACCTTGTCGGTGTCGATGTCGCGGAAGACGATGAACTCGTTTTTCGAGTCGTCGAGGCGCAGCGCGGCCTCTTCGATCGACATCGGACGGATGGGGATGTTGTTCGTCTTGATGATGCGCGGGTTGCGCGTACCGTCTTCGTCCTCCCCCTCCTGGCGCAGGTTGCCCGGTTCGAGCACCTGCACGGCCCATTCGGTGATGTCGGGGGTGAACGCGCCGTCGCCGTTGTCGTGGCGATGGTGGTCGCGGATCTTCTTGCGGTTCTTCTGCGCCTGGCGCTTGACGTGATCGAGCGCGGAGTTGACGGCGTCCTGCATCGAGTCGTCGGACTCCTGCACGCTCTTGACGTCGTGCTCTTTCCCCTTGATCAGGATCTCGCAGATGTTGCGGTACTTCTCCACCTGCAGCACCACGCGCACGTCGATGACGTCGTCGAAGAGCTTCTCTTCGATCTTGGCCAGTTTCGTTTCGACCATTGCGCGAATGTCGGGAGGGATCTCGTAGTTACGGCCGGAAATCTCGGTTGCCATGAACGACACCTCGAACTAAAAGATTTGTTTGCGATCGGTGGAAGACGGGATGTTCAGCTCATCGCGGTACTTGGCCACCGTTCGCCGGGCGATGTTGATTCCCTCGTCGTTGAGGATCTTCATGATCTTCGAATCGCTGAGGGGTTTGCGCGGGTCTTCGTTCTCGATGTAGCTCTGGATCTTCTTCTTCACCGTGAGGGACGAGATGTCCTCGCCCGTATCGGAATCGATTCCGCTGTGGAAGAAGTACTTCATCAGGAACAACCCGCGCGGGGTGTGCATGTACTTGTTGGAGACGACGCGGGAGACGGTCGACTCGTGCATCTGGATGTCGTCCGCCACGTCGCGCAGGACGAGCGGCCGCAGAAAGTCGATGCCGCGCTCGAGGAACTCCCGCTGGTGCTTGACGATCGATTCGGCGACTTTGTAGATCGTGCGCTGCCGCTGGTCGAGTGACTTGATGAGCCAGACGGCGGAGCGGATCTTGTCTTTGATGTAGTTGACCGTCTCGCCGTCGGACTTGGAATCCATGGAGTTGAGCATCGAGCGGTAGCCGCTGTTGATGCGCAGCTTCGGCATCCCGTCCTCGTTGAGGACGATCACGTACTCGTCGCCGACCTTGTGCACGTACACGTCGGGCTCGACGTAGATCGCGCGCTCGCTGGAGTACTTCCGCCCCGGCTTCGGATCGAGATGTTTGATGATCTCGACGATGCCCTCGAGCGACTTCATGTCGATGCCGAGAGCCTTCGCCAGCGGGACGAACTTGCGCTGCATGAACTCGTCCCAGTGATCGCGGATGATCACTTCGACGAGCGGGGCGTCGACTTCGAGGAAGCGGAGCTGCAGGAGGAGGCATTCGCGCAGATCACGCGCGCCGACGCCGATCGGGTCGAGCGACTGCACGGCCGCGATGGCGGTCTGCACTTCTTCGAGCCCGTAGCCGCCCGAGGCGACGATCTCTTCCTCGGAAGCGCGGAGATACCCGTCCTCGTCGATGTTGCCGATGATGAACTGCGCGATCTCCTTCGTGCGCGGCGACGCGTCCGACATCGAGAGCTGCCACGTCAGGTGATCGGAGAGATTCGGCGGACGGGTGAGCGTGTTCTCGATGGGGAACTCTTCGTGCTCCTCCCCCATCCCGCGCGGGTTGTAGCCGTATTCGATGTAGTCCTGGAAATAGGCGTCGTAGTCGATCTCGTCGAAGGAGTCTTTCTCTTTCTCGTCCTTCGTCTCGACCTTCTTCGCGTCTTCACCCTCATTCTCGGCCTTGGTCTCCTCGGCCTGCGCTTCCTCGGTCTTCGCTTCTTCCGCGGATTCGTCGAGGAGGGGGTTCTCGAGCAGTTCCTGATTGAGGACTTCCTGAAGCTCGAGCTTCGAGAGCTGCAGCAGCTTGATCGCCTGCTGCAGCGAAGGCGTCATGATCAGCTTCTGGCTGAGTTTGAGATGTAGCTTTTGTTCGAGTGCCACTTCTTCGAGGTGCCTTCCTGGCTCAGTTTAGATTGAATGTCTCGCCGAGATAAATACGCCGGACCTCTGCATCGGCCGAGAGACTTTCCGGTTCCCCCTGACGGAAGATCTCACCTTCTTTGATGATGTAGGCGCGGTCGGTAATCTTCAATGTTTCGCGTACGTTGTGGTCGGTGATGAGGATGCCGATCCCTCGTGCTCGCAATTGCGAAACGATGCGTTGAATCTCGAACACGGCGATTGGATCGATTCCTGCAAACGGCTCATCTAGCAAGATGAATGCCGGGTTGATCGCCAGTGCGCGCGCGATCTCCACCCGCCGCCTTTCTCCCCCCGACAACGCATAGGCCCGGCTGCGCGTGATGTGCGTGATGCCGAACTCTTCGAGCAGCGCTCGCGTGCGGCGCTCGCGCTCCGCGAGCGGCAGGCGCATCGTCTCGAACACGCTGAGGAGATTCTCTTCCACGGTCAGCTTGCGGAAGACCGACGCTTCCTGCGGCAGATAGCTGATGCCGCGCTGGGCGCGCAGATACATCGGCAGCTCGGTGATGTCGTCGCCGCCGAGCGTGACGCTGCCGCCGTCCGGACGCACGAGCCCGACGATCATGTAGAACGTGGTGGTCTTCCCCGCCCCGTTCGGCCCGAGCAATCCCACGATCTCCCCCTGCCGGATCGAGACCGAGACGTCCTTCACCGCACGCCGCCCCTTGTAAACCTTGACGAGGTGGGTCGCGGTGAGATCCAGGGGCGTTTTGTTCGGGGTGGGCGCGTCAGGCATGTGCGGGCGGAGATTATCAGAACGCCGAATGCAGGATGCAGAATGCGGAATGGTGCATGAAGAACGTTCTCAATTCTTCGTTCTGCATTCTGCATTCTGCATCCGTACGTACGTTCCTACCCCTCCTGCTTGTACGTTCCCGTCGTCTTGCCGTCGGGGCTGCGTACCGCGACGCGGTCGCGCGTGAGGTCGAAGACGATCTGTTCGCCGGCGAGGTTGCCTTTCGGGTCGCTCATCGTCGCCGGTTTGCCGAAGACGTAGATCATTTTTTTGTCGACCTGGTAGATCGCTTTGTCGCCGGTCCCTTTGCGGCCGGTGCCGGTCTCCGCGACCTGCACGCCGGTCTCCGCTTCCATGCGCTGCACCTTGCGGTTGTCGTCCATGAAGAGCGTCGCCTTCTGCGCCTGCAGCGTGCGCGTCTCGTCGACGATCGACACGTCGCCGATCAGTTCCACGCGACGTTCCGCTTTCCGCGCGATGAGCTGCTCGCTCGTCGAGCGCATCGGCGTTTTCCGCGCTTCCGCGGTCGTGTTGTAGAGCAACGTGCGCACGTTGCCGCGCGCGGTGAGTGTGTCGCCGCTGCCCACCACCTGCATCTCGCCCGCGAGCAGCGTGTTGTTCTCCTGCCACGCGCGTACGTTGCCGGTAAAGTGCGCGATCTTCTGCGCCTGACGCATCACGAGCTCGTCGGAATTGACGAACACGGGCTTGCCGGTCGGGAACAGACTCGACGCATCGGCCGACGCGCCGCCGCCCTTCCCTTTCGACACGAGCTGCGCGATCACGGAGCCCTTCGCGTGCGCGGTCTGCGCGCGCGGCGAGAACTCGATCTGTTTCGCTTTGAGCGTCGAGCCGTCCGCGACCACCGTCGCCTGCCACCCCGGATCGGTCGTGAGGATGATCTTGTCGCCGGTGATGTCGTAATGCGCGCGGAACGCGGACGCGCTGTTCTTCGGATCGCTGTAGCGGAACGCGCCTTCGAGATACGCGTTGCGCGCGCGGCGTGTGACCGGATCGAAGTAGACGGTGACGAGCTCGGAGTTGATCTGCCGCGGCTCCGCGCCGAGCTCTTTCATGACCACCTGGTGGTTCGCCTTGATCTCACTCACCGCGCGATTCGCGAGTGCGACGCGAAAGCTGCGCGCCACGATGTCCCGCTGCGGCGGTCCGTCGAGCACCGCATGCGCCATGTTCCCCGCGCCGAGGGCGTTGATGGCGTTGATCTTCCCGTCGGGACCGACTTCGGTGTTGAAGTTGTCGCACGTGACGGTCTTGCGTCCGCCGAGGTCTTCGCCGGGCTGCGCGTTCGCGGCCATGATGATCTCGACGTTGCCGGTGCCTTCGAGGCCGATGATCTGCCGGCGGTCCTGCGTGAAACGGCCGAGCATGTAGTCGGCTTTCACGCTTTCCGCGTCGCGCAGCATGCGCACGTGATCGCGGAACTCGACCGTGTTCTCCTGGCGTTTGAAGAGGCCTTCGCGTCCGGCGATCGTCATCGGCGTTTCGGGCGGAGTGCCCGGCGGTGCGTTGACGGGCAGCGCGGCCATGGTCGCGGTCACTTCTTTGTGCAGTCGCAGCGTCTCGCCGGCGACGTCGAGGTCGAGCGCGCCTGCCTTGCCGTCCCAGCGGTCGACTTTGAACTCGACCGGGATGTCGTTGGTGAGACGCGCGCCGTCGTAGTGAATCTCGCGCGTGCGGATCTCGATGCCGTCGCTCGACGTCACGCGCACGCCGCCCTTCGCCTCGGCTTCTTTCGTCTGATTGTTGAACTGCGCCTCGGGGCACGAGATCACGTACGTCAGGCCGTTCGCGCGATAGAGGGTGAGCTTCACGCCCTCGAGCGTCGTCCATCCCGAGGCGAACGAAACCACACGTGAGGCCACGATCTCGGAGACGACGCGGCCGCCCACCGTCTGCACGTCGCGGAATGCGCGCGCTTCGATCTCCGGCTGGTCATTCGGGCGTTGTGTCGAGGTGACCGGTTCGGCTGGATTGCGTCCGAGGCGGCCTCGGGAGCGATCCCAGCTGAGGAAGATGAAGACGACGAAGGCGACGAAAACGATCGGCAGCGCGATACGGAGGACGCGAACAGTGCGCTGCATGTCGTTGCGACGTAACACCTTCGCCACCCGTTTCGTTCCGTCTCGCCGTACGATTCTCCCCATGCGACTGACTGCGATCGTCACGGGTGCCCTGCTCCTCTTCGCAACCAGTGCCAGTCCGCAGGAAAACGGACATGTGCAGGACCTGCTCGCCGCCATCGCGGGCAAGGAGAACAAGCCGGCCGGCGAGGTCTTCAGGAACGTGAAGATGATGAAGGACGTTCCGGCCGGGCGCTTCGTCCGCATCATGGACACCGGCTTCGCGAAATCCCTCGGCGTCGGCTGCGAGCACTGCCATGTCACCGACCGCTGGGAGGCGGACGAGAAGCGTCCGAAGCGAGCGACGCGCGAGATGATGAAGCTCGTGCGTCAGATCAACGACACGCTCGCCGACATGCAGGACATCGACAACGCGGACGCGACGGTGAACTGCACGACGTGTCACCGCGGGTTCGTGAAGCCGGCCTTGCAGATGAAGTAGGTGCCGGCGGCCTGTTCGGCAGCGAGGACGCTGCCGGATCAGCCGGCGAGGACGCCGGCGCTCCGCACGTCGACCACGGTCAGCCGCGAGCCGTGGTAGCGGTCCGGCTCGATGTGCGCGAGTAGGTCGACGGTTCCGCGCAGCTCGCCGCGCAGTTGCTTCACGCTCGGCCAGAGCACGGCGACGCCGCGTCCGGTGCCGTCGTCGATGTTCAGCTCGCAGCACTCCTCGGCGAACATGCGCGTGCTCTTCACCGCGACGCCGCGAACGAGAAACAGCGGCTGCGTGTTGCCGGCGCCGAACGGCTGGAGCAGCTCGTGTGCGGCGATGAACTCGCTGTCGATCTCGCCGAGGGTGATCTCCGCATCGACTTTCGCGTCGCGGCGGAACCGCTCCTCGTCGAGCGCGTCGAACCGCTCGTGCAGACGCCGGCGCAGTTCGGCGAGATTGGCGAGAGGCAAGGAGAAGCCGCAGGCGAACTCGTGTCCGCCGAAGTGGGTGAAGAGCTCGCTCACCGCATCGAGCTCGCCGTGCAGGTCGATGGTGGGGATGCTGCGTCCCGAGCCGACGCATTGATCGCCTTCGATCGTCATCGCCAGCGTGGGACGGAAGTAGCGCTGCGCGATGCGGCCGGCGGTGAGTCCGAGGACACCGCGATGCCATCCCTCGCCTGCGAGCACGAGCACGCGCTCTCCGCCGCGAATCTGCGCCTCGGCCGACGTGCGCACCTGCGCTTCGATCTGCTGCCGTTCCGCGTTCATGCGATCGAGGTCGCGGCAGATCTGCCACGCCGCTTCTTCGTCGGCCGCGGCGAACAGATCGATGGCCGTGTTCGCGGACGCAAGACGCCCGGCGGCGTTGATGCGCGGTCCGATTTTGAAGCCCACATCTACCGCGCGTAGAGCGCGGCCGGCGAGGCCAAGACGTTTCAGGAGCGCACGCAGTCCGGGGTTCTTCACGTCCGCCAGTCCGGCCAGACCGAGGGACGTAATGGTGCGGTTCTCCCCCACCAGCGGCGCCACATCGGCGACCGTGCCGATGGCCGCGATCTTCAGCAGCGACTCGATCGACATCCTGCGCCCGCTGCGGCGAATGAGCTCGCAGCACAGCTTGAACGCCACGCCGACTCCCGCCAGTTCCTTGAACGGATATTCGCAACCCGGCTGTTTCGGATTCAGCACCGCCGCCGCCTCGGGCAATGTGCCCGGCGGCAGGTGATGGTCGGTGATGATCACGTCGATCCCGCGCTCGATCGCACGGCGCACCGGGTCGATGCTCGTGATGCCGCAATCGACCGTGATTACGAGCTTCACGTTGCGCTCGACCAGCACGCGATCGAGCACTTCCATCTTGAGCCCGTACCCATCGACGAGGCGGTGCGGCACGACGAATCCTGCATCCGCACCGAGGGATCGCAGCACGGTCTGCAGCATGACGATGGACGTGACGCCGTCGACGTCGTAATCGCCATAGATGACGATGCCTTCGCCGTCGCGCACCGCGCGCGCGATGCGCTCGCACGCGTGATCCATCCCGTGAATCGTCGACGGATCGTGCAGATCGCCGATGGCCGGAGCGACGAAGCGGCGATACGACTCTTCGTCCGTGACGCCGCGCCGGATCAGCAGCGCGCGCAGGGTGGCATTCGCGATGGGGAGACGAGCGTCGGAAACCGGCGGTGCTGCAAGGGTCCAGGATTCGTGGATCACGTGAAACGAGAGTAACCCGGAACCGCGGAATCTACCTCTCGAAGACTCCCATCCGCCGGAACTTCTTGTACCGCTCATCGAGCAGCACCGGTGGCTTGAGCTTCTGGAGATCGTGCAGCGCACGCTCGAGGTACGGCGCGAGCAGGTCGGCGGCCGCCGCCGGATCCGCGTGCGCCCCGCTGGCCGGTTCCGGCACGATCTCATCGACGATCGCGAACTTCTTGAGATCCTGCGCGGTGATCTTCATCGCCGCGGCCGCATCGGGGGCGGCCGAAGCGTTCTTCCACAGGATCGCCGCGCAGCCTTCCGGCGAGATGACCGAGTACACGGCGTGCTCGAGCATGAGCACGCGATCGCCGACGCCGAGCGCGAGTGCACCGCCGCTGCCGCCTTCGCCGATCACCGTCACGATCACCGGCACCTGCAGCGCGGCCATCTCGCGGAGATTCACCGCGATCGCTTCCGCCTGTCCGCGCTCTTCCGCGCCGACGCCGGGATACGCACCCTGCGTGTCGACGAAGCTGAGGATCGGGAGATGGAACTTCTCCGCCAGCTTCATCACCCGCAGCGCCTTGCGGAACCCCTCGGGGCGAGGCTGGCCGAAGTTGCGGATCACCTTCTCTTTCGTGTTCCGCCCCTTCTGGTGTCCGACGATGCAGCACGAGATGCCGCGGAAACGGCCGAAGCCGGCGACGACCGCGGGATCGTCCGCGAACTTGCGGTCGCCTGCGATCTCCGACCAGTCCTCGATGAGGAGGCTGATGTAGTCGAGCGTGTACGGCCGCTGCGGATGACGCGCGACGAGCGTCTTCTGCCACGGCGTGAGGTTCGAATAGATTTCAGTCGAGACTTTGGTAAGCTTCGAGCGGAGCTCGTCGATCTCACTCTGTCTGGCGGGCTCCGCGTCCATCGCGGAGAGCTCTTCGATTCGACGCCGGATCCGCTGGATCGGCTCTTCGAATTGCGTCGGGTCGGCGCTCATTGCGCGTGACCCTAACAAAGAAAGCGACATGCTGGCAACAGAAGAACCGACCTCCCCGTCCTCCGACCACCCGTCGCACCCCAGCCTGCTCGAGCAGTGGCCGCAGAACGAGCGCATGCGCCACATCCCCTCGGCGGCCTGGATGGTCCAGAAGCTGGACGGCGATCTGCGCCGCCGCATCGAGAAACTGTGGCTCCCCTACTCGGACCTCGCCGCCAGCGATCCGCATCATCCGGCGCTCGAAGCGGAGTTCCGCGCGCTCTGCCGCGCGATCGACCGCGTGGCCGTCATCGCGCGCCATCACCATCGCGGGCAGCAGCATCCGCCGAACGAGCTCGGCAGCCGCATGAACTGGACGATCAATCAGGCCGTGGCCAGCCTGCACTCCGCGGACAACGATACGTTCGGCAAACGCCTCCCCTTCCAGACGTTCGAACGCTCCAACGGCGAACCGCTCTGGGCGGCGATGCTCGGCGTGATCCAGCACGTGCAGCGCCTCATTCCGCTGATCCGTGAGATCGATCCGGACATCGACGATCGGTTGTACGAGGGACTGGTGCAGTTGCAGGAACCGCTGCGTCGCGAGCCGATCGCCTAGTCACACGTTTTCGTGCGATAGGCATTCATCGGCGCGAGCGGCAGCCACGCCACGCGCTGCGAGTCGAGCTCGCGCCGCAACCGATCACTCGCGATGAGCAGTTTCGACGCCGTCGAGACGTCGATGATCTCGCCCCAGCGCGCATCCGGTTTCGGTCCGGCCAGCCACCAAACGAAGAGCGGCACGCCGATCCGTTCGAGATAGCGCCGCACCACCTCCGGATCGTGCAGGCTGCGATCCGCCGCCGGCGTGTCGCCGAACATCACGATCACCGCGCGACGTCCTCCACGCAGCGCACGAAATCCCGCGACCGCAGCGGCATCGGCGATGCGCGCGCCTTCGAACGGCGTCCCGCTCTCGAGCAGCACCCAACGCGTGCCGCGCTGTCCGTGGCGTGCCTCTGAGGGGAAGATCTCCGCCTCCGAGCCGGCGGTGCGCACGGCGTGCGGGTTCGGAAGGACGAGCCGGAAATCGGCATCGGGAAACGAGAACAGTGTGTCGTGCCGGTCGCGCGGGGTCAGCGCAGCGCGTGATTCTCCCGCACCTCCGTTGAGGACGAAGAACACCGTCGCGCTCCCTTTCTCCACTGCCGCCGGTTTCACCGTCGAGTTCCCGAGGCGGAAGCAGGGCTTCTCCACGCGCGTGATCATCGGCGTCAGCTCGGCCGGCATCTGTTCCGAGAACCCGCCGCCGAAGACGACTTCCTTCTTCGCCGCGATGCCATCCGCGAACGCGACTTCCACCTCGAGGACATGCACCGTGTCCGGCGCCGGATTGCCGAGCGGCACATGCATGGCCGTGCCGTTCGTGATCGGTTTGCCGTCGAGCTTCACCGTCACCGCCTGCGGCTTCTCGCCGCCGAGGTGTTTGCTGCGGATGCGCGCGGACATGGTGCCGTCCGCGTCGCGCACGACCATCACGCCGATCTCCGCGGGCGGCCGCGCGAGATTCACCGCCTGCGTGTCGCGCGCGATCTCATTGCCTTCCGCGTCGAACGCGACCGCGGTCAGCTCGTGCGGCGCGAGCTCGCGTCCGAAATCGATCTTTGCTTTCCATTGGTTCGGAGAGGACGCCGCGGTGATGCGCGCCGCCGTCTCGCCGTCGACGCGCAACTCCATCGCGCGCACCTCCGGTCCCGCCTGGACGGTGACCTCATGCTGCCCCGCAACGAGACCGAGCAGGCGCGTCGCCAGAATGGTTTCGAGCAGCATCAGCGCGCGCCTCCCGCAATCGGCATCACACCGCAATCCGCCGACGCCTCGGCCCGAATCGCTTCGAGCGGACCCGCCGGAATCCACGCGATGCGCTGCGCCGCGAGCTCCTGCCGCAACTCCTCCGTCGCTTTCACGAGCAGCGGCGACGTCGACACGTCCTGCACCGCGCCCCACGTGTCGGCGAGATCGGGACGCGGTCCGGTCAGCGACCACACGCGCAGCGGCACGCCCACGCGCTCGAGATAACGCCGCACGGCGCCCGGACTGTGTTCGCTCTCATCCGGAGCGGCACTCGCGCCGATGATGTGCACCACCACGCGCCGCCGATGCATGCGCAGCGAGCGCAACGCACCCGCGGCCACTGCATCCGCAAATCGCTTCGCGCCTTTGACCCGCCGATCGAGGATCACCGCCCCGCGCGTTCCGCGCGACTTCGGCACGGCCTCGGTTGCAAAGCTCTGTGCGCCGGGACCTTCACTCACGACCGGCGAAAGGACGACGATGTCCGCGTTCTGAAGCTCGTACAGCTTCGCGCGTGCGGGGCTGATCTCGTGCAAGCTGATCGGCGCGCCGCCATTCACGACGAATGAAACGAGTGCGGTTCCCTGCTCGATTGCAGTCGGTGTCACTTCCCTCCCCTCCACGTGGATGCATCCATCCGCTTTGCGCTCATCCTGAACGCGCACCGCGATCGCCGTCAGCTCCGAGGGCATCTCCTCGGTGTAAATGCCACCGAAGACGAGGTCCTTGCGCGCGTGCTCGCTGTCCTCGAACCACACCTCCGCGCTGACGACGTGGATCTGCTTCGGATCTGCTTTGCCGAGTCGCACCGGCGCGGACGACACGTCGCGGCTCACGACTTTGCCGTCGAACGTGAGCTGCGCTTTGGTGGCGCGCTTGCCGCGGATGTGCGTCCACTGCAGCCGCGCGAAGAGCACGTCGCCCTCGCGATTGAGCAGGATGCCCGTTTCGGCCATCGGCCGCGCGAGATTCACGAGCTGTGCGTCACGTCCTGCTTCCTTGCCGTTCGCATCGAAGCCGATCGCGCTGAGCTCGTACGGTCCGAGGTCTTCGCCGAGCGCGACTTTCATGCGCCACGGAGGGTCGGTCATCGTGGCGATCGTCGTTTCGTCGCGGCGGATCTCGATGCGCCGCACTTCCGGATCGGCTTTCAGCGCGATGACCTGTTCTCCGGCGGCCAATCCCAGCAGACGTGTCACGAACACCACTTCGGCGAGCATCCCGCGAGTGTAACAAGCTAGAGAATGTTGATCGGGTCGACGTCGATGGCGACGTCCACACCTTTCCATTTTCGTGTCAGCAGCACGGCCTCGACGGCACGGCGCAGGCCGACGCGATGCGGCGAACGCAGCAGGATCTGGTAGCGCCACACGGCTTTGATCCGCGCGAGTGGCGCGGGTGCGGGACCCTGCACGCGCGTGCCGGTCAGCGGCTGCACGGCTTCTTCGAGCATGCGTCCGGAATCGCGCGCCGCTTTTTCGACGTCGAGGAGATTCTCGCCGCGAAAGAGGATGGCGATCATCGACGTGACCGGCGGGTAGTGAAACGTTCTGCGGAACTGGATCTCCGCTTCGTAAAACGATTCGTAGTCGTGACGCAGCGCGTGCTGGATCGCGTAGTGCGTCGGGAACGCGGTCTGGATCATCACCTTGCCGCGCAACTCGCCGCGGCCCGCGCGACCCGCGACCTGCGTGAGGAGATAGAACGTTTTTTCCGCGGAACGGAAATCGGGATAGCCGAGGATCGAGTCCGCGTTCAGCACGCCGGTGAAGGTGACGTTCGGGAAATGATGTCCCTTGCTCAGCATCTGCGTGCCGATGAGGGCGCGCGTGTGGCCGCGGCGGAAGCGGTCGAGGATGGCCACGAGCGAGCCCTTGCGCCGCGTCGAATCGCGATCGAGGACTTCGACCGCGACGTCGGGGAAATCGCGCTTGAAACGCTCTTCCACTTTCTCGGTGCCGAAGCCGATCGGCTGCAGGACTTCGCCCTGGCAGAGCGGGCACTTCGTGGCGATCGGTTTGCGCGCGCCGCAGTAGTGGCAGATCAGCAGCCCTTCGCGGCGATGCACGGTCATCGTGACGCTGCAGTCACGGCATCGAAACTCGTGGCCGCATTCGCGGCAGAGCAGATACGGCGCGTAGCCGCGGCGGTTGATGAGGATGATGGCCTGTTCGTTCGCGTCGAACGTCTCGCGCAGCGCCGTCTTCAGGTGCGACGAGAACATGACGATGCCTTTGTCTTCCTTCTCCGCTTTTTCCTTGCGCAGGTCGACGATCTCAACGTCGGGCAGCGGCCGTTCTTCGACGCGGCTCTTCATCTGCAGCAGCGTGTACTTGCCGCGCGCGGCGTTCTCACGCGATTCGAGTGACGGCGTTGCGGAGCCGAGGACGACCGGGATCTTGCGATTCTGCGCGCGGACGAGGGCGAGGTCGCGCGCGTTGTAGCGCGGCGTTTCTTCCTGTTTGTACGCGCCGTCGCCTTCTTCGTCGACGACGATGATGCCGAGGCGCTGGAACGGGACGAAGAGCGCGGAGCGGGGGCCGATGGCGACGTCCACTTCGCCGCGGCGCGCGCGCCACCACTGGTCGAAACGCTCACTCGGGGAGAGATTGCTGTGCAGGATGGCGATGCGTTCGCCGAAGCGTTCCTTGAGGCGCGACGCGAAGACGGGCGTGAGCGAGATCTCGGGCACGAGCAGCAACGCCTGATCGCCACGCTTCACGACCTCGCGCATGATCTCGATGTACACCTCGGTCTTGCCGGAGCCGGTGACTCCCTGCAGCAGGAACGGCGCGAACTCGCCGAGGGAGGCTTTCACCGCGGCGATGGCGGTGCGCTGTTCATCGGAGTAATGGATCTCGCCGACGGCGGCGTCGCCGAGTCCGGCGAGGAACGCGTCGAGCGTATGACGCCGCGCGCGCCGCTCGATCTTCACGACTTCTTTTTTCACCAGCGCGGAAAGCACGGCCGCACTCACGCCGGCGTGGTCGAGCGCCTTCACGGACATCTCGCCGCCGCGCGCACGCAGGATCTCGACCGCCGTTTCCTGTTTCGGCGTGAGCCCGCCCGGATCGCTCTCCAGGATCACGAAGCGGTCGTAGCGAACGCCCTCGGCATCTTTGAGTCTGTCCTGGAGCGCGAGGATGCCTGCATCTCGAAGCCGCGCGACCGCCGAGCGCGAGATCTTCAACTCTTCGAAGATCGTCGTGACGGGCAACGGCCGGCGGGACAGCTCGGCGATGAGCGGCAGATCGGCGTCGAGAACCTGCTTTCGCGCGCGCGCCTCTTCGATCATCTCCGTCGTCGCCGTGAGGATGGCCTGCCGCTTTCCGCGCGCGGCCATGTTTGCGGGTAACGCGACGCGGAGCATTTCTCCGAGCGGCGCGAGGTAATACTCCGCCGCCCACCGGCACAACTCGATGATCTCCGGCGTCAGCGCCGGCTCTTCGTCGTCGAGGACCGCGCGAATGGGCTTGATCTTCGCCGCTTCGACGCCCGCGTCGTCGATCAACGAGACGACGAACCCGGTGGTGAGCTTCGGCCCGAGCGGCACCTCCACGCGCGATCCGAGACGGACACCGTCGCGCAACGCTTCGGGGATGGCGTAGGTGAATGTGTCGTGCACCGCGAGCGGGATGGCGACAGCGGCGAAGGCAGAGACTCCAGGCATCAGGCCGCGCAAGCCTATACGACCGCGCAAGGGAACGCGCCGGGCCGCGGCGGCTGATGTAGCGGCGCCCCGCCGGCGTTCCGCAACGCGCGCGACGATTGGCGCATGCCACACGTAATTACGTCGTGCATCGCGAAGCCGTGCAAACCTATACGGCCACACAAGCCTTCTGGGACCGCGAGGCGGCCGCACCGGCGCTCAAGACCTGGATGGCGCATCCGCTCGTGCGCTCATCCATTCCTTCTTTCCTCTCCTACCTCGCCGGCCGCACTTTCCCCCGCGCCCTGAGCGTCGGCTGTGGCACCGGTGGTTTGGAGCGCGCGCTGCTCGCGCATGGCGTCTGCGAGCACATCGACGCCTTCGATGGTTCGGAGCAGTCGCTGCAGATCGCGCGCGAGGAAGCCGTCAGGGCCGGCGTTGCGGATCGCGTCCACTACTTCATCGCCGACTTCAACGAGCCACGTTTGCCGCGGCACGCGTACGACATCGTGTTCGTGAACCAGGCCATGCATCACGTGGCGAAGCTCGAGAAGCTGTATCGCGCGATCATGCGCACGCTGCGCGAGGATGGGTTGCTCTATCTCGACGAGTACATCGGCCCGTCGCGTCACGACTGGACGGATGCGAACTTTGCGCGGCATCGAGCGGTGTACGACTCGTTGCCGCAGCGCGTGCGGCTCGAAGAGAAGCTGCCGTTCCCGATCCAGGTCGATGATCCGTCGGAGGCGATTCGGTCGAGCGAGATCATCGCCGAATTGGAAGTGGGATTCGAAGTCGTTGCGCGCGTCGACTACGGCGGCACGCTGCTCGCGCCTCTGTATCCCTTCCTCGAGCCCGAGGACGCGATCATCGAGCAACTCGTCGACATCGAAAGGGAGTGGCTGCGCGGCGGAGCGCCGTCGTATTACACGACGCTGATCGCGAAGCCGAAGCGCGGCATACGCGGCACGCTGGCCACAGCGCGTTACTTTGCCGTGCCGAAGCTGAAGCGCATCGCGCGAGAGCTCAGACGCTGATCCCCAGCTCCGCCATCACCTTTTTCATGTCCGCCCACACGTCCTTTTTCGCGGCGGGCGTGCGCAGCAGGTACGCGGGGTGATAGGTGGGCATGAGCTTGATGCCGTTGTAGTCGAGCCACGAGCCGCGCACCGCCGAAATCGAGTACGCCTTCTCCGTGAGCGACTGCAGTCCGAAGCGGCCGAGGGTGACGATCACTTTCGGCTTCACCAGCGCGACCTGCTGGCGGATGAACGGACGGCACGCTTCCATCTCGTCGGCCTCGGGATTGCGATTCTCCGGCGGGCGGCACTTGATCACGTTCGCGATGTAGACCTGGTCGCGCGTGAGCTTCATCGCCTTGATGATGTCGGTGAGGAGCTGGCCCGCGCGGCCGACGAACGGCTCCCCCTGAATGTCCTCATCGCGTCCCGGCGCTTCGCCGATGAACATCACGTCCGCGTCGGGATTACCGACGCCGAAGACGACGTTCGTGCGTGTCCCCGCGAGGCGGCAGGCGTTGCAGTTGTGTGCCTGCGCGATCAGCGCCTCGAGAGAGTCGACAGGTGGAGCTACGGCTGCCTCGGCGATCGGCTCGGGGTGGCCGAGGACGGCCGTCTCCACCCTGCGAACGGAGAGGTCGAGGTGCGTGAATCCGAGATCGCGCAGCAGGGTGAGCTCGCTCAGGAGATCGGGGGTCATTGCGGCGATTATCCTCTATACTTCGACGCGTCCAAACGCCCAGCAGAGGAGAACAATTCAATGAAGAACCTGACGAAGCTTTCGCTCGCCGCGATGTTGCTTTGCGCGATGACGATGCCCGCCTTCGCCGCGCGCAAGGCCACGGTCAAAGTGATCAACCAGAGCAAGTGGGAGATCCATCATCTCTTCCTCTCGTCCTCCGAGGATGAGGAGTGGGGCCCCGATCAGCTCGGAGAGGACGTCCTCACCAAAGGCGACTCCTTCACCCTCACAAACATCCCCTGCGACACCTACGACATCAAAGTCATCGACGAAGACGGCGACGAGTGCGTCATCGAGCAGGTCGAGCTCTGCAACGACAACAGCTACTGGAAGATCACCGACAAAGATCTCCTCGAGTGCGAAGGCTACCGCTAGTCCTCGCCGTTCTGCTGTTCGCCGCTCCGCTCGAAGCCGGAGCGGCGAAGCGGGACTTCATCAAGGCGCTCATCGCGGTCCAGCCTTTCTCGCCCGTCCCGGGCGTGCCGCCGGCAACGACTGCCGACGTTCTGCTCGATGGCCTGAACGCGAATGTCCTCGAGCCGTATGAGTCGTTCTGGCTGGTCGAAGTCCACGTCGACGATGCCGCGACGCTGACGCAACGGGGACACGCGTTCGCCGTCGAAGTACGACTGCACGAAGATTTCGACTTCATCTTCCTCCAGGGCAGGCTCGATGCACGCGACGGCTCCGGCACGCTTCCGCCCGGGGAGTCCGCGGATCCTCCGTACGCGGCCGGCGTGAAGGGAATGTGGGTCCTGCAGTTCATGGGCCCTGTGAAAACCGAGTGGCATGCGGCGGTCGAGGCCGAAGGCGTCACGCTCGTGCAACCGCTCGCCTACAACGCGTACATCGCAGCGGCGACGAACGAGACGATGCAACGCGTCGCCGCGATGCGCTTCGTGCAGTGGCATACGCAGATGCACCGGTTCCTGAAACCCGCGATCGAGGCGCCGCCGGCCGGCAGCTACTTCAATGCATGCGTGATTCTCGCGACGACGGACCAGACGCCGGCAGCGATTGCACGTCTCGCATCCGCGAGCCGGGTTCCTATCGAAGTACGCCCCTTTTCCGACGAGGAAGTCCAGATCTTCGGCGTGTTCCGCGCCGAGGAGCTCGAGGTCATCCTGGCGCAGCCGCTCGTCTGGGGCATCGCTCCCGGGTATCACGACGCGAATGTGGCGGACGTCCCGTCGACGTCATTCGTGGCGCTGGTCGTGATCGCGGCGGCGCTGGCGGCGGCGGCAGTCGTGCGACTCTCTGCCTCCTGACGCTCGATTTGTGATAACTGGCGGCGGGCATGTCTCCCCTCACCATCGCCATGCTCGTCGCGGCGGGCCTGCTGCTGACGAGTGTCCTGGCGAGCAAGGCCGCGACGCGGTTCGGCGTCCCCGCGCTGCTGCTGTTCCTCCTCATCGGCATGCTCGCCGGTTCCGAGGGGATCGGCGGGATCGAGTTTGAAGACGTCGAGCTCACGCAGTCGATCGGCATCACCGCTCTCGCGCTGATTCTCTTCTCCGGCGGACTCGACACGCCATGGAAGCAGGTCCGCCCCGTGCTCAAAGCGGGCGCGAGCCTCGGCACGATCGGCATCATCGTCGCCGCGGCCGCTACCGGCGCCGCCGCGCACTATCTCCTCGGGTTTCCCTGGCCGGAGAGCCTCCTCCTCGGCACCGTCGTCTCGTCGACGGATGCACCGGCCGTCTTCGCGGTGCTTCGCTCGCGCGGCGTCAACCTGCGCGGACGCCTGCAGCCGCTCATCGAGCTCGAATCGGGCAGCAACGATCCGATGGCGGTCTTCCTCACCCTCACGCTCATCGAGCGCATCGTCGATCCCACCGCGTCGCTCAGCGCGTTCGCGATCGGATTCGCGCAGCAGATGACGGTCGGCGCGCTGACCGGCATCGCCATCGGACGCGCGACGGTGTGGCTCATGAACCGGATCCGCCTCGAGTACGAAGGCCTCTACCCCGTCCTCACTCTCGGCGTCGCGCTGCTGTCGTATGGCGTGACCGAGGGGCTGCATGGGAACGGCTATCTCGCGGCGTATCTGGCGGGCATGGTCATCGGCAACAGCCGCGTCATCCACCGGCACTCGCTGCTGCGCTTCCACGACGGTCTCGCCTGGCTGATGCAGATCGCCATGTTCCTCGCGCTGGGCCTCCTCGTCTTCCCCCGCCAGCTCATCCCGGTGGCCGGCGTCGGACTGACGATCGCCGCTGTTGCTACGTTCGTAGCACGTCCGCTGGCTGTCTTCGTCGCGCTGGCCGCGGCGAACTTTACGTGGCGCGAAAAACTCTTCATCGCCTGGGCCGGCCTGCGCGGCGCGGTGCCGATCGTGCTGGCGACGTTCGCCATGACCGCGTCGCTGCCGGGCGGCACGACGATCTTCAACATCGTCTTCTTTTCCGTGCTCGCCTCGGTGCTGTTGCAGGGCGCGACGATTCCGATGGCGGCGCGCCTCCTGCGCGTGGTCGAGAAGCCGAAGCACGAACACGAGCTCGGGCGCGCGAGCGACCTGCTGATGATCGACCTCCCGCCGGACGCACCGTCGATCGGACGCCAGATCGTCGACCTCGCGCTGCCGGATGACGTCCTGATCCTGCTCGTCTACCGCGGCGAAGCGTTCTTCCCTGCGACCGGCGGCACGGAGTTCCGGGCGGGCGATCGCCTGCTCCTGTTCACGAGCAAGCGCAGCGTGGACGAAGCGCGCCGCGTGCTAAGCGAGCCGCGCGACCACCAGGTCTAACAGACGATCGGCGATGACGTTCTTCGGCGCTTTCGCGAAACGCGTGATCGTGCCGTCGGCGGCGATGACGAGCACTTCGTTCTGATCGGAATCAAAGCCGATCGAGGAATCGGCGACATCGTTCGCGACGATGAGGTCCGCACCTTTGCGGGCGAGCTTCTCGCGCGCGTTCTGCTCGACGGCATTCGTCTCCGCGGCGAAGGCGACGATGAACGGGCGCGGCGAGAGTCGTGCGACGTCCGCGAGGATGTCCGGATTGCGGCGCAGGGTGATGGTCAGCTCGTCCACGCCTTCGGTCTTTTTGATCTTCTGCTCCGCGACGTGCGCGGCCGCGAAGTCCGCGACGGCCGCGGCCTTGATCACGATCTGATGCCGCGGCGCCGCGGCCATGACGGCGGCGTGCATCTCCTCGGCCGTCGTCACGCGCGTGAGCTCGACGCCCGCGGGACGCGCCATCGAGACCGGTCCGCTGACCAGCGTCACTTCCGCGCCACGGCGTCGCGCCGCCTCGGCGATCGCGTAACCCATCTTCCCCGAGGAACGATTGGAGATGTAGCGCACCGGATCGAGCGGCTCGCGCGTGGGACCGGCGGTGACGAGCACGCGCTTTCCCGTGAGATCCCGCGACGCGAAATGCGACTTGACGATGTCGACGAGCAGCGGGACGTCCGGCATCTTGCCCGCGCCTTCTTCGCCGCACGCGAGGAGACCGTCGACCGGCTCGATGATGCCGACGCCGCGCCTGCGCAGCGTCTCGATGTTCTCCTGCACCGTCGGGTGCGCGAGCATGAACGTGTTCATTGCCGGCGCCACGAGCACCCGCGCGCGATGCGCGAGCGCGTACGTCGTCAGCGCGTCATCGGCGATGCCGGTCGCGAGCTTGGCGAGAATGTTGGCAGTGGCGGGTGCGATCAGCAGCAGCTCGGCCCAGCGGGCCAGCTCGATGTGATCGACGCCGCCGTGTTCCGCATCGCCCCACTGATCCGCGATCACGCCGTGATTCGAGACCGCGGCGAGGGAGAGCGGAGAAACGAATCGCGCGGCGTTCGGCGTCAGAATGACGCGAACGTCCGCGCGAAGGTCCTGCAGGCGCCGGACGAGCTCCGGGGTTTTGTAGGCGGCGATGCCGCCGGACACGCCGAGGACTACATGCATGGGCTGTTCTCAGTTGCCGGTTGTCAGTTGTCTGCGATGTGCCGCTCGACGGAGCTGCACAGAGAACCGACAACTGAGAACCGAGAACTCTTTACTCGTTCCCTTCGAGCGAAGTCGTCTCTTCGGCCGGCGGCGTCATCTGCCACTTGACCTGGTTCTTCTCGACTTCTTCCATCGCCACGCGCGTCGGCTTGGCGTGCTTGCTCTTCGTGCGCGGCTGCGCTCCCTGGATCAGCTGTTCCGCGCGCTTGCTCACGAGCAGCACGTAGCGGAACTTGCTGTCAATTCCTTCCGGCAGTCCTTCCATTGCGATCCTCCTCTTTGAATCGCTCGGCCATTCTGCCGATGGCTTCGAGCGCGGTCTTGGTCTGTAGTTTTTTCGCGATGACCGCTGCCTTGAGGCATTCGACGGCGATCTCCAGGTCATCGTTGATGATGATGTAGTGGTAGAAATCCTTTCCCTCGTTGATCTCGTCGATGGCCTTGCGGAGCCGGAGGTCGATCTCGGACTCCGTGTTCAGCCCGCGGCTGACGAGTCGCCGCTCGAGGACGTCGAGCGACGGAGGGAAGATGAAGACGCTCAGCGAGCGAGCGCTGAGATCGGCGTCTTCCGCGATCTGCTTCGCTCCCTGATAGTCGATGTCAAGGATCACATCCTGCCCGGCCGCGAGCCTCGCGACCACCTCCGAACGGGATGTTCCGTACAAGTTGGCGTGAACGTGCGCCCATTCGAGAAATTCCCCGCGGTCGGCCATCGCGCGGAAGGTCGGCTCGGGGACGAAGTAATAGCTGATCCCCTCGATCTCGCCGGCGCGCGGGCTGCGCGTGGTGTGCGAGACGGAGAAATAGAGCTCGATCTGCAGAGGGCGCAGACGGTCGCGGACGGTGTTGATGAGCGTCGTCTTCCCCGCGCCGGACGGGCCGGAGACGATGAACAACGTCCCGTCCGCGTGGAAGTTACTCGACATTCTGTACCTGTTCCCGGATGCGCTCGACCTCCGTTTTCAATTCTACGACAAGGGTGCGGATGGCCGCCGAGCGCGACTTCGAGCCCATGGTGTTGATCTCGCGGATCATCTCCTGCGACAAAAAGTCGAGCTTCTTGCCGGAGGCTTCTTTGCCGCCGATGGCTTTTTCGATCTGCTCGACGTGATGCGCGAGCCGCGTCAGCTCCTCGGCGATGTCGCCCTTCTCGACCATGATCACGGTCTCCTGGGCGATGCGGTCCTGCGACACGTCGACGCCGGCCTGGGCCGCGATCTCCTGCACGCGCTGCTGGTAGTTCGCCAGCACCTCGGCGCGCACGTCATCGCGATGGCGCGCGAGCTCTTCGCTGCGATCGCGGATGGTCTGCAGTCGCGAGGAGATGTCGTCGCGCAGCGTGACGCCCTCGCGTGCGCGCAGTTCGCGCATGGCGGTGAAGGCCTCGCGCACGATCGCAATCAGCCCTTCGCGCTCTTCATCCGTGACCTCGGCATCGACGGCTTCGACCTGCAGCAGGTCGGGGACGCGCATCAGATCGCTGCCGGTGAGCGGCGACGATCCGAGGCCGAGCTCTTCGGCGATGGAGCGCAGTTGCGGGATGACCGAGTTCGCGATCTGCGTGTTGATGCGCACGCTGTAGTCGGGCTGCTGCGTGCGCTGGATGCGGATCGACAGGTCGACCTTGCCGCGCGAGAAGAACTCCGACGCCAGCGCGCGCAGCGGCGCTTCCATGTCCCACATGTATTCGGGCAGCCGCACGGACACTTCGAGGAAGCGGTGATTGACGCTCTTCGTCGTCACCGTCGCGAAGTAGCGCGGCGAGAGCGCCGCGGCCGCGCGGCCGAATCCAGTCATCGAGTTGATCATTGATTCACCATGCGCTCTGCCTCGTCCGCGAGCGCGTTGAGAGTCTGTTCGAGCTTCAGGCGCCACTCCTCGGCGTCGCCGTCACGCGGCACGACGATCGGCTCACCGTAGAGATAGAGCGCCTGCGAAAACGGGTACGGAATGACCATGCGGTCCCATGACCGCAGCACTTTCTTTTTTTTTGCGGCGAACGCAACAGGTACGAGCGGCAGTCCGGTCATGCGCGCCGCCGCGATGACGCCTTCCTTCACGATGCGGGCCGGGCCTTTCGGGCCGTCCGGAGTGAACACGAGATTGCGTCCCGCCTTCGCTTTCTGGATGAACCCGCGAAGCGCCGCGGTCCCGCCACGCGTGGACGAGCCGCGCACGCATTCGACGCCGTAACGCTCGTACACGCGCACGATGTATTCGGCATCGCGATGCTGCGAGCTCATGACGACGATCGGGCGGCGGAAGCGCGAATGCAGCATGAGCAACAGATGCGCGTGCCAGAAGACGACGATGTACTGCGGCGGCGTCTCGATGTGCTCGGCATGCACGTGCCGTTTCCGCAGCGTGGCGGCGAGGCTGCGAATGACCACGTATCCCAGTCGCGGGATGATGGCCATCTTCCAGTCAGCCAATGACCACCTCGTCGTCGACGAACTGCAGGTCGTAGAGCTTGCGATAGATGCCGCGGCGCTCGAGGAGCTCGTCATGCGTACCCGACTCGACGATGCGGCCCTTGTCGAGCACGACGATCTTGTGCGCGCTGCGGATCGTGGAAAGACGATGCGCGATGACGAGGGTCGTGCGGCCGCGCATGAGGTTCGTGAGCGCCTGCTGCACGAGCCGCTCGGATTCCGTGTCGAGCGCGGACGTCGCTTCGTCGAGGATCAGGATCGGCGGATCCTTGAACAGCGCACGCGCGATGGCGAGACGCTGCCGCTGCCCGCCGGAGAGCAGCACGCCGCTCTCACCGATCGACGTGTCGTAGCCCTGCGGCAGATTGGTGATGAACTCGTGCGCGTTCGCTGCTTTCGCGGCTTCGATGACGAGTGCTTCGTCGACGTCGGAGCGGCCGTACGCGATGTTGTTGCGCACGGTGTCGTTGAAGAGGATCACTTCCTGCGTGACGAAGCCCATCAGGCTGCGCAGCGACTTGAGCGTGGAGTCGCGGATGTCGACGCCGTCCACGGTGATGTGACCGCTGGTGACGTCGTAGAAACGCGGGAGGAGATTGACGAGCGTCGACTTCCCTGCCCCGCTGCCGCCGACGAGGGCGACGATCTCACCCGGCGCGACGTCGAGGGTCACGTTGCGAAGCACGGGATCATTGCCGTACGTGAAGGTGACGTCCTCGTAGCGAATCCCCTTGCCGACGCCTTGCAGCGCGACGGCGTTGTCTTTCTCCGTCACTTCGTTCGGCACGTCGAGCATGCGGAACACGCGCTCGGCCGCGGAGAGCGCGGTGTTGAGCGAGAGGTTCACTTTGTTCAGCTTCTTGATCGGCGCGTACATGAGCGCGAGCGCGGTGAGGAAGCTCGCGAACTCGCCGCCGGTGAGCGTGCCCGCGGCGATGCGCGACTGCGCGTAGCCGAAGAGCATGACCATGCAGACGCCGGCCAGCAGCTCCATCACCGGCGAGGTCATGGCCTGCACGCGCTGCGCGGAAAGCGTCCAGCGCAGATGCTTGCGCGTCGCCTCGTGGAAGCGGCCGATCTCGAACGGCTCCATCGTGAACGCCTTCACGATGCGCACGCCGCGGATCGTTTCCTCGAGGATCGTCGCGATCTCCGCCATGCGTTCCTGCGAGCGATGTGTGGTCTTGCGCAGGCGTTTGCCGAACTGCACGACCGGCGTGACGATGAGCGGCGCGCCGACGAGGCTCACCAGCGCGAGCATGGGATTGAGGATGAAGAGGTAGCAGATGAGGCCGACCAGCGTGACGGATTCCTGCAGCAGGTCGCCCATGCGCGTCGACACCGCGGCCTGAATGGCGTCCGCATCGGAGACGACGCGGCTCACGATCTCGCCGGTCGAGCGCTCGCTGAAGAAACGATGGCTCTGGCCGATCATCCGCTCGTAGAGCTGATTGCGCAGCGCGCGCACCGTCGAGAGCCCGACTTTCTGGAACGAGTACTCCGAGGTGAAGGACGTGATCGCGCGGATGATGAAAACGAACAGGAGCACGGTCAGCACGCGCTTCCAGCGCAGCGACGGGTCGCCGTTCCACCACTGCTCGAAGCGATCCTGCGCGCGGCCGAGGGCTGGGACATGTTCGTCGATGAGACGCTCGGCGGTCGAGACGCGCGGATTGGGAGTAGCTTTCTGGATGACGCCGGGGCGCGTGAGAACGTCGTCGACGATCGGCTGCACGAGCGCGGCGAGCACGGTCTGCGTCAGCGCGAAGACGATCATCGAGCCGAAGGCGAGAAACGCCCACGCTTTGTACGCGTGCAGGTAGCCGTAAAGACGGCGGAGCGGCTTCATCCCGCGTCACCCGGCGTTCGTTCGTTCATCCCGCCACCATCTTATGAATTTCTTCGGCGACGCGTCGCGCCGTGCCCGGTTCGCCGAGCTTCTCGCGGATGGCGGCCAGGTCCGCCGTCACCTCTTCGTACTTGCCCGGTGCGACGAGCTTGCGCACTTCTTCGGCGATGCGAGGGCCGTGGACGTCGTGCTGGATCAGCTCCGGCACGACCTCTTTTCCCGCCACGATGTTCACGAGGCTGAAGTGCGGGAGGCGCACGAGCTTGCGCGCGAGCAGGTACGTCGCGCGGCTGAGGCGGTACATCACCACGACGGGCGTGCCGAGGATCGCCGACTCGAGCGTGGCCGTGCCGGAGGACGACAGCGAGATGTCTGCCGCCGCCACGCCTTCGCCGCCGTCGTGCTCGAGGATCGGCACTTCGATGTTCTTCTCGCGCATGATCGACGCGAGCTCTTCGTGGTCGATGGTCGGTGCCTGGATCACGTACGCGTCGACGCTGCGCTCGCGGCGCAGGATCTGGACCGCGTCGAGCATCGGCGGCAGCAGCGACTGCACTTCCATACGCCGCGAGCCCGGCAGCAGCGCGATGCGCAGCACGTCCGTTTGGCGAGGCGGCCTGCGCACGTGCGCGAGCTGTTCGACGAGCGGATGGCCGACGTACGTCACCGGCACGTTGTGGGTCCGGTAGAACTCTTCCTCGAACGGGAAGATGACGATCATGCGGTCCACGTACTTGGCGATGTGCCGCACGCGTCCCTGGCGCCAGGCCCAGATCTGCGGAGAGATGAAGTAGACGACGCGCAGCCCGAGCTCCTTGCAGCGTTTGGCGACGCGCATGTTGAAGTCGGGATAGTCGACGAGGAGCACGGCGTCCGGGCGTTCGCGCTCGATGGTTTCCATCAGCTCGTTGAACACGCGCCGGAACATCGGCAGGTGGCGCAGGACGTTGAACAGGCCGACGATGCCGAGCTTGTTGGCGTGATGCAGCAGCGTCATCCCTTCGCGCGCGAGGCGGTCGCCGCCGAAACCGAACGTCGACAGATCCGCATCGAGCTTCTTCAGCTCGCGAATCACTGCAGAGGCGTGGAGATCGCCGGACGCTTCGCCGGCAACGACGGCAAGTTTCATCGGATGGGGAACGGATACATCAACCATCCCAGGGCGAGGCCGCCGAGGAACAGCGCGCAGAAGACGAGGAGAAAGAAACGGATGCGCTCGGACCGCTCCTGCTTCCACAGCAGCGCGAAAAAGGCGCCCGTCGCCACCGCGTAAAGGAACATCAGCACGGCGTGATTCCGGAGGAACGCCATCACGGCTTCCTCCCGCGCGCGATGTCCCAGCAGTCGAGGACGAGGAGGAGGTTCATGAGGCCGGCGGTGAGCGTGAACGTGCGGCCGTATTCGTAGGTCGAGGAGACGACGTTGCCCGGCTTGCCGAGGGCGAGGCCGAGCGCGTAGAGCAGGCCCGAGCCCATCGACGCGTAGCTGGCGAGCACGCGCAGGATCGTGCCGCCGCTCTGCTTGACGGTGTAGAGACCCCCTTCGACGGCGAAGCCGATGGCGAACATGAAGACGACGATGGCGAAGAAGGCCGCGGCGCGGGCGCGGCGTCCTAGGTAGAGGTGGCCGAGGCCGGGGACGGCGAACGCCAGGACCATCGAGAGGATGGCGCGCGCGGTCATGCGTCGAGAAAGTCTCCGCGAAGCCCGGCGAAGTGAGGCACTAACTTTTCGTAAGTGACTTCCAACTCTTCCGGTACCAGCCGCGTGCGCGCCGTGACGGTCATGAAGTTCGAATCGCCGCTCCAGCGCGGGACGATGTGCATGTGGTAGTGATCGGCGACGCCCGCTCCCGCGACCGTGCCGAAGTTCATCCCCACGTTGAACCCATCCGGCCGGTACACATCCGAAAGGATGCGCTGCGCCTCGGCCGTGAGACGAATGAGCGCGCGCAGCGAGCGGTCGTTGGATTCGAAGAGCCGCGCCTCATGCGCGACCGGCGCGATCATGAGATGCCCGTTCGTGTACGGATACTTGTTCAGCATCACCACCGCATCGGCATTCCGGTACAGCGTGAGCGTCGCACGCACATCCTCGGAGCTCGCCGCCACGCAGAAAATGCAGCCGGCCGGCTGGTCGGGTTTCGGAGCGGTCAAGTAGGGGTATCTCCAGGGGGTGAAGAGCGTTTCCATCGGATTGAGAATTGAGGATTGAGGATTGAGGAGGAAAGGACGCGGAGCGCATCCTCAATCCTCAATTCTCAATCCTCAATCTCCCGCTACGGGCGCCTCCGCCCCCACCGCCGCCGCGTCACTCTCCGCCAGGGCTTTGTTGATCAGTTCCTTCAGCTCTTTTCCCGGCTTGAAGTAAGGGATCTTTTTGGACGGGACTTCGACTTTCTCACCCGTCTTGGGGTTGCGGCCGGTGCGTGATTTGCGGCTGCGCAGGCGGAAGGAGCCGAAGCCGCGGAGCTCGATTTTCTGGCCGGCGCGGAGGGAATCGACGATGGAGTCGAAGACGATGTTGACGATCGTCTCGGCCTGCTTCTTGGTGAGCTGCACCACGCGCGCGACTTCGTCGACCAGTTCGGCCTTCGTCATCACGCCGGAGTTCAGCTCGATCATGTCGCGGTCGTCTTCCTCGTGCTCGAGATCGAGATCATCGTGTTCGTCCAAGCTGCCCTCCATCTGTCACCACCTGTAGAGAAATTGGGGCACGCGGCGGCTGGCAACGCGCTCGAGCAGCGAAGCGGCTTCGCTGTCCGTCAAGAGGTCCAGCAACCGGTCCTCGCGGCGCTTCGGCCAGAGCCGCGCGGGCTCGCCCGAAATCCCGGCGAGCTTGCCGGCCCGGCGTACGGCGTCGTCGATGCTGCCCAACTCGTCGACGAGCTTGAGCCTGTGCGCTTCCTCACCCGTGAACACCCGGCCGTCGGCGACGCGCGCCACTTCTTCGAGTTTCAGCTTCCCTTCGCGCCCCTGCGCCACGTCGCGCACGAACTGCTGGTGCAGTTGCGTGACGATGTTCTGAAAGTACTGCCGCTCCCCTTCCGTGAGCTCGCGATACGGCGAGCCCGCGTCCTTGAGCGCACCGCTCGTGATCGTCTCCGGCTTGAGCTTCGCCCAGCGGATCAGCTCCTTCAGGTCGAACCACTGCAGGATCACGCCGATCGAGCCGGTGATCGTGCCGGGATTGGCGACGATCGTGTCGCACGCCGCGGCGATGTAGTACCCGCCAGACGCGGCGACGCTGTCCATCGAGGCCACGATCGGTTTGCCCGAATCGCGGCGCGTGCGGCGGATCGCGGAGTAGATCTCCTGCGACGGCGCGATCGCACCACCGGGGCTGTTGATGCGGATGACGATCGCCTTGACGGTCTCGTTGTCCGCGTATTTGCGCAGCGCGTCGACGGTGTCGCGGGCTTCGAGGATCTCCCCTTCGATCGAAATGACGGCGACTTTCTCGCCGGAGAGATTGAGCTCCGCCGAATCGCCCGCCATCACGCCGAGAATCGCCAGGAACACAAAGCCGACGACGAGGATCGCGCAGCCCGTGAACGCGCCGAGGAAGAACATGCCCGCGCGCGACTTCCGCGGGGGCGGAGGCGGTGGAACGGCCGGCGCGGGCGCAGGTGCGGCCGGTGCCGGCGATTCCACGGGCTGCTGCGGAGACTCGAGCTCGGACATTGCGTCGACTCAGCTCTCCTGCGGATCCGGCTCCGGCGCGTCACTCGTCTCATGACCCTGGCCGGAGTACTGCGCGCGTTCTTCTTCCGTGAGCAGTTCGACGTCGCGTGTGGTGAGGCCGATCTTGCGCTCGTTCACGTCGATTTTGATGATGCGCGTACGCATCGCCTCGCCGACGGTAAAGGTCTTGTCCAGTTTCTGCCGCGGATCGCGCGCCACTTCCGAGACGTGCGCGAGCCCTTCCACGCCGTCCGCCAGACGCACGAACAGACCAAAGTCCGTGATCTTCGAAACGACGCCGATCACCTCGTCGCCGATGTTGTGCGCTTTGGCGAAGTTGTCCCACTCGTTCGGGAGGAACTCGCGGATCGACAGCGACAGCCGCTGGTTGTCACCGTCGACGTTGATCACGCGCGCCTTCACGGTGTCGCCCTTCTTGAGCACCTCGCTCGGATGCTTGAGGCGGCGGTGCCACGACATGTCGGAGATGTGGATCAGTCCGTCGATGCCTTCCTCGACTTCCACGAATGCGCCGAAGTCCGTGAGGTTGCGCACGCGGCCTTCGATCACCGCCCCGACGGGATAACGGTCCGAGATCGTGTCCCACGGATTCTGTTCGAGCGCCTTGAGCGAGAGCGAGATCCTGCGGTTCGGCACGTTGACGTCCGAGACCACGGCCTCGACGCTGTCGCCGATGTTGAGCACTTTGGAAGGATGGCGGACTTTTTTCGTCCACGACATCTCGCTGACGTGGATCAGACCTTCGACGCCGTCCTCGAGCTCGATGAACGCGCCGTAATCCGTGAGCGAAACGACGTTGCCTTTGACGCGGCTGCCCAGCGGGTAGCGGTCGGCGACGTCGAGCCACGGATCGGGAGACTTCTGCTTGTAGCCGAGGGAGACGCGCTCGGAGTCGGCGTCGAACTTGAGGACCATGACCTCGATTTCGTCGGCGACGTTGAAGTACTCGGAGGGATGCGTGACGCGTCCCCAGGAAATGTCGGTGATGTGCAGGAGTCCGTCGACGCCGCCGAGATCGACGAACACACCGTAGTCGGTGATGTTCTTGACGATGCCGTGCGTCAGCTCCCCTTCCTTGAGGCGGCCGAACGTGACCTGCTTCGCGGCGCTCTGTTCGACTTCGACGATCGCGCGGCGGGACAGCACGATGTTGGTGCGCTTCTTGTCGAACGAGACGATCTTGAACGACAGCTCGTGGCCGCGCAGCGCGTCGAGGTTCTTGACGGGCTTCGTGTCGATGAGGGATCCCGGGAGGAACGCCTTGACGCCGCCGACGTCGACGGAGAGTCCGCCTTTGACGCGATCGAGGACGCGCCCCGTGATCGGAGCGTCTGCCTTGTACGCCGCTTCGATGTCGTCCCAGACGCGCATGCGGGCCGCTTTTTCACGCGACAGCGCGACGTAACCGGAGGAGTCTTCGAGGCGCTCGATGAAGACTTCGATCTCGTCGCCGCGCTTGACCTTCACGCTGCCGTCGTAGGCGGTGACTTCGCCTACGGGGAGGAGGCCTTCGGATTTGTAGCCGATGTCGACGACGACATCGGAGGGGGTGACCTTGATGACTCTGCCCCGGATGATCTCGCCCTCGGTCAGCGTGGGCTTGCTGTAGAGGTCGAGAAGCTCGTCCATGCCGAGATTCTCCAGATTGCTGGAGTCCGCCTGACGCGGTTGATTGGGCTTCTTCGACTCGTCATTGGACGGCATGAACTGGGGAACCCCCTACCAAAATGAAATTCTCGGCCCGCGCGCGGACACGCCAATTGCGGCTAAGTTGTTGATACGCGCCGAAATCGGGAGTGTAACGACGCAGATATAGTGAGTCAAGGAAGGAAGGAACAAAGCGCGACCGTTTCGCGCGCCGTTCTCGGTTTTCGGCGGCCGACACGGGGGCGAAACGGAAGGATGAAGGAGGAAGGTGGAGGGATTCGCGGGCCTCGCCTGTGCGCGTTGGAGCAGGGATGAGGGATGAAAGATGAGGGATGAACAGGCATCGCGGGGTTGGGCCGTCTCGCGTGGATGTTCATCCTTCATCCTTCCGCCTTCATCCTTGCTCCGGTCCTTACCCGGCGCTCCGCACCTTCCGGTGGGCCGCGGAGCGCGGCGGCGAGCGTCGCGGGCCTCGCCCGTGGCGCGTTGGAGCAGGGATGAGGGATGAACAGGCATCGCGGGGTTGGGCCGTCTCGCGTGGATGTTCATTCTTCATCCTTCCGCCTTCATCCTTGCTCCGCTCGGGTCAACCGCGCGCCCCCATCCCGCCACGCCCATCCCCCACCCCTACCCGGCGCCCCGCACCTTCCGGACAATCTCCGCCACCACTTCCGCAATGGTGAGGTCGCTCGTGTCCACCACGGTGTAGGTGTCGTCGTACGTCAACGGTGAGTCCGCGCGCGTCGAGTCCTGGCGGTCGCGCTGGACGGCCTCGGCCAGGACGGTCTCGTAGTCGACCGCCTGTCCTTTCGCCGTGAGCTCTTCGTGACGCCGGCGCGCACGCACTTCGGGACGCGCAGTCAGGAAAAATTTGTGCGGCGTTTCGGGAAAGACCTTCGTGCCGATGTCGCGGCCTTCGAGCACGCCGCCGTTGCGGCGGCCGAGCTCCTGCTGCAGCCGGACGAGCACGCGGCGCACACCCGGCGCGGCGGAGACATGACTCGCGGCCATGCTGATCTCCGGCGTGCGGATGAGGCTCGTGATGTCCTCCCCTTCCAGCAGCACGCGCGGCAGGTCGCCGGGCTCGAAGGAAATGTGCGATTGCGAGGCGAGCGCTTCGAGCGCGTCCGCGTCATGCACGTCGATGCCGTGGCGTCGCGCGGCCAGTCCGATCGCGCGATACATGGCGCCGGTGTCGATGTGCGGGAGATCGAGCTCGCGTGCGACGAGCTTGCTCGTGGTCGTCTTGCCGACGCCGGAGGGGCCGTCGATAGCGACGATCATCGGCATCAGCCGCGTCCGCGCCGCGTCTCACGTGCAGCGCCGGCGGCGCGCGGACGGCGCGGTGTTGCCGCCTTGCGCGGCGCTGCCTTGGCCGACTTTTTCGCGGCGGTGCGCTTGGTCGAAGTCGGTGCGGCTTTCTTCGACGCGGTGGTCTTTTTCTTCGCCGTCGTCGTGGCCCGCGCGCGCGCCGGGCGCGGCTTCGGCTTCGCCGGCTCCTGCATCGTCGCCAGCATCTTCACTTCGCGCGGCGTGAGCTCGCGCCACTCGCCCGGCGTCAGATCGGGATCGAAGATCGGACCGATGGCCACGCGGCGCAGCTTCGACACCGGATGCCCGACTGCCTTGAACATCTTGCGGATCTGCTGATTGCGTCCTTCGCGCAGACGCACCTCGAACCAGGAGTTCCCCTCGTCGTCGCCGCGGCCGGTCGAACGGCCCGTCGTCTTCATGCGCGAGATCTCGCACGGGACGGTGCGTTTGCCTTCGATGGTGATGCCCCGCTCGAGCTTCCCGATGATCCGCTCCTCGGGCACGCCGCGCACTTTGACGTGATAGGTCTTCACCGAGCCGTGCTGCGGATGCGAGACCTTGAACGCGAGGTCGCCGTCGTTCGTCAGCAGGATCAAACCCTCGGACTGGTAATCGAGACGGCCGACCGGATAGATGCGCTCGCGGACGCCTTTGACCAGATCGACGACGGTCTTGCGTCCTTCCGGATCGCTGACCGTCGACATCACTTCCTTCGGTTTGTTGACGAGGATGTAGCGGTGCGTTTCGGCGCGCGTGATCAGCTTGCCGTCGACTTTGATGTGATCGCGCTTCGGATCCGCTTTCGAACCGAGCTCGCGGACGACACGGCCATTCACCGTGACTCGCCCCTCCCGGATCATCGTTTCGGCTTCACGCCGCGATGCGAAACCCGCATGCGCGATGATCTTCTGCAGTCGCTCGAGTTCCATCACTCTTCTATTGTCTCGTCCACCGCTTCGCGTGGTGTCTCGTCCACGGCGTCGCTCAGTGTCTCGTCAACCGCTTCGCGTGGTGTTTCGTCAGTCGCTTCGGGTGTCGCTTCGTCCGGCACGTCGCGTGCTGCTTCGTGCGATGTTTCGGCTGTCGCTTCGACGTCGGAGGATTCTAACTGAGTTTCCTCGGACGCAACGCCCGGCGACTCTTCGAAACTCGTGCCTTCGCTCCCCTCGTTCGTCTCCGGCGTCTCGATGATGCCTTCGCCGGTCGGTTCGGGGGCCGCGTTGATCGCCGCGACGAGATCGTCGCCGATGTTCTCGCCGATGAGATCTCCGAACTCTTCGAGCCGCGGCAGATCGCGAATGTCGTTGAGGCCGAAGTGCACGAGAAAATCTTTCGTCGTGCGATAGAGGAACGGCGAACCGACGACGTTTTTGCGTCCGGCGACGCGGATCATGCGCCGCTCGAGCAGCGTGCGGATCGGACTTGTCGAATTCACGCCGCGGATCTCGGAGACTTCCGGCGCGGTGATCGGCTGGCGGTACGCGACGATGGCGAGCGTCTCCAGCGCCGCGAGCGACAACCGGTTCTCCCCCTTCTTCGCGAAGTATTTTTTGAGCACCGCATCGTGCTCGGCGCGCGTGGTCAGACGCCATCCGCCCGCGGCCTGCTCGAGCATGAAGCCGCCGACGCGATCGTCGAGATTGCGCTTGATCTCCTCGAGCTGCGCGCTGACCGCGTCCTTGGTCTCGTCGAGCGATTCGGCGAGATCGTCGACGCGCACGGGATCGCTCGAAAGAAAGAGAATCGCCTCGAGGGCGGCGCGGAGTTCTGTCGGTTCCATGGCCATGTCTGTCGTTACCTACGGGAAGGGATGAGGGATGAGGGCGGAGGGATGACCGGTCTCGTGGAACCCATCATCCCTCATCCTTCATCCCTGCCCCCGTCGTGATCCTTCATCCTTGCTCCCCGTCCCCCGTCACGAATTGTCGAAGAGCTTGAACGTCTCCTCGCTCACTTCCGCCTCCGTCGCATTGATGAGGATCTCTCCGAAGATCGCTCCCTGCTGGAGGGCGACGCCGCCGAGGCGGACGAGCTCGAGCATGCCGAGGAAAACGGCGATGAGCTCATTGCGATCGCGGCCTTCGAGGAACCACTGCAGGCGGATCGGAGACTTTTCGCGAACCTTCGTATACAGCTCGCGCATTTTGTCCGAGACCTTGTGCACGACGCGGTGCAGCTCGATGGCCTGTGGGTGCGCCGTGCGATAGCGCACGAGCGCAGTGCGGAACGCGTCGATGAGATCGAACAGGCCGACGTCGCTCATGTCGACTTCGTTCGGCTCCTCCGAGCCCGGCAGCGGCACGCGCGGACGCGACCACATGCCCATGCGCAGCACGTCGAGCTCCGCGAACGACTCGGCCACCGCCTTGAATCTCTGATACTCGAGCAGCCTGTCGACGAGCTCCTTGCGCGGATCCTCGGCACCCTCTTCCGCCGATTCATCGCGCGGCAGCAGCATGCGCGATTTGATGTTGATCAGGAGCGCCGCCATGTAGATGTAGTCGGCGGCGATGTCGAGATCGAGCTCCGTCATCGCGTCGAGATACGCGTTGTACTGCTCGGTGATCAGGACGATGGGGATGTCGTAGACGTCGACTTCGTGCTTGCGGATGAGATGCAGCAGGAGGTCGAGCGGACCGTGAAAGGACGGAAGGGTGATCTTGTACGCGGATTCGTCGACGTCCGGTTCGGACGCGGCCGGCGCTGCGGGCGCCGCCGCTACCTTCTCCTCCTCGCTCACCGCGCGAGCTCCGGATAGTCGATCTTCATCGCCTTGCGCACCATCGCCAGCGTTTCCGCGGCGCGTGCGCGAGCGCGTTCGTTCCCCACGCGCAGCGCTTCCCACACGATCTCGGGGTTGCGGTCGATCTCCTCGCGGCGCGTCCGGATCGGCGCGAGCTTGTCGATCATGATGTCGGCGAGCAGTTTCTTGTCCTGCACGCAGCCGATCTGCGCGGTGCGGCATTCGTGGTCGACGCGCGCGATCGTCGCGTCATCCGAGAGGAGCTTGTGGAACTGGAAGAGATTGCAGATGTCGGGATTGCCGGGATCGCTGCGGCGCACGCGGTTCGGGTCCGTGAACATCGTCGACACGACCGTTCGGATCTCGTCCGCGGTCGCCGTGAGCGGAATCGTGTTGCCGTACGACTTCGACATCTTGCGTCCGTCGAGTCCCGGCACCTTCGGCGTCGCGGTGAACAGCGGCTGCGGCTCGGGGAAAACTTCGCCGTAGAAATTGTTGAAGCGCCGCACGATCTCACGCGAGAGCTCGAGATGCGAGGCCTGATCCTCACCCACCGGGACGAAATTCGCGCGATAGACGACGATGTCCGCCGTCTGCAGCAACGGATATCCGAAGAAGCCGTACGTGTTGAGCTCCTTCTCCTGCAGTTGCTGCTGCTGATCCTTGAACGTCGGCACGCGCTCGAGCCACGGCAGCGGGGTGACCATCGAGAGCAGCAGATGCAGCTCCGCGTGCTCCTTCACCTCGGACTGCAGGAACATCGTGCAGCGCTGCGGGTCGATGCCCGCGGCGAGCAGGTCCGCCGCCGCCTCGAACGTCGCCGAGCGCACCTTCGACGGATCCGCGTAATCGGACGTCAGCGCGTGCCAGTCGGCGATGAAGACGAGAGACGCGTAGCGATCCTGCAGCTCCACCCAGTTGCGGATCGCGCCGAAGTAGTTGCCGAGGTGGATGCGGCCCGTGGGACGAAGGCCGCTGAGAACGTGTTGAGTGGACTGATTCACAATGTGTGCTCGCGGAAATGTCAGAAAAAAACGGGCGCAGTGTAGCAACGATGCCCGGGGCGTACAATCGATCCCCATGCCCGCCCACCGGCTCGCAGCAGTCGCCCGCCTGACATCGACCCTCGGCCGCGCCACCACGCTCGCGGAGGTTTACGACTGCGCGCTCGACGCGCTGCTCGACGGCGTCGGCGTCGAACGCGCGTCCGTGCTCCTCTTCGACGAGGCGGGCGTGATGAGCTTCGTCGCCTGGCGCGGCATCAGCGACCGCTATCGCCGCGCGGTCCACGGGCATACGCCATGGACTCCCGACACGCGCGGTGCGGCACCCATCGGCGTGCACGACGTACACGCCGATCCGTCGCTCGAGAGTTATCGCCCCGTCTTCGACGCGGAGTCGATCCGCGCGCTCGGCTTCTTTCCGCTGATCTCGCGCGATCGCGTCATCGGCAAGTTCATGCTGTATTACCGCGAGCCGCATACGCTGACCGAGGACGAAGTGCAGCTCGCGGAAACGATTGCCGGACAAATCGCGTTCGGCGTCGCGCGCATCCGCGCGGAGCTCGAGCTCAAGAACGAGCGCGACCGCCTCGCGGACCTGGTCGCCAATGCTCCGGGTGTGGTGTGGGAGCGTGTGATCGAAGCGGACGGCAGCTCCAGGAGCACGTTCATCAGCGATCAGATCGTCGAGCTCCTCGGCTATCCCATAGAGGCGTGGAAGGAGCCCGGCTTCCACGAAAAAGTCATCGTCGAAGGACCGCTCGAAGGCGCGACCGGGATCACGCAGTATCTGATGAGGCGCGCCGATGGACGCGTCATCGCGGCCGAGGTGCGGATCGCGCAGAAGAAATACGGCGACCGCGAGATCTGGCGCGGCATGACGCTCGACGTCACCGCGCGCCGGAATGCGGAGCGCAACGCCGCGTTCCTCGCGCAGGCGACCAAGGTACTCAGCGCATCCATCGATTACGACGTGACGCTCGAACAGCTCGCGCAGCTTTCCGTGCGCGAGCTCGCCGACTGGTGCACGATCGACCTGCTCGAGGACGGCGAGATCCGCCGCGTCGCGGGAACGCATCGCGACGCCGACGCGAAACAGAACGCCATCCGCAGCATTCGCAGCGTCGACGCGTCGCAGCAGCGCAGCGGCACGATCCTGCGTGTCATCGAAGCGGGCCAGCCGGTGCTGGTGCGCGAGTTCGACTGGGACGCCTTCCGCACGAACTACTCCGACGCGCCCGAGATCGTGGAGACCTTCGAGCAGCTCGGCATCGCGTCGTTCATGTGCGTGCCGCTCATCGCGCGCAATCAGTGCGTCGGTGCGATGACGCTCGTCGCCGTCGATCGCCTGTTCGAAGAGGCGGACCTGCAACTCGCGAAGGAGCTCGCCAACCGCGCGGCGTACGCGATCGACAACGCCCGTCTCTATCGCGAGGCGCAGGAAGCCAACCGTGCGAAGGACGAGTTCCTCGTCACGCTGTCGCACGAGCTGCGCACGCCGATGACCGCGACGCTGGGATGGGCTTCGATGCTGCGCGGCCAGGACATCCCGCCCGACACGTTCCGCCTCGCCATCGACACGATCGTGCGCAGCACGCATGCGCAGGCGAAGCTCATCGACGGCATCCTCGACGTCTCGCGCATCGTCAGCGGAAAGCTGCAGCTCACGATGGCGCCGCTCAACGTGCGCAACGTCGTCGACGCGGCGATCGACGCGATCCGGCCGACGGTCGCGGCGAAACAGCTCGAGCTGTATCTGTCGCTGACCGAATTCCCGGCCATTGCCGTGGCCGACGCGTCGCGGCTGCAGCAGGTGCTCTGGAATCTGCTCTCGAATGCGGTGAAGTTCACGCCCGTCGGCGGCTCGATGTGGGTGACGCTCGACAACCCGGCGGACGAGCACGTGCAGATCACGGTGCGCGACAGCGGCGTCGGCATCCCGCGCAAGTTCCTGCCGCACGTCTTCGAGCGTTTCCGCCAGGCCGACAGCAGTACGTCGCGCAAACACGACGGACTGGGGCTCGGACTGGCGATCGTCAAGAGCATCACCGAACTGCACGGCGGCAGGATCGAGGTGGACAGCGAGGGCGAAGGACGGGGCGCGACGTTCACGCTCACGCTGCCGCTCGCCCCTCCGGTGTCGATGACGGCGATGGTGACTCACGAAGCGGCACCGCTCGCGCTCTCGGGCGTTTCGGTGCTGCTGGTCGAGGATGAAGACGACACACGTTACATGCTCAGCGCGGCGTTGCAGAGTTTCGGCGCACGCGTGACGGCGGTGCGCTCGGTCGCCGCGGCGGTCGATTCGATGCACGCGGCGATGCCGAGTGTGGTCGTGAGCGACATCGGCATGGCCGGCGAGGATGGCTACGGTCTGATGATGCGCATCCGCTCGAGCGACAACGAACGCGTGCGCGGGCTTCCCGCGATCGCGCTGACCGCGTACGCGGCGCCGGAAGATCGCACGCGCGTGCTCAACAGCGGGTTCAATTACCACCTGGCCAAGCCGGTGGATCCGCTGCTGGTGGTGCAGACCGTGCGCGAAGCCGCGGGCCGCTGACGTCAGACGCCGTTCCGGATCTCCTGAAAGTGCGTCGCCTTGATGAGCGTCGGCGACGCGTCCGTGAACGTGAGCGCGCTCAGTCCGAGCGTCACGCGCGCCGCGTTGAGCGCATTGCGCAACTCCGTCACGTGCACGGCCTGCACGACCGAGCCTCCGGTGAACGTCGCCGCGCCGAGTCCCGCGACCGCGCGTACCGAGTTCACCGCGTTGCGCAGCTCCGTCACGTGCACGAGCTTCACCTTCGTCGAGCCGGCGACGAGCGGGTTGTCCGTGAATGCGATGGTCGTAGCGATGTCGGGCGCGCTGTTCCCCGAGGCGCGTGACGCGGCGTCGAGCGCGCGGACGAAATAGACGTAGGTCGTGTTCGCGGAAACGGTCGTGTCGTTGAAGGATGTGGAGCCCGTCGTCCCTACGATCACCCCATTGCGCAACACCTGATACTGCGTCGCGCCGGTGGACGGCGCCCACGACAGCGACACTTGCGTCGTCCCCACTGCATTCGCAACGAGTCCGGTCGGTGTGGGTGGTCCGACGCTCACTCCGACCGAGGTTGTGTTCGTGGCCACCGCTACATCGCGCACCGTCACGATGTGACTGCCCGGTGTGCGGAGCGTGAATCCGTTCGTGAACGTGTGCACGCCCGCGTCGGCGCCGGTGAACGTGAAATTGAGCGGCAGCGTCGACGAGCCGTCGGTGGACGTGAACTGCACCGTCCCGGTGTAACCCGTGGCCACGTTGTAATTCGAGTCGTACGCGGTGAGCGTCGCGGACGTCGCGTCCCCCGCGCCCACGCTCGCCGGCAGCGAGAGCACGAACGTCACGGCAGGCTGCCAGCCGCGTTGGACCACTTCGAAGTCGCTCGCCCGCAGCGAGTGAAATGCGGGATTGAGAACGTCGTTGTTCCAGCGCGTGTCGTACGTCCCCTGCACGTACATGTTGCTGCCGTTGTCCGCGACGATGAGGCCGTACTTTTTCATCGCGCGGAAGATCTTCTGGATCTCCGGCGCGTAGCCCGAAATGTCCTTGCTCGCTTTGAGGCGGAGGCGCGCACCCATCGGCAGCGCGGACGGATTCGAGCCGGCCGAGTGCGACGCCGGCCATACGTGTCCGTTCGACGCCTGCACGGTCACGCGAAAGGCGTGGCGGATCTCGTCCGGTCCGAAGACTTCGTCGTAGCGCACGAGTCCGGGAAGGATGGCCATGCCCGAGGCATCGGCGGAGGTCCAGCCGGCGGGGCGGCGGCCGTTCGTGTTCATGTCGAAGAACGCGCCCGACGCGGCCTCCCACTGCGAGCCGTTGTAATAGACGTCGTACAGCTCGTAGAGATGATTGTTGGTCTTGTCGACGATCAGCATGTGCCGGTCGCCGTTCGGACGGTCGTCGATATTCCCCGGCAATCCACCTTCGATCCAGCCGTTCATCGTGATCGGCTCGTTGGGCACCGGATAGAACGGGAACGACTGTTCTGTGTTCGGATCCCAGCCGTCGCTCTCATCACCGTAATCGGTGAAGAGAACGGTCTTCTTCTCCTGCGAGCCGTCGACGACGATGAACGGGATGCCGTAGACGTGGCCCGGTTCGTCCTCGTTGTTGCCGCCGAAGTCGGGATGCACCTGCCTCCCCGACCCGCCGATGAACGTGATGAACGCGGCGGAGTTCGAGTCGAGCGGCGCGTTGCTGACGTCGAGGTTCCACCAGTTGTTCTGCGGAAACAGCGGCAACGGCACGGGCATCGTCCCGCCCTGGGTGGCGGCGGGAGCGGGCAGACACACGAGCAGCGAGAGAAGGACGGCGATGACGCGATACGGCATCCAGCGAGTATGGACGGAATGCCCTCCTTCTTTTCGTGAGCGCCGTCACCCCCTCCCCGCATCTCGACGTGACGAAACCGTCGCAATGTCCGCGGACGTCGATGTCGACGAAGCGGACACCCTCTGGCCGGTCTCCCTGGCCGCTGTTACAAATCTCCGCGATTTCGGCGATGGGATGAACGTGAGGATGCGCTGCGTCAGCAAGAGGCGTATCCGGATCAATCGTGGTGAATGCGGGACGAACGGTCGTGTCACGCCGGTCACAGTCCCGTTTCATCCGAAGATTTGCGCCGATCCGTTCGGTATGCTCGGCCGACGGCCCGATCGTCGGGGCCGCAAGTCTCCAGCTCGAGGTGCATCGCATGCACAACGCTTTTCGCGCGCTCGTCGCGTGCCGGATCGTTCTTCCATCTCGGCGTCGTGACGCCGGAGCGCACACCGTGACGCGCGGCGATTCCGGTCGATCCCTCGTGTCGTTCAACCTTCTGCCGAACCGGACGTCCTTCATCCCGTGAAGAAGATGATCCGCGCCCTCGTGGTCGACGACGAGCCGCTGGCCCGCGAACGCCTGCGGCAACTGCTGGCGGAGCATCCCGACGTGGAGATCGTCGGCGATGCAGAGAACGCCGGCGACGCGGCCACCGCGTGTGCAGCGATGACGCCTGACGTCCTGTTGCTGGACGTCAGCATGCCGCTGGGTACCGGGTTCGACCTCCTGCGCACGCTCAGTCCCGTTCCCGCGGTCATCTTCACGACGGCGCATGCGGAGTTCGCCATCTCGGCCTTCGAGGTGAACGCCGTGGACTACCTTCTGAAACCGATCGACACCGACCGGCTGGCTCAGGCGCTGAACCGGCTGCGCCAGAAGCTGGCCCGGCCGGATGCGGCGCTGCCGAACGCCGCGCCGAGCTCCACGCGTCTCGCCTTTCGCCTCCCGTCGCAGATCCTGTTCGTTCGCCCCGATCAGGTGGAGTGGGTCGCGGCTGAAGGGAACTACTGTCGCGTTCACGCGGCGGGCAAGGCAATGCTGGTGCGCGAGATGCTGAGCGCGATCGCGCGGCGGCTCGATCCGGCGCGATTCGTCCGCGTACATCGTTCGGCGATCATCAACGTCGACATGATCCAGAAGGTCGTGGTGGACAAGCAGGGGCGTTATTCGGTCGTTCTGCAAAGTGGCGCCACGGTGCGCGTCGGCACCTCGCACCGCAAGCTGCTCCAGCGGCTCATCGACGATGACTTCTGAGAATCTGTCGCTTCCCCGGATCCTCCTCCTCGCACGCACCGCCGGACTCATTCTGGCCGGATCGGCGGCCATTGGCGCTCTGGACCAGTTGCGACGGAGCCTGGCGCCGACGCCCTCGACGTCCCCCCCCGAGACGGTTTACGTCGATGCGATCGGTGCGCTGCTCTGGGCGCTGACCGCGCCATTTCTGCTCTATGCAGCATGGCGCCTTCCGGTCCGCGCTCCTCACGCGATCCGAAATCTGTTTCTGCTCGCCAGCTCGACGTTCGCGATTTCCGCCGTCCACAACATCGCATGGGCACTCGTCGCGAGTCCCATCCTCCTGCGGGACTATTTTTCGGGCCTGAGTCCCCTCGCCGTCACCGCATACGACCACATGATTCTGCATTCGCTCATCGTGATCGCGGCACAATACTGGAGGCTCTCCAGCGAAAACGCCGAGCGTTTGCGCGCTGAAGCAGGTCTCGCCGCGGAGATCGCGCAGGCGAGGCTGCGGCAACTTCGCGCCGATCTCAATCCGCACTTCCTCTTCAATACCCTGAATTCCATCGCCGCGCTCCTCAACGATCATCCGAAGGAAGCGAAGAGTGTGCTGCGCGTGCTCTCGGAACTTCTGCACCGTTCGAATGAGTGGTGGTTGAAGCGGGAGATCCCACTGTCCGAAGAAATCAGCTTCGTCGAGCGATATCTCGATATCCAGCGGGTCCGATTCCGCGATCGCTTGTCGGTGACGGTCGACGTCCCTCCGAGCCTCGCCGGCGCTCTGGTTCCACCGCTGATCCTCCAGCCGCTCGTGGAGAATGCCGTCATTCACGGCATCGCTCCCTTTCCGTGGCCGGGTACGATTCGGATCGAGGCCTCTCGCGGCGGCGACTGCCTGAAGATCTCGATCCGCAATTCAGGACGGGGATTGCAGCGTCCGCAGAAACCGGAGCCGGGGGTCGGGATCGCCAACGTTCGCGCACGTCTGCGCTGGATGTATGGCGAGCGGCAGCAACTGACGCTCGCCATCGAGCCGGACGGGTACCGTGCCGGCGTCACCATCCCGTGGTCGGCGGAGAGCGCCGGGTGAGGCTGCCGAGTGCCCCGCGGCTGGTCGAGCTGTTTCGGTTTGCCATCGGCGCGATCGTGTTCTGGATCGTGATTCAGGCCTACAGCGCGAGTGTCGGACGCCTCGTCGTAGCGAAATGGCCGATCGCAGATGTCCTTGCCGCCTTCGGCACTCGGGCGTTGCTGTGGGCGTTCCTCACGCCGGTGTTCGTGGCGGTGGTCGAGCGCATTACGGCCTTCACCGGACCACGCTGGCTGCGCGTCGTTTCTCTCGGAGCATGCGTTCCGGCGCTTGCGATCGGCGAAGCGTTTCTGGAGTCAGCGGTCCGCCATGGCTATGACCTGCGGGCGCGCGCGTTCTCCGAGTGGGTGCGCAGGCTCACCATTCAACCCAACCTCCTGATGTCCACACTCGCGATCCTCATGGTGCACGTGTTGATCGCCCGGTTCCAGTCGGCCGAGCGCGAGCGTCGCAGGCTCGAGCTCGAGCGCGCGCTGGCGGAAATGCAGGCCGAAAAGCTACGCGATCGTTTCCGGCCCGGCGATCTGCAGGACATCCTCGGCGCCATCGGAGAGGCCGTGGAACACGACGTGGCGCGCGCGCAGGCGTTGCTCCGCGATCTGGCCGAACTGCTGCGGCTGGCGATGCAGCTCGACGGCCGCACGGTGGTACGGCTGCACGATGAGCTGGATCTCGCCGACCGCTATGCCGCCCTTCGGTCGCCCGCGACTCCCCTGCGGATCCAGGCCGACGATGACGCCATGGAGGCGCTGGTCCCGCCCCGCTCGGTGCAGGCCTTCCTCGACAACGTATTTGCACGCGCCGCGGCGGAGATCAACCTGGACGCATCCATGAACGGCGATCTTCATCTTCGTGCGTCGTCGATCTCGGCGGCCGGAACGACGTTCGTATCGGAGTTGCGGATTCCGCTCGGCGCCCCCATGAGCCGGTGAAACCCCTGCGACGGCGAGACGCGCAATCGCCAGGTGGACCGTCGCTGATCCTCTGCCCCACGTCGGGTGGTGCCGTTCTGGGCCTCTCCCCGCAGCCGCGAGGAGAGGCCATGTCCCGGGCCTCAGAACCGCGCCGACAACTCGATCCCCCAGATCCTCGGCTCGTTCGTCATGCCCGTCAGATTGTTGAAGTCGATCCCGTTCTGCACGATCACTTCATCCGTGACATTGCGTCCGAACAGCGCCAGCTCGTAGTGGTTCGCGAACTCGTATCCGAAACGGAGTCCCAGCTCGAACGAATCGCTGTGGAACTCCGCCGACTCGTACAGGAAGAACTGCTTGTCGCTGGCATACGCGAGGTCGAGCGAACCGGTGACGGGCCCGCGGCGATAGTCGACGATCGCGTTGAACATCCACTCCGGCGCGTGCGGCAGGCTGTTGCCGTGCACGAAGGCGCCGTTCGGCCCGATGCGATCGAGCACCGTGCAGCCACCGCCGCAGGGAGCGATCGTCAGGTTCGGATCGTCGATCTCGGTGTGGTTATAGCTGGCGCCGAAGGTGATGCGCCAATCGCGTGCGGGAGCGTAATTGATGTCCGTCTCGAAGCCGTAGCCGCGCGTCTTGTCGGCATTGAGCAGCGTCGCCACATTGAACTCGCCGCCGACCGCGGTGATCTGCTGGCCGTCGACCTCATACGTGTAGAGCGCGCCATTGAGGCGCAGACGGCGCTCGAGCAGCACGCTCTTGAAGCCGATTTCCGCGGAGAGGATCTCTTCCGTGTCCGCGACCGACAGTCCGTCAGTGGCGGGATTGCGTCCCCCTTCCGCGTCCGGCGCGAAGAGAATGCGGCCCTGAATGCTCGGCGCACGAAATCCCGTCGCCACGCGTCCGTAGACGTTGAGGTCCGCATGGAGCGCATACGTCGCGCTGACGTCCCAGCTCGTGAAATCGTCGTCGGTCGACGCGCGCACCGGCGCGACGGTCGGCGTATTGAACGCCAGCGGACGCGGACGCTCCGCGGAGAGCTCCTTGTCATCGTGCGTGAACCGCAGTCCGCCTTTGAGCTGCAGGCGATCCGTGACGCGGTAGTCGCCGGAGAGGAAGACCGCCCACGACCGCGCCTCCTGCATCTGGAACGCATAGCCTTCTTCCGGATTGCCGGGCGCGAGCGACGTATAGCTGTACGTCTCCGCGTGCAGATCTTCACTGAACAGGAACGCGCCGGCCAGCCATTGGAACGGGCCGGTAGTATTGCTCGCGTAACGGATCTCCTGCGTGAACTGGTCGAGGTCCGGAATGCCGTCCGCGGACTCCGAATAGAACGGAATGAACCCCGGCCCCATCGGCGGCGCGAACGACGCACCGAAGCCGCCGTCGATGTCGCCGCGGCTGAACATCTCCAGCGTGTCGAAGCCCGTGACCGAGGTCAGCACGCCGCGATCGAATGCGTACTCCGCGCGCAGGACGAGGCCCTGCGACTCGATGCTCTGCTGGTTCTCGCCATCCTGGAAAACCCGCTCCTGACTGTAGCCGGGCACGAGGCTGTTGGAGCCTTTCTGCAGCATGTTCGCGCGGAAGATGCGCGCCGTGCCGTCGATATCCCACGCGTGCAGATTGAGCAGCACCGTCGCGCGCACGACCGGCTTCCAGAGGAACTGCAGACGTCCGGCGATGTTCTGATAGCCGCCGATGGCGCCGTCCTCGCCGGTATGGGCGTTGTCGACCCAGTCCGACTGCGACTGCAGCAGGAATGAGAAGCGCGCCGCGAGCGTGTCGGTCAGTCCGCCGCCCACGGCCGCTTTGAAGTCGAGCGTGTCGAACGTGCCGTAAGAGCCGCGTACGTACGCGTCGAAATCGTGCGACGGCTGTTTGGATTCGAACTTCACGATGCCCGCGGGCGTATTGCGTCCGAACAGCGTCCCCTGCGGGCCGCGCAGGACTTCGATGCGATCGACGTCCCACACGGGCATGCCTTTGAGCACGGGGTTCTCGAGCACGACTTCGTCGTAGACCATCGAGACGGGCTGCGAGGCGTTGAGATCGAAGTCGGTGTTGCCGAGGCCGCGGATGTAGAAGCGGGGGAACGCGCGGCCGAACGAGGACTCGATCATCAGACTGGGCACGCGTCCGGAGATCGCTTTCACGTCCGCGCCGCCCGCGGTCAGCGTCTCGACCTGTTCCGCCGGGACCGCCGTCACCGCCACCGGCACGTCTTTGATGTCCTCGGCGCGTTTCTGCGCCGTGACCGTGATGACGTCACCGAACGGCTCTTCCTCCTGCTGCTCGTGCTGTGGAGGTGGCGTTTGTGGCGGCGGCGCTTCCTGCGCGAACGCGGCGGTGGCGAGCAAAGCCGTGAGAAGAAGGGAGGAGAACCGGGGCACCGGGATCAGGGCCATTGAGGACCTCCTGCAGGTTGTTTCGAGTGGAGGCAGAGTACCATCGCGGGTGCGTGCAACGCCTCCTTTTTGCCCTCGTCTTCTTCTCCGCGTCGGCACTCGCCTCGCCGATGACCTCCGTCCCCTCGCCTGCCGGCGCGGGCTCGGGTGAACCGTTCCTCTACGCCGCGCGCGACGGCAGCGTGCTTCTGAGCTGGCTCGAGGCGGTCGAGGGCACGAGGCGCACGGCGCTGCGCTTTGCGCGCTGGCGCGGCGGGAAGTGGTCGGCGCCGCGCACGATCGTCGAGCGCGAGGATCTCTTCGTGAACTGGGCGGATTTCCCGTCGCTCGTCGAGGATGCGAAGGGGACGCTGTTCGCGCACTGGCTGCAGAAGAGCGGCGCGGGGACGTATTCGTACGACATCCGCATGGCTCTCTCGAAAGACGGCGGCGCGACATGGGGCACGCCGTTCCTGCTCAATCGCGACGGCATCGAGGGCGAACACGGATTCGTCTCTCTCGCGCCTTTGCCCCATGGTGGAATCGGCGCGGCGTGGCTCGACGGGCGAAAGATGACCGGCGGCGATCACGGTCACGCGGGCGGCGACATGACGCTGCGCTACGCCACCCTCGACGCCGCGGGCCGCATGACCGCCGATGAGGAGATCGACGCGCGCGTCTGCGAATGCTGCACGACCGGCATGGCCATGACGTCCTCCGGTCCGGTGATCGTGTATCGCGATCGCTCGGCCGCGGACATCCGCGACATCTCCATGATCCGCCGCACGGCGACGGGCTGGAGCAAGCCGCAGTCGGTGCGCAACGATCAGTGGAAGATCAACGGCTGTCCGGTCAATGGTCCGCAGATCGACGCGATCGGCAATCGCACCGCCACCGCCTGGTTCACGATGGCGAACAACCAGTCACGGGTCTGGGCCACCTTCTCGGATGGGAAAGCGATTGCCATCGACGATGGCAAACCGCTTGGCAGAGTGGATGTCGTCCTGCTCGACGAGAACACCGCCGTCGTCACCTGGCTCGAGCAACCCGCGAGCGGCACCGAGATCCGCGCACGCAGGATCACGCGCCCCGGACAACGCTCCCCTTCCCTCAAAGTGGCCGACACCGCCAACGCCCGCTC
>DASPHZ010000063.1:0-5627 GCA_035629395.1 Thermoanaerobaculia bacterium
TAATGAGCGCGAGCTTCCCTTCGAGTCCGAGGTCCATTGAACGTTACCGCCTCGCCCCGGCTGTGCTTACTGCTGAGGGTCCGCTGCCGGCGCCGCTGGACGCGATCGCCTGCTCGATCGACTGCAAATCGCCCGCGTCCAGTTGAAGCGACGCGGCTGCGATCCAGCCGTCGACCTGTTCTGGCGAGCGTGCACCGACGATCGCACCGGTGACGCCGTCCCAGGCCAGCGTCCAGGCGACAGCAACCGCTCCGACGGAAACGCCGTGACGCTCTGCAATCGGGACGAGCGCATCGCGCAGTTGCAGATTCCGTTCGATGTTGGGACGCTGGAATTCGGACGATTGTCGCCGCCAGTCATCGGGCGCCAACGCATCGGCGCGGTCGAGCGTCCATTTCTCTGTGAGCAGTCCGGACTGCATAGGGCTGTAGACGATGACGCCGGTACCGTGCTCGCGGCACCATGCGAGCTCGCGCGCGGCAAAGTCACGGCGGATGAGCGAGAACGGAGGCTGCAGCGAGTCGACGTGACGAATCGGCTCGCAGCGCTCCAGCAGGTCGACGTCGAAATTCGAAACGCCCGCCCAGCGAACTTTTCCTTCGTCGACCAGTCGCGCCATTTCGCCCCACGAATCTTCCACCGGCGTGCCGGTCTCATCGGGCCAGTGGAACTGGTAGAGGTCGATCGTGTCGACGCCGAGCCGGCGCAGCGATGCTTCGCATTCGCGCCGGATTGCTTCGGGACGGAGGTCGCGCCGCGGCGGAGCCATCGGGTTTGCTTCATCCCACCCGAGGCCGCACTTCGTGAACACGAGCGGCCGGTCGTCGCCGGTCAGCTCGCGCAGTACGCGGCCCGCGAGCTCTTCGGAATGTCCGAGCCCATAGACGGCGGCCGTGTCGATCCAGTTGATGCCGCGCGCGACTGCATGCTTCATTGCAGAGACGGCTGCGTCGTCGTCCTGCGGTCCCCAGCCGAACGACCAGCCTCCGCCGCCGATTGCCCAGGCGCCGAAGCCAACGCGCGTGATCTCCGGACCTGCTGTTCCGAGTTGCTGTCTTTTCAGTTCGTCCATGTCAGCTCCGCCCACGCCTGTGCATGCGCCGTTCCGGGTCGGCACCGGGGCGCGGCTCGCGCTACAGGTGCATCGCCTCGCTGCTCGGCCGCGACATTCTCGGCGCGGAAAGCCCGGCGCGGCGCAGGCCAAACTCGCCGTCGCAGGGCGTGTACGCCTTCAGCAGTCTGGCCGGTTCCGTGGTGTCGGGTTTCGTGATCATGTCGGTTTCGGTCGTCGGTGAAGATAAGGCCCGGACTTCGGAAAATCGTTGCACGACACGACCAACGTTTTGCCTGATTCTCCCGTTTTGTGCGAGGCCGATGTCGAGGACGGAGGAATGACTCAGTTCAACGTCCGGGTCTCAACGGCGGTCGGGGCATCCCCGCAGCAGATCCAGCCGAGTGCGGTTCACAAAGATGCGACGTTCCTGCTCGTCTCGCGCGTCAGTGGCCGCACCCTGAGCTCGATGGAGGCGGTGAATCGGGCGGCGCCTTTCGTCGTCCGAGCAACTCCGACCGACGCGATCATCGACCTCGAGACCGTCGCCGCGAACGATCGGAGGCGAGCTCGCGCACGATTGCCGCTGCTGACCTCGGTCATCTTCGGAACGACGCTGACGCTCACGTTCTGTATGCGGCGCTGAGCGCGGGAAGAATGAGCGGGACGTTTCACGGGGGCAACGGCCTGCTACCGCGCTCGCGCGTGCAGCCAGGCACACAGTGCTGCCGTCGACTCGACCTGATAGGTCTGCATCCCGAGGCGGGCGCGGGAGCAAGATCGAAGAAAGGGGAGTCGCCCGCCATGACCGCTCGGCCAGCGGAGACGGCTGCTGATGCGAGGGCTCGTGTGAAGAGGTAGGGCTCGGGCTTCAGCATCTCGCGCTCATCGATACCGACGATCACATGAAATAGCGACGTGGGAATCTCGAGCGCCGCGAGGGTGTCCGCGATGATTTCCGGAACGTTGTTGGTGATGATGCCGAGGAGCATGGAAGAACGGGCGGCGTGGAGTGCGGCGTGAAGCTTTGGATCGCGTGCGACATAGCTCGCGGGCGGACAATCGCGGCGGATGGCGTCGCGCCACTGCGCGCGCGTCACGCCACTGCGCAGGAGCAGCGATCCGATGCTGGGAATGCTGCGCGAGCGGAGCCCCTGCCGCAGCCGCTCGCACCGCGGACGAAGACGCAGCGCGGTCGCGCGGCCTGCGCGTTGCGCACTGTCCCTTCTGGCCGCATCCGCGGGTGTTCCGCAGCCGCGATCCAACATGCGGGCCGCGGCCCGTCGGCGCCGCGTTCGCTGCCACCATGCAGCCGCCGGAGCGCATCGTCCTCGCCACGCAACTGCGCGGCCGCCTCGGCGCGGACGCGTGGCTCGCGTCGGGCGACGATGCAGCAGGCGACGCGCAGCGGATCATCCGGCGCGCGCCGCGCTGCGTCGTGGGATTCGGGCGTGTCTGCACGTTCGAATCGTGGATGGAACTGCTCGGCGCAACGCGGTGGTGCATCGACCGAGAGCCTGCTTCGCGGCATCACGGATCGGCTCAGTCACATGTCCGCCGCGCGGCTCAACGAGCTCGCGGTATTACTCGACGAAGCACGAGCCCGCGCAGCGGAATGACTTAGGTGAACGTCGCGCGCGACGGCGCGGCTGGTGGAACGCAACACCGGGGAGCGACGAACGCCCTTGTCGCACGCGCGGCTTCAGTAAAATGTGCCGGAAATCCGGACGATGCACAGCATTCTCGACGATCTCGAGCAGCACGCGCGCGTGGATGGCGACCGGGAGTTCCTCGTGCTGGGGGACGAGCGGCTGACGTTCGCGGAGCTCTTCCTCCGCGTGCAGCGGCTGGCCGGCGTGCTGCGCGCGCGCGGCGTCGCACGAGGCGACCGGGTCGTGCTCTATGCGGCCCGGCGCACGCGCTACCTCACCGCGTATCTGGCGGCGATGGCGGCGGAGGCGATTCCGATCCATCTCTATCCGGAGCGGCCGCCGGGCTTCGTCGATTTCGCCGCGTCCCATACCGGCGCCGCACTCGTGATCACGGATCAGGAGAAGGACGAGTGGGCGTCGTTTCCTCATCCGCTGTTGCGATGGCCCGATCTCGCTGATCTGTCGCTGCCGGCGGTCTGGCCGCGCGAGTACGCCGAGGTGGCGTACATGATGTTCACCAGCGGCACGACCGGTCAGCCGAAGGCGGTCATGACCACGCAGGAGAACGTCCTGTTCGTGACGCGGACGTTGATCGGCATGGCCGGCATGACGCGCGAGGACCGCGAAGTGATCGTCATGCCCCTCGGCTCGACCGGCGGCCTCGGGCACTTTCACGCCAATCTCCTCCTCGGCCGCCGCACGATCCTGCTGCCGTATTTCTTCGGCTCGATGACCGCGGCCGAGATGGAGCAGATGCTGGAGACGATCGCCGCGGAGAACATCACCGGCTTTCTGGCGACGCCGGGGATGCTGGGGCAGCTCGCGACGCAGCATCGGGACTCCTTTCGCGAGAAGTGCCGCAACCTGCGCTACATCCTCAGCAATGTCTGTCCGGTGCGGCCGGAGCTGGTGCGCGATCTGATCGACTTGCTGCCGAACACGCGCTTCCACACCTACTACGGCCTGACCGAGGCGAGCCGCAGCGTGTACCAGTGCTACAACGACGAGCCGGAGCACGTCACCGCCGCCGGGCGCCCCGCGCCGGGCGTCCGCATCCGCATCGATCAGCCGAACGAAGCCGGCGATGGCGAGGTGCTGATCGACGGAGGGAACGTGATGGCCGGCTACTGGGGCCGCGGCCGCGACGGCTTCGACGCCGACGGCTGGTTCCGCACCGGCGATCTCGGCATCGTCGACGCCGCGGGGTACCTCACCATCCGCGGGCGGGTGCGCGACAATATCAATGTGGACGGCCTGAAGTTCCTGCCGCGCGAGGTCGAGGACGTGCTCCTCGCCCACCCCGCGGTCGTCGACTGCGCCGTGGTCGGGCTGCCCGATCCGATCCGTTTCCAGCGGCCGGGGGCAATGGTGGTGCTGGCAGGGAATGTTGACCGCGAGACGATCGCCGGCGAGCTGCAGGCGCATTGCCGCGGACGACTCGACTTTTTCAAGGTTCCGGTGCGCTTCGAATTCACCGACGTCATTCCGCGCTCGGAGCTCGGCAAGGTCAATCGCGACGCGCTGGTCGCGTTGATGACGCGGTGAGGATCTCGATGAGCCGGTGCAGTTCGCGCGCGAGCTCGAAGCGGCGCGTGTTCTCGATCGCCTTCGCCGACAGCGCCTCGCGGGCGTTGCGGTCGTCGAGCAAACCGCGCAATGCGGAGAGCCAGCGCGCCGGATCGCGATAGTCGTCGATCAGGATGCCGCCGTCGCCGACCGCTCCCGGGAGGCCGCCGGTCCGGCTGGCGATGACCGGAATGCCGCTGGCCTGCGCCTCGACGACCACGCGGCCGAATGCCTCCTGCCACTGCGACGGCACGAGGAGCAGGCGCGTCCTGGCGTAGACCGTCCGCATGTCGAGCTGCTTGCGCAGGTACGCCGCGTTCGGCAGACGCTCGATGCGCTCGACCGTGGCCGGGTCGGTACCCCATCCTTCGACGAAGAGGAACTGCTGCTCGGGAAGCGCCGCGGCGAGGTGCAGCGCGATCTCCACGCCTTTGACCGGAATGGGATTGATCATCGTCACGACCTCTTCGCGCCGCGGCGTGCGATAGGCGTCGAGATCCACGAGCGGATAGAGCACGTGCGACTCTCTGCCGAAGCGGCGGGCCACCTCGTCGCGGGCGAAGCGCGACACCGTCAGGACGACGTCCGGCTCGGCCGCGAGAGCGCGGAAGTTCTCCGCGTAGTCGACGTCGAGGACGTACAGCGACGTTTTGCAGCCGCGCCGTCTGGCGATGGCGACGACCTCTGTCGCCGCATCGAGCTGCGTGAGCACGACGTCCGGCTCGAATGTTTCGATCGTCTGCTCGACCAGCTTCGTGAACGCGTCGTCGTGCGCGAGCGTGACCGCATACGGGATGCGATAGCGCAGCGACTCGTCGTCGAGCGCATACGGGATCGCCAGTTCGTCGAGCCGGGCGAGCTTTTTCACGACGTAATCGCCGAACGTACCGATGTACCGGCAGTCAACGCCCGCGGCCGCGAGCCCGGTCAGGATCGTATGGGCAATGGTTCCATCGCCGCCGATGAAGAAGGGAAACGCGGGGCGGCCGACGGCGTAGAGGAAGCGCAATGCGACGCGTCCTCTCTACGAAACCAGCTCCAGGAATCCGGTCTCGTCGAGCCGCCGCAGACCCCACGAGGAGAACGCGCTGCGTGAGCCGTCGTTGACGAAGTGCTGCGAGACCGTCTGGTCGCCGATGAGCATCGAAGAGATCTGGTACCTCGACAGATCGAGTACGCGCCGGTCGCTGCTCCGGGAGAAAAGAGACGCCAGCATCGTCTGCTCCAGCCATCCTTTCCAGAACTGAAAGCGGCGCGCGGGCGACGCGTCCACGCACGCCTGCAGCAGGCTCTCGACGACAGCAAAGTCGAACGCCTCTCTGCGCAAACCGAACAATCCCGAGTTCAGGCGCGGCACC
>DASPHZ010000064.1:0-12996 GCA_035629395.1 Thermoanaerobaculia bacterium
GCCAGGATCCGAACATCATCCTCGTCGGCGAGATCCGCGACTTCGAGACCGCCGAGATCGCCATCAAGGCCGCGCTCACCGGCCACCTCGTGCTCTCGACGCTGCACACGAACGACGCGCCGTCGACGATCAACCGCCTCATGAACATGGGCATCGAGCCGTTCCTCGTCGCGACCGCCACGCAGCTCATCGCCGCGCAGCGTCTCGCGCGCCGCATCTGCGGCAACTGCAAGGAGGCCGTCGAGATGGCCCCGCAGGCGCTCCTCAACCTCGGCTACAAGAAAGAGGAAGTCGGCTCGTTCTCGGTCTACAAGGGCCGCGGCTGCGAGAAGTGCAACAACACCGGCTACAAAGGCCGCGTCGGTCTCATCGAAGTCATGCAGATCGACGACGACATCCGCGACCTCATCCTCGCCGGCGGCACCGCCATCGACATCAAGCGCAAAGCCATCGAGAACGGGATGATCACCCTCCGCCGCTCGGGTCTGGTTAAAATCAAGGAAGGCATCACGACCGTCGAAGAAGTGGTTCGCGAGACCGTGGCCTGAGGACAATCAATGCCTGTCACACTGCATCAGCTTCTGAAAACGATGGTCGAGCGCGGTGGCTCGGACCTTCACGTCACCACCAACTCGCCTCCTCAGATCCGCATCGACGGCAAGCTCGTGCCGCTCGACATGCCGCCGCTCACGGCGCCGGAGACCAAACAGCTCGCGTACTCGGTCCTCACCGACGCGCAGAAGCACCGCTTCGAAGAGGCGCTCGAGCTCGATCTCTCCTTCGGCATCAAGGGGCTGGCCCGGTTCCGCGCGAACATCTTCAACCAGCGCGGCGCCACCGCCGCCGTCTACCGGCAGATCCCCTACGAGATCCTCGGCTTCAAGGAGCTCGGTCTCCCGCCGGTCGTCGAGGAGATCTGCAACAAGCCGCGCGGCCTCGTGCTCGTCACCGGTCCCACCGGCTCGGGCAAGTCGACGACGCTCGCCGCGATGATCGACAAGATCAACCGCGAGCGCCACGAGCACATCATCACCATCGAGGACCCGGTCGAGTTCCTCCATCAACACAAGAACTGCATCGTCAACCAGCGCGAGCTCCACGCGGACACGCACTCGTTCGCGGCCTCGCTCAAGTCGGCGCTGCGTCAGGATCCCGACGTCGTCCTCATCGGCGAGATGCGCGACCTCGAGACCATCGAGTCCGCGCTGCGCATCGCCGAGACGGGCCACCTCACCTTCGGCACGCTGCACACGAACTCCGCCGCGCAGACCATCAACCGTATCGTCGACGTCTTCCCGTCGCACCAGCAGCCGCAGATCCGCGCGCAGCTCTCCTTCGTCCTCGAGGGAATCCTCTGCCAGGCCCTGCTGCCGAAGGCCAACGGAAAGGGGCGCGCGATGGCGATGGAGATCCTCGTCCCCAACGCCGCCATCCGCAACCTCATCCGCGAAGACAAGGTTCATCAGATCTATTCGATGATGCAGACGGGCCAGGCCAAATACGGAATGCAGACGTTCAACCAGTCGTTGGCGACGCTGTACTTCAAAAAGCTGATCACGCTGCAGACGGCGTTGTCGCGCTCGTCGAATCCCGACGAGCTGCAGGAGATGATCTCCCGCGGCGCCGGTGCATTGACCCAGGTCCCGCCCGCAGCCGCGGCGCGGCCGAGACCCGCTTGAGCACGTAACGGATGACGTAAGCCGGGCCTCGCGCCCGGCGGGTGTGTTGGGAACCACGGAGGAGCACCATGCCGACATTCGAGTGGAAGGGCACAGCGAGAAACGGACAGACGCAGACGGGCGTGCTCGTCGCCGACTCCAAGGACGCCGTCATCAACATGATGCGGCGCCAGCAGATCGTCGTCACGGCGGTCAAGGAGAAGGGGAAGGAGATCGCCCTTCCGAAGTGGGGCGGCGGCGTTCCCTCGCAGTCCATCGCCATCTTCACCCGCCAGTTCTCGGTCATGATCGACGCCGGCCTGCCGCTCGTGCAGTGCCTCGAGATCCTCGGCAACCAGCAGGACCACAAGGTCTTCAAGCGCACGCTTATCCAGATCCGCCAGGACGTCGAGTCGGGCTCCAACCTCGCCGACGCGATGCGCAAGCACCCGAAGGTCTTCAGCGACCTTTACACGAACATGGTCGCCGCCGGTGAGGCGGGCGGTATTCTCGACACGATCCTCCAGCGTCTCGCGACGTACATCGAAAAGTCGGTCAAGCTCAACGCGCAGGTGAAGTCGGCGATGATCTACCCGGTCGCCGTCATCGGCATCGCCTGCATCGTCATCGCGGTCATTCTCTGGAAGGTCATCCCGGTTTTCGCGGCTCTCTTCGATTCACTCGGCGCGGAGCTCCCGATGCCGACGCGCGTTGTCATCGCGCTGTCGAACTTCATCGCCGGCTTCTGGTGGCTGATCGGCATGCTCGGCTTCGCGTTCGTCTTCGCCATCAAGAAGTATCACCAGACCTACAAAGGCAAGCGCGTCCTCGACGGGATCCTGCTGAAGATGCCTGTCCTCGGGCAGCTCCTCCGCAAGATCGCCGTGGCCCGCTTCTGCCGCACCCTCGCGACGCTCACCTCGTCCGGCGTTCCCATCCTCGACGGTCTCCAGATCACGGCCCGCACCGCCGGCAACTCGATCGTCGAAGACGCGATCATGGCCACGCGCAAGTCGGTCGAAGAAGGCAAGACCATCAGTGAGCCTCTCGGCGATACGGAAGTCTTCCCGCCGATGGTCGTGCAGATGATCGCCGTCGGCGAACAGACCGGTGCGCTCGATACGATGCTCTCGAAGATCGCCGACTTTTACGAGGAAGAAGTCGACACCGCGGTGGCCGGCCTCATGAAGCTCCTCGAGCCCGTCCTCATCGCCTTCCTCGGCGTCGCCATCGGCGGCATCGTCATCGCGATGTACATGCCGATGTTCTCGCTCATCTCCCAGATCGGTTAAGAACCAGGGCCGAGGGCCGAGGGTTGCCGCCCCTCGCCCCTCGCCCCTCGCCCCTCATGTCGTCCGACACTCGAATGCTGATCGCCGTCCGGGTCGTCGTCATCACGACGCTCCTGCTGGCCGCGCTCATCATTCAGTACAGCGTCCGCGAAGTCCTTCCGCTCGACTACCTCTACGTGACCGCCGGCGTCACGTACGTGCTGACGCTCATCTACATCACGCTCGGCTACGCCATGCCGTCGCGCGTGGTCAACCTCGCCATCCAGATCGGCGGCGATCTGCTCGTCGAGACGCTCCTCGTCTACTTCACGGGCGGTCTCGATTCGCCGTTCTCGTTTCTCTATCTCGTCTCGATCATCACCGCGTCGATGCTGCTCTATCGCCGCGGCGGTCTCCTCGCCGCGTCGGGCGCGGTCATCCTCTACGGCGTCCTCGTCGACCTGATGTACTACGGCTTCATCCCCGCGCCGGAGCAGTCGCTCTTCCTGCCGGTGGCGTGGACGTCCTCGCGCCTCTACTTCAACATGGCCGCGAACTTTTCCGGCTTCTACGCGGCCGCGCTGCTGACGTCGTACATCTCCGAGCAGCTCCAGCGCACCTCGCAGGAGCTCGACGCGAACCGCCAGAACCTCGCCGAGCTGCGCGCGCTCAATCAGAACGTCGTCGAGTCGATCCCCTCGGGGCTGATCACGCTCTCGTCGTTCGGCACCGCGTCCTTCGTGAATCCCGCCGGCGCGAGCATCCTGCAGATGGAGCCGATGTCGATCCTCGGACGCCACGTCACGGAGCTCGGCTTCTTCGGCCGCGGCGACTGGAACACCGCGCGTGAGGAGCTCGCCGAAGGGCGCGTCGTACGCACCGAGATCGAAGACGTCACGGTAGCGGGTGCGCGCCGCAGCATCGGCTTCGCCGTCAGTCCGTTGTCGACGCTCGACGGCAAGGCCGCGGGCTACACGCTCATCTTCCAGGACCTCACCGAGATGAAGAAGCTCGAAGCGGAGCTGCGTCTCAAGGACCGCATGGCCGCGGTGGGTGAGCTCTCCGCCGGCATCGCCCACGAGATCCGCAATCCGCTCGCGGCCATCGCGGGCTCCGTGCAGGTGCTGAAGAAATCGGAGTCGCTGACGCCGCAGGAGCAGCGGCTCATGTCGATCGTGCTCAAGGAATCGGAGCGCCTCAATAAATCGATTTCCGATTTTCTGCGCTTCGTGCGCCCGCAGGAAAAGCGCCCCCTCGCGTTCGACGTGGCCGCGAGTCTCTCCGAGACGCTCGACCTCCTCCAGAACTCGCCGGAGCTGCACGAAAATCACGAGATCCGCCGCGAGATCGTCCCTCCGTCCTACCAGCTCGTCGGCGACGCGGACCAGATCCGCCAGGTCTTCTGGAATCTCGCCCGCAACGCGCTGCAGGCCATGCCGCAGGGCGGCGTGCTCACCGTGCACACCGTCCTCACCGACGGCGAGTACCACATCGTCTTCAGCGACAACGGCCGCGGCATGTCGGAGAAAGAACTGCAGCGCCTTTTCCAGCCGTTCCGCACGAACTTTCCTTCTGGCACGGGACTCGGCATGGCCATCAGCTATCGCATCGTCCAGGAGCACGGCGGCAAGATCGAAGTCACCTCGCGTGAAGGCGAAGGCACGAGCATCGCCGTGACGCTCCCCTCGACGCAGGCCCCGCGGAACGCCGTTGTCCCCGCCGGCATCCCCGCCGGCTGATCCGGCGTCGTCCCCGCCGCCGCTCCCGCGTGCCGGATCGCGCGCTGCGCTCATCACCCTGCACGCACCGCGGGACCGCCATTCACGCGCCGCGGCGGCAGAGTTAGACTGCCGACAGTGACCCACGACGAGCGCATCCTCGCTGCCACTCCCGACCAGGACGATCTGCAGACCGAGCTCTCGCTCCGGCCGAAGATGCTGCGCGAGTACATCGGGCAGCACAAGGTCAAGGCGAACCTGGAGATCTCGCTCGAGGCCGCGCGCAAACGCGGCGAAGCGCTCGATCACGTGCTCCTCTTCGGCCCCCCCGGTCTCGGCAAGACCACGCTTGCGAACATCGTCGCCAACGAGATGAGCGCGAGCCTGCGCACGACCTCCGGGCCCGCGCTCGAAAAGCAGGGCGATCTCGTCGCCATCGTCACGAACCTCGAAGCGGGCGACGTGCTCTTCATCGACGAGATCCATCGCCTTCCTCCCATCGTGGAGGAAGTCCTCTACTCCGCCATGGAGGATTTCCACGTCGACGTCGTCATCGGCCAGGGCCCCGCGGCGCGCACGCTGAAAGTCGAGCTGCCGCGCTTCACGCTCGTCGGCGCAACCACGCGCGCGGGCCTCCTCACCGCACCGCTGCGCGCGCGCTTCGGCATCGTGCATCGCCTCGACTTTTACGACGTCGAGTCGCTCACCATCATCGTCCGCCGCTCCGCCGACATCCTCGGCATCCCGGTGCAGAAAGACGCCGCCGTGGAGATCGCCCGTCGTTCCCGCGGCACGCCGCGTATCGCGAACCGCCTCCTGCGCCGCGTGCGTGACTTCGCCGAGGTGCGGCACGAGGGGAACGTCGACATCGCCATTGCGCGCGAGGCATTGAGCATGCTCGAAGTCGACGAGTACGGTCTCGACGAGATCGATCGCAAGCTCCTCACGACGATCATCGAGCGCTTCGGTGGCGGCCCGGTCGGCGTCAACGCGCTCTCGTCATCGATCGGCGAGGACCGCGGCACGATCGAGGATCTGTACGAGCCCTACCTCATCCAGATCGGCTTCCTGCAACGCACGCCGCGCGGCCGGGTGGTCAGCCGCACGGCGTACGAACACCTCAAATACCCTCTCAGCGCCGCCCGTAAACAAGGCGACCTGTTCTAATCCGGCCGTATGCCGTCACGGCATAGGCGCAATCGTCGTGATCAACTGCGTCTCGTTGTTCGTGACCGTCACGAACGCCCAGATCGGCGTCGCCGGACCGTCCGTCGGACCGTTCTCGAGAATCGTGATCTGCATGTCCTCGCCGCCCGCGGGGAGGTCGCCGATCTGCGTGTACGCCGGATCGAAGATCGTCGTTCCCGGCAGCAGCGACACCGTGCGGTTCACCTGTCCGTTCACGAGCACGTCCACCGTCACCGGCTGCACCGCGTAGATGCGCAGCGTGTTGCGGAAGCGGGTGTCGCCCGGGACGCCGAGGAGCGTGAGGCGGCCGGGTTTGAACGCGGACTCGGGCACGACCGGAATCTGCGTCCCGAAGTTGAGCCCCGTGCGGCTCACGTCGAACACGCGCAGGTTCAGCGATAGCGCCTCGACGAGGTTCTGATCGACGAACACGAAACGTCCCGGCTTCCCGTTCGGCTCATAGCTCGTCCCGTTGTCGCGGAAGCTGAACGTGACGCCCCAATCCGTCAGATCCCTCTCGGGAATCTCGGGGCAGATCACCTGACAGGTCTCGCGCAGACCGAAGCCGGTCATGAACTGCGCGGGCGGCCCGCCATGCGTCGCACCGCGCAGGCGCGTATGGAACTCGGAGCCGAACGCGCCCTGCACCGGAGGCGTGAACACCGGCAGGAGGATGCGCTCGAAGCGCTCTTCCGGAATCCCTCCTTCGAACGTGAACGTGAGATCCGTGCCGAGGAAGATGTCGTACTCGAAGATGCGCACCTCGGAGACTCCCGGCAGGTGCGCCGGCGTCTTCGCGACCAGCGTCTGCGCGTCGACGCGCCGCGTCTCCAGGGCCGGTGTCGATCCAAACACGACCGCGTACGGCCACTCGCCGAACTGCCCCTTGATCGTCACTTCCGTCCCCCCGGTCGTCGGGCCGGAAGTCGGGGTCATGGTGTAGTCCTGAGCGATTGCCGCCGAGCCGACGGACAGCGCGAACAGCACAGCGAGGAACCGGTGGTGCATGGAAGCCCTCCAGAATGTCGTTTATGGCGTTGCACCATATTCGAGCGGAGGGCCCGAGTCAATCTTTGCGGAAATGCGCTCCGATCGACCGTGGGTTCCGGATCGCCGCCGAGGCCACCAGCGACGCCATCTGCTGCCCGTGGAAAAGCTCGACCATCGACTTGCTGATCGTCGCCTCGTGGTAGTACTTCGTGAGGCGCGTGCCGAGGTGCTGCATGTCGGCGAGCGCGCGCTTGAGACGGTCGTACGTGCGCACGATCCCCACGTAGTTCCACATCGTGTGCTGGATGATCGTCCAGTCCTGCAGGATCAGCGCGGGATCCTCGAGGTTCTCGTCGCCGGGCGGCTTCCAGTCCGGAATCGTGGTGAGGAGTGGATCGGGGATCGAGCCGCTTCCCGCGTGCAGGGACGAGAACGCGCGCTGCACGCCCGCTGACGCGCTCGAGGCGGGCGTCATGAGCTTCGTGCGGATCGACTGCGCCGCGTAGTAGCCCCACGTGAGACCCTCGAGCAGCGACGTCGACGCGAGCCGGTTCGCGCCATGCAGTCCCGAGCACGACGTCTCGCCGATCGCGTACAGCCGGCTCAGCGTCGATTCCCCGACCGTGTTCACGAGCACGCCGCCGCAGAAGTAGTGCGCCGCGGGAACGACCGGAATCGGGTCGCGTGTGATGTCCACGCCGATTGCCGCGCACGCGGCGGCGATGTTCGGGAAGCGCTCCCGGATCGGCTGATGCCCGTTGTAGAACGTCGCCAGATCGAGGTAGACGAATTCCTCTTTGTTGCGCGTCATCTCCTCGACGATCGCGCGCGCCACGATGTCGCGGGGCGCGAGGTCTTTCAGCTCCGGCGAATACTTTTCCATGAAGTACTCGCCGCGCTGATTCCGCAGTCGCGCGCCCTCGCCGCGCAACGCCTCGGAGATGAGGAAGTGATTCGCCTTCTTATCAGCGAGCGCGGTCGGATGGAACTGCACGTACTCCGCATTCAGGATGCGCGCGCCCGCGCGGCTGGCCATGACGACGCCGTCGCCGAGGGAGTTGCGCGTGTTCGTCGTGTGCAGGTAGATCTGCCCGATGCCGCCGGTCGCGAGGATCGTGTAATCGGCGAACACCGTGTAGACGTCGTTCGTCGCGTTGTCGAGCAGATACGCCCCCACGCACTCGTTTTCGAGGCGGTAGCGCACCTGGATGTCGCTCGGATGGTGATGTGTGGTGAGGAGGTCGATCGCGGTGGTGTTCGTGGCGAGCGTGATGTTCGGCTCGGACTTGATGCGATTCAGCAGCGACGTCTCGATCGCGCGTCCCGTCGCATCGCCCGCGTGGATGATGCGCGATACCGAGTGCGCCCCCTCCTGCGTCAGGTCGAGCTCTCCTTCGACCGTCGTCGAGAAGGGGACGTGGATCTCATCCAGCAGCAGTTGCTTGACGACGTGCGGCCCTTCCTCGGAGAGGAACTGCACCGCCTCCACGTTCGAGATGCCCGCGCCGGCGCGCACGATGTCGCTGATCAGCTTCGCCGGCGTGTCGCCTTCACCCTGGTAGATGATGCCACCCTGTGCCCACGAAGTGTTGCAGTCCGCGGGGTCGGAGGCTTTCGTCACGAGCAGCACTTTGATGCCCGCCGAGGCGAGCGCGAATGCCGCGGTCAGCCCCGCGATGCCGGTGCCGACGACGAGGGCGGGATAGTGCGCGCGATTTTCGAGTTTCGCCACGTGCGGGCGATTGTAGAAGAATGACGCGCATCATGAACAAGCGACTGCTGCTCCTCGCCGCCGTATTCGTGCTTTCCCCCGGCTGGACCATCCGTGAACTGCCGACGCTTCCGGGCGGGGGACTGTGTGTCGCCAACGCCATCAACGAGCGCGGCGAGACCGCCGGACAGGCACAGAGCTCCGCCGGAATCATGCGCGCCGTGATCTGGAACTCGGCCGGCACGATCTACGAGCTCGCCACTCCCGCCATCCCCGGCGGGATCTCCATCGCCGAGGATCTGAACGACTACGGGTACGTCGTGGGACGCATGGCCACCACGACGACGCCCGCGACGGCATTCGTCTGGTATCGCGGCATCGTCACGAACCTCACCGCGTCGAGCGAGAGCCGCGCGTTCTCGATCAGCAACGCCAATCACGTCGCCGGACAGTGGTCCGTCGCCGGCACACCGCCGCGCCACTACGCGGTCGTGTGGGGCAGCGCCACGCCCGGCTCGCCGTTCTTTCTCGGAGGCTGGGGCGGCTACGTCGATTTCGCGTACGACATCGCGAAGAACGCGCCGGTGGTCGCCGGCACGGCCGCAACGCAGATACGCGATCGTCACGCCTTCCTCTGGATCGACTCCACCGGCATGCGCGACCTCGGCACGCTCGGCGGCTACAACAGCTACGGCCGCGGCGTGAGCGTCGGCGTCTGGCCCGATTCCGCGGGCGACACGATCTACGTCGTCGGCGAATCCGAGACCGTGCCCGGCAGCATGAACCTGACGCCGTTTCTCTGGTACCGCGGCACGATGACCGGCCTCGGTCTGCTGCCCGGATGCACCACCGGCTACGCGTACGGCGTCAACAAGCGCAAAGAGGTCGTCGGCACGTGCTGGGGTGGAGGCATCGATCGCGCGTTTCTCTGGCGATCCGGCTCTCTCGTCGATCTCAACACCGTACTTCCGCCGGGCTCGGGGTGGGATCGCCTCTACGCCGCGTACGACATCAACGAATCCGGGCAGATCGCCGGCTTCGGCTCGTATCGCGGACAGATTCGCGGCTTCATCCTCACGCCCTGAGGCCATGGTGATCGCGCTGCTGATCGTCCTCTGCCTGCTCTTCGTTGCGCGCGTCGCCGGGCAAATGCTCGTCGTGCTGTGGAAGCCGCGATGGCTGCCGCCGATGCAGGCGTGGATGTCCGGCGTGATGCCGTATCGCTATCTGCTGCCGTCGCAGCTCGCGATCATCGCGCTGCAGATTTTCATGATCCGTCAGGTGATCGCAGGCGGACCCGCGAATCGCGCGCTGCTCACCGGCATCTACGTCTTTGCGGCGATCTACGCCGGGGCGATGGTGGTGCGCTTCTTCGTCAAGCGCTATCCGCTCATCCCCATCCTTTTTCACTGGGTGCTGGCGGCGTTCCTCTTCACGTACGCGGCCGCGCGCGGCGCGTCCTGACGGATGTTCGTGAGGCCGCCCGTCGAATCGTAGTTGTGCCCGACGAAGTAGAGATTCGGCTGATCAGTGCTGGCCACGCGGTCGCGCCGATTGGCGAATCCGCGGGCGTCGCGCGTGACGAGCTCGCCGAGGAACGGCATCGAGGCGCGGAAGCCGGTGGCGAGGAGTACTTCGTCGAATGATTCTTCGCGTCCGTCGTTGAAGCGCGCACCTGCGGGCGTGAACGATTCGATGTCGCCGCGCAGCTTCACTTTTCCTTCGCGGATCGCATGCACCAGGCGGAAGCCGATCAGCGGAATCGCGTCGAGTGGGCTCTGCTTCGAGCGCGGAATCACCGGTGGCGGGGAGACGAGGCGCATCGCGCCGACGAGCACTTCGCGCGCGGCGCGCGGCAGCTTGCGCATCATGAAGGCGATGTATTGAATGGGGACGCCGAGGATCGCCAGCGGGACGACGTTCGCGCCCGAGCGGATGGCCACCGTCGTGTCGATGCCTTCGCGTCCGAGCTCACTCGCGATCTCACCCGCGGAGTTGCCCGCGCCCACGACGAGCACGCGCTTGCCGCGCACTTCGTCCGGCCGGCGATACGTGATGCTGTGCCGCATCACGCCGCGAAACGACTCCGCGCCTGGAATGCGCGGAATCTGCGGATTGGAGATGATCCCGCTCGCCACGACGAGCGCACGCGCGGTGCGGTCGTCGACGCGCCACACGTCGCCCTCACGCGTGACGCTCTTCACCTCGATGCCGGTGACGATCGGCAGCTCGAACTTTGCGCGATACGCGTGCAGATACTCGAGAAACGTGTCGCGCGAGAGAAAGAGGGGAGTGCCGCGCGGAAAGCGCATCCCCGGCAGATGCGACATGTGTTTGCCGGTGTGCAGCGTCAGCGAGTCGTAGAGCCGCGACCAGCTCTCCGCGACCGCGCCGCGCTCGAGCACGACGTGCGCGACGCCGCGCACTTTGAGCTCACGTGACGTCGCGAGCCCGGCCGGCCCCGCGCCGATGACGATGGCGTCGCTGTGCACCTACGCCGCCGGCTGGGCAAATCCTGTGATCACGTAAGACCCCGACTTCGCGTCCTTTTTGATCTTGATGATGTTGTTGTTCTGCGCGTCTTCGAGCAGGTCGCTGAAGGTGTTGTAGCCGTAGTACTCCTCGTTGAACGTCGGCTTCTTGCGCTGCATCGTCTGCTTGACCATCGAGCCCCAGAGGATCTCTTTGTTCTCGCGCATGAGCGCCTTGATGGAGTCGATGAGGAGCTTGAACACCTCGGCCTGTTTCTTGTCCTTGAACGGCACCGCGGGCGCCTTCTGCACGCCGCGCACGAGGTCTTCGTAGAAGATGAACTCGTCGCAGTTGTCGATCAGGAGATCGCTCGACGAGTTCTTCACGCCGACGCCGATCACGTACTTGTCGTTCTCTTTCAACTTCGAGACGAGCGGCGAAAAGTCGGAGTCGCCCGAGGCGATGACGAAGAGGTCGATGTGCTCCTTCGACCAGCACATGTCCATCGCGTCGACGGCCATGCGGATGTCCGCCGAGTTCTTGCCCGAGTAGCCGCGGCCGGGGATCTCGATCATCTCGACCGCTGCCTCGTGCAGCTCGCGTTTGTAGTCGGGGAACTTGTCCCAGTCGCAGTACGCGCGCTTGACAACGATCTTCCCCTTCTCGAGCAGGCGCTCGAGGACGAGGTTCACCTCGAACTTCTTGTACTTCGCGTCCATCACCCCGATGGCGATGTTCTCGAAGTCGAAAAACAATGCGATTTTGCTGTCACTCATTCTGTTGGAGGGAGCGGTACCGTAGTCGCCGCTCTCCGCGTCGTTGCTTTCGAAAATAGGTTTGCGAGCCACGGACAGGGAGTCTAGCACCCCTTACACTACGCGCCCGTGAACCGCTATCTCACGCTCGCACGCCCCTTCACGCTGCTGCCGCCGCTGCTCGGGATCATCTCCGGCGCGATCTGCGCGTGGGGCTCGGCGCACAATCCGGATCCGTCGCGCGCCGTCACGACCTCGGTCGTGCTCACCGTGGCGCTCGGCTCTCTCTGCGCCGCCTTTCTCAACGCCGCGAACAACACCCTCAATCAGATTTACGACCTCGAGATCGATCGCATCAACAAGCCGAACCGCCCGCTGGTGACGGGCGAGGTCTCGATCCGCGGCGCCTGGATCTTCACCTGGATCATGTACGTCCTCGGCACGATCCCCACGTGGCTCGTGGTCGTCCATCCGTACAACACCGTCACCCAGAAGCTCTTCGCGCCGCTCGCGTGGCACGAGTGCTTCTTCATCTACGTCGTCGCCCTCCTCTCGACGTTCGTCTACTCCGTCCCTGCGTTCGGCCGGACGAAGGCGCATCCGATCGGCGCGAATCTGACGATCGCCATTCCGCGCGGCTGCCTCCTGAAAGTGGCCGGCTGGACGATGGTCGCCCGCGCCTACCACGCCGAGCCGTGGTTCATCGGCGTCATCTTCATGCTTTTCCTCCTCGGCGCCGCGTCGACGAAAGACTTCAGCGACATGAAAGGCGACGCCGCCGGCGGCTGCCGCACCTTGCCCATCGCCTACGGCGTGCGCAAAGCCGCATGGATGATCTCCCCGTTCTTCGTCCTGCCCTGGCTGCTCATGCCCCTCGGCGCAATGACCGGCATCCTCACCGGCAACGCGACTTTTATCTCCATCCTCGGCATCACCCTCGCGCTCTGGGGCGCCTACACCGTCTGGCTCATCGTCCGCAATCCGGACGAGCTCACCGCGACGGAGAACCATCCGAGCTGGCGGCATATGTATTTGATGATGATGGCCGCGCAGGTGGGGTTCGCGGCGGCGTACCTGGTTTGACTTGTGGATCGCGTACGCTCAAAATTTCTCGCGTTCGCAGATCCGCTTTGGAGACCTCGCCGTGACGAAGCGAGGCCGCTAACAAGTCAAGATCGTCCCGTGGACGATCTGAGGCGACCCTCCTTCCTGTTCGCCTCGCCCCTCAAGGGG
>DASPHZ010000065.1:0-108039 GCA_035629395.1 Thermoanaerobaculia bacterium
TGACGGCCTGCAGGGACTCTGGTCGCAGCGGCTCTACATCGCCGCGTGCGGGCGGTATCTCATCGAACGCGCGCCCGCGGTGAAGACGACTTTGCAGATCGAGTACGCGGACACCACGATCGTGTCGTGAGGCGTCCGTCTCCTCTCCCCGTGCCGCCCGCTAACACCTCGCGCCGGGGATCAACCCCAGCGGCCGGTCGCGCAGGCGATCCGCGTACTCGCCGTGCCCCGCTTCGATGAGCAGCACCATCTCGTACAACCGCGCCAGGCGATCCACCCACCCGCGCGCGTCGTGCTCATCGAGCCGCGCGAAGCGATACGCTAGCGAATCTGCATCGCGCGCGAACTCCTTGCTGTGTTTGCGAATGCGCGCGAGCAGCAACTCGTGCGCGTTGTCCTTGTTCATCACGCGCACGGCATCGAGCACGAGGATGTTCGTCGTCCCCTCCCAGATCGGCAGCACCTGCGCGTCGCGCAGCAGGCGCGGCATCGGGTTGTCCTCGATGTACCCGTTCCCTCCCAGGAGCTCCATCGCCTCCGACACACAAGGGACCGCGAGCTTGCCGGTGACCGCCTTCGCGATCGGCGTGAGGATGCGCAGCATGCGCGTTGCTTCTTCGTCGCCGGCGTCGGCGCGGCCGAGGAGCTCGACGGTCTCGAACGTGAGCAGCAGCGCGCCGATGTGCTCCGCCTCGATGTCGAAAAACGTTTCCTGCGCGAGCGGGAACTCGATGATGGGACGCCCGAACGCGTGGCGCCGCTCGATGTAGTGCCGCGCTTCGTACACCGCGCGCCCGATCACCGCGACCGAGGCCACCGCGTTGTACAGGCGCGAGAGATTGAGCATGTCCGTCATCGCGCCGAAGCCGCCGACTTCCTCCGCGCGCGCGCCGCGCAGCGTCACCTCGCCCGTGGCCATCGAGCGCACGCCGAGCTTGTCCTTCAGACGCTCGATGACGAAGCCGGGGTTGTCGCGCGTTTCGAGGAGAAACGTGCGCAGCCCGCGCGTACCGTCTCCATGCACGCGCGCGGTGACGAGCACCGCCTGCGCGTCGACGTTCGAGCAGAACCACTTGTGTCCCGTGAGACGCCACGTGCCGTCCGCGTCCTGCCTGGCGATGGTCTCGTTCGCGCCGACGTCCGAGCCGCCCGCGCGCTCGGTGAGAAACATCCCGCCCGTCCAGAGCGTGCGCGGATCGGTCGACGTGAGATGCGGCACGACGCGCATCACCTGCTCGTGCGTGCCGTGGCGCGTGAGCACGCGCGCGACGCCGTCGGTCATGCACGCGGGACAGTACAGCCCCGATTCCGCCATGGCGAAGAGGTAGCCGAGGGCGAAGCCGACGAAGGTGGAGGAAGCGGTGTGCTCGTGCGTCCAGTACTTCATCGCGATCATGCCCGAGCCGTACGCGATGCGCTCCATCTCGCGATACGCGGGGTGATACTCCACGCGGCTGATGCGCTCTCCGCGGGCGTCGTGCGTGACGAGCCGCGGCGATTCGCGGTCCGCGATCGCGGCGAGCGGCGCGACCTGCTTCGCCGCCTGCTCCCCCATCGCCGCCAGTTGCGGCTCCGCCCACGCCCACGCCTCCGCCGTCAGCTTGCGTTTGCACAGCGCGCGGAAGTCGGCGGACGCGCTCCAGTAAGACTCGTTTGGTGCTTCGGGGATCCACTGCACGGCCATGTGCAGAGGATAGCAATGATGCGATCCGCTAAGATTTCCACATGTCCGGAATCGCGTCCGTCGCGGAGCTCTTCGCGCGCGGGAGAAGCCTGCCCTGCGCTTTTCGCGTGCACACACCCTTGGGCACCACCGATGTTGGTCACGGAGAACCTGCATTCACGCTGCACGTGCGCAACGAGCGCGGTCTGCGCGCGCTGCAATCGCTGTCCGAACTGCGCATCGCGGACGCGTACGTGTGCAACGACCTCGATCTCGAGGGAGACGTCGTCAAGGCGATGTGGCTGCGCGGGCTGCTCTCCGATCGCAACGTCTGGCTGAAGACGTGGCGGCGCCTGCAGCCGCTGGTCTTCGGACGCGAGCGTCTCAATCCCGCGTGGATCGCGAAGCATTACGACTCGAACAACGTGCAGTTGCTGGCCGTCGACCAGGACTACTTCGCGTACACGCCCGGCATTTACGAGAGCGACGAGGACACGCTCGAAGAGAGCTCGCGTCGCAAGTACGACCTCGCGTGGGATTCGCTGCGATTGAAGGCCGGCGACGAGTTGCTCGAGATCGGATGCGGCTGGGGCGGGATGACGCGATATTGCGCGCGGCGCGGCGTGCGCGTCACGGCCATCACGTTGTCGAAGGATCAGAAGGCCTTCACCGAAAGTCTGGTGGCGCAGGAGAACCTCGACGCCACGATCCTCTATCAGGACTTTTTCACCTTTCAGCCGGGACGAACGTTCGACGCGATCTCGTGCATGGGCGTCATCGAGGATCTCTCCGACTATCCGCGAGTGATGGCGCGCTACGCGGAGCTGCTGAAACCGGGCGCGCGCGCGTACCTCGATTTCGCGGCGGGAAAGGAACCGTTCGGGACGTCGAGCTTCGTCACAAAGTACGTGTGGCCCGGCACGTTCCGGATGGTCTACATGCCGCACCTGATGGAGGCGATCGATCAGTCGGAGATGCAGCTCGCCGCGGTGTGGAACGATCGGCGGAATTACTACCTCTGGGCGCGCAACGGGCAGCGGCGGTGGGTGGAGAATCGGGAGAAGGTGATCGCGCAGGCGGGCGAAGAGCTCTATCGTCTCTTCAATCTTCTCTTCATCGGCACCGTCGGCGTCATGTCCGATCCCGCCCGACAGGTAACGGCGTATCGGATGCTGCTCGAGCGGTAGCTGTCCACCCACCTCGGGACCACCAGGGGCCTCTCGTCGTTCCCGGCCGGAGGCAGCCTACAGCTCGACCTGCGCGCCGAGCTCGATCACCTGGTTCGGCGGCAGGCTGAAGAACGCCCCGGCGCTCGACGCGTTGCGCGTCATCCACGAAAACAGATGCTCCCGCCAGATCGCCATCCCGGGCTCCTTCGTCGGGATCAGCGTTTCGCGTCCGAGGAAATAGCTCGTCGCCATCGGGTTGAACTTGAACGGACCTTCGATGGCGTCGAGCGTGTCGGGGATGTTCGGATCCTCCATGAATCCGTAGTGCAGCGTCAGGCGATAAACCCCGTGTCCGAGATCCTGCCATTCGGAGCGCTCTTCCGCCGAGAGGTGCGACCGCTCCTCCGTCTCCACGGTGAGCAGCACCGTGCGCTGATGCACGACCTTGTTGTGCTTGATGTTGTGCAGCAGCGTCGTCGGGATGCCTTCGGGATCGCGGGCCATGAAGACCGCGGTGCCGGGCACGCGCGGGATGCGATTGCCTTCGAGCTGCAGGAGGAAATCGTCCGTCGACATCGACTGCGCGGCGAGACGTTTCGACAGGATCTTGCGCCCCCGCCGCCATGTCGTCATCAGCGTGAACACCGAGATCGCGACGAGGATCGGGAACCAGCCCCCCTGCGGGATCTTCACGAAGTTCGAGGAAAAGAAGGCCGCGTCGATGATGAAGACCGGAACCGTCAGCGCGAGCACGCGTCCCATCGACCACTTCCACCGCTCGCGCTCGACGACCGCGAGGATGAGCGTCGTGATGAGCATCGTCATCGACACCGACACCCCGTAGGCCGCGGCGAGATTCGTCGACGACTTGAACGCGAGCACGAGCCCGATCGCGGCGAACATCAGCACCCAGTTCACCGAGGCGATGTAGATCTGCCCGATCTCACGCTCCGACGTGTGGCGGACCTTGATGCGCGGCAGGTAGCCGAGCTGCGCGGCCTGGCGCGTCAGCGAGTACGCGCCGGAGATGACCGCCTGCGAGGCGATGCTCGCGGCGATCGTGGAGAGGATCACGAGCGGATAGCGGCTCCAGCCCGGCGCCATCATGAAGAACGGGTTTTCTTTGCCCTCCGGAGAGTGCAGGAGGAACGCGCCCTGACCGAAGTAATTCAGCAGCAGCGCGGGCAGCACGAAATAGAACCACGCCAGGCGGATCGGCTTGAGCCCGAAGTGGCCCATGTCCGCGTAGAGCGCTTCGCCGCCCGTCACGACGAGGATGACGGTACCGAGGATCAGAAAGCCCGCCAGACCGTTGTGCGTGAAGAACGCGATCGCGTACGTCGGCGAGATGGCCTTGAGCACGCCGGGCTCGCGGATGATGTGGTACAGCCCGAGCGCGGAGAGGGTGATGAACCAGACGATCATCACCGGCCCGAACATCGCGCCGACTTTCGCGGTGCCGGCCTTCTGCACGGCGAAGAGGCCGATGAGGACGACGATCGTCAGCGGGATGATGTACGGCGTGAAAACGGGCGTGATGACCTCGAGCCCTTCGATCGCGCTCAGCACCGTGATGGCGGGCGTGATGACGCCGTCGCCGTAGAGGAGTGCCGAGCCGAAGAGGCCGAGGGCGAGGAGAAGGCCGAAGCGTTTCGATTTGCGCGGCCGCATGAGCGACATGAGCGCGAGGATGCCGCCCTCGCCGCGGTTGTCCGCGCGCATCACGAAGACGAGGTATTTGATCGAGACGATGATGATCAGCGCCCAGAAGATGAGCGAGAGGATGCCGAGGATGTTCTGCGGCGTCGGCGCGAGGTGATGCTCCTGCTTGAAGCACTCGCGGAATGCGTAGAGTGGGCTCGTCCCGATGTCGCCGTACACGACGCCGAGGGCGCCGAGGGAGAGGGTTAGGAGATAGCGCCTACTGTGCTGCTGCTCTGACGGCTCCATGCGGTACGGAGGGGAAACGTAGCACAAGACGGGCCGGGGACGCAGGATAGATCCGCGAAGAGCCAGCCCCTACAACTGCTCGTTGAACAGAAACGCGCCCATGTCCACCGTCTTGTGCCACCACGAGCGCTTCTTCCACGGCGCGAGCTCCACCGCCGTCGCGTGCGCGAGGTCCTTTTCGAACGTCGCCTCCAGCTCCTGCGCCACGGTCTCGTCGTAGATCACGAGCGAGACTTCGTCGTTCACCTCGAACGAACGGTCGTCGAAATTCGTCGAGCCGACCGCCGCCCAGCAGCCGTCGATCACGATCGTCTTCTGATGCAGCAGCGTGCGGTGGTAGTCGTAGAGCTTCACGCCGCCCTGGAGCAGCGTCCCGTAGTGATGGTGACTCGCGTGCTGGACGATCGGCATGTCCGTGGCGTCCGTCGCCGGAATCATGATGCGCACGTCGACGCCGCGTTCCACCGCGTCGAGCAGCGACTTGCGCGCGTCGGGGTCGGGTAAAAAATACGGGTTCTGGATGGTGATGCTCTTCTTCGCCGCGTGGATGGCCATGTAGTGCAGCAGCTTGAGCGTCGATGGACTCCCCGCGGGCGACGTCCACACCACGTGCGCTGCGATGTCGCCGCACGGTTCGAGCTTCGGGAAAAAGCGGTCGCCGGCCGGCACTTCCCCCGTATCCTCGATCCAGTTCTCCGCGAACGCGGACTGCAACTGCCCGACGACCGGCCCTTCCACGCGCGCGGAGACGTCGCGGAAATGCTTCTTGTCCTGCGCCTCCCCCGTCCACGTGTCGACGAGGCAATGCCCGCCCGCGTAACCGATGCGGCCGTCGATGACGAAGATCTTGCGGTGATCGCGATTGTTGAGCAGTCCGAGGTTGCGCCAGGAGATGGCGTGGTAGCGGTCGAGCTTCACGCCCGCCTCGCGCAGCGCGCGGAAATTCTCCTTCCCGAACTTTGCGCTCCCGCGTCCATCGAACATCACGCGCACCTGGACGCCTTCGCGCGCTTTGCGGCGCAGCACCGAGACGATGCGCTTCGCGAGCTCGCCGTCCTGGGCGAGAAACGTCTCCCAGTGAATCGTCTCCTTCGCGTTCTCGAGATCGCGGAAGACGCGCTCCCAGAACGCACCGTTCTGGATCAGCTCCACGCGGTTGCCGTGCACGAGCGTCCCCTGCGTGAGTCCGGCGACCGAGGGGATGAGATCGTGGATGTCGTCTTCCCCTTCGAGCTGCAGCTTCGGACGCCGGCGGCGCTTCACCGACCAGACGACCAGCGTCAGCCCCACGATCGCGAGAACGAGGACGACGAACAGCCAGAGCGGGAGGGTGACGCTCATCCGCGCAGCTTCAGGTCGACGATGACCGCCCAGTGGTCCGAGGGGCCGCGGCGGATGACGTCCGAGGTGACGTACTCCCATCGCGGATCGCAGAAGACGTAGTCGAGACGCTGGCGCGTCATCGGGAACGTCGATTCCTTGAGGTCGCCACAGACGCGCAGGTGGCCATGGGAGAGGAGGACGCGGATCTCCTCCCCCGCCGGCGGCACGTTGAAGTCGCCCACGAGCACGTGCGGCAGCGATCCTCGGGCAATGATGTCGCCGAGCTCCGCGATCTGGCGCATGCGCGCGACGCGCAAAAGGCGTCCCCACGCCGCGAGATGCGTGACGAAGAAGGAGAACTTTTCACCGTCGACGTCGATGTCCGCCTGCAGCACCGACCGCGGCTCACCCGATCCCGGCAGCGGATAGACGTGCGCGTTGTCGATCTTGCCGCGCGTGAGGACGGCGTTCCCGTATTGGCCCCCATCCATCGCCGTGCTGCGGCCGAAATGGAGCTGCATCCCCGTCAGCGAGGCCAGCACCTCTCCCTGGTGCACCGGTCCGACACGCGTGTGGTGATGCACCTCCTGCAGCCCGACCACGTCGGGTTTGGCGGCAGCGATCACCTCGGCGAGCTTGGGCATGAAATCCGGCCGTCCCTTCGCCGCGTGTCCCTGGATGTTGTACGACATGATTCTCATCCCGGGTTCGGACAAGCACGAAGCGAGAACGATGCCGCGTGCGAGAATCGCGGCCCATGCTCCGCGATCTCGACCTCCTGATGCACCGCCGCGGCATCGACGCCGTGCTCGTTCCGATGCACGAAGCCATGCATGCTTCGTTTCGCTGGCTCGCGCGTGGCGCCAAGGTGACCCGCGGTTACGCGATCAAGCTTCCGGGACGCGAACCGCTGCTGATCACCTATCCCATGGAGCGCGAGGAAGCGGCGGCCCCGGGACTGGAAGTGCGGCTCGTCCACGAGTTCGAGCACGAGCGCATCTTCCGCACGGCGTCCAACACCGCGGAGGCGTACGCGGAGCTGTTCACGAACGCGCTGCGGGCATTCGGCGCCGGACAACGGATCGCCTTCTTCGGCAACGCTCCCGTGCAGCTCTACATCGGACTGGTCGAAGCGCTCGAACGCCGCGGATGGCAGGTGCATCGCTCGAACGGCGAGGACCTCATCCAGCTCGCACGCAAACGCAAAGAGCCATGGGAGATCGAGGCCATTCGTTCCGTCGGCGAGCGCACGGAGCAGGTGGTCGACGGGGTGCGCGCGATGTTGCGCGAGGCGTCACCGAACCTCACCCTCGGCGATCTGAAGTCGTTCGTCTCCTCCGAGATCGCCCGCCTCGGCATGATCGAAGATCACGAGACCATCCTCTCGCAGGGCCGCGACGCGGGCGTGCCGCACTCACGCGGCGATGCGAAAGCGCGCGTGCGCGAGTCGGTGCCGATCGTCCTCGACATCTTTCCCGCCGACAAAACGAGCGGCTACTTTTTCGACCTCACGCGCACGTTCTGCATCGGCCCGATTCCCGGCGAGCTGCAGCGCACGCACGACGACGTGTACGACGCCTTCCAACGCGCGCGCGATGCCGTCCGTCCCGGCACCGCCGCATCGTCGTATCAGGCCCTCGTGTGCGAGCTCTTCGAAGCGAAGGGCTACCCCACACTGCGCTCGCATCCGCAAACGCTGGAAGGCTACGTCCACGGCCTCGGCCACGGCGTCGGTCTCGACATCCATGAGAAGCCGTCGTTCGCGTTGCATCCCACGAATCGCGATCTCATCGAGATCGGCGACGTCATCACCATCGAGCCGGGACTCTATTTTCCGGAGAGGGAGCTCGGGGTGAGGATCGAGGATACGTTCGTGGTGAGGGAGGGAGGGGTGGAGACGTTGTGTCGCGGGAGCTACGGTCTCAGGCCGTGAGCTGTTGGTGGTGCGGTTGTCGGTTCTCGGTTCTCTGTGACTCACGGATAACCGTCAACAAAAACGCCGGCCTTCCGGCCGGCGTCGTCATCGCGCTCGCGCGAGCTTACAGGTTACGATCGATGAAATTCTGCAGTGCCGGTTTCGGCGCGGCGCCGACCATGCGGTCGACCAGTTTTCCGTCCTTGAACATCATCAGCGTCGGGATCGAGGTCACACCGTAACGCTGGGCGACGTTGGGGTTGTCGTCGACGTTCAGCTTGGTGATGACCGCTTTCCCCTGGTACGAGGGCGCGAGCTCCTCGACGATCGGACCGATGATCCGGCAGGGGCCGCACCACGGCGCCCAGAAGTCGACGAAGACCGGTTTGCCGCCGTTCAACACCGAGTCGAAATCGGCATCGGTGATCTGCTGTACTACCTTCGAATCTGCCATTGCGAGATCTCCTAACGTTCGTGCTCAAAGGCGAGCCCGACAGAACATATTCCCGGCTACAGATCTGTCACTTTGCGTGTTCGATGCCCACTCGTTCTGGCATGCCGCTCGCCTTAGCTTCCTGCAGAAATGTCCGACCGAAGGAACCACGATCGTTCTGACAGCCGCGATCGGAGGTCGTTTCCGCGTCCTCCCCTCTGGCTGAACCTGCTCATCCTCATCCTCGGCATCGCCGGGGTCGTGTTCGCGCGCTATCACCGCGACCGCGTTTCCACCGAGTTCGCCGACGTCATCACCGAACAGGCCCGCACGCCTGCCGACGTGAAGAAGATGAAAGAAGAGCTCGCGGAGATGGACCTCGCCCGCGGCCAGCTCGAACAGGAGCTGCAGGGCCGTATGAAGTTCGTTTCCAGTCTCAAGTCGGAGAACTTCTACCTCTCCATCGACACGAAGGCGCGCAAGCTCCGCTTCTACTACGGCGACACGGTGCTGCGCGAAGCGGACATCGCCGTGGGCGAAGAGCGCACCGTGCAGAGCGGCGGCAAGAAATGGACGTTCGTGCCGCTCAAAGGCGCGTTCAGCGTCGAGGCGAAGATCGTGAGCTACGACTGGCCGGTGCCGGAGTGGGTCTTCGCGATGAACGGGCAGCCCGTGCCGCCGCAGCGTCCGACGATCGACAACGGTCTCGGCGAATACGTGATCTTCCTCGGCAACGGCTACGTCATTCACACACCGCCGTCCGAAGCGAGTCCGCTCAAAGGTCCGAAACCGGGCTCGTACATGGTTGCTGAAGACGTCATGCGCGCCATCTGGGCGCGCATTCACAAGGGCAAAACGCCCGTCTACATTTTCTAGGGAGACACATGCCTCGTTGGGTTGGATTACTGGGTTCGTGGGCACTGCTGGTGCTCGCCGTCGGCATCCTCGGATATGCCGTCGCCGCGGAAGCAATCACGGTGACGGACGCGCGCAAGCTCGAGCGCGTGCGCACGATCGATCGCATGATCGAGCAGCAGGTCAAACAGCAGCTCAACGCGCTGCAGAGCTCGATGTCGCAGACGTCGTCACGCGTCACCAATCTGCAGTCGGAAGTGGCGTCGACGGAAAAGCAGATCGAGGATCTGCACGACAGCAATTTCGTGATCACCGTCTCGACGTCCGAGAACAAGGTCTACGCGCATCGCGACGGACAACTGGTGTTCGAAGCGATCGCCTCGACGGGCAGCAACTCGACGCTACGCACCAGCGGCGGGACGAAGGTCTTCCGCACGCCGATCGGCCGCTTCCGCATCCAGTCGAAGGAAGAGAATCCGAAGTGGGTTCCGCCGGACTGGCACTACATCGAGGAAGCGCAAAAGTACGGCATGCGCGTCGTGCATCTGCAGCGCGGACAGTCCATCGGCGGGCTGTACGTGAGCGGCAACAACGTCTACGCCGACGGCTACGCGTTGCCGGAGGGACAGGTCATCGTGCGCGGCGGCGCGGTCGTGATTCCGCCTGTCGGCACGCGCCAGCGCCAGTTCCCCGACGTCCTGGGCACGCACCGCCTCAACCTCGGCGACGGCTACGCCTTGCACGGGACGCAAAACGTCCGGCAGCTCGGCCAGGCCGTTTCACACGGTTGCGTGCGACTGCACAACGACGACATCTCGCGCCTCTACTCGATGGCCAGCGTGGGAGACGAGGTCATCATCTACTAGGCTTGCTCGGGAGCGCCGGCCTCAGGCCGGCGCTCCGGTATGCTGCGCTCGATGAACGTCTGGCGCGAGCGCCTCTCCCGGTGGTTCTCTCCTCTGGCGAGACGCTGCCCGTTGTCGCCGAACGTCATCTCGCTCATCGCCCTCGCACTCAACGTCATCGCGGCGGCGCTGCTCTATCGACAGTCTTTTCTGCCGGCGATTTTCTTTCTCGCCATCGGCGGACTCGCGGACGCGTTCGACGGCATCGTCGCGCGCGTGCAGAACAAGACGTCGGCGTACGGAGACTTTCTCGATCATTTCGCCGATCGCGTCAGTGACGTGCTGCTCGTCACCGGCTGGCTGCTCGGCAACCACGTGCGCCTCGAGATCACTCTCGCCGCGGTGATCGCGGTCGTGCTCAACGGCTACATCGGCACGCAGATCGAGGCGTCGTGGCACGAGCGCAACTACGACTCCGTGGGCCGCGGCGAGTTCGTGCTCGGGCTCGTCGTCTACCCCCTCGTCTCGCACATCCTGATGACGAACGGGTGGGATACGACACTCGCCGCGTTGCGCGTCACGGAGTGGATGACGTTGCTGCTGATCGCGTTCGCGCTCCTCGGCATCGCGCAGCGGTTCGCACTCGCCGCGCGGCTGGAGCGGCGCGGATGACGATGCGCCTGCATCCGATCACGGGTGTGCCGATCCTCTTCGTCCCGGAACGCGCCGCGCGTCCCGGCGCGTTCGGCGAGGAAGCAACCGCGCGCTGTCCGTTCTGTCCGGGACACGAGAGCGACACGCCGCCGACGATCGCCGCGATTGGAGAGCCGTGGCGGGTGCGCGTCTTCGCGAACAAATATCCGTCGACCGAGCGCGCGGAAGTGATCGCCGAGTCGCCGCAACACGGCGCGACGTTCGACGCGATCGAGCACGCCGAGGATGTGGTGGCGATGTACGTGGAGCGCTATCGCGCCCATCAGGATGTCGCGTACACGGCCATCTTCAAGAACGAAGGAGCGCGCGCGGGCGCGTCGATTCCGCACGTGCATTCGCAGGTGATGCCGGTCGCGTTCACGCCGCCGCGCATTGCGAACGAAGGGAGCGCGTTCGGCGACGAGTGTCCGCTGTGCTCGATGCACGAGCACGTCATTCGCGAGACCGAATTCTTCCGCTGGCTCTGCCCTGCCGGATCCTGGCTCCCCTATCAGCAATGGATCGTGCCGAAGCGGCACATCCGCGAGCTGTCGCAACTGCAGGAGCGCGAGTACGCCGAGCTCGCGTCATTGCTGCGCGCCGCATCCGCGGCCATGCTGCGCATCGGAGAGTCGTACAACTGGGAGTTTCTCAGCTTCCCGGATCATGAGCGCGCGCATTTCTACGTCGACCTGCATCCGCGCATCACGCCTTTCGCCGGCTTCGAGCTGGGGACCGGCACGTTTGTTGAGATCATCGATCCCGCCGACGCGGCGCGCCGCCTGATGTGATCGCATGCTCCCACTCCGAGACGACAATCCCCGCACGCGCTTCCCCATCGTCACGTATCTGCTCATCGCGCTGAACGTGCTCGCGTTTCTGTGGGAGCTCTCGCTCGGCCCGAACCTCGAGCGCGCGCTGTTCTCGCTCGCGTTCATCCCCGCGCGCTTCTGGCTTCCGGGCCACTTCGGCGCCGACCTCTTCACGATCGTGCTGTCGATGTTCCTGCACGGCGGGCTGCTGCACATCGGCAGCAACATGCTCTACCTCTTCATCTTCGGCGACAACGTCGAGGACCGCCTCGGCCCCGGCAAGTACCTCGTCTTCTATCTCGCGTGCGGATTTCTCGCGACCCTGGCGCACGCGTTCTTCAGCCCCGGCTCACGCATTCCGGCGATCGGTGCCTCGGGCGCTATCGCGGGTGTGCTCGGCGCGTACCTCGTGCTCTTCCCGCGCGCGCAGGTGACGACGCTGATTCCGATCTTCATCCTCATCACCATCCGCCAGATCCCCGCGATCATCATCCTCGGACTGTGGTTCGTGCTGCAGCTCTTCAGCGGCGTCGGATCGCTCGGAGTGACGGACGCGCAGGACATGGGCGGCGTCGCGTATTTCGCACACATCGGCGGCTTCGTCGCGGGACTGCTGCTGATCGCGCCATTCGGCGGATTCAAGCGACCGCGGCGCGTGCAGCCTCCCCCACCGTGGTGGATGGAACGGCGCTGATCAGCGCCAGTTCTTCACGCGCGGCCACACCTCGGCGAGCGGCATCTTCAAACCGCGGCCGTGGAAGATCGGCCCGTTCTCTTCCGGCATCGCGTACGGATGATGACGGCGATCGACTTCACGAATCGATTGCCACATCGACGGATCCGCTTCGTCTTCGATGAGGATCACGGACTCGCCGGTGTAATCACGCGGGCCCCAGAGGAAGTAGCTCTGATGGCCGCTGATCGCGGGCGGGAGTCCGTACTTCGGTCCGTAGAAATCGATGGCCGCCGCTTCTCCGTAGTTGCCCGCGTAGATCGCCGTCTTCTTCCGTTCGTCCTCGGGGAGGGAGTGGTAGTAGCGCGCGACCTTCTGCACCATCTCCTCCCATCCGAACTGGTCGGAGAAGATCTGCGGCATCTCCGAGGTGTGCGACACCTCCGCCGCCTTCGGCTTCACGCCGAGGGCGCGCTGGTACGCGAGATACCTTTGCGGCGGCAGAATGGACGTGGCGAGTGGAAGCGCGATCAGGCCGCCGAGGATGGTGAGCGTGAATGCAGCGATGGTGAGCGCTCGACGGCCGAGGGCGGCCGTCGCTACACCGCCCGCGGCGAAGAGCATCGGATAAATCGGCGCGACGTAGTAGTCCTTCGCTTCGAGCCAGATCATCAGCACGAGGAAGATCACGTACGTGAACGCGAGCACGCGTTGTCTGCGAAACAGCCAGATCAGTCCCGCGATCCACAACGGTGCGCTGAAGGGATTCAACATCATCGCCTGCTGGATCATGAACGGCAGAGGTGCGAGCACCACGTTCTTGCCGGTGTTCTTCACGTTCCGCAGCAGCTCGAGCGTGGCCCAGTCGTGCTGGATCTCCCAGATGATGTTCGGGAGAAAGATCAGCAACGCGATCGCGCCGCCGAGCCAGATCCACGGACGCGCGAGTGAGCGCCGCATCGGCGTGAACAGCATCGCCGCAACGAGTGCCGCTCCGAAGAAGACCATGGAGTGTTTGTTCTGCAGTCCGAGTCCGGCGAAGACGCCGAACGCGAGCCACCACTTCTCGCTCGCGCCGTTCGCGATCTCGACGACGACGAGGATGCACGCGAGCCAGAAGAGATGCTCGAACGTGTTCATCGACAGGATGGAATCGACGCCGAGGTAGATCGGGGCGAAGAGCACGGCGGTGCAGGCGAGCGCCTGCGCAACGCGTCCGCCGCCGAGGCGTGCGGCGAGGACGCCGGTCAGCAGGACGCGCAACGCACCGGCGATCGTCACCGGAAGGCGAAATGCGCGGAGCGAGTCGCCGAGGTGATCGCCGATCCAGGCGTAGATTGCGACGAGCGGCGGATGATCGACGAAGCCCCAGGCGAGGTGGCGGCTGCACGCGATGTAGTACAGCTCATCGCGAAAGTAGTGATACGCGCCGCTCGTGTAGAGATGGAGCAGCAGCTTCGCCGCGGCGAACGCGAGGATGACGGGCCAGTACGGCTTCCGCACGCGTTACGTTACGACGGCCGGTTGAAATAGTTCTCGAGGTGCGTCTGCACCTGACGCAGCCCCTCGCTCGGCGTGCGCACTTCGGCGAACGCATCGCGCCAGATGCTGCCGACGCGCTGCGCGTTGCGCTCGCGCAAGCCGAACAGCACTTCGCGGAGCGCCTCGACCTCGGGCGGTGCGAGCTCGGGACGGCCGATCTCGCGCTCGAGCAGCGTCTGCGCGGTACGCAACTCGTCGTCGGGTATGGGCTGGGTGCCGGGCGACGTCATGGCCGGGATCTTCATCGTCGTCGGACGATCGGTGATCTCCGGACGCGGCGGCGCGGTGCCGGTCATGTCGACGCCGCCGGGGAGCTCTTTGAGCTGCGGGCTGAACTTGCCCATCATGAAGAAGAGCTCTTTCTCGTTCTGGAAGTTGCCGACGAGACGCGCCGTCTTCGCGAGCTCGAGATGCTCGGACTCCTGGAGCATGATGAAGGCGCGGGCGCGGTCTTCGAGCGAGATGCGCTTGGCATGCACCCTCCACGCGGTGAGCGTGCCCTGGATGAAGCAGGCCTGCCCCGCGCGGATGCTCACCGCTTCGACGGTGACGTTCTCTTCGATGCGGATCGAGCCGTTGGTCGATTCGATCTCGGAGTAGACGCCGCTGTTCTGGATGACGAGGTTACCGGGGGTCTTGATGGAAAGCTGGCCGTGCGCGTTGACCCGGATTTCGGTCCCGCGCGGGATGATCATCGTGGGGAAATTCGCCTGGTCGGCGGCTGCACTCATTCACGACCTCCTCTTCCCACCCGTTTGATAGCCGACGAACGCCGAGGGCAATGGATCGTAGTTGCGGTAGTCCTTGGTCGTGCGCGCGCGCATGAGCAGGACCGCCTCGTTGCTCCACTGATGATTGAGGATGTAGATGCGCGGATCGACCGGCGCGTAGGTGCCGGGCTGCTCGAGATCGCTGCGCACCTCGTAGTGCAGGTGCGAGTTCGTGCTCCAGCCCGTGGAGCCGACCGTGGCGATGACGTCACCCTGCTTCACGAGCTGGCCCGCGCGGACGGAGACGGAATCGCAGTGCGCGTAGATCGTGATGAAGCGTTCCGCGTGCTTGATCGTGACGACGTTGCCGAAGCGCCACCAGGCCACGCTCTGCGAGATCGGATAGCGTCCCGCGAACGTGACCACACCGTCCGCTGCCGCGTAGATCGGCGTGCCGCGCGGGGCGGAGAGATCGAGACCTTTGTGAAAGTCGGCGGCGCGCGTGAACGGCGAGACGCGGTTGCCGAAAGGTGAGGTCAGAACGAACTGGTCCGAGGGAACCGGGAGGATGGAGGGCGTATGGCGGACGATGTCCGCGTTCGCGGCCTCGTAACGCGTCAGGAGGTCGAGCTGCGACTGGAGGCGGAGCATCGCGTTGAGGAGCGAGGCCTCGCGGCGGCGCGCGTCTTCGAGCGGCTCGTCGGTGGTGCGATTGGGGGTCGAGAAACCGCCGACGCCGAGGGTGTGCTCGAGGCCGTAGACGGTGATGAGCTTCTCGACGCGGATGCGCTGCTCTTCGAGGTTGCGCTCGAGGGACGACATCTGCACGACGTGCTCGCGCAGGCGCTCGCGCTGGATGTCGCGCTCCTCGCGCTGCTGGAAGAGAAAGTTCGTTTTGTAGACGCGGCGGATGACCGTGGGCGCGGCGGCCATCGAGCCGATGAGCCCCGCGAGGACGATGGAGAGCAGAACGATCCCGACGATGACCCTGCGGCGGTCAAAGAAAAAGTACCGCACTCGCCGGCGAATGTCGCTCGGGTGGATCTGAATCTCGATCATGGGTCGCGCTTCCCGCTGGACAGCTCGCGGGTCGGCAAGTGTAGCACAGCGATTTGCACAGGGATCGGTGCAGTAGCGCGCCCACGCATCAGTCGTACAGCTCCAACACGACCCGCTCGGCATCATCCAGAAACTCTGCGATCACGGAGCGGTTACGCCGAAGAAGCTGTTCGACAGCTGCGCTGCTGCAGTTTCCGATTCGCAGCCATACGACTTTTGGCGGTGCGCCACGCAACACGGCCAGCTCTGCGAAATCATTGTCTTTCGTGACAATGATCAGATCATGTGTTCGAGCGTGAAACCATATTCGGGGTCGCCCGCACGCGCGTGCGAGACCTTCGTCTTCCGCTCACGGTCAGCGGAAGTCCGAAATGATCTCGTCCTCGGACATTCCAGAAGCGAGATAGGACAGGACATCGTAGACGGTGATCCGGATACCACGAATGCACGGCTGGCCACCACGCTTTCCGGGCTCGACCGTTATGACGTCTTCGTAATGCACAGGCTGATCTTACCAGCCCTGCCTCAGGCGAGACGGCGATTTGCCCGGTCCCGGGTTCAAGACGGCGGGTAAGCGGAGTGCTCGCGGGACGCCGGACTCCGTTAGCGCCGGATGGCGATCCAAGCGAGTGACAGCGCCAGCGCGAGCAGCGCCCATTCGCTCAGCGTCGGGATTGCCGCGCCGGCAGGTGCGGCGGGGGCGGCGATGAGCTGGCCGCGGATCTCGCCTTCCTCGTAATTCGTCGAGTGGATGTTGACGTAGAGGAAGCCGGCGGCGAAGTCGGCGGCGAGGCGCGGCGTGAGCGGGGTGGTGCCGGAAAAGGGGTTCGACAGCGGGTAATCGAAGACGGCCGGTCCGTCGATCCCCGGCGGGGCATCGTGCAGATGGATGGTGGTCGGCGAGACGACAGTGTGCGTGCAGCGCACGAACAGCGACGACGCGTCGTCGGAGAGGTCGGCAAAGCAGTCGCCGGTGGCGGATGAATCGGTCGGCGGAACCTCCTGCGAGGCGTTGGCGACGAAGGAAAAGTTGTCAACCGTGCGCGGGAGGATCTGGCCGCGGATGGCGCCGCTCGGGCGGCCGCTCGCGTGGATGTTGATGTAGAGATTGCCGGCGAGCAGGTCGGCGATGTTCGCGGGCGTCATGCCGGTCCACGTCGCTTCGACGGGGCTGACGGGGTCGCCGAGGTCGAAGACGATGGCGCCGTTCTCCCCTTCCACCGCGCGGTGGATGTGCATCATTTCGGGACCGACGACATCGTGCGTGCAGACGATGGAGAACGTCGCCGCGGGCTGATTGAGCTCGCCGAAGCAGCCGCCGCGTGAAGTCACGTCCGTCGGCGGCACTTCCTGATCCCCGGAGAGGTGAAAAACGAATGTCTGTGTGGCCGCGACGTCCTGCAGATTGCGGAACGTGCACGTCACCGTCTCCGCGCCCTGCAACCGCACGGTCGCATTGCGCGCGAACGGATTCCCCGTGCTGTCGGCGTCGTCGCACGAAACGCCGGTGAGTGAGTATCCGGCCGTCGCGCCTTCCGTGATGGTGTACGTCCCGATCGGAACATTCGAGAACGTCTGTACCTGCCCGTCGGAAAGTGTGAACGCGCCCGGCGTCCCGACGTCATGCGTGAAGTTGAAGCCCGCGCCACCCGCGGGCGACGTCGACTTGATGATGCGGATCGTGCCGGTCGTCGCGGCCGTCGGCGCAACGCCGATCTGTCCGCGGATGGCATCCCCCGCCTCGTCTTCTTCCCCATTCCCGGCACCGTGCACGTCGACGTACAAAAAGTACGCGGCAAAGTCGGCGACGAGGCGCGGCGTCAGCGGCACGTTCTGGCTGATCGGACTGGCGGGTGAGCTGAACGTGTGGACGAGCGGCCCGTTCTCGCCGCGCAGCGCATCGTGTACGTGCGCGGCTTCCGGTGACGGCAGATTGTGCGTGCACTGGATCGCGAGCTGTGTGGCGTCGTTGCTCAGGTCCGCGGTGCAGTTGCCGGTCGCATTCGAAGTGCCGGGAGGGACGACCTGCGTCGCGTCGAGCGGGAACGCGATCGTGTCGACGGTGCGCGGCACGATCTGGCCGCGGATCATGCCCGCGGGACGTCCCGCGGTGTGGATGTTGAGATAGAGATTGCCGGCGAAGAGGTCCGCGACGTCGGCGGGCGTCATGCCGCTCCACGTGGCGATGACGGGACTGGTCGGTTCGCCGAGGTCGAAGGCGATGCTGCCGTTCTCGCCGGCGGCGCCGCGATGGATGTGCATCACGGTCGGCAGGTCGACGTCGTGTTCGCAGACGAGCGTGAACGTGCTCGCGCCGGAATCGAAGCGGCCCATGCAGCCGCCGCGCGCGGACGTCGTCACCGGCGGCACTTCCTGATCGCCGCTGAGGTGGAAGACGAAGAGCGAGTCCGACGGCGACGCGAAGACGTTGCGGAACGTGCAGGTGACGGTCTCCCCTGCCGCGACGCGGATCCTCGCGCTGCGGGCAAAGGTGTCGCCGGTGCTGTCCTGGTCATCGCAGGAAACGTCGGCGAGGCTGTAGCCCGCGGCCAGCTCCGATTCGGTGACGGTGAACGTGCCCGGCGTGACGTTGGAGAAGGTGCGCGAGCCGCCGTCGCCGAGGGAGAACGTGCCGGGCGTGATGGTGTCGGTGAAACCGAACGTGCCTTCGCCGCCGCTCGGGAACGTCGACTTGCGGATGATGATCGTGCCGCTGGTCGCGCCCATCGGCGGCGTCCCGATCTGTCCGCGGATCTCGTCCCCCGGTTCCTCCTCGGTGCCTTCCGTGTGGACGTCGACGTAGAGGAATGTCGCCGCGAATGCCGCGACCTGCTCCGGCGTCAGCGGCACGCTGGCGGCCAGCGGCGAGGCGGGACTGGGAAACGTGTAGAGAATCGGCCCGTTCTGACCGAATGGCGCGCGGTGCAGGTGCGCGGCATCAGGCGCGGTGACGTTGTGCGTGCACTGGATCGCGAGTGAGGTCGCGCTGTCGTTCAGGTCCGCGCTGCAGGATGCGGTCGACGCGGTGCCGTTCGGCGGCACGACCTGTCCGCCATCGGCGGTGAATGGAACGACGTCGACGGTGCGCGGCAGGATCTGTCCACGAATCTCACCGGCGGGACGGCCTGCGGTGTGGATGTTGACGTACATCTCGCCGACGAGGAGATCGGCGATGTCGGCGGGCGTCATCCCCGTCCACGTCGCGTTCACAGGACTGGCGGGATTGCCGAGGTCGAAGGCGATCGCGCCGCTGTTGCGGTGGATGTGCATCACCGTCGCTTCGACGACGTCGTGCACGCACGTGATCGAGAGCTGCGCCGCGGGCTGGTTCAGCGTGGCCATGCATCCGCCGGTGTGCGTGCTCGGCACGGGAGGGATTTCCTGGTCTCCGCGCAGGTGGAAGACGAACGTCTGCGCGAAGAGGGGGAATGAGCACACCACGACCAGAGAAATGACGAGCCTGCGGACCATGGCGCGATGAAAGCACGCGCATGCGGATCGCGCAACCTGAAGGGAGGAAAGAAGGAGCAGGCTATGCCGCGGGCGTGCGCGCGAAGCGTTTCACGAGCGTCGGCAGGAGGATCATCGCGATGACGAGCACGCAGACGATGGCGAGGCGGCGGAACGCATCGCCTTCGCTCATCGAGCCGTTGAAGAGCGAGTCCGCGCAGTACGTGAAGACGAACTTCGACGGTGCGATGCCGATGAGCGTCGCGAAGAAGTAGTCGCGGAAACGCACGCCCGCGACACCCGCGCCGTAGTTGAGCACCGCGAAGGGGATCCCGGGGATGTTGCGCAGGACGAGGAGCGACTTGAATCCCGCGTGATCGACCTGCTTGCGCACGAGCTTTCCGGCGCGGCCGAAGCGGTCGAGGAGGCCCTCGCCGATGAAGCGGGCGATGAAGAACGAGATCATCGCGCCGGAGAGACCGCCCAACATCGCGTAGACGCCGCCGAGGAGCCATCCCCAGATGAAACCGGCGGCGATGACGAAGATCGACGCGGGAAGGGCAACGACGCAGCCGAGCGCGTAGAGGAGGATGTAGACGATCGGCGCGTACCAGACGGCGCGGATCTGCTCGACGGCGTTGCGGATGTTCTCGCGCGTGAGGTGCTCGCGCAGCGGCGAGAACCAGATGGCGACGAAGACCGCGGCGAGCAGCGTCACGGCCGCGAGCTTGAGAGCGGTGCGGCGCGACATTACTTCGAGCGCGGCTCCACGGTGGTCACGTTGCGCGTGACCTGCCCGGTCAGCGCGTGCTGCGCGAAAACGACCTTGAAGGCGGTCTTGCAGGGGACCTCACGAAACAGCAGCGTGGTGGTCCCCTGCACTTCCTTGTCGATGAGGAGGTTCCTGATCCCGCACTGCTTTCGCATCGACTCGAGAACGACGCGCACGTCGGCGTCCTTCACGTCGAGCGAGACGGTGGCGGCCGCGGGCGAGCCGGCCGCCGCTGCCAAAGCAATGGTCAGCAGTGCGGGAACGAACACTACGCGAGGCTCTCCACGATCATGGCGATGCCCTGACCGCCGCCGATGCACGCCGAGGCGAGACCGTACTTTTGTTTGCGGCGGCGCAGCTCGTAGAGGAGCGTGAGCAGGAGACGCGTGCCGGAGGCGCCGAGCGGATGGCCGAGCGCGATCGCGCCGCCGTTGACGTTCAGCTTCTCCCTGTCGATGCCGAGCTCTTTCGCGACGGCGAGGATCTGGCCGGCGAACGCTTCGTTGATCTCGATCAGATCGATGTCGTCGATCTTCATGTCCGCGCGTTTGAGTGCGATCTGCGTCGCGGGGACGGGACCGATGCCCATGATCTCCGGGTCGCAGCCCGCGATGCCCCACGAGACGATGCGGCCGAGCGGCTTTTTGTCTTTGGCCTGGTCCGCGGAGGAGACGACGAGCATCGCGGCGCCGTCGACGATACCCGAGGCGTTGCCAGCGGTGACGAAACCGTCTTTGGCGAAGGCGGGCTTGAGTTTGGCGAGACCTTCCTTCGTGGTGTCGGGGCGCATGTGGTCGTCGCTCGAGAAGAGCTCACCTTTGCGTCCGACGGGAACGGCCACGATCTCTTCCTGCAGGCGTCCCGACTGGACGGCTTCGCCCGCGCAGGTCTGGCTGCGCAGCGCGTACTCGTCCTGCTCTTCGCGCGAGATCTCGTACTTGCGCGCGAGGTTGTCCGAGGTCTGGGCCATGTAGAGGCCGGCGTAGGTGTCGAGGAGCGCGACCATGAGCGAATCTTCCATGGTGTTCTGCCCGAGCTTGAGACCCTTGCGCGCGCCACGCACGACGAATGGCGCCTGGGACATGTTCTCCATGCCGCCGGCGAGGACGGCCTTCGCTTCGCCGAGCTCGATCTGCTCGGCCGCGTTGATGATGGACTGGATACCGGAGCCGCAGAGGCGGTTCACGGTCAGCGCCGGAACGCTCTTCGGCACGCCGGCCTTGAGCCCGACGTGACGCGCGCCGTAGATCGCGTCACCCGAGGTCTGCAGAGCGTTGCCGACGATGACGTGATCCATCTCTTCGGGGGAGAAACCGCTGCGGTCGAGCGCTTCCTTCGCGGCGATCACGCCGAGATCGATCGCGCTGATGTCACTGAAGTGTCCGTTGTATTCCGCCATCGGCGTGCGAGCGCCGTTGACGATGAGGATGTCTTTCAAATCGAACTCCTTTGCTAGAGGGGTAACGCGAGGTGGAGGGGATGATATTCGGGTGAACCTGAATGCAGAATGCAGAATGCAGGATGACGAATTGAGAAAGGTGGAACCGGGCCGCTTTCCTCATTCTGCATTCTGCATTCTGCATTCTGCACTCGTCTTCCCCCTCCCCCACAGCGCCCCGATCCCACACCCCTCCACCACCGTCATCCACACGCTCCCCTCCACTCCGAACTCTCCTCCCGTCAGCACCTCCGCCCCTTCCCCCACTTCGACGAACAGCGTCTGCATTGCCTCGTATCCGCTGACTTCGTGGCCGAGGATGGGGCCGCTCATGAGGTTCCAGGCGAGGTGGAGGCCGATGGGGAACCAGAGGCGGCCGTAGCGCTCGTAGGCGAGTCCGAGGAGGATGCCGCCGAGGAAGATGTTGGCGAGGCCGATCCACGTCACGGACTCGTTGCCCGCGTGTAGCCAGGCGAAGACGAGGGCCACGAAGACGAGGGCGAAGATGCGATGACGGCTGTGCAGTTTCTGGAAGCCGTAGCCGCGGAAAAGCAGCTCTTCGTGCACGGCCGCGGGGATGAAGATCGTGACGAGCTCGAGCCACGGAAATCCGCCGCCGCGCTCGTGGCGCAGGGCGGTCGAGAGCACGACCAGGAGCGCGCAGAGGCCGACGAGGGCGCCGCCGAAGAGCAGGCCGTGGGCGAATTCGGGGACGGCCAGTCGCGGCGGGACGAAGAGGCCGAGGGACCAGCGGCCGCGCTCCCAGATCAGGACGATCGCGAGCGTGGCGATGGAGACGCAGATGAGCCCCGTCCACTGAACGAACGGGAATCGCAGCCACGTCAGAAGGATGAGTGTGGCAACATAGAAGCACACGAACAACAGAAGCGGTGCGAGCAGACGGTCGAAGCCCGCGAACCGCGTCGTCCAGTGGTAGGAGGAACCATGTCCAGGCTCGGGACCGACATCGCCGCGCTGTTGCTGCGCATTGCGGCCGGTGCGATCTTCCTCCCCCACGGCTGGTCGAAGATCGCCGGCGAGGGAGGCGCTGCCGCGTTCGCCGCCGACATCGCCGCGAACTACCGCATCCCCGCGTTCCTGGGATACGTCGCTGCCTACGCGGAGGTCTTCGGGGCGATCCTTTTGATCGTCGGCCTCGTCACCCGTCTCGATGCGCTCCTCCTCGCCGGCACGATGTTCGTCGCGACGTTCATCGTGCAGCTTCCGGATGCCTTGTACGAGGTTCCGGCGGATGCAATCAAGAGTTTCGTCGTTTTGCGGGCGATCGAGATGCCGCTGGCGCTCTTCGCGATCAGTATCGCGCTGCTGCTCACCGGCCCCGGCAGAATCTCCCTCGACCACGCCCTCGGCATCGAAGAACGTCTCGCGCGACTGCTGCCGAAAAAGAAAGCGGCGGCCGAAGCCGCCGCTCTCGAGCGAATCTGACGGATTGCGTTCTTACTGACTGAGCGCCGAGGCCGCGGGCGACGCGGCCGGATCCTCGACGATGATGCCGATGTTCTTCGCGCCGCTGGCGCGGGCGAGATCGAGGAACTTCATCGTGGCCTCGTAGTCCACGTCGCGCGCGCCGGAAAAGAAGACCATCTTCGAGGTGTTGCCGCGCAGGATCTCGCGAACCCGGCCCGGGAACTGCTCGATGGTCATCTCCTCCTTGTTGATCAGGACGCGGCCACCGGTCACGAGGCGGAGGACGATCTGGTCCTGGACGGCCGAAGGCGGGAGGTTCGCCGGCGCCTTGGGCGGCACCTTGACGAGATATCCCATCTGCACGACCGGCGTGAGAACCATGAAGATGATGAGGAGCACGAGAACGACGTCCACCAGCGGTGTGACGTTGATCTCGCTCCGCATGGAGCCACTGCCACCTACCTGCATGTCTAGGTCTCTCCGGCGGTTTTCTTGGGTTGGGCAATGAGACCGACGTCGTTGAAGCCGACTTCGCGGGCGGCTTTGAGGACGTCGAGCACGTCACCGTACTTGACCAGGCGATCGCCCTTGACGGCGACCTCGCGGTCCGGCGTGCGCTGATGAATTTCTTCGAGCGACGACTGCAACTGCTCCTTGCGGACGACGTTCGGTCCGAGATAGACCGAGCCATCGGCCTTGACCGAGATCTGAAGCTGCTTCTCGGTGTCGGGCGTCTTCTCGGGCGCTTCCGTGATCGGCAGATTCACGGGCACACCCTTCTGCAGCATGGGCGTGACGACCATGAAGATGATCAGGAGCACGAGGCAGACGTCGACGAGCGGAGTAACGTTGATGTCGGAGTTCAGCGCCGCCGTCGAAAGCTTCGAGAGCGAGCTACCCGACAGCTTTTTCATTGCCGACACCGGCTTCCTTCATGAAGTAGATCGCCATCTCCGAGCCGGAATTCGACATTTCGACGGTGAAGCGATCGACGCGGTTCTGGAAGTAGTTGTAGGCCCACACCGCGGGAATGGCCACGAGAAGGCCGCCGGCCGTGGTGAAGAGCGCTTCTGCGATACCGGCCGAAACCGAGGCGATACCGCCGCCACCCTTGGCCATGCCGGTGAAGGCGTTGATGATACCGACGACCGTGCCGAAGAGACCGACGAACGGCGCGGTCGCACCGATGGTGGCGAGAACGCCGAGGTTTTCCTTCAGCTCGGCGACGGTGATCATCGCCGTGCGATCCATGCCCTGACGGGCCGCTTCGACGGCGAGCTCGAGGTCGGTGACGCGCTTGTCGCGGCGCGAGGCCTCGAACTCGAGCAGACCGGCCGCAATGACCTTGGCGAGGTGGCTCTGCTTGTACTTCTTGGTCACCTCGATCGCCTGGCCGTACTCGCCCTTGGTGAGCAGGTTCGAGAGCGCGCCGAGCAGCTTGAGGGACTGATTTTTCGCCTTGTTGAAGGTGATGTAACGCTCGACCATCACCCACAGCGAGTAAATCGACATCAGAGCCATGACGATGATGACGGCGTAACCGACGACCGTCATCTCCCTAAACATGTGTGCCAGATCCATTACTAATCCTCCTCGTACGGCGCCGGTCGGCGGCCGCGTGTTTTTAGTTCAGCTTGAAGTTGACGGTGAGGTTGAAGATGACGTCGACCGGCTGTCCGTTGAGCGTGCCGGGCTTGAATTTCCACTTCTGGACCGCGTCCGCGGCAGCCTGGTCGAGACCGAACGGCAGCGGCTTGAGAACCTTGACGTCGCGAACGTTGCCGTTCCTGTCGATGATGCACTCGACGATGACGATGCCGGAGATGCGCGCCTTGCGGGCCACTTCCGGATAGTTCGGCTCGGTGCGCGTGACGACCACCGGGGCCTTGACGTCGCCGCCGACACGGAGCGGGGCGGATTCTTTCGGAGGAGGAGGCTGCGTGTCGGTGACGACACCGCCGACGACACCGCCGACGACGCCACCGAGGACACCGCCCTCGACGCCGCCTTCGACACCACCTTCGACGCCGGCATCCGCGGAGGCTGCAGCTTCGACCGGCTTGACCTGATCAGGGACCTGGGTGGGAGCGAGCTCCTGGATGTCGCGCGGCACTTCGACGGTCTTGACTTCCACCGGCTTCACCGAGGCCGCTTTGGGCGGCGGAGGCGGCGGAGGCGGTGGAGGGGGAGGCGCCGCGGCGACCGAGTACTGCGCCACCTGCGCCGGCGAGTTCTCGGGAAATTCGACGTTCCAGAGCGTCCCGAAGACGATGCCGGCGATCACGATCACGTGAAGGCCTACCGACACCGGCAGGGTCATGTACTTCTGGATGCCGACTTTCTGTTTTCTGGATTCGACGACTGTGGTTTCGAACATGTCGGTTTCTCGTAGGTGCTGCTAGCTCTTCTTGGCTGCGGCTGCCGCGGCGGCGGCCGCCTTCTTCTTGTTGTTGACCGCGACGGCCATGCCGCGGACGCGGTCCGCTTCCGCGATGAGCTGCTGCTGTTTGACCGGATCGGGCTCGATGGGCGCGTGCTGGCGATAGAGCAGGCTGAGATAGACGAGAGCGTCGAAGTAATCGGCGCGCAGCTCGGTCGCCTTCTGCAGCGCGCGCTTTCCCTTCTCGATGATCGCCAGACGCTCGGCCATGTCGGCCGGCGGGTTCTTGGCCACCTTCTCATAGCAGACCACGCCGTAGACGTAGAAAGCCTCGGGGTTCCGCGCGTCGATGAGGGTGATCTTCTCGTACCAGTTGAGCGACTCGTTGAAGTTGCCCTGCTTCGAGTAGAGCTGCGCGACGGAGCGAACGGCGTCGAGATCGTTCGGATGCGTCCTGAGCCACTCGCGGAAGTAGTTGATCGCGTCGGTGATGCGATCCGCGTTGAGGTAGAGGTTGATCAGCGCTTCGCGCGCCACGCGGTCGTCCGGACGGTTCCGGAGGTACTTGCGAAGCTCCACGATCGCGGCGTCGGCGTTCTTGACGTTCGCCGCGCTCTTGTCTTCGGGTACGTAAAGACCGATCAGGGAGTAGCCCACCATGCGATCGAGGTCGGGAAAGCTCTTGCCGTCGATCTCGCGGGCTTTGCGGTAGTGCTGCAGTGCGGTTGCGTAGTCTTCTTTGCCGTACGCGTCGTTCGCGTTCCGGATCTCCATGCGAGCCTGCACCTTGGTGCAACTGACAAGGGATGATAGGGAAAGAGAAAGTGCCGCGATGAGGCACAACTTCTTCTTCATTTGATTCCGAACTCCCTGATGATTGATCGCAGAGCTGTGCAGGGGGCGCTGTCAGGCTGCTTCCCGGCCCGCGTCAGGCAATGGTGAGCGAATATACAGATCGACCTATTCACCGTCAACAACATTGGTAGTACCTGAAACCGAAATGTTTAGCTCAAAAACTTCACTCAAAAAAACATTTCTGGAACGGCCGGAAACACGGTCCTGAAGAGTCTCTCCCGCAGCGTTGGACACCCGTCCGATGCGAAAGAAAACCGCGCCGTCACGGGACGACGCGGAATGTCTCCTCGAGATCGTACGACTGGTTGAGCTTCGTGTCGTTCAGTTTGAGCGCGATCTTGTACTCGCCCGGCTTGAACGTCGCCAGCGGCAGCGCCTGTCCCACCGCCCAATGCCCCGCCACCCCCTTCAGCTCCTGCATCTGCACGGGCTCGACAGGCCCCAGCATCTTGACGGGCTTGCCATCGGTGGTGGTTCCGGTGATCGACAGACGCATGGTGTAGCTCGGTGTGTTCGTCGCCGTGTCGATCCCCGGATTGCGGACTTCGAAGAAGTACCAGAGGTCTTCGCTCTGGCGGAACGTGAGGTCGCCCTTCGGCACGACCTTGAGGCCGCCGAACGCGAACGGGTCCGTCGGCTGCTGCGCCTGTGTCAGCGCATAGATGTTGTTGGAGAGCATCAGCGGCGACACGCCCGGTGAGGACTTGTCGAGACCGCGCACGGTCATCGGCTTCGATACGACCGAGATCGGCTTGCCGTCTTTCGCGAGGCCGAACGTCGCCGTGTAGCTTCCCGGGCCGACGTTCAACGTGCGCGCGTGATACACCGCATCGCCCGACGCGGCGAGCTTCACCGGCTCTTCGACCACGAGCACACGGCTGCCGTCCTCCCGGTCGACCGAGCCGAAGAACGTCACTTCGGTATCCGCGGCGAGGCCGGCCGTCCTGGGCACGTACAACTGCACCGGCACGAAGAGCTCGCCCTCGGCCGTGACGAACTCGCCGTAAGTGAGGTAGAGGGTGTTCGGCGCGGCCTTGGCGGCGCGCGCTTCATCGACCGCGGCGCGCAATGCTTCGTTCTTGAACGCGGCCGCGAGCCCGGTCGAGATCGTGATGGCGGGCGCGGGCGTGGAGGTCGTCGACGCTCCTCGCACCGGCGCGCTTCCCGTCGTAAAGCTCGGCACCTCGGTGAGGGCGGGCTGTGTGACGTACGCCTGCGCGATGCGGTCGAACACGGTCGCGTAATCGGTGCGGAGCACGCGCTCCATCTTCCATTCGTTGCTCGCGTACTGATCGACGAAGCCCACTTCTACGACCGGCTGGCCGAGCGGGAGCGTCATTTTGCCCTGCTCGTACACCCAGAGGATCTTCGGGCTGTAGTCCTGGACGGACTGGCTGCTGCCGAGGCTTCCGCTGTCGAGTCCGCGGGCGGGAGTCTGGATCGTCCCCTGCCCCGGCATGCCCTGGCGGCTCTGGCGCGTGGGTGATCCGAGGAGGATGAAGACTTTGCCGCGGTCGGTGGCGGAGCCGACGGTTTTGGCCTGGCCGAACTGGAGATCCGCGATCTTCACGCGCTCGTCGAACATGGCGCGGAACTCGTTCTCCGGGGTGGCCGGCGTCGGGTCGCGGCGCGCCCAGAAGAGATCGATGAACTGCTGCGCCTGCGCATCGGTGGCGATGGAGGCCCACTGCTTCTGCTCCTGCTTGGTGAGCAGGTACTGCGCGGGTCCTTTGGCAAAGTCCGCATACTGCTTCGACAGCGCCGCGAACGAGCCCGTGGCGAGGAATGCGGTCAACAGCACAGCAATCGCAAACCGGATCTTCATACGAAGCGATCTCCCTCTCTCAGTACGACGGTTTGTATTCAGCGGTGAGCTCGCTGATGGCTGCCCAAAGCTCCGGAAACAGCGGCTCCCTCGTCCCCGCTTCCAACTGCACGGCGGGAACGCCTTTCAGTGACAGAACCTTGTCGCCAATGATGCGGAACGCGAGGCGCATGTGCGTGTAGCGCCACTTCAGGAACGCCTCGTCGTAATCCATCATCGCCTGCACGAGACGGAAAAGCTCGTAATGTTCGCGCGGCGCACGTTCAATTTCCAGGACCGTGACGCCCCGGCGCGTGAGCAGGTCCTGGAACGGCGCCCAGATGGCCTTGCCCGCTTCGAGGAGGAGGCGGAAGCCGGGCGATTCCTGTCCGGAACCGCGGCCGAGGGAGACGACGCGAAAGGCGTGGTAATCGACGGGGGCCATCGTCTCGAGGACGATGATCTGTTCGCGGAGGAGATCGATGATGAGCCGGCAGCGATGGAGGAGATCGGCGGCGAGCTGCACTTCGTCGCCCTGGACGTGCGCGGCGATCCGCGCGATCTCGTAGTCGACGTGATGCAGCCACAGCTCGGCCGTCTGGTGCATCACCTGGAAAAGCCGCTCGTCCGGATTGGACAGCCTGTCGACGGGCTTCTGCAGCTCGAGCAGTTCGGGAACGCGGACGTAGCGCTCGTAGTCGGTGGAGCCTTTACCTTCGAGAATCGGACCTGTATGCGGCATGCGGCGCGATGATATCGCGCGCGCGGCGTCAGGTGCCGCGAATCGCTACGCTTCTTCGCGGGGCCCCGCGGGCAACGACTCACGCGCACCGAAAACGGCGCCCACTCGTGCGGCTACACGAGCTCGAGGATGTGCCCCAGCTTCTTCTTCTTCGTCTCGAGGTACTTCTGCGTCGTCGTCGACGGCGCGATCTCGAGAGGCACGCGCTCCACGATCTCGAGGCCGAAGCCTTCGATCGCCACGTACTTGGCGGGGTTGTTCGTCATCAGACGGATCTTGCGGACGCCGAGGTCGCGCAGGATCTGGGAGCCGGTCCCGTAGTCGCGGATGTCGGGCGCGAAGCCGAGCTTCGCGTTCGCTTCGATCGTGTCGTCGCCCTGATCCTGCAGCTCGTACGCGCGCAGCTTGTTGATGAGACCGATGCCGCGGCCTTCCTGCAGCAGATAGAGGATGACGCCCTTGCCTTCGCGCGCGATCAGCTCGAATGCGCGCTCGAGCTGGTCGCCGCAGTCGCAGCGGCTCGAGTGGAACACGTCGCCGGTGAGGCACGATGAGTGGACGCGCACCAACACCTCGTCCTCTTCGTGGATCTCGCCCTTCACCAGCGCCACGTGCTCTTCGCCCGTGATGTCGCTCTGGTACGCGTAGACGCGGAACTCGCCGTGATCCGTCGGCAGCACGGGCGACGCGAGGCAGTGCACGTGCTTCTCGGTTTGCATCCGGTACTGGATGATGTCGGCCACCGAGATGATCTTCAGGCCGTGCTTGATCGCGAACTCTTTGAGATCCGGCATGCGGGCCATCGTGCCGTCTTCGTTCATGATCTCGCAGATGACCGCCGCGGGCCCGAGCCCCGCGATCGACGCGAGATCGATCGAAGCCTCGGTCTGACCGGCACGCTTGAGCACCCCGCCCTTGCGCGCGCGCAGCGGGAACACATGACCCGGACGCGCGAGATCGAGCGGACGCGTCCGCGGGTCGATCGCCACCCGCACCGTCTCGGCGCGGTCGCGCGCGGAGATGCCGGTGGTGACGCGGCCGCGGGCCTCGATCGAGACCGTGAACGCCGTCCCGAAATTCGTGGTGTTGTGCTCGACCATCAACGGGAGATCGAGCTCATTGCAGCGCTCTTCCGTGAGTGCGAGGCAGATCAACCCGCGGCCGAACTTCGCCATGAAGTTGATCGACTCGGCGGTGACCCGCTCGGCGGCGATGCAGAGGTCGCCCTCGTTCTCGCGATCTTCGTCATCGACGATGATCACGAAGTCGCCGCGGCGGTACAGCTCGGCTGCTTCCTGAACAGTGACAAACGGCATATGGGGATATCTCGTGGCGGACAGGACTTGCTGCCCGTCCGCCACGCGGATTCTACGTTATTCGATAACCGTGAATTTCTCGGAGAGGGTGTAGGACGACTTCTTGATCGTGTCGATGACCTTCACGCTGAACGTGTAGTCGCCCGGCTTGAACGAGGCCAGCGGCACCGCGTTGCCGACGCCGTAGTGGCCCGGAACGCCTTTGATCTCGATCGCTTCCACCTCGCGCGGCGGCGAGTTGAACTTGATCTTCTTGCCGGTCGTGTCGGTGCCTTCGACGTCGATCTTCACCTGCACCTTCGGCACGGCGGGCGCGGTCGCGTCCGCAGCGGCCTCGGGCACACCGGGGTTGCGCATCTCGAGGAACCACCACAGCTCGTCCGCCTTGCGGAACGTGCGGTCCGCCTTCGGCACGACCTTGAGGCCGCCGAAGGAGTACGGATCGTTCGGCTTCTGCGCCGTCTGCAGCGGGAAGACGTTATTCGACAGGATGAGCTGCGACGAAGCCGTCGCGGTCTTGTCGATCGAGCCGGCGAGATTCATGTCGACGGCAACGAGCGAGACCGGCGTGCCGTTCTCGGCGAGACCGAAATAGCCGCGCGTCTTGCCCGCCGGGAGGCCGGTGAGCGAGCGGTCGACGAAGAAGTCATCCTTCGACGCGACCAGCGTGGCCGGCTCTTCGAACGCGACGAGGTTCTTGCCCGACTCGTCCTGCACCACGCCGAAGAACGTGAGGTTCGACGCGTTGACGCCGGCCGACTTCGGCAGGTAGATCTGCACCGGCACGAAGTAGTCGCCCTCGGCCGTCACATATTCACCCCAGAACGCGTGCGCGGTCTTGCCGGTCGCCGGCTTGCCCGCGGACTTGAACTCGGCGACGGCCGCTTTGAGCGACTCGGTCGTGAGCTCCGTCTGGACGATCGGAGTCTCCGGCACCGGAGGCGCACCCGCCGCGGCAACCGGAGCACCGCCCGCTGGCGCGGCCGCGAACGTCGGGGCCACGGTCAGCGTCGGATTTTTGATCGCCGCTTCGGCCACACGGCGCTGCGCGCTCGCGTAGTCGACGCCCGAACGCTCGAGCTGGAAATCACCACGGCCGAAACGGTCGACGAAGCGAACCTGCGCGCGTCCGATGTTGAACGAGTCACGCGCCTGCGCACCTTCGTAGATCCACACCTCGGCCTTCACATCTTCTTCCGTCACGCCCGCCGACGGGTCGTTCGAGATGCCGGTCGGCATCGACGAGTTGCGGTCATTGCCGCTCGTCTGGCGCTTCAACGGCGCGCCGAACAGGATCAGAGTCTTCCCCCGCTCGGTCATCGCACCGCGCTTTTTCCCTTCGGCGAAACTCTTGTCCGCCGTAGCCACACGGCGATCGAACTCGTCGCGGTACTCGTTGCGCGGCGTCTCCGGCGTCGGATCGCGGCGAGCCCAGAACAGATCGACGAACGCTTTCGCGTCGGTATCGCTCCGGAGGCCCTTCCACTTCGCGAGCTCGTCTTTCGTCATGATGTGCTGCACCGGGCCATTACCCCACTCGGTGAGCTCCGGCGACAGCGCGAACGCGCCGGCCGCAAACGTGGTGGCGACGAGCGCGACCACCAGGAATCTCAGAATCTTCATCGATCTCCCCCGCGGAATTTGTCCAACCTCGAAACAGGCCGCGGGCGGGGCTATTCCGGTCCACCCCGCCGTCACTGCTGCTCGAAATTCTCCATCTCGTCGTAGAGACGGTCCATCTCCGCGTCGATCTCGTCCTGCTTGAGGATGCCCTTGCGCACCAGCAGCGTCGCCAGGCTGTGCAGCAGGATGCCGTTCTCGATGATCATCTGCTCGATCTGTTCGTCGTCATCCTCGTACTCGGCGCCATTGTTCCGATCGTCGTCCATGGTTACTCCTCCTTCGTCAACTCAAACGCCCGTGTACCACTGGCACACGTCAACTGTCCACCCGTAAAATCCGCGCCCATGAAACGAGCTGTGCTTCTTCTTGCCATGACCATGCTGATCTCGTGCGCGCAGCGCGAAACGGCAGAGCCGCAGCCACCCGCTGGCGGCTCCGCCGCACCTGCTGCCACGCCGATGAAGGTCGGCCTCCTCACCCCCGGCTCCATCAACGATGGCGGGTGGAACGCGCTCGCCTGGGAAGGCGTGCAGCGCATCAAGAACGAGCTCGGCGCCGAGATCTCGCATCAGGAGACGAAAAGTCCCGCGGAGATGGTGGAAGGCTTCCGCGCATTCGGCGCGAAGAACTTCGATCTCGCTTTCGGCCACGGCTTCGAATACCAGGACTCCGCGAAACAGGCCGGCGGACAGCATCCGAAAACGATTTTCATCACGACGTCCGGCAGCACGGTGACGAGTAACGTCGCGCCGATGCGCTTTCAGATCGAGGAAGCCACGTATCTCCTCGGCGTCGTGGCCGCGCGCGAATCGAAGAGCGGCAAGGCCGGACTCGTCGGCGGCATCAACGTGCCGTCGATCGCATCCAGCTTCCTCGCCTTCAAAGCGGGCGCGCAGTCGGTGAATCCGAACTTCGAGGTGAAGGAGATCTACACCGGCAACTTCGACGACCTCGGCGCCGCGAAAGTGGCGACGCTGTCATTGATCAATGCCGGCTGCGACTTCGTCTTCCATCAGGCCAACGAAGCGGGGCGCGGCGTGTTCCAGGCGTGCAGCGAGCGCAAAGTGCGCTGCTTCGGCTCGAACGCCGATCAGAGCCCGCTCGCGCCGGACGTCATTCTCGCCTCTGCCGTCGTCGACGTCCCGGGTGCGTACGTGCAGATGGCGAAGACGGTGAAGGAAGGACGCTTCAAACCGGAGGTGCAGCACTTCGGCATGAATCAGGGAACCGTGAGCATCGCCTGGAACGAGGCCCTCAAATCCGCGGTCTCGCGCGAGACGCTGGCCGAGGTAGAGCGGCTGACGACTGAGATCAAGGCCGGTAGAGTGAAGCCTCCGGCCGGCTTCTAGTGCTCCGACTCGCACACATCGTCAAGACCTTCGGCGCCACACGCGCCGTCGACGACGTGTCGCTCGACGTCCGCGAAGGAGAGATCCTCGCGGTCGTCGGCGAGAACGGCGCGGGGAAGACGACGCTCATGCGCATCGGCGCGGGCGAGCTGGCGCCGGACTCCGGCTCGATCGACCAGACCGGCCGCGTCGAGCTCGTGCACCAGCACTTCCTCCTGGTCAACGAGTTGACCATCGCCGAGAACCTCGCCCTCACGACTTCGCGATTCCGCTTCGCCACGCGCCGGACGCTCGAACGCGAAGCCGCGGCCACGATCGCCGCCACCGGGATCGAGCTGCCCGACGTCGCGCGCCGTGTGGGCGATCTCTCCGTCGGGGAGAAGGCGAAGCTCGAACTGATCAAAGCGATCTCGCGGAACCCCTCGACGCTCATCCTCGACGAGCCCACCGCCGTCCTCACGCCTTACGAATCCGAAGAGCTCTTCCGCGTGATGCGCGCGCTGGCCGGCCAAGGCAAGGCCATCGTCTTCATCACGCACAAACTCCCCGAGGTTTTCGCCGTCGCCACGCGCATCGCATTACTTCGCTCGGGGCAGATGGTGTTCGAAACTTTGACGGCCGACGCCACGCCCGAATCGCTCGCCGCCGCCATGCTCCAGTCCCCTCTTCCCGTACGCGGGGAAACGGCCAGGACGAAGGGGCGCATCACCGCCATCCTCGGCGTCGCCGGCAACGGCCAATCCTCCCTCGCCCGTTCTCTCCTCGCCACTCATCCGGAAGCCGCCCACATCCCCGAAGACCGCACCCGCGACGGCGTCATCGCGGACATGACCATCGCCGAAAACCTCGCGTTGAAATCGCGGCGCTGGTCCCCGCGCGAAGCGGCCCATCGTGCGAAGCAACTCATCGCCCAATACTCCATCCGCGCCCACTCCCCGCACCAGCGTGCGGGCGATCTCTCCGGCGGCAATCAGCAGAAGGTGATCCTCGCCCGCGAGCTCGATCGCAAACCGAACCGCATCGTCGCCGCCGAGCCGACGCGCGGCCTCGACCTCGAGTCGACGCGCTTCGTCCACGAGCAGCTCCGCGCCGCCGCCGGCAACGGTGCCGAGATCACGCTCATCACCTCCGACCTCGACGAAGCGTTCGCCCTCGCCGACACGATTCACGTCATCTACCGCGGCAAACTCTCCGAGCCGATGACGCGCGACGAAGCGACGGGCCGCGTCGCCAACCTCATGGCAGGCGTCGAGTGAAGCGCCTCCTCTTCCCGCTGCTCGCGGCGCTGAGCGCGATCGTGCTCCTCGCCCTCGCCGCCAGCGCCTTCGGCCACTCCCCACGCGCACTTTTCGGAATCCTCGTCAGCGGCTCGGTCGGCTCGCGCTTCGCGCTCGAGGGCACGCTCCTCAAGTCCGTCCCGCTGCTGCTGACGGGACTCTGCGTGGCCATCGCTTTTCGCGCGGGCGTCTGGAACATCGGCGCGGAGGGACAGTTCATCGTCGGCGCACTCGCCGCGCTCCTCGCTTCGCCGTACGGCGTCGTCGCATCGCTCCTCGCCGCGATGCTCGCCGGCGCCGCATGGGCCTCGCTCGCCACCGCGATGCGCTTGTGGCGCAATGCGCCGGAAGTCCTCACCACCATCCTCCTCAACTTCACCGCGGTGCATCTCCTCGGCTGGTGCGTGAACGGTCCGCTGCGCGAGCGCGCCGCGCAGTATCCGCAGACCGACGAAGCCGCGGCCGCACTGCCCGTCCTCGGCGGACTGCACGCGGGTGTGTTCGTCGCCATCGCCGCGAGCGTGATCGGCTGGTGGCTGCTCTATCGCACCGCCGAAGGACTGCGTCTGCGCGCCACCGGCTTCAATCCCTTCGCCGCGGAATGGGCCGGCGTCAACGTGCGCGCACAACTCGCCCGTGCCATGGCCATCTCCGGTGCCGCCGCGGGACTGGCGGGCGGCATCGAGCTCCTCGGCGTCACGCATCGTCTCTTCGAGCGCTTCGCCTCCGGCTACGGCTACGCCGGCATCGCCGTCGCGCTGCTCGCGCAACTGCATCCGCTCGCGATCATCGTCTCCGCGTTCTTCTTCGGCGCGCTCGCCACGGGCGCGGGCGATCTCCAGCGCACCGCCAACATCTCCGCCGCCGTCGCGACGTTCGGTCAGGCCGTGGTCATTCTTTTACTGCTCGCGTTCGACCATCTTCGCGCTCGCCATGTTCGATCTGATCGTTGACGCCATTCCGCTCGCGATCGTCGCGTCGACGCCGCTGCTCCTCGCGGTGCAGGGAGAGCTCGTCCTCCAGCGCAGCGGCATCATCAACCTCGGCATCGAAGGAATGATGCTCGTCGCCGCGATGACTTCCGTGCTCGCTGCACAGGCAAGCGGCAGTGTGATCCTCGGCTTCTTCGGCGGCATCCTCGGCGCGATGTTCATCGCCGCGCTGTTCGGCCTCTTCGCGCTCTTCTTCCAAGCCGACCAGATCGTCACCGGCACCGCCATCAATCTGTTCGCCGTTGGCCTGACGAGCTTCGTCTATCGCGAGCTGCAACCGTCCGGCATCTTCCTGCGCGCACTCCCGCGCCTCACCACCGATGCGATGCTCCCGCTGGCGTGGATCGTTTTCCCCATCGCGCTCGCGCTGCTCCTGTGGAACACGACGTTCGGATTGCGTCTCCGCGCGTGCGGCGAAAACCCCGAGGCCGTCGCATCGCACGTGACGTCGCATCGCGCGATCGCACTCGCGCTCGAAGCCATCCTCGCCGGACTGGCCGGCGCTTACCTCGCGCTCGCCATCTCCAGCGGCTTCGCCGAGAACATGACCGCCGGCCGCGGCTTCATCGCCCTCTCGATCGTCATCTTCGGCCGCTGGAAATTCAAAGGCGCGCTCATCGGCACGACCATCTTCGGCCTCGCCGCCGCGCTCCAATACGCGCTGCAGGCCGCGTCGCAAGGCGTCCCCTTCCACCTCATGCTGGCGTTGCCGTACGTCGTGACCCTGCTCATCCTCTGCGGCGTCGCCGGACGCGTGCGCGCGCCGGAATCTCTCGGGCGGCGCTGACCGCCGCCCCTCGGACACCGCGCCCCGCGGCGCCTCAATCCACCAGCACTTCCTCCACCCGGATCTCCGCCTCCAGCGTCTTCTTCACCGGACAGCGTCCCGCGATCACGAGCAGTTTCTGTCGCTGCTCTTCGGTGAGCTCCGGCCCGTGCAGGCGGATCTCGACGCGAAAGCGATGAAGGAAGCCCGACTGCGACATGCAGTCCGCGCAATCCTTCGCGTGCTGGCGGTCGTGCGTGATCGTCACGTCCACCGCGTCGAGCGGCAGCTTCTCGCGCCTGGCGTAGTAGTGCAGCGTCATGACGGTGCAGCCGCCGAGGGCCGAGGCGAGCATGTCGTAGGGCGTCGGCCCTTCGCCTGCGCCGCCCATCTCCGCAGGCTCGTCGAGCACCCATCGATGCGGACCCGCCTCGACCTCGGTGCGGAACGTCCCCTTCGCGTGCAGCTTCACAGGTGTGGTCGCCATGTGCGTAACGTACACTAGCTTCAGCCGGATCTCCCAGCATGAAGCGATCACTCCACGGAGCAGTGCTGTTCCTCTGCGCCGTCGCATTACACGGCGCGACGGGCCGCGAGTTCGAGCGCGGATTTCCGCTGATCGAAGTGCAGAACGAATCGCGTCACGGCGCCGGCTCGCAGCTCTTCTCCGTCGCCCAGGATCCCGCCGGCATGCTCTACGTCGGTGCGCTCGCGGGCGTGGGCGTGTACGACGGCGCGTGGTGGAAGACGATCGCGCTGCCGAACGACTCCGCGGTCTTCGCGGTCGCCGGAGGCAGTGGTCCCGAAGTGGCCGTCGGTGCGATCGACGAATTCGGCTGGGTCGCGCCCGATCCGCACGGGACGGTCGTGTACCACTCCCTCCTGCAGCATCTCCCGAAAGAGCGCAGGGCCCTCGGCGACGTCCGCTCGATCTGCGCGATGGACAACGGCTTCCTCTACGCCGCCGAGCGCGCGATCGTGCTCTGGACCGGCGGCGCCGCGCGCATCATCGCCGATCCTCGCGGCCGCACCACCGTCGCACCGCCGCGCTGCTTTCGCGCCGGCAAGTCGACTTACGTCGCACTCGACGACGGCCTGCATCGCCTCGAGAACGACACCCTCGTGCGCGCCGGCTTCGACGGCCAACGCATCGACCTCGTCCTCCCGTACGACGAACAGCGCGATCTCGTCCTCGTGCGCAACGAAGGCATCTTCCTCGACGCCGCACCCTTCGCACCCGAGGCGTCGGCGTGGCTCAAAGACAAAATCGTCACCGCCGGCTGCGTGTTGAAGGACGGCCGCATCGTCATCGGCACGCGCCAGGACGGCATCGCCATCCTCGACCGCGGCGGCGCGATCGAACAGCGCCTCGACACGAACGCCGATCTACCGGACGCGGTCCTCTCCGGCGCGCTCGCCGATCGCGAGGGCTCGCTCTGGCTCACCTATTACGGCTCCATCGCACGCGTCGATCTCGACGCCGCGATGTCCGTGCTCGACAAACGCCGCGGCGTGCGCGGTGCACCGAGCGACGCGGAACGGCATCGCGATCGTCTCTACATCGCGACCTCGCACGGCCTCTTCGTCATCGACCGCAGCGGGACGACGCGCGCCGTGCCCGGCATCCCCGGCCCGGTGTGGCGCGCGATCAGCGCCGGCGACGACCTCGTCGTCGGCACCGGCGACGGCCTCTTCATCCTCGACCGCCACGAAACGGTGCGACGTGTGAGCGGGACCGAATCGCTGGCCGTGTACTTTTTCGCCGAGTCGCCTTCCATTCCGAACCGCTGGTGGATCTCCACCAAACGCGGCACGGCCATCCTCGACCGCGATGCGCGCGGCTGGCGCTTCGGAGGATTCGTCCCCGGGATGCCGCCGTACGGCCGTCACGTGGTCGAGCACGAGGGCGAGCTCTGGTCCGGCTCCGTGTTCGACGGCATCACGCGCCTCGATCTCGCAACGAATCGCATCACAAAGTACGGCAGCAGCGAGATGGACGTGGCGCTCGTGCGCAACGCCATCGTCCTCGTCAACCACGGCCAGCTTCTCGTGCCCCGCCCCGACGGCACGCTCGTCCCCCACCCGCTCCTCGGCCACCTCCGCGGCGGGTTCGACCACGTCGAGGAAGACTCCCTCGGCAACGTCTGGATGGACGGCGCCTCGCCGGCGGTCGTCACGCGCCTTCCGAACGGCAGCTTCGCGCGCGACCCGCGTCCGCTCGTCGGCGTCGGCACGCGCATCAGCGATCTCGATCGCGACGACGACGTGATGTGGCTCAGCTCCGCCTCGTCGTTCTTCCGCGTCGAGACCAGCCGTCCGCATGCGACGCCGCCGCAGCCGCGGCCGCTCATCCGCCGCACCGTGCTCGCCGACGGCACGCCCGTCGTGCATCCGCTGCCGCACGCGTTCGGACGTCTTCACATCGAGTTCGCACCCGTGTCGTATCGCCCCGGCGCGGTCTATCAATATCGCCTCGATCCCGCGGACCGGGAGTGGAGCGCGTGGACCGCCGAGCCGCACATCGACTACACGAATCTCGATCCGGGCGAGTACACGTTCCGCGTGCGCTCGCGTGGCGCGTCGGGACAGGTCAGCGCGGAATCGCAGCGCTCATTCGTCGTCCTGCCGCCGTGGTACCGCACGCGGTTCGCGCTCGCGCTGTGGATCGTGCTCGCGGCACTCGTCGTGGCGATCATCGTGCGGCTGCGCACGGCCGCGCTGCGCCGTCAGGCCGAACGTCTGCGCCTCCTCGTGCAGGATCAGACCGAAGAGCTGCAGGCCGCGAACGCGCACCTCGAGCGCCTCTCGCTGCTCGACGATCTCACCGGCATCGCCAACCGCCGCTACTTCCAGCGCGCGCTCGTCGAGGACTGGCGCAGTGCACACGAATCAGGGCAGCCTCTCGCGCTGCTCCTCCTCGACCTCGATCGCTTCAAGCAGCTCAACGACGAGCATGGACATCCCGCCGGCGACGCCGCGCTCGTGCAGGTCGCGCGCTACCTCGCGCGGGAGATCCGTCGCAGCGGCGAGCTCGGCGCGCGGCTCAACGATCTCGTCGCGCGCATCGGCGGCGAAGAGTTCGCGATCGTGCTCACGAACACGAGCGAGGAGGAAGCGCTGCGGACCGCGGAGCGTCTGCGCGCGGGCATCGAAGCACTGCCGATCGTCCTCCGTGAAAGCAAGACGATTCACACGACCGCGAGCTGCGGTGCGGCGTCGATCGTGCCGCAGACGGCCGAGGGGTGGAATGCGCTGATGCAGGAGACGGATCGCGCGCTGTACGAAGCGAAGGCCGCGGGCCGCAACTGCGTGCGCGGCGCGTCCGGCAGCGCGGTGTGGCGAGAGGCGTCGTCGTCCTGACATGGCTCTCGCTCCCGGATCGCGTTTAGGACCGTATCGCATCGACGCCGAGCTCGGGGCCGGCGGCATGGGGCAGGTCTTTCGTGCGACCGACACGCGTCTCGATCGCGCGGTCGCGGTGAAGGTGCTGCCGCCGCATCGCTGGAGCGATCCGCAACTGCGTCTTCGCTTCGAGCGCGAGGCGCGTGCGCTGTCGTCGCTCAGTCATCCGAATCTCTGCGCGCTGTACGACGTCGGCGAATTGAGCGAGTCCGGCGGGACCGTGCCGTGGATCGTGATGGAGCTGCTCGAAGGCGAGACGCTGCGCGACCGGCTCGATGCGGGACGCCTCAGCATCCGCAGAGCGTTGTCGTTCGGCGCGCAGATCGCGTCGGGACTCGCGGCCGCGCACCAGAAGGGCGTCATCCATCGCGATCTGAAACCGGAGAACATCTTCATCGTCGAAGGCGAGCTGCTGAAGATCCTCGACTTCGGACTGGCGATCACGACCACGACGAAAGACGATGCCTCGACCGTCGTGCGCACCGAGCCCGGCATGGTCATGGGCACCGCGCACTACATGTCGCCCGAGCAGGTACGCGGCACCGCGCTCGACGCACGCTCCGACATCTTCTCCCTCGGCATCGTCCTCTTCGAGATGCTCACCGGCCGCGTCCCGTTTCACGCGCGCTCGCAGGTCGAGACGATGAACTCGATCCTCATCGACGAAGTGCCGGAGATGCCCGCCATCCCCGAGGCCGTGGACGCGCTCGTGCGCCGCTGCCTGGAGAAAGATCCGTCGCAGCGATTCTCGTCCGCGAAAGATCTCGCGTATGCGCTCGACAGCGCCGCGAAGTCGGTGACGTCCGCGACGCCGACGCGGCCCAAAGCAGCGCCGCAGATCCGCGTCGAGCGCCGTCCGACGAAAGTGCTGCTGCTCGTCGCGCTGGCGAGTCTCATCGCCGCCGCGGCGATCTTCTCGCGCCGCCCCGATCCTCATCCCGAACCGCCCATCCTGCGCACGCTCACCTACTCCGGCCGCGACAGCTCCCCCGCCGCGTCGCCGGACGCGAAGCTCATCGCGTACGTCTCCTCGCGCGACGGCGCGCGGCGCATCTGGCTCAAGCAGCTCGCCGACGGCACGGACGCACCGGTGACGTCCGGCCCCGATGACTCCGCGCCCCGCTTCAGTCCCGACGGCGCCGCGCTGCTGTTCACGCGCACCGCGAACGGCGCGAGCGCGCTGTATCGCGTCGCCACGCTCGGCGGCGATCCGCGCAAGCTCATCGACAACGCGTTCCACGGCGACTGGTCGCACGACGGCACGCGCCTCGCCTTCATCCGCAATCGCGCAGGAGCGGAGCGCATGTCGACCGTCTGCATCGCGCCCGTCGGCGGCGGTGCGGTGCGCGAGATCGCGGCCACGACGGCCGAGGATTTCTACGCGCCGCGGTGGTCACCGGATGGCCGGTGGATCGCGGTGACGCGCATCCCGCGCAACACGGCCGGCGGCTCGGTGCTGCTGATCGACGTCGAAAGCGGCGAGCGCCGCGTGCTCGCACGCGACCGTCCGCACGGCCTGCTCTCCGGCGTCGCGTGGACGCGCGACGGCAACGCCGTCATCTACATCGAGCTCGAGGCGCTGGAAGGCACGGGCATGCAGCGTCGCGGCAGCAGCGCGGTCGTGCAGCACGGCCTCGACGGCGATGCGCGCGTGCTGCTGCGCAATCCGCACAGCGCGGCGGACACGATCGACGTCGCCGGCGACGGACGGCTCGTCTTCACCGAAGACGTGACGCGCCAGAGCCTGCAGGAGCTCGTGCTCGACGGCAGCGCGCCGCCGCGCTGGCTCTCGCGCGGCATGAGCGTCGATCGCCAGCCCGCGTACGCGCGCGGCGGACGCAGCGTCGTCTTCGCATCCGATCGCGGCGGCAACGTCGATCTGTGGGAACTGATGATCGACAACGCGAGTCTCAGTCGCGTCACCGATCACGCGGCCATCGACTGGGATCCGCATCCCGCGGGCGACGCGCTCTTCTGGAGCTCCAATCGCGCCGGCCATTTCGAAGTCTGGACCGCCGCGCTCGACGGCGCGGGACCGCAGCAGGTCACGAAGGATGGCGTCGACGCGGAGAATCCCTCGCTCCCCGCGCGCGGCGACTGGATCTTCTACGACTCGAGCAATCCGAAACGCGACGGCCTGTGGCGCATCGCGCGCAACGGCGGCGAAGCGAAGCTCGTCGTCGCGGGTGAGACGATTCATCCCACCGTGTCCGCCGATGGCGAGTACGTCGTGTATCAGCGTCCGGAAGCCGGTGGCGCCGCGGCGATCGACGTCGTCCGCGTGCGCGATTCGGCCGTGTTCAATCTCGCCTCCGGAATCACGGGACTCGTGGCGCTGCGCGCGACGTGGATCGGCGCGACGCACACGATCGCCTATCGCGCGCCGGATGCGAACGGCCGTCTCACGCTCTTCGCGCAGGACTTCACGCCCGGCGTGACCACCACGCGGCGCGTGCTGATCGCCGCCGACGCGGAGACCTTCGCCATCTCCCCCGACGGCACGCGCGCCATCATCTCCGTCATCGACGAGGCATCCGGCCTGATGCTCGCCGAAGGCCTGTAACGCCGGCGTCCACTCCGCGCACCGGCGTTACCATTACGCGCCAATGCACCGCCAGAACATTCTCATCACCGGCGCCAGCTCCGGCCTCGGCGCCGGGATGGCGCGTGAATTCGCACAGCGCGGCCGGAACCTCGCCCTCTGCGCGCGCCGCACCGAACGCCTCGACGCCCTGCGCGAAGAGCTTCTCGCGAAGCACCCGAACATCCGCATCTTCGTGCGCGAGCTCGACGTCAACGACCACGATCAGGTCTTCGCCGTCTTCCGCGCCTTCCGCGAAGACCTCGGCGGGACGATCGACCGCTTCATCGTCAACGCCGGAATGGGCAAAGGCGCGTCCATCGGCACCGGCTACTTCTACGCGAACAAACAGACGGCGATGACGAACTTCGTCGCCGCGCTCGCACAATGCGAAGCGGCGATGGAGATCCTGCGCGCGCAGAACGCGGGACATCTCGTGACCATCTCGTCCGTCAGCGCGATGCGCGGCCTTCCTCGCGCACTGACGACTTACGCGGCCACGAAGGCCGGCCTCGCCGCACTGACGGAAGGCATCCGTTCCGACGTCCTCGGTACGCCCATCGTCGTCAGCACGATGTTTCCCGGCTACATCCGCTCCGAAATGAACGAGCGCGTGAAGCGCACACCATTCATGATCGACACGGAAACGGGCGTGCGTGCGCTCGCGCGCGCCATCGAATCGGAGAAAACCACGGCATTCGTCCCTGCCTGGCCGTGGGCGCTCGTCGCATTCCTGATGAAACGGCTGCCGCTGGGCGCCGTGAGAAAGCTCTTCTGATGGATTTCGAACAATCGCAGCGCTCGCGCGAAATGCTGCAGCGCGTCCGCTATTTCATCGCCAATCACATCGAGCCCATTGAAGCGGACGTGTTCCGCGAATTACGCGCGCAGAATCGCGGCGCGGACTGGACCCGCTGGACCGTGCCGCCGGTCATCGAGGAGTTGAAAGCGCGCGCGCGGGCGGAAGGCCTGTGGAATCTGTTTCTGCCCGGCGTCTCCGGATTATCGACGCTCGAATATGCGCCGTTGGCCGAGGCGATGGGGTGGAGCCTCCTGGCGCCGGAGATTTTCAATTGCAACGCGCCCGATGCCGGAAACATGGAAGTGCTCTTCCATTACGGCAATGAGGAACAGAAACGCCAGTGGCTCGCGCCGCTCTTGGCCGGCGAGATCCGCTCGGTGTTCTGCATGACCGAGCCGGACGTCGCGTCGAGCGATGCCACGAACATCGCTGCCTCGATCACAGTCGACGGCGACGAGCTCGTGCTCAATGGCCGCAAGTGGTGGACGACGGGACTCGGACATCCCAACGCGAAGATCGCGATTTTCATGGGCCGCTCCAATCCGGAGGGCGACCGCCATCACCAGCACAGCATGGTGCTCGTGCCGCTCGACACGCCCGGCGTGCGCATCGAGCGCATGCTCTCCGCGTTCGGCGAATACGACGAACCGTATGGCCACGGTGAAGTGACGTTCGCCAACGTGCGCGTTCCGAAAGCGAACCTCATCGCCGGACTCGGACGTGGCTTCGAGATCGCCCAGGGGCGCCTCGGCCCCGGCCGCATCCATCACTGCATGCGCGCCCTCGGCGGAGCAGAACGCGCACTGTCCTTAATGATCCGCCGCGGCCTCGCGCGCACCGCGTTCGGCAAGCCGCTGCTCAACCTGGGCGGCAATCGCGAACGTGTCGCCCGGCACCGCATCGACATCGATCAGGCCCGCCTGCTCACGCTTTATGCCGCGTGGCGGATCGATACCGTGGGCGCACTCATGGCCATGACGGAGATCTCCGCGATCAAGGTCGCCGCGCCGAACGTCCTGCAGCGCGTGGTCGACGACGCCATCCAGCTCTTCGGCGGCGCGGGCGTGTCGGCCGACGTCCCGCTCACCGCCCTCTTCGCCGTCGCTCGCGCATTGCGCATTGCCGATGGTCCCGATGAGGTCCATCTCGGACTCATCGCCCGTCTCGAGCTGAAGAACTATGTCTGAAGGCGCAGTAAGGGCGGGCGAAGAGCTCGACGGCGCGCGCGTCGACGCATGGCTCAGATCGCAATTGCCGGGACTGCGCGGCACGCCCGTCATTACGCAATACTCCGGCGGCGCTTCGAACTGGACGTATCGCCTGCATTACGAGTCGCACGACCTCATCCTCCGTCGCCCGCCCGCCGGCACGAAGGCGAAGTCCGCGCACGACATGGCCCGCGAATACCGTCTGCAGAAGGCATTGAAGCCGGTGTTCCCGTACGTCCCGGAAATGATTGCCCATTGTGCGGACGAGGCGGTGATCGGCGCGGAGTTTTACGTCATGCAACGCCTCGACGGCATCATCCCCCGCCGCAACCTCGGCGTGGAGCTATCGCCGGAGCGCACACGCCTGCTCTGCACGAACATGCTCGATACGCTCGTCGCGTTGCACAGCGTCGATTCCAACGCGGCGGGCTTGTCGCATCTCGCCAAAGGCGCCGGCTACACGCGCCGCCAGGTCGACGGGTGGAGCGAGCGCTATGCGAAGGCGCGGACGTGGAACGTTCCGCGCGGTACGAAGATCATGCGCTGGCTCGCGGACCACATCCCGCCGAACGAGCGCATCTGCATCACGCACAATGATTTTCGCTTCGACAATCTCGTGCTCGATCGCAGCGACCCGACACACATCATCGGCGTCCTCGACTGGGAGCTGGCCACGCTCGGCGATCCGTGGATGGATCTCGCCAACGCCATCGCCTACTGGATCGAAGCGAAAGACGATTTCATCGCCCGCTCCACGCGCCGCCAGCCCACGCATCTCCCCGGCATGCTGACGCGCGCGGAAGTGGTGGCGTATTACGCGTCAAAGACAGGCTTGTCGCCCGACCACTGGACGTTCTACGAAGTCTTCGGTCTGTTCCGATTGTCGGGGATTGCCCAGCAGATCTATTACCGCTATCACCAGAAACAGACGCGCAATCCCGCGTTCCGGAACTTCTGGCTGCTCGTGAATTACCTTCACTGGCGCTGCAGACGGCTCATGTAGTCAAGCCCTTCCGGCCACGGCCCGTGTCCCGACGCGCTGTTGATGTGCCCCGCGGCGCCGATCGTCACCAGCTCGCTCCCCCACGCCTCGGCGAAAAGCTTCGCGCGCTCGACGCTGATGTACTCGTCGTTCGTGCTGGCGATGACGATGCTGCGAAACGGCAGGCGCACCAGAGGCATGCGATCGAAGCTGCGGCCTTCTTCGGGATACCCCGGCGCCTCGACGTCGCTCGGTGCGACGAGCATTGCACCCGCCACTCCTTTGCCGCCCGTCTCGGCCGCCCACTGTGCGACGAGACAGCACCCGAGACTGTGCGCCGCGAGAATCACCGGCTTCGTCTGCGCGGCAATCGCCGCGTCGAGCGTGCGCACCCACTCATCACGGTCGGGCCGGTCCCAATCGCGCTGCTGCACGCGTTGCCAGGAGGGATATCGCGCCTCCCAGAACGTCTGCCAATGCTGCGGCCCCGAATTCCACAGCCCCGGAACGGTGAGCACCTGCACGTCCGCGTCATTCATGCGGTCATTCTCGCAGAAGCTCAGGCAGGGACGTTGCGGAATGTCTTGCGATTGACGTGGTACAGCAGCGCGGGGAATCCGTCGATCGTGTTGTCGACGCGCAGCACGCGCTCGCCCGATTTCGCGTATACGCGAAATATGCCGAACGAAAACGTGTGGCTCTCGACCTCCTGCCACGGCACGCGCCGTCCGTCGACCTCGAGCGCCTGTTCGTCGATCCGAATGACCACGTCGCGATCGCGCAACAGCAGCCGGAACGAGCGCGCCAGTGCGGCGAAAACCGCGGCGAGCACAATGGCCACGACACGCACCGCCACGCTGTCGAACGGCGGACGCCACGCGGCCACCGCGCTGCCGGCCATCGCGACGCACAACAGCACGAACGTCCACCAGAGTCCGGCCTTGTCGGCGGACGAATAACGCATTTCGCGGCCGGACGGCAACGTGCCGAACTCCCCGCCCACGTCCCCGCTCCGGCGGAACAGAAACGCCACGATGACCGCCGCCAGGCACACCGCCGTCGCAATGATGCCGCTGATGAGGAGCCAGTCGGGCAGCGCGTCCGGAATCCACGCGGCGCCGATCGTCAATGCCACCGGAATGGTGGCGAGGAGCGCGAGACTGAGCTTGGGCCGCATCGCCAGGATCGCGACGGCCGTGGCGCTCGCGACGAACAGCAACTTGGCCAGAATCCCATACATACCCCCATTTTCGCAGACACGCCGCTGCTACACTGCTCCCACCGGAGGAACCATGAATCGTCTCCAGATCCCATTGGGGTTCGTGCTGATTCTGGGGCGACCGGCGAACGCAATCTGCTGGATGAAACTGCGTAAGCAGACGCATCCTGCAGCGCGAGACGCGCTGCCCTCGTGCAGGGACGTTTTGTGAGTGCTCAGCAGTATAAGTACTGTGTTTACAGTGCAGAATCCGTGGCACACCCACCGCAATAGAACAGGGTCATGAAGACCACGAAGACTCTCACCGCACTGGCCCTGACGCTCTTCGTCGCCACGGCTCCGGCCGCTCTGGCGAAGAACGACAAGGCGAAGAAAACCGCGAAGCAGACGGATCCGCAGCAGTACGCGCAGTACTGGGCGCAATTCGACCGCAACGGGAACGGCGTCATCGAGCTGAGCGAGTTTCCGGCAGACCGCGCGAGCTTCGACCGCTTCGACACGAACCGCGACGGCCGCCTCACGCAGAACGAAGTGCGCACGCGACTCACGCAGCGCGGCACCGGTGAATACGAGCTGCGTCAGCTCGATGCGAACCGCGACGGCGTCCTCTCGCGCAGCGAATGGCGCGGCGATTACACGACGTTCCAGCGCCTCGATCGCAATCGCGACGGCGTGATCTCCGACAGCGATCGCGGAACGGTCGCAACGACGCGGTTCAACGGTCTCGATCGCAATCGCGACGGCGTCATCGCGCGCAACGAATGGCGCGGCAACGACATCTCGTTCCGCCAGCAGGATCGCAACCGCGACGGCGTGCTCTCGGCGAACGAAATGTAACGTCCGCTTCGAGCCGGTCACGACGCCGCCGGGAAGGCGGCGTTACCGTTACCATTACCGCGTGCTGGACAGCTTTCCACTCGCGCTCGATCGCTACCGCGTCCTCTCACTTCTCGGCGCGGGCGGGATGGGCGAGGTTTACCTCGCTTCCGACGAGAAGCTCGGGCGGCGCGTGGCGATCAAAGTCCTTCCCGACGCGGTGAGCCGCGATGCCGAGGCGAAGCTCCGGCTGCTGCGGGAGGCGCGGGCGGTGGCGGCGCTCGATCACGCGAACGTCTGCACGATCTACGAAGTCGGCGAGCACGACGGACGCCCCTACATCGTTATGCAGTTCGTCGAAGGCGAAACGCTCTTCGACCGCATGCGCCACGGACGAATGTCGCCATCCGAGTGCCTCGACGTCGCCATCTCCGTCGCGGCCGCTCTCGACGAAGCGCACAGTCACGGCATCATCCATCGCGACATCAAGCCGATGAACATCATGCTCACCACGCGCGGGCAGGTGAAGGTGCTCGACTTCGGCCTCGCCAAATTCACCGCGCAGCGCGAGAGCACGGCAACGGATCCGCTGCAGTCCCGCGCGGGCATCATCACCGGCACGGCACCGTACATGTCGCCCGAGCAACTCCGCGGCGGCCCCGTCGATCACCGCACCGACATCTTTTCCCTCGGCGTCGTGCTCTACGAGATGGTCACGGGCCGCCGTCCGTTCGAGCGCGACAGCACCGTTGCGACGATCACGGCGATTCTTTTCGAAGAGCCGCCTCCGATCGACGAGTCGGGCTTCAGCGCGTTCGTGCCGATCGTCAAACGCGCGCTGTCGAAGGAAGCGTCGAAACGCTTCCCGACCGCGGCCACGCTGCTCGAGGCGTTGCAGGACGTCAAGTCGCGCCCTCGCTCTTCGTCGCGTCCGCGTCCGCGCACGACCGAGATGGACGCCACGGTGCGCGAGCTTCCGCGACCGGTGTCCCGCAGCGGCCGGATCGACTCGCTGGCGGTGCTGCCGTCGGTGAGCAACGACCTCGAGCCGAGTCTCGAGTACCTCGTCTACGGCCTCAGCGAAGGGATCGTCAACGCGCTCGCGCACGTGAAGAAGCTGCGCGTGATCGCGCCCGGCACGGCGGCGCAGTACGCGGGGACGGATCCCGATCCGCGCGATGCGGGACGGGAGCTGAACGTCGCCGCGATCGTGATCGTGCGCGCCCACGTCGAAGGCGAGACGCTGCACGCGGACGTCGACCTGGTCAACACCGCGGATGGCTCGCTCCTCTGGTCCTCGGCGTACACGCGCGCGGTGCGCGAGATCGCGTCACTGGCCGAGGCGATCGCGGACGGCATCGCGGAGCGCGTGCGCGGAACGGCCTCCGCGTCCCGGCGTGCGGTGAAGAAGAAACGCACCGTCGACGCGGAAGCGGAGCAGTTGCATCTCAAGGGCCGCTTCCAGTGGATCAAGCGTCATCCCGAAGCGGTGAAGCAGGCGATGACGCTGTTCCAGCAGGCGGTCGAACGCGATCCGCTGTTCGCACTCCCCTACGCCGGACTCGCCGACTGTTTCGTGATGCTCGGCTTCATGCAGGCGCTGCCGCCGCGCGAGATCCTGCCGAAGGTGAAGGCCGCGGCGAAGAAAGCGATCGAGCTCGATCCGCTGCTCGCCGATCCGCACGCGACGCTCGGCTATGCGGCCGGTCTCTTCGAGTGGGATCACGAGACGGGGCAGCGTGAGCTCGAAGAAGCGATGCACCTCAATCCGAACTATCCGTGGGCGCCGCACTGGCTCGGCATTCTGATGTGCGCCCGCGGCCACGTGACGCGCTCACTGGAACTGATCGAGATGTCGAAGGACCTCGATCCGCTCTCGCCGATCATCAACGTCGGCGCGGGCATTCCGCTGCACGTGTCGCGGCGCTACGACGAGGCGATCCGCTGCTATCGCGACGTGCTCGAGACCGATCCCTCTCTCGCGCCCGGCCACTACTACCTCGGCATGTCGCTCGAGATGCGCGGCGATTACGACGACGCGATTCACGCGATCGAGCGCGCCATCGCCATCGCCGGACCGGCGCCGATGTTCATCGGCGCGATGGCGCATGTGTTCGCGCTGGCGGGGCGGCGTGTCGGCGCGGAGAAGCTCGTCGAGCAACTGCACGCGATGGCGAAGCAGCGGTACGTCTCACCGTACTGCCTGGCGATGGCGCACACCGGCCTGGGCAACGTGAACGAGGCGCTCGCGGCGCTCGAGCGGAGTCTCGAGGAGCACAACGCGTGGATGTGCTTCGCGCCGATCGATCCGCGCTTCGACTCGATCCGCGGCGAGCCGCGATTCGTGGAGCTGCTGGCGCGATACGGCCTGCCGGCGAACGTCGTGACGGTGTAACGGGCGCTGACCGGCGCTCCGTCATTGCGCCGGTGCCTGCTGCGCCGGGGCGGGCGGTGGCGGCGGCAGTTCCGGCTCCGGCTTGCCGCGGTGGCACGTCCAGCATGCGACGCGCGTCGTCTCCTCGGTGTGCGGCGCCTCCCCTTCCGCGGCCTGCGCGCGCGGGATCCACGTACCGTTGATCTGCGCGGCCATCTGGATCATCACGCGTGCGACCCGTTTCTCTTCCTTCGCATCGGAGGCGAAGTCGAGCTCCTCTTTCGGCTCGGTGGCGGTGGCGACATGACAGAAGTTGCAGCGCACGCCGAGGCCGCGCGTAAAGCCGCGCATGGCGGCGATGAGCTGATCGCGTGGGATGTCGCGCGGAAAGACCTGCAGGTTCTTGAACTGCGACTGCGGCTGGGCGGCGGGAGTGGTCGTGGGTGCGGTCGTGGTGGTCTGCGTCGCGGCGCTGGTTTGCGTCGTGGAAGTGGCGCAGCCGAGGGTGAGGATGAGCGCGAATGCGAGCGACTTGTCCGTCATGTCTTCCCCAGTCTCCTGGGGAAGACCACACAGTCACAGCCCGTGCCACCTCACCGAGCGCGGCCGCGGGCCGGCCGGTACGCCGGCGTCCTCGCCGGCGCGTGCCGTCAGCGGCCCCAGTCGCCGAGCGTGTCCCACACGGTCGACGTCCGTGCGACCTCGCCCGCCGCGACGCGCTGGCGCGGCGCCGCAGCCAGCGCCGCCGCAATCTGCGGCGCGAGCTCCGACGTGCGCGGCGCGAGGCCGTCCGCGTGATCGGCGATGAAGCGCGTGCTCACGCGGCCGTCGCGGAACGCCTCGTGCGAGACGACGCGGCGCAGCCAGGAGATGTTCGTCTTCGTGCCGAGGACCACGTAGTCGCGCAGCGCGCGCCGCATGCGGTCGATGCACTCCTCGCGCGTTTCCGCGTACGTGATCAGCTTCGCCAGCATCGGATCGAACTTCACGCTGATCTCGCTGCCGCGCATGACGCCCGAATCGACGCGCACTCCCGGCCCCGCCGGCTCGCGATACTGGGCGATCGTGCCGCTCTGCGGGAGGAAGCGGTCGTCCGGATCCTCGGCGTAGACGCGCACCTGCATCGCATGGCCCCGCTGGCGCAGCTCCTCCTGCGTCCACGGCATCGGCGCGCCGGCCGCGACCTCGATCTGCGCGCGCACGAGGTCGACGCCCGCGATGAGCTCCGTCACCGGATGCTCGACCTGCAGGCGCGTGTTCATCTCGAGAAAGTAAAACTCCCCTTCCGGCGTGACGATGAACTCGACCGTACCGGCGTTGCGATAGTCGACGCCGCGCGCGGCCGCGATTGCCGCTTTGGCCATGCGCTGGCGCAGCTCGTCCGAGTAGCGCGGCGCGGGAGTTTCTTCGATGACCTTCTGATGCCGGCGCTGGATCGAGCAGTCGCGCTCGAAGAGATGAATGACGTTGCCGTGCGAGTCGCCGAAGATCTGGAACTCGACGTGCCGCGGCTCCTCGACGTAGCGCTCGAGCAGCAGACGATCGTCGCCGAACGCCTTCATCGCCTCACGCGCCGCGGATTCGATCGCGCCCTGCAGCTCGTCCGCGCTGCGCACGATCTTCATCCCTTTGCCGCCGCCGCCCGCGGACGCCTTCACGAGCAGCGGAAATCCGATGCGCGCCGCTTCCGCGGTGAGCGTGGAAAGCGACTGATCCTCACCGTCGTATCCCGGGACCGTTGGGACCCCGAGCGATTGCATGAGGCGCCGCGACTCGGCCTTCGAGCCCATCGCCGCGATGGACGACGCTTTCGGCCCGACGAACGCGATGCCCGCGTCGTCACATGCAGCGGCGAGCTCCGCGCGCTCGGAGAGAAATCCGTAGCCGGGATGCAGCGCCTGCGCGCCTGACGCGCGCGCGGCGTCGATCACGCGGTCGACATTCAGATACGTCGCCCGCGCGTCACCTGCGCCGAGGGAGACGGATTCGTCGAAAAAGCGGCGGACGAAACGCACGTCGTCGTCTTCCGCATGCGCGAGCACGGACACGATGCCCATCTCCCGGCACGCGCGCGCGATGCGCACGGCGATCTCGCCGCGATTGGGCACGAGGAGTTTCGAGTAACGGCTCAGTTTTTCGTCACGACCCACGGTGCCAGTCCTTTATTGAGGAACGACTGCATGCCCGCCTGCCCTTCTTCGGACACGCGGCGCGTCGCGATCGCGTCGATGGTGTACGGCACCGCATCCGCGGGCTCGTGCGAGGCGACGTAGGCGATCAGTTTCTTGCACTCCCCCACCGCCTCGGGTCCCGAGGTCTTGAGCTGCGTCACCGTCTCGTACACGGCGGCGTCGAGCTCCTGCTCGGTGTCGACGACGCGATGCACGAGTCCGATGTGGTGGGCGCGATCGGCGTCGAAACGCTCGCCGGTGAGGAACAGCGCGCGGGCATGCGACTGGCCGATCTTGGCGATGACATACGGCGAGATCACCGCCGGCAGAATCCCCAGCTTCACCTCGGAGAGTCCGAACTGCGCGTGCCGCATGGTGATGGCGACGTCGCACACGGAGACGAGTCCCACGCCGCCGCCGATCGCCGCGCCCTGGATGCGGCCGATCACCGGCAGCGGGCACTCGTTGACGAGCGCGTACATCTTCGCGAGCATCGACGAGTCGCGCACGTTCTCGTCGCGCGTGTACGCGACCATGCGCGACATCCAGTTGAGGTCCGCGCCCGCGCAGAAGTTCTTGCCGACGCTGCGCAGCACGACGACGCGCGCCGCATTCGTGTCGAGGTTCGAGAAGAGATCGATCGCCTCGGCGATCAGCTCGTCGTTGAACGCGTTGTGGACTTCGGGACGGTTGAGCGTGACGGAGAGGACCTCGTCGTTGAGCTCGACTTGGAGGGTGTTGTACGCCATAGGCGGCGCATTGTAGTGGAGGGACGGCCGAGGGCGGCCGTCCCCACACGGAAGCAGAGTTACTTGCCGGCAGCGCGGCGGCGCGGGAGGTGCGTCTCGCCGAAGCTGGTGGTGAAGAAGTACTGCGGCTCGGCACCGCGCGTGCCGTTCGCCTCGATGCGAAGCGTGATCGGCAGCGGCGTCGAAGACGCGTTCGCGTTGAGCGTGCGCGTCGTATTCGCAGGCACGTCGACGGTCGTGTTCACGCCGGTGCCGGAGAGCGTCACGCGCAGCGGCGTGTCGCCCGTCGTCACCGTCACGCTGACCGGGCCCGACTTCGTCACGTTGAACTTGTAAAAGTCGACGTCGTTCGTGCCGCAGAGCCCCGCGTTGATCTGCTGTCCCGGCACGATGTTGCCGAAGGCCGCGCTCGCGCTGTCGTTCGCGGCGAGCGCCTCGATGGGATCGACGCACGCGGCAGCGGTGCGCACGTTCGACACGAGCACGGCGTTCTGCGGACCCTGCGAGACCTTCGTGCCCGTCACGACGACGCGATACGCGCCCGGCACGGCGTTCGGGATCTCGACCACTTCCGTGACGTCGACGTTGTTCACGCCGCGCGTTGCGTTGGCCTCGTAGCTCGATGGATCGAGCTTCCACGGGAAGTGCTCGTTGCCCTGCGGGTCGATGACCTTCACGTCGAGATCGTTGACCATCGCCTTCGCGGCGATGTCGTCGCCGCCGAGGAACGGGATCGGCGGATCGGGCCAGTTCAGGACGACGCGCACGAACTGCGTCTGCGGCACGACGATCGTCGTCTCGCTCGTTTGTCCCTGGCTGATCGCGAAGCGGCGGATGCGCTGGCCGCGGCCACCGTCGGCGGTGATGAGGTCCGCCGAGTTCTGCGCGTTCACGAGTCCGAAGCCAAACGTGTAGTCCGGCCCCGGATTGCCGAGGTCGTCGACGCCCGCGATGATGAGCGTCTTGAGAAGCGACGGACCCGGATCGCCGCCGGCGACTTTGCGCCAGTGCTCGGTGAGGAGCGCCGCGACGCCGGTGACGACCGGCGAGGCCATCGACGTGCCGTTGAGGCGCGTGTAGCGGTTCGTCGGGACCGAGGAGAGGACGTTGTAGCCGCGCGCCACGACTTCCGGCTTGATGCGTCCGTCTTTTGCCGGACCGCGCGAGCTGAAGTCGACGATGCGCACGCCCTGCGCGTCATTGAGCACGGCGCCGACGGTGAGGATGTTCTTCGCGCCGGCGGTGACGCCGATCGTGTCGTACGGCAGCTTCGGATCGTGGCGCACGGTCTCGCAACCGCCGTTGCACGCGGCCGGGCAATCGGTGCCCGAGCCGTTCTTCGAGTAGCAGAAGACCTGCGTGGTGATGGTGTCGCCCTTGTCGTCGACGTGGCGGTGATCGTTGAACTCGCGGCCGGCGAAGTTCGCGCCGTCGGCGTCGTTGCCCGAGGAGTGCACGAAGAGGATGCCGCGATCCGCGGAGATCTGATCGAGCGGCGCACCGACGATCAGGTCGTACGCCCCCATGTAGACGTCGCCCGCAAGCCACACGGGATAGCCACCCTCGGCCGTCCAGCCGAGCACGTAGCCCCACGAGTTGTTGTCGACGGTGATGCCGAGGGCGGGCAGCGCGCGATCCTTGTCCTCGAGCCAGTCGCCCTTGCACGTGTTCGACGGCGCGCCGACGCAGTGCTGCCAGATGCGCGCGCCGGGCGCCATGCCCTTCGCACCCGGAAGAACGCCGGCGGCGCCGATCGTGCCCGCGACGTGCGTGGCGTGATTGACGTCCGACGACGCGCCACCCGTCGCGACGACGGTGAGACGTCCGCCGAATTCGACGTGGTCCTGCTGGCCCGCGGCAAGCTCGAACAGCGAGACGTTCACGCCTTCACCGGTGAGGTTGTACGGCGCGCTGTAGAGCGGCGTGACGTGCGACAGCAACGCGCTGTCCGCGTTGTCGGTGGCGACGCGCCAGCGCACCGGGCCGGCGACGGTGAGCACGCGCTCGTCGGCGGCAAGGGCTTTCAGCGCGACCGGGGCGATCTTCGCCTCGATGCGCTGCGACGGGAGGAAGTCGAGTGCGAAGTGATTCGCAAGTGCGCCGCCCGCGGCGAGGATCGCCTCGCGCGCGTCTTCGAACGTGACGTCGGCGTGGAAGACGACGTTCACCGAAGCCCACGTGCGTCCGGAGTTGGCCTCGCGCAACGCGGAGCGGTGCAGTTTCGCGTCGACCGTCAGCGGCTCGATGGCGGCAACGCGCGCGTCGTCGAGCGTCGCCACCTCGGCGTCGTTCTTGATGCGGACGAGATAGCGTCCGCCGCTGAGCGCGTGCTTGACGATGACGCCCTGCGATGCGAGCGCGGCGCGGTCGGCATCGGTGAGCGGCTGGTTCGGATGAAGGATCATCGCCCGTCCGAGACGAGCCGCGGGTGCGAGCGCGCGAAGGTCCGGTTGCTCGAGTGCATCCGAAGCAAACGCGGCCGAAGAGAAAACGAGTGTCAGGAGAAGGAGCGCGGGAAGACGACGCATGGCGGTTATTGTACGTTCCTTGATCAAGAAATGATGGTGCCCGAGGTCGGACTCGAACCGACATGAGGGTTGACCTCGGCAGATTTTGAGTCTGCTGCGTCTGCCATTTCGCCACTCGGGCGGCGAGCCTTGCCTACTGCGTTACCGCGCGGCGTGCATCCTGCCACCGTCGCGCACAATCATGCAATTCCTGATCGGTCAGGACGCGATTCGTCGACTTCGCGAGCTGGAAGATCTCCTTCGCCAGGGTCTCCTCCTGCGGATAGCCGTTCGCGTCGAGCCAGTACACCACGTTCGACAGGCCGCACATCGGACCGACTTCGATGATCTGCTTCAGGCCGAACATTCCCGCGGGAACGCCGGAGTAAACACGGTCGGCGAGCCAGTCGCTTCCCTTCTTCTTCGCTTTCACGATCGCGGCGGCGTGGACGCCCGTGCCGGTGCGGAACGCGTCGCGTCCGAAAACCGGGTAGCGGTCGTCGAGCGGCACGTTCGTCACCTTCGAGACGAACTTCACGTAGTCCGGCAGCGCGGTGAGGTCGTTGTCGATCCACCCCATCAGCTTGAGGTTGACCATGAGGATGTCCATCGGCGTGTTGCCGACGCGCTCCCCGATGCCCGCGGCGGAACCGTGAACGCGGTCCGCGCCTGCTTCGAGCGCGGCAATGCAGTTGATGACGCCGAAGCCGCGGTCTTCATGGCCGTGCCAGTCGACCTTGACCGCGGGGTTGACGCGATCGACGAGCTTCCGCACGAAGCGTACGACGTTGCGCGCGCCCCACGGCGTCGAGTGTCCGACGGTGTCCGCGATGCACACACGCGCGGCACCTGCTTCGATGGCGGCGGTGTAGAGCTTCTCGATGTCTTCCGGCTTCGCGCGCGTCGTGTCTTCGGTCACGTACATGACCGGGATGCCGTTGGTGACGGCGAAGCGCACGGCCTTCGTCGACTGCTCGATGATCCAGTCGAGGTCCCACTCTTCCGCGAACTGGCGAATGGGCGACGAGCCGATGAAGAGATCCGCTTCGATGGCGATGCCGACGCGCTGGGAGATGTCGATGATGGGGCGGACGTCGTTTTCGTGCGTACGTCCCGCGGCGCTGGGATAAACCGAGAGTTTCTGCTCGACGATCTCGCGCGCGAGACGCTCGACCGTCTTCTGCACGTGCGGCCCCGCGCCGGGGAGACCGATGTCGGCGTTGTCGATGCCGATCGCGTGCATGTAATGGAGGATGCGCAGCTTCTCCTCGATGGAGGGATCGGTGACGGACGGCGACTGCAGTCCGTCGCGCAGGGTCTCGTCGTCGAACTCGACCTTGCGCGCGGGCCGCGCGGGCTGTTCGCCCTCGGTGTTCCAGTCGTAGATCAGGTGCTCGAGGTTCTCGGTCACGGGGTCATTTTCCCTTGAAATCCGCCGCTCTCTTCTCCAGAAAGGCGGACATCCCCTCTTTCATGTCTGCGGTACTCGCGAGCAGGCCGAACAGCGTCGCTTCGAGAAACTGTCCTTCCTCGAACGGCATGTCGCTGCCGCTCATCACCGCCTCGATTGCAGCACGCACCGCGAGCGGGCCGCGCTTCGCGATCGAGCGGGCCATGTCTTCGGCCGCCGTCAGCAACTGATCCGCGGGCACGACTCTGTTCACGAGGCCGATGCGCTCCGCTTCGGCGGCGGCGATGCGATCGCCCGTGAGGATGAGCTCCAGCGCTTTGCCTTTGCCGAGCAGCCGCGCCATGCGCTGCGTGCCGCCGTAGCCGGGGATGATGCCCAGCGTGACTTCGGGCAAGCCGAGCTGCGCTTTCTCGGAGGCGATGCGGATGTGACACGCAAGCGCGAGCTCGCAGCCGCCGCCGAGGGCGAAGCCGTTGATGGCGGCGATGACGGGCTTCGGAAACTTCTCGATGGCGCGGAACACGCGCTGCCCTTTTTCCGCGACCTCCTTGCCGGTGATCGGCGTCATCTGCGCGAGCTCGTTGATGTCCGCGCCCGCGACGAACGCCTTCTCGCCGCCGCCGGTGAGGATCACGACCTTCACGCTGTCATCGACGCGCGCGGCTTCGAACGCCTGGCCGATCTCGGCCACCGTCTGCGCGTTGAGCGCGTTGAGCACCTTCGGCCGATCGATCGTGATCGTGAGAATGCCGTCTTTGTTTTCGGAACGAACGTTTTCGAGAGTCATCGTTTTCACCTGTCATCGGGTGCCGGTGGTCAGTTCCTGTGAAGCTCCGTCGCGCGGGCACGGCAGCGCAGACACCGGGAACCGGCCACCACGTCACTTCGCTTTGTCGAACGCCACCGGCGTCCCGCTGGAGTAGTCGTAAAAGCCCGAGCCCGTCTTGTTTTTTCCGAGCCGGCCGGCGAGGACCATCTTGCGGAGGAGCGGCGGTGCGGCAAAGCGCTTCTCCTGGTACTCCTCGTACATCACGTGCGTGATGAAGTACGTCGTGTCGAGGCCGACGAAGTCGAGGAGCTGGAACGGACCCATCGGGTAGCCGCAGCCGAGCATCATGGCCTTGTCGATGTCCTCGATGCTGCCGACGCCTTCCTCGTACGCGCGGATCGCGTCGAGGATGTACGGCACGAGCAGGCGGTTGACGATGAAGCCAGAGTTGTCGCGGCAGCTCACCGCTTCCTTCCCCAGCGACTTCGCGAACTCGAACGCGGCGTTGAACGTGTCGTCGGTGGTGAGGATCGTGCGCACGACCTCCACCAGCTTCATCAGCGGAACGGGGTTGAAGAAGTGCAGGCCGACGAACTGCTTCGGCCGCGCGGTGGCCATCGAAAGCTCGGTGATCGTGAGCGAGGACGTGTTCGAGGCGAAGATCGCCTCCGGCTTCACGATCCTGTCGAGCTCCGCGTAGGTCTCCTTCTTGAGCTGCGCGTTCTCGATGATGGCCTCGATGACGATGTCGCAGTCGGCGAGGTCCTGCAGGTTGGTCGAGCCCTTGAGGCGCCCCATGCAGGCGTCCATGTCGCCCTGCTGCATCTTCCCCTTCTCGACGAACTTCGCGAGCGACTTCTGGATGCCCGACAGACCCTTGTCGATGTACTTCTGTTCGACCTCGCGGACGACGACGTCGTAGCCCGCCTGCGCGGCGACCTGAGCGATGCCGGAGCCCATGAGACCGCAGCCGAGCACGCCCACTTTTCTGATTGCCATATGAAGACTCCTACCAAGACTCCTGAGGTGAATTGCGGGCGCATTCTATGCGCAAAACTGGCACGCCTTACGCTAAATAACTTTTCGCTTCGCAGGCAGTCAGTCGCTGTAAAACAACCCACCTCCAACCCGCACGGAGACTGCTCCATGAAACGCCCCATCCTCTTTGCGATCGCGCTGCTGGCGGCATCGAGCGCGTACGCGAACAACTATCGGATCTCGGTCTGGATGCGCATCTACTGGGACAACGAGCACAGCGTCACCAACTTCAACGACGCCAACGCCGGGAACTTCGTCCACGAGGTCAATCCGTTCTGGTATTACTTCCAGACCACCAATGGCCCGAACGGGCCGATCGTCAGTCTGAAAGACGTGCACGTCGAGCCCCGCGACCGCCCCACCCTCGGCAACGCCGCGCTCGTACCGATCGTCCGCAATCACGGCTCCAGCCCCGACCCTTACACGCCGCAGCAATACATGGGCTTCATCTTCCGCAGTGAGGCGGACATGAACGACCACGCCGACAAGATCGCGGCGATGGTCAACAACAACAATTACGCGGGCGTCGACATCGATTATGAGGAAATGCTGCGCGGATTACCGTCCGATCAGATTCCCGCCTATCGCGACAATTTCACGTCGCTCATCCGGCGCATCAAGAAACGCCTGCCGGACAAAATCGTGTCCGTGTGCGTCTATCGCCGCCGTTCGCTGGACGGCAATCTCGATTCGAGCCAGGCGAAGATCTACGACTATCGCGGCCTTTCGGAAAACGGCGCGGCCGATTACATCAAGATCATGATGTACAACGACATCGGCGGGAAACAGTCGCTGGTGCACGAGCCGTACATGGATCAGGCACTCGCGTTCGCACGCGACCAGATCGCCGATCACAAGAAGATCATCGTCGGACTCCCCTGGTACTGCTACAACTTCGACGACGAAGACGAACAGGCGTCGATCTCCAATCCCGGCGGCACGCTCGGCCGGAATGCGTCCGGCGAGCTGACGTTCACGGAGCCGTTCATCGGCGTGCAGATCGATAAAGCGGCATTGCAGCGCAAGATCCTGTTCGTGATCCGTAAATACGACGTCGGCGGCTTCGCCTTCTATATGTCCGGCGAGGAAATGAGTTCCGACATCTGGGACGTCGTGCGCGGGCGCATTGGCCCCGAGGGCGCGACGGTCACGGCCAGTGCGCCGACCGATCCGGTCACGAATTGCCCGGGCAACGGCATCATCTCCACGGTCAGCACGCCGTCCGGCGCGACGGAGATCCAGTACAACTGGTTCCAGTCGCAGGCGAAGTGCTGCACGGCGGTATGGGGCATGCCATTGTGGGTCGCGAGCGGCTCGCCCGCATCACCGGCACTCCCGGCGGCGTTCCACTCGTTGCGCGTCAGCGGCGTGACCGGCAACCGCGTCTTCGAAGTGGAGGCGGACCCGATTCGCAGCGGCTGTCCGTAACGGCTATCCTTCGCGCGTTTGCCGCGCGCGAAGCTGAAACCGCAAGTCATCCTGCTCGGCCTGGCCGCGTTGCTCAACGACGCGGCCAGCGAGATGATCTATCCCCTCCTCCCGGTCTTCCTCTCCGCGACGCTCGGCGCGTCACCCGCGATCATCGGCCTCATCGAAGGCGCCGCGGACGGGATGGCTTCGATCCTCAAGTATTTCTCCGGCGCGTGGTCGGACCGCGTCCGCCGCAGGAAGCCGCTCATCGTCTCCGGCTACGCCCTCGCCGCCGCCGCCCGCGCCCTCATCGGCGCCGCGACGATGTGGCCGCTGGTGCTGACGGCGCGGCTCGTCGACCGTACCGGCAAAGGGATGCGCTCCGCGCCCCGCGACGCGATGATCTCGGACGTGACGCCCGCGGCGGATCGCGGGCGTGCCTATGGGTTCCACCGGGCGCTCGATCACACGGGAGCGGTCGTAGGACCGGTGATCGCGATGGTGTTGTTGTGGTTCGTCGAACTGCGGACGATGTTCTTTCTGGCCGTCGTGCCGGGAGTGATCGGCGTCGTCATGCTGGCCGTGCTCTTGCGCGAGAGCGAGCGCAAGAGCAAGAGCAAGGATGAAGGCGGAAGGACGAAGGATGACGGGCCTCGTGAAGGCTCGCCTTTCGACCTTCCTTCTTCCTCTATGCCGCCGTTCCGGAAAGCGATCACCGCGATCTCGCTTTTCTCATTGGCCAATTCGTCGGACGCGTTTCTGTTGTTGCAGGCGCATGCGGCCGGGGTATCCACGGCCATGCTGCCCGGTCTGTGGGCGGCGCATCACGTCATCAAAGCTCTGTTCTCGACGCGCGCCGGCGCATTGTCCGACCGCATCGACCGGCGTTATCTGCTCATTGCGGGGTGGGTGATTTATGCAGCGATTTACGCGCTCTTTCCGTTCGCCACATCTCTCACTTCGTTCGTGATTCTTTTTGTCGTTTACGCGATTCCGTTCACGTTGACGGAAGGGGCGGAGCGCGCGTGGATCGCGGACCTCGTCCCTGCCGAATCGCGCGGGCGCAGCTTCGGGGTTTATTACCTCGCCAATGGATTGTGCGTGCTCGCGGGGACGGCGTTGTTCGGGTTGATCTACCAGCAGGTTTCGCCGCACGCGGCTTTCTTCACCGGTGCGGCGTTCGCCATTGCGGCGGCCCTTGCGGCAATGGCGGCACGTGCGCCACGTCACAGCGCGAGCGCCGGCGTATAACCATATTTCCTGCCATGCACATCATCGCCGCTACGCTGTCGCTGTGGGTCGTTCTCTATCAACAAGACATTCCGCCGGAATCGGAGCAGAGCCTCGCCCACTCCGGAGGCACGGTCGTCGCGCGCTTGCCGGAAATCGGTGCGTTGGTCGTCGCCGCCGATGCGAATTTCGCGTCGCGCGCCGCAGCCGATCCGGATGTTGCCTACATCGTCCAGGACCTGGAGGTCCAAATGATCCCGGACGCCCGCGCGGTCACGGCGGCCCCCATGCCGGAGGACGCGGTCATCGGGCGCGCCGTTGATCCGATGTATCGGTTGCAGTGGGACAAGCAGCGGATCAACGCCTCCATGCACGGCAGCTATGCCGTGCAGCGGGGACATCCGGAAGTCCTCGTGGCGGTGCTCGACACCGGAGCCGAAGCCACCCATCCCGACATCGCGCCGAACCTCGCCACCTCGCTCAGCCGTTCGTTCTATCCCGTGCAGGACGATCCCCACGGCGTCGCCGATCCCAAGGCGTGGGACGACAGGAATGGTCACGGCACGTGGTGTCTCAGCGCCGTTGCCGCGCCGATCAACGGCACCGGCATCTCCGGCGTCGCCCCGCGCGTCAGCACCGTCGCCCTGAAAGTCCTCGGCGACAACGGCGTCGGCAGCTTCGTCAGCCTCGCGCAGGCGCTGCTCTACTCCGCCCGCCGGTTCGACATCGTTTCCATGAGCCTCATCGGCTATCTGCGCCGCGGCGATCCGAATCACGAGGGGTTGCGCGAGCTGGTGCAGCGCGCCGTCACCCGCGCACGCGAATCCGGCGTCACCGTCTTCGCCGCCCTCGGCAATGCCGCATTCGACATCAACGATCCCGACTTTCTGGCGATGTACATGCCGATCCCCGCGGAGCTCGACGGCGTCATCGGCGTCTCCGCGACGAACTACTTCGACGAGAAGGCGTCGTACAGCAACTACGGATTCGACATCACCGACATCGCCGCGCCGGGTGGCGACCTCGGCGTCGTCCCCGAGTCCGGCTTCGAAGGCGACGGCGCACTCCTCGGCGCCTGGGCACCCGACAGCAGCACAAATCCCGGCGCGATGTACGCGTGGCTGCAGGGGACGTCGATGGCCTGTCCGAACGCGGCGGGTGTGGCCGCGCTCATCGTGTCGCAGTACGGCGACTTTTCCCCGTACCGGATGCGCGGCCCGCACCTCGCGCCGAAGATCGTGGAGAACTATCTGCGCCAGAGCGCGTTCCCGCTCAACGACGAGAGGTACTACGGCGCAGGGCTCGTCGACGCGCTCGGCGCGGTCACGATCGAACGTATGGAACGAACAGCCGCGCCACCGAGCGGACGATGACGCCGTCGCGCCACGCGCCGGGATGACTGTTCGTCACGGCAACGCTCTCGAACAGTCCCGAATCGAGAATGCGCTGCGCGGCATCGCCGGGAAAGACGCCGTGCGTGGCGATCGCGATCAGGCGACCCGCGCCTGCCTCGCGATACGCGCGCGCGGCGTTCATCAGCGAACTGCCGGTACGGATCATGTCGTCGTACACGACCACCGTCTCGCCGCGCAGCACCGTGCTCACCGCCGTCACGCTCGTCTCGTCGCCGCTCACGCGCCGCTTGAACACGAACGCCGCGGGAACCTCGAGATCCTCGGCCAGCGATTGCACCCATTTCGCGCGACCGGCGTCGGTCGAGCCGAGGACGAAATCGCGGCCCGCGAGCTCCCGCGCCATGTCTTCGATGACCGTTTTTCCGTAGACGTGAAACGGACGGATCGTCTCTTCGAAGTAATGCGGAATGCCTTCGCTGTGCAGGTCGAGCAGCAGGATCTGGTTGCCGAGTTTCGCGCGCGGAATCGAGGAAAGGATCCGCGCGCGATTCTTCGCCATCACCGACTCGCCGTGCTGCACCGCGCGCTCCATCGTCGAGTAGCCGAAATACGGCACGACCATCGTCAACGTCGACGCGCCGTTTTCGACGAGCGCGCAGGCGAGGTCGTACAGCTCCATCGTGGCGTCGTGATCGATCGTGCCGCCGACCAGCACCACGTCGCGGTCGTTCACTTCGTCCGCGACGCGCAGGTAATGCTCGCCGTCCGGAAAGCGATCGCGCACGATGCTGCCGCGCTCCGCGTGCGCGAGCTGCGCGAGCTCCGACGCGAACGTCTCGTACGCCTCGAGCGCGAAGACGATCGATGGCGTCACTTGAGCAAGTCCAGCACCGCCGCCACCGCCGCACGCACACCCGTGCGCAACACGAGCGCGGGATCGGACGGCGCGAACTTCGACGAATGCAGTCCCGGCTGCGTGCCCGCGGCGATCTTCGCGGGATCGCCGGCGCCGAGGGCCAGCATCACCGTGGGGATCTTCCCGCCGTCGGAGAAGAGACCAAAGTCCTCGCTGACCATCGCCGGCTCGATCTCGATCACGTTCGCACCGCCGAGCTCACGCGAAAGCGCATTGGCAAGACGCTCCGTCAGCGGACCGTCGTTGAACGTCGCGGCGATCGACTCCGCCGGCAGCGGCTCGAACAGCGGAGCGCGATCGTCGGGCACTCCCGCGGCGAGTGCGATGCCTTTCGGAATACGCTCGATCGACGCGAGCACGCGTTTCCGCACCTCCGGGTTGAACGTGCGCACCGTGAGGTACAGCTTCACTTCGTCCGGAATGATGTTGCGCTTCGTGCCGCCCTCGATTTTGCCGACCGTCACGACCACCGGCTCGAGCGGCGGACGCTCGCGGCTCGTGATGGTCTGCAGTGCGACGATCGTCTCCGCCGCCATCACGACCGGATCTTTCGTCGCGTGCGGTGCGGCACCGTGGCCGCCCACACCGCGGATGGTGAGATTGAGCGAGTCCGTCGCCGCCATGAACGCGCCCGCGCGATAGCCGACTTTACCCGCATCGAGGATCCAGTCGTGCAGCGCGATCGCGTAATTCGGGCGTCCGAATTTTTCGTAGAGGCCCGCGGCCAGCATCCCTTCCGCGCCGCGCACGATCTCCTCGGCTGGCTGGCCGATGAGCATCACCGTCCCCTTCCAGCGCGACTTGAGGTCCGCGAGCACTTTGGCGGTGCCGAGGAGCGTCGTCATGTGGACGTCGTGCCCGCAGGCGTGCATCACGCCCGCGTTCTGACTCGCGTACGGAAGGCCCGTCTGCTCCGGAACCGGCAGCCCGTCCATGTCGCTGCGCACCAGCACCGTCGGGCCGTTGCCATTGCGCAGGATCGCGACGACGCCGTAGCACGTCGTACCCGGCTCTTTGTAGCGGCCGAACGGATACGTGACTTCGTAGCCGAGGTCGCGGAGACGCTGCGCTACGAACGCGGAGGTCTTCACTTCCTGCTGCGAAAGCTCCGGCATCGCATGCAGCGACTGGTACGTCTCGACGAGTGAGGGCACCTCGCGCGCGACGCGCTCGTCGAGCGATTGGGCGAACGCGGGTACGGTCAGTAGAAGAAGAATGGCCAGTCTGCGCATCGCGACAGTCTAGCGTGCGGAACGCGTCTCGCCGCGTGATGCGGCAGCGTCCCCGCTGCCGCTCGGCGTGAGCGTCACATCGCCGCGGCTACCACGTCCGTCGCCATCGCCACCTGGTTCTTCCCGTTCTTCTTCGCCCAGTACAGCGCGGCGTCGGCGCGGGAGATGAGGTCGGCGCTGTTCATCCCGTCGCGCGGGAAGACGGCCACCCCCACGCTGACCGTGATGTGCAGCGTCCTGTCGAGCTGCGTCAGCGCGAACACGCGGCGCGAGACCAGCTCGCGCATGCGATTCGCGGCGTCGCGCGCGGAGTGCGCGGGCGTGTCGGGGAAGATGATCGCGAACTCCTCGCCGCCGTAGCGCGCGATGACGTCGCTGTCGCGCGCGTTGCGCATCAGCTCATCGACGAGACCTTTGAGGATCTCGTCGCCGACGGGATGGCCGAACGAGTCGTTGATCTTCTTGAAGTTGTCGATGTCGAGCATCGCCAGCGCGAGCTCGTGGCCGTTGCGCTGATGACGATGGATCTCCTTCGTCAGCGACTCCTGGAAGTAGCGATGGTTGTACGCGGGCGTGAGCGCGTCGATGAACGTGAGGCGCTTGATCTCGTCGTACTGCCGCGCGGATTGCAGCGCGGTGACGGCCTGCGTGGCGAAAACCTCGAGCGTCTTCACCTTCTCCACGCTCGGGATGCGGCGATCGTGCGGCTCGCGCACGGAGAGATAGCCGATCATCTCCTCGCCACTCTGGCCGGGGCGCATCAGCGGTACGAGCAGCATGTCGTTCTCGTGCCATTCGTCCGGCTTGAGAAACCCGTCATCCGCATCCTCGGGGCGCACGAAGAAATCGTGCTCGCTCTTGCGCAACGCGGTGTGCGACACAAAGTACGAATTGGAGGCGCGGAACTCGGGATTGAAGAACGCGGCGATCTCGGTCGTGGAGACGTGCTTCTTGCGCACTTCGTCCCACACGTCGTCGAGACCGGCATGCGCGCGGCGCACGTAATCGCCGCTGCGGACGTCCTTCAATGCGAAGACGACGTTCTCGAATCCGAGGGCACGGCGAATGGATTGAGCGATACGGGTCAGAGCGGCGTCGACGTCGAACTGGCCGATGAGCGAATTCGACACCTCGAGAATCGTCGACATCGTGGCGGCGTGGCTCTCGAGCTGGATCGTCTTCTCGCGCATCTCGCGGCGCAGGAGCTGGTCCTGAATCGAGAGCGCGGTCTGATTGACGAGGAGCGTGAGGAGATTGAGGCTCCCCGCCTTGAGGATCGAGAGGTCTTCCGTCTCGAACAGCAGAATTCCGTAAATGACCTCGGGGGTCTGGATGCCGATCAGCACCTGAATGGCGCTGCCGCCGGAGAGCGGGAACTTGCGCATGTCGCTCTGGAACACGAACGCGCGGCTCGGCGCCGATTGCGCAAAACCGGCGGAATCGACCCAGCGCAGGATTTCCTGATCGGTGGGCAGACACTCGCCGAAGCGATAGACGGTGCCGGGGACATCGGGATTCGCTTCCCACGTCACGACCGCGCACGCCTTCATCTTCGCCAGCTTCGACAGCAGCGCCATGAGACGGCGCAGCGTTTCGTGATCCGATTCGGCGGAGAGGATCTGCGTCGAGCTTTCGGTGAGGATGGCCAGCTCGCGATTGCGGCGCACGAGCTCCACGTTCTGCTGCGCCGCCTCGGACTCGTTGCGCATCGAATACGCCACGATCAGCACGGGCACGAAGGCGACCGCGAATCCGGCAATGCCCCACGAGCCATAGAGCATGACTTCGATCGCGACAATGGGGGTGACGAAGAGGAGCGTTTTCCCTTCGACGGTGAGGATGCGGCGGAAGTCGATGGGCGCCGCTTCTTCCTCGAAATAGCGACGCGCGGAGACGAACAACAGATGCACGCTCACGTACCCGACGAGCAGCAGCGTGAACCCGGCCATCTTCGCGGCCGCCTTCGCATCCGGCGCCACGGCCACCGAGTACAGCAGCCCGACGATCGAATACGACAACGCCAGTTGCGCGGCACTGTAGAACGGCTCGATGGTCCACAACTTCGAGGTCGCGGCGCGGTAGGTTGCATACGCGCCCGCACCGATGAGCACGGAGACGAGTGCCACCGCGGGACTGTGAAAGATGACGATCGCCCCGAACACGACGGCCGCTTCGAAGCCGATGGACGCGTCCCCTGTCTCGATGCGCACGAACGACGCGATGAGCACGAGCGCCGCAAACACGAGCGCCGTGCGCAACTCCGCCACCGGACGCGTGATGAGCGCCGCAACGAGCAGCAGGACGGCCACGACGATGAAGCCGGCCTTCCACCACCGGAAGAAGGTCGAGCGGGACATGGGCAATGGGCGGGGGCATTGTAACCGGGCGGGGGCGGGCGGGGGTCGGGGCGGCCACGAGGACCGTGCCGAGGGGACGCTGTTGGGGCTGGGAGATGGTGAGCTGGAAGCTGTTGTGCTGGAAGCTGTTGAGCTGTTGAGCTTCCGCCACCCCTGCCCCCAGCTATTGAGGGGGCCTCCACCCGACCACGCCGAGGCGCGAGGGGCGCGACCGCCTCGCGGGCTGGCGGCCGCCCCCTCAACCGCTGGGCACGCGCGGTGGAAGCTGGGGGCCGTGAGGGGGGAGCTCAACAGCTCGCTCGCCCGGCGAACGAGCAGCGCGCACCCTCATCGCAGGTTGGGCGGCGGCCCCCTCAACCGCTGGGGGCACGGGCGGCGGAAGCTGGGGGGCCGTGAGGGGGAAGCTCAACAGCTCGGCGGCCGGGCGGGCGGGCTCCCCTCTCACGCATGCTTTAATGCGCCCCCATGTGGGAACCCGTCATCGGCCTCGAAGTGCATGCGCGTTTGCTCACGCGCACGAAGATTTTTTGCGGTTGTCCGACGGCGTTCGGGGCGCCGCCGAATACGCAGGTGTGTCCCGTCTGTCTCGGGTATCCGGGGGCACTGCCGGTGCTCAATCGCAAAGCGGTGGAGCTCGCCATTCGCATGGGCCTCGCCACCGGCTGCGAGGTCCAGCACCGCTCCGTCTTCGCGCGCAAGAACTACTTCTATCCCGACCTGCCGAAGGGGTATCAGATCTCCCAGTTCGACAAACCGCTCGCCACGGGCGGGCGCGTGATGGGCGTACGACTCACGCGCATCCACATGGAAGAAGACGCGGGCAAGTTGCTGCACGAGCGCGACGCGTCGCTCGTCGATCTCAATCGCGCGGGCACGCCGCTCATCGAGATCGTCAGCGAGCCCGACATCCGCTCCTCCGAAGAAGCGTCCGCGTACCTCACGCGCCTGCGCCAGATCCTCATGTACGCCGAAGTGTGCGACGGCAACATGGAAGAAGGCTCCATGCGCTGCGACGCCAACGTTTCCGTGCGCAGAACCGGCGAGCCCCTCGGCACGCGCACCGAGATCAAGAACCTCAACTCCTTCCGCTTCCTCCGCACCGCCATCGACTACGAGATCCAGCGCCAGATCGGCGTCCTCGAATCCGGCGGCACGATCACGCAGGAGACGCGCCTCTTCGATCCGCATACCGGCGAGACGCGCGTCATGCGCTCGAAGGAAGAAGCACACGACTACCGCTACTTCCCCGAGCCCGACCTCTCCACCCTCGCCGTCGACGACGCGTGGATCGAAGACGTCCGCTCCACCCTCCCCGCCTTGCCCGACGCGCGCATCGAGCGTTACCAGCGCGAGCACGGCATGAGCGTCGACGACGCGGAAGTCCTCGTCGCCTCGCGCGCCGTCGCCGATTTCTACGAAGCCACCGCCGAAGCCGCGGGCAACGCGCGCGCCGCGGGCAATTGGGTGCGCAATGAAGTTCTGCGCGTGCTCAACGAACAGAAAATCGACGTCGCGGACTACAAAGTCACGCCCGCGATGCTCGGCCGCCTCATTCAACTCATCGACAGCGGCGCAATCGGCGGCAAGGTCGCCAAGGAAGTGTTCGAAGAGATGTCGGCGAGCGGCGAAGAAGCCGCAACCATCGTCGATCGCAAAGGCCTCGGACAGATCAGCGACGCGAACGTCATCCGTGAAGCCGCTTTGCGTGTGGTGCAAAAAAACGCCGCTCAGGTCGAACAGTACCAGGCCGGTACGGAGAAGGTTTTCGGCTTCCTCGTCGGGCAGCTCATGAAGGAGACGCGGGGGAAGGCAAAAGCCGACCTGGCCAACGAAATTCTGCGTGAATTGCTCTCGAAAAACCGATGAAGAACCGTTGTATGATCCGCGCCGTTTCTTACGGCTGTAATTCTTTGGAGAACAACAGACTTAGGAGGTCTCCCGTGCGATCCCTCAGATTGACTTTGATCACTGCAGCGACGTGCCTTGCGGCCGCGTCCGCGTTCGGTTCCGGGTTCCTGATTCCGGAACAAGGCGCGAAGGCGAGCGCCATGGCGGGCGCGTTCGTTGCCACCGCCGATGACCCGAGCGCGATTTTCTACAATCCCGCCGGCATCGCGCAGCAGCGCAACATGGCCGCCTATGCCGGAACCACGTTCATCAACTTCACGAACGAGTTCACCGGCGACCCGAACAGCCCCGTCACCGCGGGCGTCGAAGGCAAGTACAACCGCCATCTCTTCAACGTGCCGAACATGTACGCCGTGCTGCCGATCGGCAGCAACCTCACCGTCGGCGTGGGCGTGTTCGCCGCGTTCGGTCTGCGCACGGACTGGGCCGACCCGTGGCCCGGCCGCTTCATCTCGAAGGACGCCGACCTCAAGACGACCTCCGTCAATCCCGTGATCGCATGGCAGACGTCGGACGGCCGCTTCGCCGTCGGCGGCGGCGTCGAGTACCGCCGCGCGCGCGTCATCCTCAACGCGAATCGCATGGCGCTCAATCCGTTCAACGGCCGCATCATGGACGTCGCCAACACGCGCCTCGCCTCCGAGTACGGCAGCGACATCGGATGGAACCTCGGCATCCTCTTCAAGCCGAGCGATCGTCTCCGCTTCGGCGCCGCGTACCGCACGGACATGGACGTCGACCTCGACGGCGACGCCGAGATCACGCAGATCTCGACCGGCAACGCGCAGCTCGACGCCATCATCGGCGCGCAGCTCCCGCCCGATCAGCGCATCAGCACCACGCTCCCCTTCCCCGCGATCGCGCAGGCCGGCGTCGCGTTCAGCCCGAGCGACCGCACCGACATCGAGTTCGACATCATGCACACGACGTGGGGCCGCTTCGAGGCGCTCGCCGTCGAGTTCGAACAGACGCCGTCCGCGAACTTCACGCGCGCGCAGAACTGGGAAGACTCCAGCTCGTACCGCCTCGGCATCAACCACGCGGCCACCGCGAACTGGGACGTGCGCGGCGGCCTGCTGTACGACGAGAACCCGCAGCCGACCGAGTCGGTCAGCCCGCTGCTGCCGGATTCGGATCGCATCGGTGCTTCGATCGGCGCCGGCTGGCACTCCGGCCACCTCACCATCGACACCTCGCTCCTCGTGCTGCACTTCAAGGACCGCAGCACGCAGGGCCTGAACGACGAAGGCTTCAACGGCGTGTACGAGACGGATGCGCTCCTCTGGAGCGTGAACCTCGGCTACCGTTTCTAAAGGAGACCCCATGAAAACCACTATGCGATTTGCAGCGGCAATCCTCGTCGCAGTCCTCGTCGCCACGCCGATGTTCGCCGCGCGCGGCTCGGCGAACTTCACGAACTTCGTCGCCCTCGGCGACAGCTACGGCGCCGGCTTCGAGAGCGGCTCGCTCAACGAGCGCCATCAGCCGTGGAGCTGGCCGGCCGTCGTGGCGCGCCAGGTCGGCTACACCTTCTGCCCGGCCGGCTCGACCACGCCGACGCCCACCTGTTTCGCGCAGCCGCTCGTGTCGTTCCCCGGCATCGGCCCCGAGCTGCAGCTCACGAGCATCGTGCCGACCCCGTCGATCGTTCCGGCCTCCGGCCTCGGGACGCCGCTCATGACCGGCCTGCAGCGTCCCTACAACAACCTCAGCATCCCCGGCGCGACCGTCGGCGCGCTGCTCACGCTCACGGGCGCCGAGCCGCAGACGCCGGGCGAGCCGACCGCCGTCACGATGGCGCGCTTCATCCTCCGCGGCCAGGGCACGGCCGTCGCGCAGGCCATCCGCCAGAACCCGAGCTTCATCGCGCTCTGGATCGGCGGCAACGACTACCTCAACGTGATGTTCAGCGGCAACCCGGCGACGCTCACCTCGGCCGCCGATTTCCGCACGCGGTATGAAGCCGTCCTCGATTCGCTCATCGCCGGCGCTCCGAGCGCGGGCATGGTCGTCGGCAACCTGCCGGTCGGCGTCCCGCCGTACCTGCGCCTCGTCGCGCCGTACCTCATCAACCCGGCCACCGGACAGCCGGTGGAGCTCGGCGGCCAGCGCATCTACTTCATCGTGCGCAACGCGGACGGCACCGAGACGCCGATCGCGCCCGACACGATCATTCCGCTGCACACGCGCGACCGCCTGGCGCAGGGTTACGGCCTCCCGGCCGCGCTGCGTCTCGTGCCGCCGTTCTCGAGCCTGCCGCACGTCGGCGAGCCGCTGACGCCGAACGACGTCATCACCTCGGCCGAGCTCGCGCAGGTCATCGCGCGCGTCGGCGAGTACAACCAGGCCATCAACGCCGCGGCTGCCGCGCGCGACATCCCGGTGGCCGACGTTGCCGGCCTGTTCAATCGCGTGCTTTCCCCCACCGGCGAGCATCTCGGGCCGATCACGGTCACGGGCGCGCCCGTCACGGGCGGCTTCTTCAGCTTCGACTTCTTCCACCTCACCGATCTCGGCTACCTGCTGATGGGCAACGAGTTCATCAAGGCCGTCAACAACGCCTACGACACGGAGATCCCGCTCGCCTCGATCTTCCAGCTCGCGACCAACAACGGCGCGTTCTTCGGCGAAGGCGGCCCGAACGCGGGCGCGTTCACGGTGTCGACCGAAGCGGTCCAGCAGATCCAGTCGTTCTGGACGGTCTCGCCCGGCACCCCTCGCCGCGGCCGCGCCGTCTCCCACTAATCCACCCGTTCTCCCCCTCTCCCCGCGCCAGCGGGGAGAGGGTCAGGGTGAGGGCAATCGTGGTCGAGGCGCTGAGCGCCATCCCTCAGGTTCCCGCCGGTCTCCCTCGGGGCGACGGGCGCGAGATGTCGATCATCGCCATCCGCTCCTTCTCGTCGTACCAGCAGTGGAAGCGCTTGATGCCCGGGACCTCGATGTCGTACGAGCGGAAGAAGCTCGGCACGTGCAGCGACGTCGACTTTTCGGACTGGCGGATCTTCGCGGCACCCTCTTCTTTTCGATCGAGAGGTTTGATGCCGATGATCTTGCGTTTCTTGTCGTAGTAGAGGTTCGCGCTGGTCTTGCCGCGCAGGCGCAGCATGTTCGCGACGGGGGACGGTAAGCGGATGAGGCGAGACTGAACGATCGTCGCCGAAGCGGGAAAGCGTTCGAACTCTGGCTGCGGCTCCCACTTCTCAAAAGCCATAAACCGACTCCTCACCCATCACAGACCGCGGAGGCTTACCGCTGACGATCATAAAAACTGGCAGCATTTTGTCAACAATTAATCGCACGTGTTTCGGGAGCGGAAAACGTGAGCGACCAGTTTTGTATTCTGAATGATTGGAAATCGTCGCACAAAACTGCACGCTCCGCGACAACGCAAATCGCGTGCAGAAACCGTGTAAGTCGTTGATTCTGAACGAAGTTCAGGGGACGGCGGCAAACGTCAGGAGGGCGACGTTCTCACCGGGCGCGGCCGTGATCCGGACCGGCGCCTCCGGTCCCACACCCGAAGCGAGCGCGCGCAGTTCGGCAGGCGTTCCGACCGGCCAGAACTCGTAAATCCCGGCGGGCATGCGCTCGAGGACGATCTCGCCGCGGTGGTCGGAGACGGTCCGCGCGCCCTGCATCGTGCGCAACGCCTCGAGCACGTCGGGCGGCAAAACGCGTCCGTTGTAGCGTACGACGACGGACAGATCGGGGATCGGCGCATGCTGATCGGACTGCGCGCGCAGAACGATGCGGCACGACGCGTCGGAGATCCGCAACGGGATCTCCTCCACGTCCGTTTTGAGCTGCACGAATCCGAACGACCCATCGCGCGGCACGACGTAGAGCTCCGAGGGCGCGTCGTCGGGAACGGGAATCTCGACGATGCCGGTGGCGTCCGTGCGCGCGATGCCGAGGCGTCGCCCGAAGGACTGGAAGTGCATGGCCCGGGCGCCGGGGATGGGCGTGCCGCGCGGATCGGTGACGGTCACCCGCACGGTCGCCGCCGGATCGAGACGCAGCGTGAGACTGCGACGTTCTTCCGGCTCGCGAAACGAGTACGCCACGTCGACCGGCGGATGATTCGCCGCCGCGGCTTTGAGCAGGTGCTGTCCATACGCGACCGGCGCGATTCGAAACCGTCCCTCGGCGTCGCTTTTCGCGCCGACGGTGAGCGACGTGCCGTCATCGCCCGTGACTTTCAATCGCAATGCGGCATTCGCGATCGGTTCGCCGCTGCGCGCGTCGAGGACGGTGCCGTTGATCTCGCGCGCCGGGATGTCGAGACGCAACTCCGTGTCGTCGCCGCTCAGCGTTCGCCGCTCGAGCCACGGCGCGGTCATGGCGGTCGAATGCACGGCGGCCGTGACGCGGCCTTCCTGCCACAGTTCCGCGCTCGCCTCCCCTGCCTCGTCCAGCGCGAGCTTCTCTTCCCAATGCCCGTCCTTGTGCGTCAGCACGACCTCGGCGCGAGCGAGCGGCTCGCCGTCGAAACGCGCGCGCACGGCGACGGGAAACGGGATGATCGAGGGGCGCACGCGCTCGATGAGGCCCTGCATCACGTGCACGACCTCCCCGAGGCGCTCCCACGGCTGATCGCCTTTCGCGAGCACGATGTAATCGCCGGGTGCGAGGTCTTCGAACTTCACCGCACCTTCCTTGACGGCTTTGCGCGCCACGCTCCTGCCGCGCACGCGTCCCTTCTCGACGTGCAGGATCTCCACTTCGACGACGTCCGGTGAGACCTCGATGTCGATCGCACCGCCGAGGCTCAGCGTGATCTCGCCGAGGTTCGTCGCGGCGCGCGCGGGCGGTACGCGCAGTTCCGTGCGCGTGAACGGCGCCGCGTGGACGGCGATCGCTTCCGGCCACCGTTCCGCGTCCGCTTCGAAGGAGAACCGGCCCGCTTTGCCGGTCATCGCGACCGTTTTGTCGTCGATGGTGATCGCCGCTCCGCGCACCGGCACACCGCTGTTTCGCGCGATGACTGTTCCGCTGATCGTGTGCGTGCGGCGCCGCGGCGACGGCGCGGCGACGACATCCACGCAACAGAATGCGACCAGCAACGGGAGCGCGATGCGCACCGGCTCAGCCTTTCTTTGCGCGCGTGATCACGCGCACCGAGGCGAGACGCCACGTATCGGCGAGCTTCGCGGGCTGCGGCAGGCGGACCTCCTGCAACGTGCGTTCGATTTTGCAGCCGCGATGCGCCTCGAAGCAGCCGTAGTCGTCGCCGGTGCAGTAGTCGTACAGCCCGTACTGCCGGATGTCGCAGTTGAAGAACCCGCACTGCGTCGCCACACAGTAAGGACACCACTCCTGCGCCTGGTAATCAAAGTACTCGTCGCAATCCTCGCAGGCGAAGAGCGGGACGGCGCAAAGAATGACGAGGACGAAGATGAGCTTCCGCATCTGCGGTCCCTCCTTCCTTCATCCTAGCCGGATTGCCGTCTGTCCATCAAGCAGTAAACGATAAGTTCCGCCCCTCCCCCGCCTCGCCGCTATCCGTGCGGCCACTGGTCGACGATCCGCCCGAGGAGCGCGGTCCAGTTCACGCCCGCGGAGTCGTTGCCGAGGCGGACGAGGACCATTCGTTTGTCCGGACTGACGTAGATCCGCTGGCCGAAGTGGCCGTTCGCGTAGAAATCGGGGCGCCTCCGCGCGGGATTGAGGACGCCCCACCACAGCTTCCGATGGAAGCCATCGCTCAGACGATTCGGGGCGCCCTCAGCGGGCGGCGTCACCGTGGCGCTGACCCATTCCGCGGGGATCACCTGCTTCGCGCCGGCGGCTCCGCCGTCGAGGTAGAGCAGGCCGAATCGCGCGAGGTCGATGGCGCGTGCGACGAACCCGCTCTCGGTCTTCTCGAGCCCATCGTCTTCACGGTCGAGGTTCCACAGAGCGCCGTACGCCGTTCCCATCGGCTGCCACAGACGTGTTTCGGCGTACCGCGAGAGCGTCATCGCCGGATCCCGGCGCCGCAGCGCGCCCTCGAGCGCGTATCCGAGGAGCAGCGGACTCAGTTCCTCGGCTTCGAAAACGCTGCCGGGCGTGCGGTCGAGCGTCGCGCGCGCGACGAACCCGCGCACGTCGGCCGTGTAGTACATGCGCGGCTGTTCTTTCCATGGCGCGTTTCCGCGTCGATAGCGAAAGCCGCTCACGTTGTCCGCCAGTTGCTCGAGCGTGATCGCGGCAACCGCCGGATTCGCCTTCAGATCGACGTACGCCCCGGCCGGATCGCTCAGACGCAGCGCCCCCTCGGACTGCGCAATGCCGACCAGCGCCGAGAGCACCGACTTCGAGATCGAGAAGCTCTTGAAGAGCGACTCCCGCGAATAGCCCTGGTAGTACCGCTCGTCGACGAGGCGGCCATCGTGCAGGATGAGAAAGGCAGTCGTGCCGCGGCTCGCCAGGAACGCGTCGAGCTCCGCCTCCGAGGTGAGTCTCCCGTTCTGCACCTCGAGCGGCATGCGCGTGATCCACGCCCGATCGAGCGCCTCCGGGATCGCGAGCGGCCGCGGCGACGGCGCGATCGTCCGCGCGGGCAGCGAGCGGTAGTCCTCCACGTCGATCTGCCGCAGCAGCACGAGACGGCGCACGTACGTACTGCAGCCGAGAGGAGCGAGGAGAACGAGAAAAAGAGAAAGGAGGCGCAGAGTACGAGGCATGGGATCGATTTCCTGTCAGCTTGACGCTGTCAGGTAATCTAGCCACGCAACATGACGCTGTCAAGTTATTGGTTCGCCGCGGCCTCTTTCCGGAATCGCATCTGGCTGCGGCCCTGGTACAGCGTGAACTGCCCGTCTTTCTGGAATTCGATCAGGATGCCGGACGGCGGATGCGAGAACAGCGTTTCGCCGATCGCGTGGATCGGAAAGGCATCCTGCCCGCTCGCCTGCGCGCTGAGCTGCTTCCCCTCGCGCTTCACGGTGATGCTCATGCCGATCTCCGGGAACGCGTAAACGCCCTCGTAGCGCGCCAGCGTCTCCGGCGTGAGCTCGATCGGCTGGAACGACGGCACCTGGAGCGTGCGTCCCGCGACGGCGTCGACGACGCTGTAGAACACCTTCCCCATCGGATAGTTCTGGCCGTTGAACACGATGGCCATCGCCACTTTCTCGTCGGGAACGTACGTGAGACTGGCGAAGAACGCGTCGATGCCACCGAGGTGCTGATACGCGCTGCGGGTGCTGTCTCGCAGTTGGAAGACCGCGATGCCTTTCTCCGATCCTGGCAGGCGATCCGAAAACGGCGTGAGCATGTCCGTCACGCGCTGCGCGCTCGTGAGCCGGTTGTCGAACAGCGCCGAGATGAAGATCGCGAGCTCCGTCGGCGTGCTCACGATCGCGCCCGAGCCTCCCGCGATCGACAGATCCTCCTGCCGATGCGGGCTCCATTTCCCCTCGTCGTAGGTGAACGATTGCGCCTCGTTTCGTGCGGTGTCGATCGCGCCGCCGAAACGCGTGCGCTTCAGGCCGAGGCGTTTGTTGATGCGGCGCTCGAGTTGGGCGGCATAGGTCGACTTCGTGACGTCCTCGATGATGTAGCCGAGGAGGATGAACCCGGCGTTGCTGTAGGTGCTCTTCTCGCCCGGTTCATACTCCGGTTTCAGCTTTGCGACCCGCTCGAGCATCTGCTGCCGCGTCTGCGGCTCGTAGATCCAGCCCGGATCCTGCGGCGGACTCGCGAGCCCCGAGGTGTGCGCGAGCAGGTGCGCGATCGTGATCCGCTCCGCGTTCGGCATCGCCGGGAAGAACGCGCTCAGCTTCGTGTCGAGCGACAGCTTCTTCTCGTCGATGAGCTGGTAGATCATCACGGCGGTGAAGACCTTCGCGATCGAGCCGACGCGGTACATCGTGTTCGCGTCCGCCGCGACCGGTTTGCCGTCGCGCTGCGCGCGCATCCCCATCGCACGCTGGTAGACGACCACCCCGTTGCGTGCGACGGCTACCCCGCCGTGCATGCGCCCGTTCGCCTCCAGCGCGTCGAACGAGGCGTCGAGCTGCCGGGCGAACGGCGCCGCGGCGAAAAGCGGAGCGACGCTCGCGCAGGCGAGGAGAAACGCGGAGAGAAAGCGAAAGTTCAGCATGGCCGCGAAGGTAGACGAGCGTTTCGGCAGTGTCAACGAAAACATTCGTACGAACTACTTCGTCAGCGACAGAGACTCGTGCTAGCCTGCCGCGCCATGGCCGCTGGCACCATCGAGAGGCGAGAACGAGGTCGCGCCCTCCGGGCGGTCGCGCTCTTCTGGCTCGGGTATCTGCTCATCCTGTTCGGCGCCGGAGCGCTCAAGTCGTTTGCGCCCGCGAGCCTGCAGGAGCTCGCCTGGGGCACCGTCAGCGCGATCGGGGTGCTGCTGCTGTCGCTGATCGTCACGAGCCGGAGTCGTTTCCCGCGCGCGGAGGCGGGGCTGTCTCCCGATGCGCGAACGGCCGGCCGCTTCGCCGCGGGATGGCTGATCGGCTTCGCGATGTACGCGCTGCACCTCGTCGTCATCGGCGCGTCGGCCGGCGTGCGCGTCGAGCGAGGCGGTGTCCCGGCCGCGGGTGTGCTGGTGGCCGTCTCCACGTACTTTGCGCTTTCGTGCATGGAGGAGATCGGATTCCGCGGGTACGCTTTGCGGCGGCTCGAGCGCGCCTTCGGATTCTGGCCTGCGCAGGGGATCACCGCCGTCGCGTTCGCACTCACGCACGTCGCGTACGGATGGCCCGTGCTGTCGGTTGCGGTTGGAGTGCTTCCGGGAGGGTTCCTCTTCGGAATGGCAGCCGCCGCGGGACGCGGCCTCGCGCTGCCGATCGCGCTGCACGCCGCGTGGAACGTCGCCGACTGGGCGGTGGGACAGAAAGGAGGCCCGGCCCTGTGGACCATCGCGTCCCGTGAATCGGCACTGCCCGCGGTCAGCACCATCAGCTTCGTCGGCATCTTCGTGCTCGGGACCATCGTGCTCTGGCTGAGCTGCCGGCGCTTCTCGAGCAGCACCTGCGCCCGCGGTGCGTGACAGCGTCAAGGTGCTTTGGTAGCTTCGCGGCTCCGGCGATGTCGCGACCGAAATCGAATCTCGAAGAGCAGCTCCTCACCTCGGCCGCCGAGCTCATTGCGACCGAGGGGCTGGAGGCGCTGTCGCTGCGCGAGCTGGGCCGGCGCGCGGGCGTTTCGCGCGCGGCGCCGTATCACTATTTTGCGGACAAGGCGGAGCTGATCGCCCGCGTCGGCGAGCTCGGATTCCGCCGCCTCGGCGACACCATCACGGCCGCGACCGCGAAGGCGAAGGACCCGCTGCAGCAGATCCGCGCCGGCCTGCGCGCCTACATCGAGTTCGCACGCGTCGAGCCCGATTTCTTCCAGCTCATGTTCTCGAACGCGCTTTCCAGGGCACGCAACGATCCGGCGTCGGGACTCGCGTTTTCGAGCGAGGCCGCGCGTGCGGCGTTCGCGACGCTGATCGACGGCGTGCGCAACGCGCAAACCGCGCGCGTCTTGAGGAAAACCGATCCGCTCCTGATCGTGAACGTGCTCTGGGCCTTCACGCATGGCGTAGCGGTGCTCGCGCGCGACCAGCACCTCAAGCACGCCGGCGGAACCGAAGCCGTCTTCGATGCCGGCTTCCGTGCGCTCGTCGAGCATTACGCACCGCGTCAACTGAAGTAGCTCCGATCGAGCGCGCGGTACTGCACCGCTTCCGCGACATGCGCGGATTCGATGCGCTCGACTCCCGCGAGATCGGCGATCGTGCGCGCGACTTTCAGAATGCGATCGTGGGCGCGCGCGGAGAGGCCGAGTCGCTCGATCGCCGCGACGAGCAAACGGCGCGAGGAATCCTCGAGCTCGCAGTGACGCCGCAGCAGGCGCGTGGTCATCTCCGCGTTGCACTGGATGTAGGTGCGGCGGAAGCGCTCGCGCTGCAACTCGCGTGCGGTCTCGACACGCGAGCGAATGGCCGCACTCCCCTCCGCGGACGCCGTCGACGCAATCTCCTCGGTCGTCAGCGCCGCCACTTCCACCTGCAGGTCGATGCGATCGAGCAGCGGACCGGAGATCCTCGCCAGATAGCGCACGATCTGCTGCGGCGTACAGAGACACTCTCTTCGCGAATCGTTGAAGAAACCACAGGGGCACGGGTTCAAAGCAGCGGCGAGAGTGAACCTCGCCGGGAACGTGACCGTGCGCGTGGCGCGCGCGATCGTGACGGTGCCGTCCTCCATCGGCTGGCGCATGACTTCGAGCGTCTCGCGGCGGAACTCCGGCACCTCGTCGAGGAACAGCACGCCGTGATGGGCGAGGCTGACTTCGCCAGGACGCACCGACGCGCTGCCGCCTCCGGCCATGCCCGCGGTGGAGATCGTGTGATGCGGTGCGCGGAACGGACGGCGTACGAGCAAGCCGCTCCCCACCGGCAGCACGCCCGCAACGGAATGGATCTTCGTCGTGACGAGGGCCTCGTCCTGCGAGAGCCGCGGCAGGATCGTGGCCAGACGCCGCGCGAGCATGGTCTTTCCCGAGCCCGGCGGGCCGATCATCATCACGTTGTGCCCCCCCGCGGCAGCGACTTCGAGCGCGCGCTTGGCCTGCAGTTGTCCGCGCACTTCGGCGAAATCCGCGTCTTCGGCTGAAGGACGCTCACCATTCGACGCCGATGACGCCGGCGCGATCGGCGTTCGGCCTTTGAGGTGCTCGATGAGCGCGAGGAGATGCGATACGCCGATGACGTTCAGCCGCTGCACCGCCGCCGCTTCGTTTGCATTCGGGGTGGGCACGATCAGCTCACGCACGCTCATGTCGCCCACGAGGGCCGCGGAGATGGCGAGCGTGCCGCGCATGGCGGTGAGCGTGCCGTCGAGGGAGAGCTCGCCGACGAACACGCGTCCGGCGACGTCTTCCTCTTCGAGCGCTTCCAGCGCGCGCAGGATGCCGATGGCGATCGGCAGATCGAATCCGGAGCCTTCCTTGCGCACGTCGGCAGGCGAAAGGTTCACGGTGATGTGCCGCGAGGGGAACGAGAGGCCGCAGTTCGCCAGCGCGCTGCGCACGCGCGAGTACGACTCGCGCACGGCGGGATCGGGCAGGCCGACGAGGGTGAATCCCGGCTGCTGGGAGTGGCGGGCGTCGACTTCGATGACGATGCGGACGGCGTCGATGCCGAGGGTAGCTGCGCTCCACACTTTGGAAAGCATGGTGGTGGCGACCCAGCGGAAGTCCCGCCGCGAGTATCCCTCGGACGCACAGCACCGTCAACGCTGTAACGCTGGCCTCGGCCGCGTCACTACCGAGCATGCGACGCCACGGCCCGCCTGCGGGGGGATTTAGAAATGGGACGACAGGGATGGGAATCTCGTACTCGCCGAGTGGCTGAATGCTCGTGCCGAAGTCCTCGCCGAGTCGCAGATGGTTTTGGTTCGCGGTGCGGCGAGGCCACCGTTCGCAACGAACACGCCGACGGACGGCCTGAACGTCAGCGTGTGTTCGATGTCGTACTGGTGCCCGGTTTCGGCTACTGGCGAGTGTTCGCCCCGCGCCCCGCATATGGCCGCATCCGCAATCGGGGGCTTGGCCTACTGCAGTGCGCTACGCGTGCTGAGCACCTGTCCTCCCACGACGGCGCCGCCGCTTGCGGGCGGCGTCCCGAATGACGCGGGTGCCAAACCCAATGATGAATGGGTGCGGATGGTATTGATGCGCTCCATGAGCGTGGTGATATCGCTTGCGCGCACCGTACCTCCCTGCAACGACGAGAGCGAGACCTCGGTGATCCCGAAGACGGGAGCGATATCGATGGCGGCGCACAAATCATTTGCGGCTTGCCGCAAATCAATAATGTGCTGTGCGCGAATGATGGTGAGCGGCTCGTACGTGTTGAGGTTGACGACATCCCTATTGCTGCTTGCCGCCGCGGGAGCCTTAATGGCGCGCACACGGTAGACCACCATCGGTCCTGTCGGCGTATGCGCATATGTGGTTGTCGTGTTGGTCACGGTAGCGATCGTCTGCCACGCTTGGCCAGCCTTTTTCCACTGGACCTCCTGGGCGCTTGCGCCACTCCCTGGGGTCCAGGTGAGCGTGACATTGCTCCCCGTACGGGTCGCGACAAGGTTCGTGGGCGGCGTCAGTCCCGGTACCACGACGGCGATGGTACTATCCGCACTTCCCCACTGATTCGATACCCGCACCCAATACGCTTGCGACACCGCTGCTGCTGGTGCGTGATACGTACTTGCCGTCTCGCCAGCAAGCAGCGTGCTGGAGTGCGCGCCGCGCTGGTACGCCATGAAATCAAAGCCGTCATTGACACGGTACCACTGATACGCGACCGAGGCCGTGCCGCTCGCGGTCACACTTAGCGTTGTCGGTCCTGAACCTGCGGCGGCGGTGGTCTGCGGATGTGCAAAAATATTCACGTCCGAAAGGCGGAGAAGCTTATTCGGCGTGCCCGTAATGAGATTTCCAAGATGATCGTATGGGTTGAGCGTGGACTCCTCGAGCACCGCGTCAGTGTTCGTCAGCAGCACGTCGCGCACCTGCACGGGGGTCAAGGATGGATTCGTCTGCAGCACACGGGCTGCGAACCCCGCCACAATTGGCGCGGACCACGACGTCCCGCTCGCATGACCACCGTCCTGGAGATTTCCGCTGCGACCGGCGACGCGGGGATCACGATAGCTCGACGCTGACTTGAGCCCGGCGACCGGAAGGTTCTTCGCCGGCGCAAAAAGCGTGACGCATGGTCCAGCATTGGATCCGCCCTGGTAGTTTTGATACACGCGTGGTGCGCCCGTGGGATCAGCGCTGGCTGTAGGCGTTGCGTTGTTGCAGGCCGTGGAGGAGTCTCCTTTGTCGCAGATCCATCGTGCATCGCGCACACCAACGGTTGCGACGTACGAGGGCTCCTCTCCTTTCGCACCGCCGTGCGCTGCATAATACCCCTCGGGAGAAACGTCAGCGACGTTGACGCTCCATGGACGGTTGCGCAGCATCGATCCCCCCACCGTAATCACATCAGCACGAACCGCGGGGTCCGTGTTGCCACTGGACATGCGCGCAGGCGTCGTGTTGCACGCGTTCCCGTTTTGATTGTTCGCCGATGCGATGACGGTGATGCCAGCAGTGAGCAACTGCCGAATGATGCCTTCGATGGTTTGGCCCGCGCCAACGACCTGATCGTAGTCGTTTAGGGGATGGATCTGGCGAAACATGCTTAATGTCACGATCGCCGGACTCGTCGAGTACGGATTATCGGGACTTAAAATCCAGTTGAGCCCACTGACGAGCATTTGAGTGGTCTGCGCAATCTCTGCATCATAGTCGAGCCGCTTCCAAAGCACGGTGGCGTCCATGACCGTTCCGTCGACAGCTGGCCAGATAGCCGGCCCAGCCCCGGCGGCGGTGGTGCCGGCGTTCTGCGCTTGGTAATACCCCAGCAGCGTGCCATCGGAGGACAGGCGGATCATCGTCTCCCATTGCGCGTATTGCGTACTGGCCTTCCGATCCCGTGCTGCATATCGGGAGCATCGTGCCACCTTGACCGGTACGATCGTCACGTTCTTCGCGACTCCCACGCGCTTGCCTCCAACCATGGAGGCGACACCCGTCCCGTGGGAGGCATAGAAAATCTCTTGAAGGTAATGCTCCATTTCCTTTGTGAAGACTCCCGGCGGTATCGCGAACCCGAGGCAGGGGTCATCCGCGGGCATATTGTCGCCGCTACTGTTGAAGCCCGCCATCACCCGCGTGCCACCGAATTCGTGATGCCACTTGTTCACGCCCGTATCCACGACGTACACCGTCACGCCGCTCCCGTCGGTGTTGTACGCGTACCGGTTCGTCGGAAGCGGACTGTTTTGGTCAGCCCGGTCCAAATGCCACAAGCGATTATCGACAACCGACGGGCACGAGCCACTCAGCGGGTCACATGATGCTGGATCAACGTACGTCGCATGCTCGCCGGAGAAGTACCACGGCGCATTCTCCTCCACGTACCGCACGAACGGATGACGACTGAGCTTCAGCGCTTGCGCATCCGTCATACGCGCAAAAAAACCCTTGAGCGCATGCGTCCAGATCATCTCCACGCGCACATCATGCGCGGCGGCAAGCTTCGCGACCACGGCCGGTATCGGCTCCGGCAACTCGTCCTCCAGCACAACGAGGTATTCGCCCGGCACGCGGTCCTCCCCCGCATGAATAAGCTTCGGATTCTCCGCCGCCAGAGACAGCGCCGCCAACATGATGATAAGCACGTAACGCATAGGAAAACGGTCTCCGATCGCACTCGCGTCCGCCAGTGGCCAAGAAACGAATGATTGTTGATTTAGGACCCCTACGTCTACAGCGGACGACCCGTACCGCGCGCGGCACGTCTTTACCGACGCAACACAACAAATGACGCAAGCACAAACCCGGCGATGAGCAGTCCCAACGCGCTCGCGCTGAGTGTGGGAACCGGCACCGCCTGCACCGCGAACGGGAGAGTTGCTTCCAGCACAGGTGGAAAGCCCGCATCGATGAAGTACACCTCGTACGTATACGACCCCGCAGGCAACGGACCAAAGGTCACCTCGCGCACAATCGGGACCGGCGGAGGACCACCCGAGCACCCAAGAAACGTCACATCCGTACGCACCACGCTCCCCGTCACGGTCGTCTGCGTCGTAATCGAGCATCCGCTTGGATACTCAATACGCGCAGTTATCACCTCATTGGCTAAAGGCGAGGACGGCACCAGCGTCACCGCGGCGTCAGCAGGAACCGCGGCAAGAAGCAGTACGACAAATAAACGAAGGATCACGAGAGATGACCATTATAGGCCTCCATGCCAAAGCGTGTCGAGGACGCTCAGGCGCAGGGGAGCACGACTCATGCGCCGTTCCTTCCTGCTCCAAGGCCCGTCTTCCGCAAGCGTTGTGCACCCGGTCGCATCCTCGCAGCATGAGCTATCGGAAAAGTTTTATGAACCGAAGAGTGCAGCGATCTCCCCTTCCCCCATCCGATCAAAGTCATCAGGAACTTCGGTCGCGCCAGCAAGAAATCCGGTCCGCTGCGTCGTCGCCAGCGCTTTCACCTCCGCGAGGATTCGCGCGCGCGAGCGGCGCAAGCTCGTGCTGCTGGTCCTCGGCACGGCGATCGCGTGGATCACGGTGGAGATGACGGGCATCCGCATCATCCGGCTGCTCGATCCCACCCTCGACCGGCCGCATGTCGATTTCGTGGTGACGTGGCTCGTGCTCCTCGCCGGCGCGCACCGCGCGCGTGCGCTGCTGCGCGAGGCGAAGGGTGAGAAGGAAACGCCGGCGGTGCGGGTGCACGTGAGCTGACGATGGTGCCGTGACCGTGGATCTCACGCAACGCGAGCGGCGCCGCAAACGCAGGTCGAGACGATCGTCCGCACGGAACGGTCGTGCAGGACGTCACGAATGAGACGATCGGACCGCCGGCACCGCCTGCGCCCCTTCGCCGTCGTGCAGCGCGTCAGCCTCCCCGCGAGACCCGCCCTCCCCGCTGCTGCCTCTGACACGCGTCAGGCATACGATGCGCACACAAAAAGCCGGGAGGTACCGATGCGCATTGCGGTTCCGCACAACACGACGAAGGAAATGGCGCGCGCGAAAGTCGATCAGCGGCTCGGCGCGCTGCTGTCGCAGTTCGGACATCAGGCCGAGGACATGGAGCACGAGTGGCTCGGCGAGACGCTGCGGTTCAAGGGGAAAGCGCGCGGCTTGAAGGTGGAAGGAACGGTGGAGGTCACGGAGGCCGCGATCATCATCGACGCGAAACTGCCGCTGATCGCGATGGCGTTCGAAGGGCGCATCCGCGAGGCCGTCCAGCGGGAAGCCGATCAGATGTTCCGGACGGCGTGAAGGGTGCGCCGGCCGTTGCAGGCCGGCGCGACGCCTTTTAGTCGACGTGCAGGATCTTTTTCAGCGCGTCGACATTCGGATCGACGAACAGTCGGCCATCGACTTCGACGGCCGGGTCGGACCCGAGGTGGTGCGTGTGCTTGTACTCTTCCGGGCGCACCATTTCGTGCGCCACACGGAACTGCCTCAAAAAGCCTGCGATGAGGCTCGTTTTGTGTTTCTGACTTCCGGGGAAGAACCTTACAGTCATCCTCTCCCCCTCCCTTCCCGAGTGTTCTGCCTTGTTAGGATGTGCGAACCTTAGGCCTACTTTATACGGAAGTCAAATAACAAGGGTTTCGTCAGACCGCCACAACCTCGCGGTACTGGATCTCGTAGAGCCTGCGATACAGCCCCGCGAGCTGCATCAATTCCTCATGCGTTCCGCGCTCGCGAATCTCCCCATGGTGGAACACGAGGATCGTGTCGGCGGAGCGGATGGTGGAGAGACGGTGGGCGATGACGATGGACGTGCGCCCTTCGAGGAGCGTACGGATGGCGTCCTGGATCAGCAGCTCCGTTTCCGTGTCGATCGACGACGTAGCCTCGTCGAGGATCAGCACCGGCGGATTGAAGGCGAGTGCGCGGGCGAACGAGAGGAGCTGCTTCTCCCCTACCGAGAATCCCGCACCGCGTTCACGTACCGGGGACGCGTAGCCTTCGGCGAGACGGGAGATGAAGCGGTCCGCCTGCACGCGCGTGGCCGCGGTGCGAATGGCCTCTTCGGTGATGGCGGGATCGCCGAGAGAGATGTTCTCGGAGACGTTGCCGGTGAAGAGAAAAAAGTCCTGCTGCACGATCGCGAACAGACGGCGCAGCGATTCGAGCGAGTACTGGCGGATGTTCACGCCGTTGATGAGGATCTCCCCTTTCTGCGGCTCGTAGAAACGCAGCAGCAGTGAGGTGACGGTGGTCTTGCCTGCGCCGGTGTGCCCGACGAGTGCGACACGCTCGCCGCGCATCACGCGGAAGGAGACGTTCTTCAGCACCCATTCCGGCTCGTTGTACGCGAACCAGACGTTGCGGAACTCGATCGACTCGAGCTCCGGCAGTGGCAGCTTGCCTTCGTCCTCGATTTTCGCCGGCGTGTCGAGGAGGCGGAAGATGCGCTCGCTCGCGGCCATCGCGGCCTGGAGGATGTTGTACTTTTCGGAGAGGTCGGAGATCGGCTGGTAGAAGCGCTGCGAGTACTGGAAGAACGCGACCAGTGCGCCGACCGACAGCGTTCCCTGGATGACCTTCCCGCCGCCGTACCAGACGATGAGGGCGACGCCGATCGTCTCGATCAATTCGATGGCGGGGTAGAAGACCGCGTAGTAGAAGATCGAGTCGATGTTCGCGTCGCGATGGCGCGCGTTGAGCTCGTCGAATTTCTCCGCCTCGCGCGCCTCGCGATTGAAGAGCTGCACCGTGGACATGCCGGAGATGTGCTCCTGCAGGAACGCGCCGATGGCGGCGATGCGTGCACGGACCTGGCGGTACGTGATGCGCGCGCCGCGGCGGAACCAGATCGACACGAGCACGATGAACGGCGTGATCGAGAAGAGGACGAGCGCGAGGCGCCAGTTCATCCAGAACAACACGCCCACGATGCCGGCCAGGACGAAGATGTCGCCGAAGATGGCCACGAAACCGGCGGTGAAGAGATCGTTGAGCGCGTCGACGTCGGTGGTCACGCGCGTCATCAGGCGTCCGACCGGATTGCGGTCGAAGAACTGCACGTCGAGCTTCTGCAGATGTCCGAAGATCTGCTTGCGCAGGTCGTACATGATGTACTGGCCCATGAGGTTCATCAGGACCATCTGCGTGTAGAGCACGGCGAAGCCGCCGAGGAGCGCGAAGAGATAGAGCGCGGCGGCGATGTTGATGCCGGTGATGGCGTCGATCTGCAGGCCGCTCGAGGTGAGCCAGTTGTTGATCCAGCGGCTGACGCCGAGTTGCTCCGCGCCCGGCACCGGCTTCACGAAGACATCGATGGCCACGGCCGTGATCACCGGACCGGCGAGCTCGAAGGCGGACGACAGGATGACCAGGAGCACGGAGAGACCCGCGCGCCAGCGGTACGGACGCAGATAGCGCAGCAGCCGCCGCGTGAGATGCGGGTCGAATGCTTTGGCGGCTTCGTCTTCGTGTTTTTCGATCTGGGTCATCGCTCTTTCAGTTCATCCGGTCTCGCCCGGTTCATCCCGCGGGGATGAACCGCGGGGCGGCGCTCACGCGATCTCCTCCAGCTCGGCCTCGATCGTCTGCCGGCGATAGAGGTCGGCGTAATAGCCGCCTTTTTCGACGAGCAGCTCGTGCGTGCCGCGCTCGACGATGCGGCCTTCGTCGAGGACGACGATGTGATCGGCGTCTTTCACCGACGAAACGCGGTGCGACACGATCAGCACCGTGCGCCCTTGGCGGATGGTCCGCAGCGCGTGCAGGATGCGCTCTTCCGTCTGCGTGTCGACGGCGCTGAGGGAGTCGTCGAGGATGAGGATCAACGGCTCGCGCACGAGTGCACGCGCGATGGCGGTGCGCTGTTTCTGTCCACCGGAGAGCGTGATGCCGCGCTCTCCGATGACGGTGCTCAGCCCCTGCGGGAATCCCGCGACGTCGGTTTCGAGTCCCGCCTGTCGCGCCGCTTCGTCGACCTCCTGATCGGTTGCGCCGGCACGACCGAAACGGATGTTCTCGGCGATCGATTCGGAGAAGAGGAACGTCTCCTGCGGCACCATGCCGATCCAGTCGCGCAACTGTCGCAGGGCGATCGTCTCGATGGGACGGCCGTCGAGGAAGATCGTGCCCGGCGGAGGCTCGAACGAGCGGGTGATGAGCGAGAGCAGCGTCGACTTGCCGCTGCCGGTGCGGCCGACGATGCCGATGGTCTCGCCGTGGCGCACGTCGAGGTGGATGTCATGCAGCACGGGGTGGTTTTCGTAGGTGAACGTGAGGTCGCGGATCTGCAGGTCGCCGCGCGGTGCGACGTCCGCGTCGCTGCCGGTTGCGGCGACGGGTGCGACCGTCCAGATCTCGTGCAATCGCTTCATCGAGGCCATGCCGCGCTGGAAGAGGTTGATCACCCAGCCGAGTGCGATGAGCGGCCAGATCATGCGGCCGAGGTAGAACTGAAACGCGACGAAATCGCCGAGGGTCATCGAGCCGGCGAGGAGCTTGCGGGCGCCGACGAAGAAGACGAAGACGAACATGAGGCCGACGAGCGCGTGCAGCGCGGGATAGAACGTCGCGGTGAGGCGGATCAGATGGCGGTTGCGCTCCACGTACTCGCGGTTCATCCGCTTGAACGTCTCGACTTCGGTGCGCTCCCGCGTGAACGCGCGCACGACGCGCACGCCGGCCAGGTTCTCCTGCACGCGCGCGGAGATGTCGCCGAAGTAGTCCTGCACCGCGCGCGTGCGGTTGTGGATGCGCGCGCCGAAGAACTTGACCATGCCGGCGACGACCGGCACCGCGGTCAGGGCGACGAGGGCCATGGAGAGGTCGATGCGCAGCATCATCGCGAACGAGCCGCCGACGACGAGCAGCGAGGACGCGGCGTGCATCACCGCGGGACCGATGAGCATGCGCACGTTGGAGAGGTCGGAGGTGGCGCGGGACATGAGGTCGCCGGTGCGCTGTTCCTGATAGAAGCGGAGCGGGAGCGTCTGCAGGTGACCGTAAAAGTCGTTCCGCATGTCGTACTCGATGTGCCGCGAGGTGCCGATGATGATCCAGCGATGGAGGTAGAGGAACACGCCTTCCACCGCGGACGCGCCGACGAGGAGGAGGCCGTAGCGAATGAGCACCCCTCGCGTGAAATCGCCTCCGAGCTGGTCGACCGCCCCGCCGATGATGAGCGGCTTGAGCAGCGAAAACCCCGCCGACCCGATGACGCACAAAGCCCCGAGGAGAAGACGCGTTTTGTAGAGGGCGAAGTAGTGCAGGAGACGGCGGAAGGGGGTCATGTCGGCGCGTGGCATTCTATGCGACGGGCGGTTGGCGAGTTGCTGGTTGCTGGTTGTTGGTTGTTGGTTGTTGGTTACTGGTTGCTGGTGAGGCGGTGTCTGAGGCCCGGGCGGCGAGTCCCAAGCAACCAGCAACCATCAACCAGCAACCTCAAAGCGGTTCCCTCAACGGCAACCTCTTCATCTCCAGCAACGTAATCCGCAGCACCGAGCCCAACGTAAACCCCGTCGGAAAGCAGTGCGGGATCCTCACGCCCGCGCCGGACAGCTCGAGGAAATCGAGCGGCGGTTTGCGTCGTGCGAGGACGTAGACGAGTTTGCGCGGGAGGTCTTCGCGGTCGTCGGCGTTGAGGTGGAGGGGCTGGAGGTAATAGCCGTAATGCATTTCCCGCACGGCGGGCGTGCCACCGGCAAATTCGGGGAGGGTGACGCTGAGGGTGAGGGCGCCGAAGATCCAGTTTTCCTGGGCGAATTCGCCGCGCCAGTGGTCTTCCTCCTCCTCCATCAGGTGCTCGAGCCGCATCAGCGAGTCTGCTCCAGCATCTGCTCGAATCGTTCGCGTCCGCCGAAGCCGTCCATGCGCGCGCGTTCGGTGCCGCCGGCGTCGGCGATGACGACGGTCGGAAACCCGCGCACGCTGAAGCGCCGCTGCAGTTCGTCCACCTCGGGGCGGTTCCGACCTTCTTCCTGCATCCGGTCGGTCACGCGGACGGGGATGAAGCGTTCGTTGATCTGCGCGGCGAGCGACGCGTCGCGGAACACCTGCGCGTCGAGCGTGTGACACGGTCCGCACCACTCGGCGGTGAAGTCGATGAGGAGCGGCTTGTTCGTCGTCGCGGCGAGGCGCATTGCGTCGTCGAGCGGCACCCACTTCACGAGCCCGGCTTCCGGTGCCGGCGGGTCCTTCTTCAGCCATTGCGACGTCATGCGGCCGGCGACCAGCGCGACCACGATGACGATCAGGATGACGGGGATGTACTTCTGATTCGTCTGGCTAGTCTGCGCCATACGGCACCTCCCTGTTGCGGAATGCGAAGCATGCGACGAGCAGCGCGACCGCGGCGTTCGACAGCACGAGCAGCAGCCAGTCGCGATCGAAGTGCTGGATGACGTCGGGATAGAGGTTCCGCTCGATCACCGCCAGCGACTGGAACACGAAGTCGGGGATGCCCCCCAGCGTGCGCAACATCCCGTTCAAGATCCCGATGCCGATCATCACCAGAAAGTAGATCGCGAGGTTGAAGTAAGCGCGGGTGAGGCTGCCGAGGAGCGTGAGGAGGGAGACGGTGAGAATCGTGTCGGCGGCGGTGTTGAAGAGCGTGAGGCCGAGCGTCGCCCACGGCACCGTGCCGTCGATGAGGCGGCCGGCGGTCTCCCCCACGAATGCGAACAGTGCTGCGATCCATACGCTGAGCACGACGCCCGCGACGCGCGAGAGGAGATACGCCGCACGGTTGACCGGCTTCACGAGCACGAGTTGCAACGTGCCGGAGGAGAACTCGGGGCCGATGGGGCCGCAGCCGATGATGAGGGCCAGGAGCGTCACGAGTTGCGGCCACATGGCACCCGGCCGGTCGAATTGCGAGACGCCCACGGCGGTGATGGTCAGCAGCGCGACGTAGGACCAGTAGGCGATGCTCGTGAAGTGACGGCGCATCGTCTCGTGAATGACGACGGTGCTCATGCCTCACCTCGAAAGATGCCTTCGAGATCGGCCGTGTGTCTGCGCACGTCGATGACTCCTGCCCCGCTGGCGACGAGCTCGCGTACGAGATTGGCGATGTCGTTTTCCGTCTCTACCGTCGCGATGACGACGTTGTTCTGCGGCACCGCAGCGGTGAGGCGTGCGACGGTCACGGGATCGTACGAATCCGGGAGCATGGTGATGGCCACGACGATGTGATTGACGTGGCGCAGCGTCTCGTGACGCGAGATCACGCCGCCGCTGAGGAAGAGCACACGGTCGCACACCTTCTCCACTTCCGCGAGCTGGTGCGAGTTGAGGAGCACGGCCGCGCCGCGCTTTTTCTGTTCTTCGATGAGATCGCGCACGAGGAGCACGCCGTTGGGATCGAGGCCGGACGTCGGCTCATCGAGAAAGATGTACTGCGGCTCGTGAATGAGCGCCTGACACATGCCGATGCGCTGGAGCATGCCGCGTGAATATTGCGAGAGCCGCTTCTCGCTCGCGTTGGCGATGCCGAGGCGCTCGAGCATCGTCCGCGTGCGCTGGTCGACCTCGCTGCGCGGTACGCCCGCGAGCAAGGCCATGTAGCGCAAAAATGCCCATCCGGTCTCGCCGCGCGAAAAGTTCATCCGCTCCGGGACGAAGCCGGTGCGGCGACGCACGTCGAGATCGTCATTGCGCTTGTCGTCGATGGAGATCTCGCCGCTGTCGGGATGCAGAAAGCCGAGGAGACACGACATGAGCGTCGTCTTCCCCGCCCCATTCGGCCCGATGAGCCCCACGACTTCCCCCGGCGCGACATCCAGCTCGACGCCCTTGAGGACTTCATGCTTTCCAAACGACTTGCGCAGCGCGCGCACCCGAACCGTCATTGCTTCCGCGCACGCAGGCCGTTGGAGATTTCGTCGAGCCTGGACTGGTGGAAGGTGTTGAGGAGGGCCTGGAGATTGGGTTCGTCGGCCTCGGTGAGCTCATGGGTGTAGAGCTTTTTCAGCGCGCCGCCGAGGTAGACCTTGGTTTCAAAGCGCCATTGTGGCCGAGGAAAAAACTCGGTCTGGATCGTGAGCTTCTTGTCGGCGACGTCGAAGGCGTCGAGGCGGCCCATGGGGGGGGTGGGTTCGTGCATCGTGGCGTAGTGTAGCTGTTGCTGGTTGCTGGGTTGCTGGTTGCTTGGAAGGAAGGGAAGGATTGGGGCTCCGCACTGAGCTGCGCGTCCGCGCTGCGATAGGTTTCTTCCGCGACGACAGGGACGGCTCACTTACGGCGAGTGGCGGCAGATGCTGAGTCATGCCCGCGGATCGCTCTATGAGGTACAGGCGCAGGCGATCGCCGCAAACCGACTCGGTTTTCTCGACATCGCAAGCGCCGAGCACCTGAAGAAGCGAGCAACCGCTGCGGGCCGTGAACTGGCAGGTCTCATCACCTGGGTAGAGAGGCGCGCGGCGCATGGAAAACGCAACTCGCGCGATCGATCCAACGCCACCAGCAACTAGCAACTAGCAACTAGCAACTAGCAACTAGCAACCAGTAACTAACAACCGACAACCGCGGCGGTGCGCCCTCACCGCTCCCGCCGCACACTCCTCCTGCACTTCGCCTCCGCGCGGCTCTCGATCTGCCGCACCCTCTCCCGCGACAGTCCGAGGATCTCGCCGATGTCTCGCAGCGTCAGTTCGTCGTCCTGCAGGACGCCGTAGCGCAGTTTCACGATCGTCTTTTCTTCGAGCGTCAACTCGTCCACGGCCAGTTGCACGTGGCCGTGCTGCCGCAGCGACTGCAAGTGCGGCAAGCGTTCTTTCGCGATTTCGGGGGAGATGTCTTCGCGGCGGTCTTCGAGCTCGTACCAGTAGTGGAACCACGCTTTGGAGTTCGGGTTCGTGTAGAGCAGCAGCACGGCGAGCTCGCTCTCGGTGATGCCGAGCTTGTCGCACACCTTCTTCTTGGCGCTTTCGAGGACGGCGGTCACGTTGGCGGCCTCGCGATTGAGGAACGAGGCCAGCTCGCGGATGCTGCGAGGGACGTTGTCGCTGACGCCGTGCCGCAGCGTGAGGACGAGGCGCTCTTTCGGAGAGAGCTCGGACATGTGGGCGAGCAGCTCTTCGCGCCGCGACTGCGTCTGCATCTCGTCCTCGGCGGACGGGATCATCGTCTGCTCCACGACGTCGGCGAGCTCGGTGTGCGACTCGTCGTCCAGTTCCGCGTTGAGCGAGTAATTGTCCGTATTCGCCTGCAGCAGCGTCTGCACTTCCTTGACGCTCACGCCGAGGTTTTGCGCGAGCTCGTCGGGTGTGGGGATGTGACTCCCCTCCGTCATCGCCGTGGCGATCGCCTTCTCGAGGCGGTACATCAGATTCGCGCGCTTCGGCGGGAGGCGGAACGCGCCGGCCTGTTCGGACAGCGCGTGCAGGATGGCCTGGCGGATCCACCACACCGCGTACGTGATGAACTTGACGTTCTTGTCGGGGTCGTACTTTTTGGCGGCGTGGATGAGACCGATGTTGCCTTCGTTGATCAGGTCGAGAAAGCTGACGTGAGCGTTGCGATAGCGCTTCGCGTACGAGACGACGAAGCGCAGATTCGCTTTGACCAGTTCTTCGAGCGCGCCTTTGTCGTTTTCCTGGATACGGCGGCCGAGCTCTTTCTCACGCTCCGGCGTGAGCCGCGGGGTTTTGGCGATTTCCTGCAGGTAATGATTGAGGAGATCGTACGACTCGTCGCGTTCTTCGTAGCGCGCCATGTTGTGGAGGCGAGCATTCTACACCCCGCCTCCCCTCCGAATCGTCAACGCCGCGCTACGTTCGTGACACGCCGCGGATGACGTCCGATCTCTTCCGCGACTTTGTCGGCATTCACTGAGACCCGCACCAGCACCGTGTCTTCGTCGTCGTGCGCTAGGATCATCAGCTCGACGTTGTCGCCCACAGGTTTCGCGTAGATGAAGCTCCACTCGTTCGACTTGCGCGACCACACCTGCACGAGCGGCTTGAATCCGGCGCCGACGTGCGTACGCATCATCTGCTGCAGCTCGCGTGCATCGACTTTGTCCGCACCGGTGAAGGTCGCGAGCTGGAAATCGTGCACGCCCTCCGGCTCGACGATGCGCACGGCGACGCGGGCCAGGCCGAGGAAGGGAATCCAGACGCGCTTCACCCCCTGATGCCGGTCGAGTGCTCGCGCGAGCGACGAAAAATCGGCGCGCATGGGAAGAGCAACGGTGCAGAAGAGAACCGCGGCGATGGCGAGGCGCTTAGTCATCGGAGCCTTCTTTCGAGAGATTGGGGATGCCGAATTGTCCTTCGAGGCTGGAGAGGCGTTCGATGTCCACCGGCCCGTCGATGTTGATGACCGTGAACTCGCGCGGCTCCGCTGAAATGATGACGAGACCGATGATGTCCTCTCCGCGCATGTTCGCGTAGATGTTCACGTTCTCTTTCTTCTTGCTGCGCACGGTGACGAGCGGCTTCCATGACGCGCCGAGCTGCGTCTTGACGCGGTCGACGAGGGCGCGGTCGTACTCCCCTTCCCTGGCGAACTCGTAGCTGCGGACGTAGATGCCGCGCAGGCCGTGGATCATGTCGCGGACGGCGCGCTCGTCGGCGTCTTTCCCGGAAAGGAACTTGGCGGCGACGCGCAGGAGCGAGGCGTCGAGCGTGATGTCGACGACTTCTTCGGCGCGGTCGGCGAGGCCGGGAAAATCGAGGTTGATCGGCTGCGCGGCCGCGGGGATCGCGGCGGCGAGGGTGAGAGCGAAAACGAGGATCCAGTTACGCATGGTCTTCTCCTGATTCAGTCGTGACTTCCAATGGCGCGAACTTCATCCTGGGCGATGCGGACTTTCTCGCCGGCGATCCGCATCGCCGCGAGAACCTGCTCTTTCGCGCGCTCGCCGCGGCGGTGCTCGGCGACTTTGTGGGTCGCGTATCCGCCGAGGAGAGCGGCGAGGGTGACGGAGGCCGCGGCGGCGCGCCACCAGGCTGGCTTGCGCCGCGTTTCCTCCGCACGCTCGATCCGCTCCAGCACGCGCCCCGCGAAGCCGGGCGCCGGCGACTCGCGGCGCAGCGCGCGTTTCAGATCGTTGTCGAGATTCATGAGTGCTTCTCCAGTTTCCTGCGCAGCGACTGCAGTGCGCGATGCAGGTGACTCTTGACCGTGTTCACGGGCATTCCGACGATCCGGCAGATCTCCGACGGATCGAGGTCTTCCTGATACCTGAGGGTGACGACCGCCTTCTGTACTTCGGGCAATTCTTCGACGAGTTGCTTGAGCCGGCGGTCGAGCAAAGGATCGGCGTGCTTTTCGACCGCACGCAGTTCGACGTCTTCGAGCGGTACGGCTTTGAGGCGCGAGCGGCGTGCAAGGTCGATGCAGCGGCGGGTCGTGACCTGTCGCAGCCAGAAGAGCAGGTGCGAGTCCGACTCGATCGTGCCGAGGTTGCGATAGAGCTGGAGGAACACGTCCTGGGCGAGCTCTTCCGAGCGCGAGCGGTCACCGAAGAAGTGGTACGCGAGGCTGTAGACCATGTCCTCGTGCTGCTCGATGATCTCCGCGAACGCATCGTGATCGCCCGCCTGGGCCCGGGTGAGGGGGGCGGGAAAGTCGATCGCTTCTGGCACGATTGCCGTCATCCTGGAGCTATATACGCAGGATTCGGGAATCGGGTGCAGGGCGTGCGCGCGGAGTGGGCGTCGGGCGTCCGGAAGGTCTCGCCGGGGCGCCTGCTTCGTTCAGCGCCGCGAACTGCCGCTCAGTGCAGATCGATCCGCGTCAGCGAGTCCTGCGCGATCGTGACGCGCATCGTGCCGCGTACGCCGCGCAACTCGTAAACATATTGACGATCGCCTTCTTCGAGCAGGGCCACGCTTTCGATGCCGCGCACGCGCTGCATGAACGGTGCGAGGGCCGCGTACGTATCGCTCTCGTGCAGGTTCAGGTAGAGCGCGAGCTCCCTCACGGCTTCCTGCTCGCGACGCAATGCGCGCTGGACGACGTCGATGAGGCGATCGGCTTCGGCACGAGTCAACAGCGTTGCGGGCGGGAGAGTGATGCCGACGCTCACACGGTTCGCTCCCGCCGAATCGGGTGCGTAGTGCACGGGATGCTGCACGCGCGTCATCGCGCCGCCGCCGCGGACTTCGAGCACGATGCAGGCGTCGAATCGCGGACCGACCTCGCGTCCTACGCGAATCTGGTAGCTGCCGTCCTCGCCGCTCACTGCCGTCTCGGGACGGCCGACGACGTTGCACGCGGGATCGGCGGCCCAGGCGGAGATGGCGGCACGCGAAACGGGACGGCCACTCGCGTCGCAGATCACGCCCGCCGCCACCGCCGCGTTCTGCGGGCGGATGGGTGGCGGCGGCGTGGAGGCCGGCGGCGGCGCGGTCGCGCACGCCGTCAGGATCGTCAGGATCGCGAGTCGTCTCACTTCACCTTGGTGAGGCGCATCTCGATGAACTGCATCCAGGTCGCGCCTCCGTCGCGGGAGAACTCGCCAACCTCGTGCGGACGGCGGCAGTGACGGATGTCAGGTGCTCGGGATGACGCGCGTGAGGATGTGATCCGTCTGCAGATCGCTGCCGACGAGAAACGGGTGCGTGCCCGCTTTCGTGAAGCCGCACTTTTCGTAAAAGCGAATTGCGCGCGGATTGTGCTCCCACACGCCGAGCCAGAGTTTCCGGCCTTTCACCCGTTGTTCGACTTCGTGCATGAGACGCTGCGCGATGCCGCGGCCGTGATACGGCGCGTCGACGTAGAAGCGCGCGAGCTCGACGTCACCCCATTGCGACGGCTGGTGCCTGAGGTACGCGTACGCGACGATCGTTTCGTCTTCTTCGGCGACGAGGATGCTCGCGCTGCGGTCTTCGATCTCGCGGCGCTGCAGCGCCTCGCCATACGTGCGCGCGCAATGCGCGTCCATATCCTCGGCGCGATTCTGCGCGCCGAAGGTGTCGCGGAACGTGCGCTCGGCGAGCGCGGCGAGGGCGGGAGCGTCAGCGGGGGTGGCGTGGCGGATTCGCATTTGCAGGCGTACGATAACGGCATGACCGTCGCGACCGAAACGACAGCCGACGAACTCCTGCAGTTGCCGGACGATGGCTGGCGGTACGAGCTCGTCCGCGGGGAGTTACGGAAGATGTCACCGTCCGGAGCCCGGCACTCGGCCATGGGAATGCGGATCGGAGCAAAGCTCACGGCGTATGTTCTCGATCGGAAGCTCGGCGAGGTTTACGGCGCGGATGGAGGATTCCGTCTTTCCCGCAAACCAGATACGGTCCTCGCCGCCGATGTCGCGTTCGTCCGTGCGGAACGCTTCGTCGACACGCCAAAGTTTTTCGACGGCCCACCAGACCTGGCCATCGAAGTCGTTTCTCCGAACGACACGGATACCGAGATCGCGGAGAAGACACTCGAGTGGCTTCGCGGCGGTACGCGCGTGGTCGTCATCGTCGATCCGCGCACGCACTCTGTGCACGTTCATCGCGAATCCGGCGCGATCCGCGTAAACGACGTCCTCGAGATCGAAGACGTCGTTCCGGGATGGCGGTTGCCGCTCGCCGAACTGTTCGCCTAGTGCGCGCCGACCGGCATGTCGAGGCGGCGGTAGCGCTTCGTGGCGGGGAGGCAGCTCTTGTGGGTGACGTGGTGGAGGTACTCGTCGCGGAACTTTTTCACCGACGAGATCACCGGGCCGATGGCGGCGTCGCCGAGGGCGCAAAGGGACTTGCCGCCGATGTTGTCGGCCATGTCGAGGAGGAGATCGGCGTCCTGCTGACGCCCCTCCCCTTTCTCGAGACGCAGAAGGATCGACTCCATCCAGTTCGTCCCTTCGCGGCACGGGGTGCACTGGCCGCACGACTCGTGGGCGAAGAACTTCGCGAGACGCCATACGGCGTCGACGATGCAGACGGTCTCGTCGAGGACGATGATGCCCGCGGAACCGAGCATCGAGCCGGCCTTCATCACCGCATCGAAGTTGAGTGAGAGATCGATTTCATCCGGGAGAAGCATCGGCGCCGAGGCGCCGCCGGGGATCACGGCCTTCAGCTTCTTGTCGCCGATGATGCCGCCGCAGTGATCGTAGATGAGCTCTTTGAGGTTCATGCCCATCGGGAACTCGTACACGCCCGGCTTCTTCACGCGGCCGGAAACGCAGTACAGCTTCGGACCCGTGTTCTTCGGCGCGCCGAAGGACTTGAACCAGTCCGCACCATTCCTGACGATGTGCGGGACACACGCGAGCGTCTCGACGTTCTGGACGACCGTCGGCCCGCCGAACACGCCGACCACTGCCGGGAACGGCGGCTTGACGCGCGGCTGGCCGCGATGGCCTTCGACCGACTCGATGAGGCCCGTCTCCTCGCCGCAGATGTACGCACCCGCACCGCGGTGGACGGTGATGTCGAAGTCGAAGCCGCTGCCGAAGAGGTTCTTGCCGAGGAAGCCTTTGGCGCGCGCTTCTTCGATGGCTTTGACGAGGACGGTGGAGCCGTAGTGGAACTCGCCGCGGATGTAGATGTACGCCATCGGATTGGAGCCGATCGCATAGCCGGCGATGATCATCCCCTCGATGAGCTGATGGGGATCTTTTTCGATGATGACGCGGTCTTTGAACGTTCCCGGCTCGGCCTCGTCGGCGTTGCAGAGGAGGTACGTCGGACGCGGTGCGTTGCGCGGCACGAACGACCACTTCATGCCGGTCGGGAAGCCTGCGCCGCCGCGTCCGCGGAGCTCGGAGTCTTTGACGAGCTGGATGACGTCTTCCCACTTCATCGCCAGCGCTTTGCGCGCGGACTCGTAGCCGCCGCCCGCGAGGTAGGTCTCGATGGAGGTGGAGTTCGGTTTGTCGACGTTCGCGGTCAGTACGCGGATCGGTTCGGTGGGCATTACCGCAGCCTCGTCAGCAGATCGTCCATCTTCTCGACGCTCATGCTCTCGTGGTAGTCGTTGTTGACCTGGACGACGGGGGCAGTGCCGCACGAGCCGAGGCACTCGACCTCGACGACGGTGTAGAGGCCGTCCTTGGTGTTTTCGTGCGGCTTCACGTTCAGCTTGTCGCACAGGTGCTCGAAGATGTCGTACGCGTTCGAGACCATGCAGCTCAGGTTCGTGCAGACGCGGAGCTGGTACTTGCCGACCGGCTTCTGGTTGTACATGTCGTAGAACGACACGACGCCGAACACGGTCGCCGGCGAGAGGTCCAGAAGTCCACTCACGTAATGCACCGCCTCGGGGGAGATCCACCCCCACGTTTCCTGCACGAGGTGGAGCGTCGGCAGGAGGGCGGCCTCTTTGGTCGGGTAGCGCGTGAGAGCCTGGTCGAAGCGCTTTTTGACTTCTTCAGGGAACTCGACGGTTTTCCCGGGCTCGGGGAACCGCTCTTTTGCGTAGGGGTTATCGGGGTGGAGATCGGCCATTTCTACTTCCAGTCGAAGGCTTTCTTCTTCCAGCAGTAGACGTAGCCCACGGCCAGGAGAAGGATGAAGACGAGCATCTCGCCGAAGATGAACCAGGAGAGGCCGCCCGGCGTACGCGTGGCGTCGCGGTAGATGACGGCCCAGGGATAGAGGAACGCCGCTTCGATGTCGAACAGGATGAACAGCATCGCGATCTGATAGAAGCGGACGTTGACGCGTTTGCGCTGATCGTCGAGCAGCGGCACGCCGGACTCGTACGGGGCGAGCTTGGACGGATTGCGCTGGTGCTGCCCGAGCAGCCAGTTCAGCCCGAGAAAGATCGCGCCGAGAGCGGCGGCGACGAACATCATGATCAGAATGGGGATGTAGCTGTTGGTCATAGTGCTGTCACGGCAGAAGCGCGGGGATAGTAATAGATGGAGTTGCTGGTGGCTAGTTGCTGGTGGCTCGTGCGGTGTCGCCCGCGCGAAACGGCCCGGGCGACCAGCAACGGGACACTAGCAACAACGCGGCCGAAATGGCCGGCTACGCGACGCTCTCGGTGAGATACGTCATCGCGCTGTCGCGCGAGTCGAAGATCTTGAAGACGGTGTCGAGCTTGGTGATCTTGAGGAGGGCCAGGATGCGGTGCGACGGCTTGACGAGCGCCATCTTGCGCTGCTTGTCCTCGAACTTCTGCAGATAGCCGATCAACTCGCCGAGGCCGGTCGAGTCCATGTAGTTGATCGCTTCGAAATTGATCATCACCGGACCGGTCTCATCGTTGAGGACTTTTTCCAGGTAGCTGGAGAACTCCCGCGCGCTTTCGCCCAGCTTGATCACGCCCTGGATGTCGAGCACGGTGACGTCATTGACCCGATTCTTGATGATGTTCATACGGACGGCGGGAGTGTATCAGAGGGAAGCGGAGAGATGAGAGAGGAGAGATGAGAGAGGAGAGATGAGGGCGGAGAGATGAGAACGAGAGATGAACGATGAGAGATGAGAGATGAACGATGCTCGCGAGAGCCGTGCGGGATGCGATGGGGCTCCGGGAGCAGGGATGAGGGATGAGGGCGGAGGGATGCGCGTGCTCGCGAGCGCCGTGCGTACGCGAGTGGGGTGGCCGAGGAGCAAGGAGGAAGGCGGAAGGATGAAGGCGGAGCCATCCGCGAGCGGCACGGCCTATCCCTCATCCCTCATCCCTGCTCCGTACCGATCGGGCGAGAAGGAGGCAGATCACGGTCCGCGTCCTCCTTCATCCTTCCGCCTTCAGCCTTGCCCCCTGGGCGGGAGCTCGATGTAGCGCTCACGTATCGTCTCGCCGCGCAGGAAGGTCTTCATTGCGTCGAGGATTTTCGGCGAGGAGAGAAACAGCGGGTCGCTGTGGCCCGCGCCGACGATCACGAGGTGTTGCGCGTTCGGCATCGTCATGCGCAGTTCTTCGGCTTGACGCGGACGCGTACGGCCGTCGAGCGTTCCGCTGATCAGCAGCGCGGGCACGTTCGAGTTGAGCGGTCCGCGGAAGGCGTCGTCCGCTTCCGAGAACTTCAGGCCCGCGCAGACTTCGGGAAACGGCAGGTTGATCGCGTCGCCGAGGAGCGTGGTCTTCGCTTCGGCAGCAATGCGCTGTGTGCGCGCGGCGCTGATGCCGGAGGCGCAGTCCATGGCGATCGACATCAAGGACGGTGCGGTGCCGAAGCGTCCGCGACCCGCGGCGAGGCCGAGGGCGGTCCAATCGCCCTGCTCGAGCCGGGCGATGAGATCAGGCATCGCGCCGAACGTGTCCGGACCGACGAGCATGTCCGCAAGCACGCGCTGCAGATCGAGCTTGCCGAAGACGAAATCCGCCGACGCGCCATTCAGCGGATCGGTGAGCGTCACGGTCTTCGGCCGCGCCTCGAGCTCGCGCAGCAGTTTGTTGATCGACGCGAGCAGATCACGGTTCGGCGCAAGACGGGCGATCTCTTCGAGCAGCGTCTGCTGATCCGACGGAAGCTTGTACGTGTCGTCAGGACCTTCGATGCCCGCGAGGATCACGCGATCGATCGCCTCGGGGTGATACCGCAGCGTCGCAATCGAGAGATGCGTGCCGTAGCTGATGCCCCACAGGATGAGTTTCTGTGCGCCGAGAGCCTGGCGGAGATCGTTCAGATCGGCGGCGCCTTCACGCGTGTTCAGCGCGGTCGTGTCGACGGTCGAAAGTCGTGAGGCACAACGCCGCACCGCATCCGCGATCGCCGCACCGAAGCTCGCCCGCTCCAGCGGCGCTCCCGGCGCAACCATGTACTCCTCGGTGCACCGCGTATCCGGCTCCGAGCGATTGATGCCGCGCTGGTCGTACGCGATCACGTCGCCGAATTCGCGCAGCGCCATCGCAATGGCGAACCGTCCGGTCGTCAGCGCGCCGATGCCCGAGCCACCCGGACCGCCGGCGAGATAGACGATCGGATGTCCCGGTTTCGCGGACGTCGACTTGAAACGCACGAAGCGCAGCGTGAGCTGTCGCGAATTCGGCTTCGTCCGGTTTTCCGGGACGCTGAACGAGCCGAGCTCCGCGTCGAGCGTCTGGCCGTCCTGCGCCTTGAAAACGTACGGTTCGAATTTCGCGGGCGCGGCAAAGAGCGGGAGTGCGGCAACTACGAGCAGGGCAATCCGTAATGTCCATCGCATGATCATTTCCTCCGCGGCAAGGTACGCAGCGATCGGCCGCGGGCTTCATCCACGTCGGCCAACGACGGCCGACGTCGGTGAACGACGCCGGACCGCTGCTACCGTGACGTCATGACACTCCTGGCCACCATCCTCGCCGCGCTCAGTTACATCTGGGCCGACGGCTACGAGATGCGCGTCGGGCCGGAAGGACCATGGCAGCGGATCGCGTCGCTGTCGGAGATTCCGCAGGTGAACGACGAGGTGTGGATCCGCACGAACGTCGATCTCACGAACCTGCGCCGCGTGCCCGGACGGCCGGTCGCGATCTACTTCGGCGGCATGGCCTCCCACGAGTTGTACTGGGACGGCATCCTCCTCGGCCGCGGCGGAGTCGTCGCGCGCACGAAGGAAGGCGAGACTCCCGGTCCCATCGAGTCGCACTACCAGATCCCCGATCACCTCGCCACGCCGCGAACCCATTCGGTGGTCGTGCGGATGTCCGCGTTTCATCGCGGCTTCTCGCCGGTGCACGGTTACTGGGGCGTGCTCGTCACCGATTACGACTCGATGCTCGAGACGCGCACGTGGAGCGCGCATTTCGCGATGATCGCGATGAGCGGCATCGTCCTGACGGGCGTGTTCGCGTTTGCGCTGTTCTGGCTCACGCGCCGCGATCGATCCTTCCTGCTCCTCGGCACGTTGTGTCTCGCCGCGGCGGCGTTGCTGCTCGCGGAAGCGTGGCGCTCGCTGTTCGGCTACACATACGACTGGCACATCGTGCGGATGCGCGCGGTGGTCGTACTGTCGTGGCTCATCGGAGTGCAGCTCGTGGCGTTGCTCGTCACGCGCTTCCCGCATCGCAGCGGACGCGCGGCGATGCTCGCCACCGCGATCATCGCGGCGGTGCTGCCGTGGGTGCCGGCGGGCTGGGATCAGAAGTCGCTGTACATCTTCCTGTTCTGCGGCAGCGTGGCCGTGGCGTGGGCGGTCTTTGCGGCAACACGGCGCATGCACGGCAGCGTGCTGGCGCTGATCGGAACGGGCGTCGCGCTCGTCGCGCTCCTGCTGAATCCATGGTCGTGGGTCGACAACCTCCTCTACTTCGCGTTGAACTTTCTCTTCCTCTGCCTCCTCTGCTCGCACGCGCTCGAAGTGCGGCGCGAACAGCAGGAGAAGGCACGCCTGCAACTCGAGATCGTGCGCCGGCACATGCAGCCGCACTTTCTGATGAACACGCTGACGGCGCTCTCCGAGTGGATCGAGCAGGAGCCGAAGACGGCGGTGCGGATGATCGAGTCGCTGTCGGAAGAACTGCGGATGCTGGGCGAGATGTCGACGCGCACGTTCGTCACCGCGGACGACGAGCTGCGCCTCTGCCGCAGCCATCTCGCGAACATGAGCCTGCGCCGCGACGTCGAGTACGCGCTGGAAGTGGAAGGCGTCGACGGCTCGCGACTCGTGCCGCCGGCGATCTTTCACACGCTGGTCGAGAACGCGATCACCCACGGCGAGGGAGAACGCGTGGTGATGAAGTTGACGGCGCACACCGAGGGTGGCCGCACGCGGTACACGTTCGACAGCACGCGGGGTAAAGGGCGAGGGGCACGCGGCGAGGGCACGAAGTACATCGAGGCGCGATTGCGCGAGGCGTGGGGGAACGCGTGGTCGTTCCGCCAGGGGCCGTTCGGAGAGCTGTGGCGCGCCGAGATCGAGGTGCCGGCGTGAGGATCGCCATCGTCGAGGACGAAGCGATCGTCGCGCGAAGGCTCGAGCGCATGGTGCGCGCGATCTCCGGCGCAACCGACGTGGCCGTGGCCTCGACGTTCGAAGCGGCCATCGCACTCATTCGCTCGCGTCCGATCGACGTGCTGTTTCTCGATCTCAATCTCAACGGCCGCGACGGGTTCGCCTTGCTCGAAGAAGCGGCCGCGTCGCCGTTCCAGACCGTGGTCGTCTCCGCGCATCACGAGCAGGCGTTGCGTGCGTTCGAGTACGGCGTCACCGACTTTGTGGCCAAGCCGTGGAGCGAGGAGCGGCTGCGGCTGGCGATGGAACGCACGGCCAGGCGCGAGCCGCAGCGCCGCGCGACGACGATCGTCGTGCGCAAAGGGCGCGAGCTGCGCAGCGTCGCGGTGAACAACATTCTTTATGTGAAAGGCGCCGACGACTACTCGGAGCTGCACCTCGGCGACGGCACGGTGCATTTGCACGAGAAGACGCTCAGCGCGCTCGAGGCGCTGCTGCCGCCGCAGTTCCTGCGCGTGCATCGTTCCTACATCGCCAACCTCGGCCGCGTGCGCGGCGTGCGCGCGTCTTCCCTGGTGATGAAGGACGACACGCTCGTGCCGGTGGGACGCGTTTATCGCGACGCCGTGCGCTCGAAGTTAGGCGTGTGAGATCTGCACGTCGATGTTGCGCTTCGCCAGCTCGTCCATGAAGAGCTGCGGCGGGATGCAGCGCTCCTGCGGCAGCGCGCCTCTCGCGGTGGTCTGGCCGCGCGCCATCATCAGCGCCACGATCGAAGCCGGGAAGGCGGTCGTGCGCATCATCGCGGAGAGGCCGGTCTCCGGATCGGAGCGGTCGATGACGTCGTAGCGCAACCGCTTCCCTCGCCCACTGAACTCGACGCGCACCAGCACGACGTCGGGCTCGTCGTGCGGAAGATTTTTCACCAGCAGATCGCCGAGGACGCGGCGCGGCTTGACCGGGACGTTGTCGACGGTCATCGGCTCGGAGCTGCAGAGTCCGAGGTCGATCATCGTCTTGAACTTCGCGCAGTGGCCGGGGTAGCGGATGGTTTTGTAGTCGAGGTCCTGCACTTTGCCGAGGAACGTTTCGACGAGCGTGGAGGTCCCGCCGGAGGTCTGGAACGCCTCCATCGTTGCGAACGGCTCGGGGAAGTGCAGCGTCTCGAGCTCGGTCATCGACTCGACGATCGCGACCTTGCCGTCGCGGATCACGCGCGCGGGCTCGATGTATTCGTTGATGAGGCCTTCGACGGAGAAGACCATCTGATAGTCGAGCGGCGGCTTCGGCGTCTGCGGCAGACCGCCGACGCGGATGTGAATCGCGTCGAGCGTTTCGAACTGCAGCGCGCCATGCGCGGCGAGCACGGCCACCATGCCCGGAGCGAGTCCGCAATCGGGAATGACGTTCAGTCCTTTGGCCACGGCTTCGTCGTTGAGGGCGAGCTCCGCGTCGACGACGTCGTTGTTCCCGCCGAGGTCGCAGAAGTGGGAGCCGGCTTCGATGGCGGCGCGGGCAAGCTTCTCGTTGAGCCAGTAGTTGACGCAACTGATCGTCGACGCGTGCCCGGTCATCAGCGCGACGACGGCCGCGTGATCGTTGCAGTCGATCTGCGCCGCCCGCGCTTTCGCCGAATAGCGCCGGGCGATGTCCTCGGCTTTCGAAAGCTCAAAGTCCGCGACGGTGACTTCGGTGACGTCGGATTGCGAAACGAGATCGTGAACCGCGCCGAGACCCATACGGCCGGCGCCCAGGACGAGCATGCGCATAGGGGGGCGGATTGTAGCTGAGGAGGGGGAGCGTGAGCCGTTGAGCCGTTGAGCCGTTGAGGAGGACGGGGGCAATGGGCGGGGCAATGGGTGGCGCGTGCGCGAAGGTATGGCGGGAATTGCGCTGTGGGGCCGAGGTGCCGCATGTCGGGTCCGTGATGCTCGCGACCCGCGGCCACCGCCTCCTCAACAGCTCAATCGCTCAACAGCTAATTAGCGAGGTACCGCTCAATCGACGCAATAAACGTCTTCACGTCGATCGGCTTCGAGATGTAGCCGTCGCAGCCGGCTTCGAGGAAGCGGTCTTTGTCGCCGCGCATGGCGTGGGCGGTGAGGGCGAGGATGGGGATGCGCGAGGTGCGCGCGTCTTCCTTCATGGCACGGACGACCGAGAGGCCGTCCATGCCGGGAAGATGAATGTCCATGAGGATGAGGTCCGGCGAGGTCTCCGCGCCGTTGCGCGTGATCGCCAGCGCCTCCTCCCCGCTCGTGGCCTTCACGATCCGATAGCCGCCCTCTTCGAGCAGGAACTCGACGAGCTGCATGTTCATGTCGTTGTCTTCAACGACCAGGATGGTTCGGCCGCTCATGAAGGGGTGGCGGTAGTGTACGCCTTAACCCCCCGATTTCGGAGCCCCCGCCGCGGGCTCCCCCGGAGTCTGCGGCGCCGGCGGGAAGAACTGCGGATCGAGGTCGATCTTCGCGCTCTTGTGCAGACGATCGATCTCCGCCTTCGCCGATTCCTGCCGCACGCGCTGCGAGAGCATCGGGCGGAGATCCTCGAGCGTCGGCTGCTCCACCCTGAAGATGTGCATGCCGATCTCGGTCTTCACCGGCGCGCTGATCTGCCCCGGCTGGAGCTTGGTCACGACCGACGCGATCTCCGGCGGAAGCTGGTTGGCCTGAAACGGTCCGAGCATGCCGCCGTTGGGCGCGGTGCGCTCGTCATCCGACTCCGCACGCGCGATCTGCGCAAAGTCCTCACCGCCGCGAAGCCGCGTCGCGATGCCGTTCGCCTTCTGCATCGCCGCCTCGGGGGCCAGCGCCTGCGCTCCGCCGCGCGCGGGCATCTGTCCACCCTGATACGCGACGACGACGTGGCGCAGCGACATCGTGCCGGTCTTTTCCTTCTCGTAGGCCGCGCGGATCTTCTCCTCGCTCTTCTGGTCGGCGAGCTTCTCGAGCGCCTTGCCGGCCATGAGCTGCGCGCGCATCATCGAGAGCTGCGTGCGGATCTCGGGATCTTCACTGAGCCCCATCTTCGCCGCTTCCGCTTCGAGGATCTTCACTTTCGCGATCTCGTCCGCGATCGCGCGCCGTCCCTCGGGAGACGCGTAAAACGGACGCGCCTGCTCCGGTGCGCTCTGCATCATGAGCGCGAACTCGCGCTCGGTGACCGGCTGCCCGTTCACGCGCATGACCACCTTGTCGTCGGCGCCGGGCTCGCCGGAGCCCGCATCGGCGCTTTTGCCGGTGAATGGCTTCGAGGCCGTGGCGGGCAGATTGGGGCGGAGTGCCGCCAGTCCGAACGCGATGGCCACGACGATGACGACGGCTACGAGTGCAATGACGATGTCTTTCTTCACGGTTCGCCCAACATCCTTTCCCGCTCGATCCTTCCGCGGTTCAACCTTTCGTTGACGCCTCAGGATTCAATCATTATCCTCTCGCCCTTGTGAAAGTTTTCACGCGTTTACACGCGATGGAAACTCGCTCGCCCACTGCCCCGCCCTCACCAGGCGTTACATCTGCATCGACACAACACCTATGGCCAAAGTCACCATCGACGGAACCGAAGTCGAAGTCCAGGACGGAATCAACGTCATCGAGGCCGCCAAGGCCGCGGACGTCCACGTCCCGCACTTCTGCTATCACCCCTCCCTCAGCATCGTCGGCCAGTGCCGCATGTGCCTCGTCGAGGTCGAAGGGATGCCGAAGCTGCAGGCCGGCTGCGCCACACCGGTCAAGGACGGGATGAAGATCCACGTCTGGAACGACAAAGTCGACAAGGCCCGCAAAGGGCAGATGGAGTTCCTCCTCATCAACCACCCGCTGGACTGTCCGATCTGCGACAAGGCCGGCGAGTGTCCGCTGCAGGATTACTCCTTCAACTACGGCTCGGTCACGTCGCGCTACGGTGAGTTCAAACGCACCTATCCGGGCATGGATCGCACGGCCATCGGCCCGCACGTGATCCAGAACATGAACCGCTGCATCCACTGCACGCGCTGCATCCGCTTCACCGCGGAGATCACCGGCACGAGCGAGCTCGCGTTCTTCAAGCGCGGCGCCTCGACCGAGGTCGGCGTGTTCCCCGGCGTGCCGCTCGACAACTGGATGAGCGCGAACGTCACCGACATCTGCCCCACCGGCGCACTCACGCCGCGCGAGTTCCGCTTCGAGTCGCGCGTGTGGAATCTCGACTCGACCGAGTCCGTCTGCAACGGCTGCGACGTCGGCTGCAATCTCTTCATCGGCCATCGCAACGGGCAAGTCTTCCGCTACCGCCCGCGCGTCAACCCCGAGGTGAACGACCACTGGCTGTGCGACTACGGACGCTTCTCGTACGAGCAGTACGAAACCGATCGCGTGGTCGTGCCGAAGGTGCGCACCGAAGACGATTACCTCGCCATCTCCACGTGGGAAGAAGCGCTCGAAGCGATCGAGAAGGCTTTCCGCGGCGCGACCAAAGTCGCCGCCATCGCCTCGGCGCAGATGACGAACGAAGAAGCCGCCGCCGCAAAGTCCGTGTTCGACAGCGTCAACGCCACCGTCGGCGTGATGGTCGATCCGATCGGTCCGATCAAGATGAAGTCGCGCACCGAATGGATCGTCGGCGATCAGGCCGGACCGAACTTCCGCGGCGTGCAGGCGGTCGTAGGCAACGCGTCGATCGAAGATCTGCTCACCCAAGGCGCGGACGGCGTCGACGTTCTCTACATCCTCGACGCGAAGTTCAGCGAGCGCGCGAACGATCCCGCGGTCGTGGCGAACCTGCGCAAGGCGAAGTTCCTCATCGTCCATTCCTGGGACGCCAATCATCCATTGACCGAGGTCGCGGACGTCGTCATCCCCGGCTCGATCCTTCCGGAGAAGGAAGGGACGTTCACGAATCTGCAGGGCAGAGTCCAGCAGATCCATCAGGCCTATCCGCCGAAGGGTCAGGCCGTGAGCGATCTCGAGGCGTTGCAGCGCATCGCCCGCGTGGTCGGCCAGCTTGCGGAGGTCTCGGCGTAAATGGCCTTCGATCTCACCGACGTCCTCCTCTCCGCCCTCAAGATCGCCGTGGTCCTCGGCATCTGGCTCAACGTCACGCCGATCATGGTGTGGGTCGAGCGCCGCGGCAGCGCGCTCATTCAGGACCGCCCCGGCCCGAATCGCGTCGGGCCGCTCGGACTTCTGCAGTCGTTCGCCGACGCGCTGAAATTCATCATGAAGGAAGACATCATCCCGGCGCAGGCGCACAAGTGGTTGTACACGCTCGCGCCGACGATCGGCCTGCTCCCGGCGCTCACGACCATCGCGGTCGTGCCGTGGGGCCGCTCCTTCACGATCCCGGAGATGCACCTCTTCGGCCGCACGCTCTTCGAAGGCGGCCGCTTCTTCAATCCGATCATCGCCGACGTCAGCGCCGGAATCCTGGTGGTGTTCGCGCTCGCCTCGCTGAGCGTCTACGGCATCACCATCGCC
>DASPHZ010000066.1:0-103561 GCA_035629395.1 Thermoanaerobaculia bacterium
GCGTGAGTGTGTCGGGGTTGTACTGCAGCACGATCACGCGCCGCACCGCGGAGGTGAGCGGATCGAGCAGCACGATGCCGCCTTTGAGAGTCTGCGGAGAAACGGGTGTAGGCGCAGGCATGACGGCCGATTTCCTTTCAGTAGTGCAGCGGATGGCGGAAACGTTTCACGCGACGTGCTCCAGCATTGCGGCGCGGATGACAGGTTGAGCCTGGGTCCACGTGAACGTGCGCATCAGGCGCGCGAATGCGGCGGGCGAGACCGGTCGCGTCGTCGCGAGCTGCGTCGCCCACTCCGTCTCGGTGGCGGGAACGTGGAAGACGTTGCGCTTGAACCAGATGATCTGGTCGGGCGGCAGCACGTCGTGCAGCCAATCCGGCTGCGAGACGGCGTACGTATAGACTTCCGCGAAGTAATCCTGCTGCCCCGTGCGCGCGTACTGGAACTCGCGGATGCGCGGGATCGCGCCGTTGCGCCACGTGATGAGGAAGGGGCTGCTGCTGTGCGTCTGGCGCGCCCACGGACGGCCATTCACGTCGACCAGTACGCCTTCGGTCAGCGCGGCGAGCCATGCGTCGTACGCTGCGTCGTCCGAAAGACCGGTCAACCTCTTGACTTCATTGCGGCGCTCGATCCATTCGGACGGCGTGCCCGGCGCATTCGGTGCGCTGATCCACGCCCAGGGGAACTCGCGCCAGTCCATGAGCGTGCTCCACAGCTCGTTGCGCGCGGCCCGTGGAATCTGCTCCTCAATGACATGTCCGACCTCGTGACGGAACGTGTGCAGCGGGCGCTCCGGACCGACGGCCGCGGCCCAGCCGAAGCGGCCGGGAGCCAACCCGGCGTCGAAGATCTCGATCGACGCGGCGCCGGTGGCGGCGAGATTGCGGGCGTCGGTCTCGCCACCGACGCCGGGACTGGTCGGATGAATGGAGCCGCGCCGGAACGTCATGACCACCGGGTTGCCCCACGTCATTTCGGGGGGAATGGCCGCGAGTCCGCGATCCGCATGATCGAGGTCGTACGTGTGCCATCGCCGACGCGGGTTGTCGTTGGCGAAGATCACATTGTACTGGTATTCGAGCTCGATCTCGCGGCGCTTGCGCTCGCAGACGTGGACGAGGTCCGAGCGGTACTCGCTCGGGCGGCGCCTCGCCGTACGCAATTCCTCCGCCTCGGCCGTGAGCTCCGTGCGCTCGTTCGCGAGGATCTGCGCGTGATGCGTTGCGCCCGATGCGGGACCGGAGGTTTCGAGACAGGCGATGCTCTGGTCGCGCCAGCGCGCTGCCGCGCCATCGAGACTGGTGCGGTTCAGCGGCGTCGCGCCGAAGGGCGAGCACGCGGGCAGGCAGGCAACAGGATTCGGTCCGCGCGCGGGGAGGCGCGTGAAATCGAGCGCGATCGGGCTCGGTGCCGGCGTGGGTGCGGACGTCGCCGATGCTGCAGGCGTCGCCAGACCGCGCGTTGCGGCCCTCGAGGCGCGGAGGACGGACTCCAGCATCATGGCGCGTCTCCGATCAGGAGATGGAACGTGCCGCGATTGCCGGGGAGGAGCGTCACGCGCGCGTCGGGATGGACGAGGTCGCGCACGAGACGTGCGATCGTCCGCGCATCGCGCGCGGCCACCGACAGCGTGTAATGCTTGACCGTTTCGGATACGCCGTACGAGATGTGCACGTCCTGCGCGCCGGCAATGCCGCCGGCATTTCGCGCGCGGTGAATCGCTTGCGCGAGTGCGTCGTAATCGCGACGCGGGATGCACGCGACGACGAAAGCGAGCGCGGTGAGCCACAGCGTGCCCGCGTGGATACTCGTCGCGACGCAGATCCATTGCGCTTCCGACAAACGGAGGAAGTGGCGCCGGCGATCGCCGCGCAGCAGCTCCGTCGCGAATCGCACACACGCGTACGACAGCGCGTACACGAGCAGCGCACCGTTGCCGATCGCGCGTGCGGTGACGATCGCGATCACGACCAGTGCGATCGACTCGAGCGCCTGCACCGGAAGCACGCGCGCGCCGGACCAGTGCGGCGCCACTTCGTCGCGATAGCGAATCCCGAAGCGCGAAGGCCGCCCATGACAACAACCCGCCCGCAGACAGCCGATGCGGCCGACGGCCTGCGTGATCGCCAGTGCGAGAGCAAGGAGATCGAGCGCCTGCGGCAGCACGAGCGCCGTCACCGCGATCGAGGCGATCTGGTAGTGCAGGAACGAGAAGGTCTCGTGCGCGAACAGCACCTTCGTGATCGCCGCGAGCGCGAGCGCGACACAGATCGCCAGCACCGCAACGGCGATCCACAACGGCGGCGTGAGGTCGACGCGCGACGCGAACGGCGTCGCGATCGAGACACCGGCGATGACGCCGGCGAAGACGCAGATGCGGTAGATCATGCGTTCGGCACCTCCATCGCGAACCAGCGATAGGGATCCGCCATGTGGCGCGCGCGCTCGGCACCGAGGGCGGTGTAGTCGCTCCGCTCATCGCCCCGCCGGCCGTACCGGTACACTTCGGTCGGTCCTGCCTCGATCTCGGCTGCCGGTCCGGGCGGACGTTCCGGATTTCCGAGCGGATCGCCGGCTTGCGTCGATGGCGCGATCGGGTCGTAGATGCACGTCGCGTGTGCGTATTCGTGAATGACGGTGCCGATCGCCGCACCCTGCTCACGGCCTATGTACGCCCGGCCCGCGGCACCTTCACGATAGTCGCCGCAGAACGTGATCAGACGCGGATCGGCCGCATGCCGCTCGCATCCGCTGGTGAACGCGTTCGCACCACGACAATCGCCGTCGGAATGGTCGAAACAGCGGAAGCCGACGGTGCTGCTCGTCATCCGCACGCGCATGCGCTCGTAGAACGGCATGATGATGCCCGTCACGGCGGGATCGGAAGGCGCGACATGGAAGTGCTGCTGCAGTTTCTGCACGAGGTCGGCCGGCGGATTCTGCTGGCGGAGACGGCGCAGCGCCGCGAGTGCGTTGTCGACTTTCGCGATCGCATAGGGATGCAGGTCGAGAATCTCGTCGAGCATGTTCTGCGTGCAGCACGAGTGCGTGAAACCATCGGCTGCACCCCGGGCCTCGAGCGTCGGACACGCGGCTTCGGCGCGCGTACGTGTTGCGGTCGTGGCGTTTGCGCGCGTGAACGCGGGCGGGTTCGCGCAGCGCTGCAACTGCAGCGACGACTTGAGTCGCGGCATCGCGTTCGCGCGCAGGCCGCGCGCGTATTGCCGCACCGAAGGCCATAGCGACGCGACGGCGTGCACGGCGGCGTGGTCGGCGTCGTGTTCGAGCGCGCCGGTCGCGGATGCGGATTTCGTGGCGGGGTGATCCGCGCCGTCCTGCTGCACGACGTGCGCGAGCTCGTGGGCGAGGAGCGCGTCGCCGACGATCGTGCCGGGACGGTATTCGCCGTTCGCGAACGCGATGTCGTCGCCGATCGTGAAGGCGCGTGCGCTCATGCGCGACGCGGTGTCCGCCGCTTCGGCACCGGTATGGACGCGCACGTTCGAAAAGTCGCGGCCGAACGCACTGCCCATGCGCGACGCGGTGCGTGGATCGAGCGCCGTGCCTCCGTCGAGGAGCACGGCGGCATGCGAGGGCGCCGCGGCTCCGTTGCGCGCCTTCCGAAAGAGGCCGCCGATTGCGCCGCGCAGCAGACTCCCCACGCCGATGCGGATCGGACCGGTGCCGCCGAGGAGATCGAGGAGATCGGCATCGACACCGATGATGCGGCCGGTGGCGCCCCACAGCGCGATCGACCGTGCGAGGCGGCGCTGGACGGCGGGGATGTAGTCTCGCGCGGTGCGCGCGTGATGGAGGCCGCTCCAGCGGCGCAAAGCGGATTCGAGCGTGCGCGCATTCATGCCGCGAATGCGCGGACGCCAGCGCTCGAGCAGCGGACAGCCTCGGGTGGATTGTCCGAGGCGGGCCATTTCTTCGTCCGCGGTGACGCAGATGGCGGTGTCGAGTTGTTCCACGAACTCGCCGCGCCGCATCTGCGATGGTGCGGGCGCGGTCGAGTCTTCGACGATCAGCGGCTGCCGTTCGGGCGTGCGTTCTTCGTCGACTTCGCGACGGATGACGTGCCGCGTTGCGGGCGCGATCGCCGGCGGCGTGAATGCCGGACCTCGTGCGACCACCGCGTCGGCGACGCGATCCGCTTCCCGTTCGTGCGGGTCGTTCGCGGGACCGACTCCCTCGGGCAACGCGGTTCCGTTGCGCTGCTGCACGACGTGCGCGAGCTCGTGTGCGAGGAGCCGCCGTCCTTCGGTGGTGTGCGGTTCGAAGCGGCGCGTGCCGAAGACGATGTGTGTGCCCGCGGTGTACGCGGCTGCGTCGATCGCTGCGGCGGATGCGGCGGCATGGGTGTCGGTGTGCACGCGCACGTCGGCGAAGCTGTGGCCGAAGCGGCTCTCCATCATCGTGCGCGTGTTCGGGTCGAGCGGAGCCCCGGGCTCGCCCAGCACGCGCGTGACCGACGACGGTAGCCCGGGCATCGTGTCGCCGAGCGCGCGGCGCTGCACCTTCTTCTTCTCGTTGCTGCACGCGCCGCACGTGCCGCCGCAACCGCATTTGCGTTGCACGACGGCTTTCACTTCGCTCCTCCGATGCCGGTGTAAACCGCGTTCGCGATCGACACACCGAGCTGGGTCGTGTCTTTGGCGAGCGTGATCTGCGGCGTCACGCCGGATGCGAGGGCCGGCGTGATGCCGTTCGTTTCGATGAGGCGCGCGAGCTCGGCTTCGACCGCGGCCTGGAGGCGTGGGCGGTCGGCGGCGCTCATCGGAATGCCGTCGAGGACCAGGCGGTCGATGTGCAAGTGGACGTTCATACGGCCGCCAGCCGGAACTCCGCTTCGTTGAACGGTTTCTGCAGTTTGCGCAGCTCGGTCTTGGCGGCTTCGAAGACGATCGGCATCGTCACGGCCTCGCCGCGAGCGGCGGCGAGAAAGGCGGCGTTGAGGGCGATGTTGTGCACGCTGCCGCCGGTGACGTTGAGCTTCGCCAGCCGCGCGAAATCGAGGTTGCGCACCGGCAGCTCGCGCGGAAAGGCGCGCTCCCAGATCGCATGCCGTTCCTGCGGCCCCGGAAACGGGAAGCTGACGATGAAGCGCAGGCGGCGCAGGAACGCGGGATCGAGCGCGTCTTTCAGGTTCGTGGCGAGGATGGCCAGGCCGCGATACGACTCGAGTCGCTGCAGGAGGAAGTTGATCTCGATGTTGGCGAAGCGGTCCTGGCTCTGCTGCACCTGCGTGCGTTTGCCGAAGAGCGCGTCGGCTTCGTCGAAAAAGAGGATGCCGTTCGAGTCGTCGGCGGCGTTGAAGAGCTGCTGCAGGTTCTTCTCCGTTTCGCCGACCCACTTGCTGACGACGGCTGAGAGGTCGATGCGATGCAGGGCGAGGCCGAGCGTGTTCGCGATCACTTCCGCGGCCATGGTCTTGCCGGTGCCGCTCTCGCCCGCGAACAGCGCGCTGATGCCGAAGCCGCGGTTCATGCGGTTGCGGAAGCCCCATTCGTCGTACACGCGGCTGCGTCCCGCGACGTGCGCGGCGATCTGCTGGAGGAGGTTCTTCTCGGTCTCGGGGAGGACGAGATCGTCCCACGTCGCTTTGGCGTCGATGCGCTGCGCAAGCGCGTCGATGTGCATGCGCGTCCGCATGCCGGCGTGTTTCCAGAGGCGCGTCAGCAGCGGCGATTCGGCGTCGTCGTCCCGCGCGTCGGCGGCGATGCGGCGGATGGCGTCGACGCTGAGATGGAACTGGCCTGCGAGCCGCGCCGCTTCGTCCGCGTGCTCGTCGCCGAGGGCCGATTGCCACATCGCACGCTGTTCGGCGGACGTCGGTTTCTCGACGTCGAACGCGTGCGAGCCCTGCGGCACCGGCCACGTCTCGCGCGCTTCGACGAACGTCACACCGCCCGCGCGGGCGAGGAAGCGTTTGAGCGGCGACGCGTGCGCTTCGGCGTTGCGGTCGATGTCTTTGGCGTCGATGTAAAGCGCGAGCGGGAGCAGCAGCGTTTCGCGCTGCCAGAGACGCGCGAGCGTTTCGAGCTCGGTGGCAGGCGAGGGGAGCATGTCGCCGGCGACGCGATACGGCGTGAGGCCGAGGCGATGGGCGGCGGCGCGCGCGACGAGCTGCTTGCTTTCGGGATCGCGTCCGAGGAGTTGCAGCGGACGCAAATGCGGCTGGTCGCGCTCGAGGGCGCGCACCATCGCGTCGACGATCGCGCGCTGCGAATGCGGGAGCTCGCTTTCACGCACGGCATTGCCGAGGATCGTCACGAAGGGAGCGATGCGCTCGTCGAGGTGCGACAGACCTTTGACGTAATTGACGATGCGCTCGTCCGCGCGCAAGGCGGCCATCGTCAATGGCTGCGTGCCCTGCTGCGTCATCTCCAGCAGGCGCCAGTAGCGCAGCGGACGGTCGGGGGAGAGCGCGTCCCAGCTCGCGTCTTCGAAGAGGGAGACGGCGAGAGCGAACGTGGGGAAGGGACGGCCACCGTCATCCTGCGCGCGTGCGCAGAGTGCGGCGATGCGCGTGTCGAGCTCCATGGCCACGGCGAGGAGCAGGAGATCGCGCTCGAAGTTCGTGAGACCGGTGCGCCGTGCGAGGAGGATCATCGCCGGTGCGGGATCGACGCTTTCGGCCGCACGCACGCGCTCCGCGGCGAGGCGCACGTCTTCGGCGGTGACGAGGGGAACCGCCGGCAGCGCGGGTCGTGTCGGTGGAGGCGCGGGTGTGGGATTCACCGGCGATCTGCGGAAGCTCCACCACGCGCTCTGCTCCTCGGGCGGTGTGTCGGGACGCGGCGTCGCGCGCTGGTCGTTCGGCATCAGCACCGGTTCCGGGGCGGGCGACGGCGCGCGATGCGTGAGGAGCAACCGCAGCCACTCGACCGCCGCGGCGAGATACGCGTCGTTCGTCTGATGCCACGTCGCGAGATCGGCGGGGACGGTCATGGCGTCACCTCGAGGATCTGGTGGGTCTGGAACTGCAGGATGCCGTTCGCGTCTTTCGCGATGGGGATCGAGTCGACGCCGTCGACGCGCAGGCGCACGAGGTGTTTGCCCTCGACGGGCGGCGCGTCGAATTTGATCTCGGTCGCGGTGATCGATGTCGGCGTGATCTGGTCCGCGCCGTAGAGCACGATCGTGTGCTGTGTCTCGCGGATCTCCGGCGTGACCGTGAGCGTGACTTCGAACGGACTGCCGTCGTTCGCATGCGTGGCGGGAGAGCGCGTGATCTGCGGTGCGAGTCCGAACGCGACTTCGTTCGTCGTCCACTTCGCCATGCCGGGACGCGTGACGAGGAGCGAGATCGAGTAGAGGCCCGCGGGCCAGTCGGCGGCGGCGTTCGGGATGGCGACTTTGACGTGCGTCGCATCGACCGCGACGACGGGCAGCTCTTCCGGCGCAGAAAACGATGGGTGGCGCAGCAGGGCGGAGAGGCCGCCGCCGTCGAGACGCTCGCCGGTCAGGACGAGCGATTCGCCGAGGCGCACGGCGGCGAAGCCGGATTCGGCGCGCGCGGAGTCGAGCACCGGCGGCGCGCTCGCGAGCGCGGTGATGCCGCTGTCGTCGGGGCCGCGCTTGAGCACGGGCGGCGCGCTCTTCGTGGCCGTACGACTGTCGATCAGGACCACCGTGACGACGTAAGCAGCGCTGATGCGGAACTGCGTCTGGAACATCGCCCAGAGCCTGGAGAGGTCTTCGACGGTGAGCGGCCGCGGCGTGATCGTGACCTGTTCGATCTGCCGGTGCACGAGCGCCTTGGGGAGGACTTCGTTGAACTTCGCGCGCGGGATGACGGCGTGGTCGTGCAGCACGCGCATGGCCTGGCCGAGAAAGTAGTGGGCGGCTTCCTCGCGCTCGTCTTCGCCGTAGGCGGTGATGAGGTAGTCGAGGTTGAGGGCCAGCGGCGGCGCGCCGCTCTCGCCCGGTTTGACCTGCGACGGCAGCGGCATGTTGCGCCACGCCGCGTTCATCTCGGTGCGGTAGAGGAAGAGGTTGACGACGTTCTTCGCCGCCTGGAGGTCGCGCACTTTGTGGGGGAGGAGGTGCGTGACGACGAATTCTTTTTTCAGCTCGTCGCCGAGGACCGTGGCGCCCCACTGATCGGCGATTTCTTCGTCGAGGAGCTGGCGCAGCGTGGCGGTGACGGCCGTGATGGCGAGGTCGGTGCTCATCGCCGCTCCTTCCTCTCGCGTTGCGCGACGTAGTCGTCGATGGACATCGGTTTCTGTGCGGGCGTTTTCGGCGTTGCGGCGGGCGGCGCGGTGGCGCGCACTTCGACGCGGCCGATGGAGACGTGGATGGCGGGCTCGGAGCCGGGTTCTGCCTGCGCGTGTGTTTCGCGCGTGAGCGTGCGGGTGAGGCGTTCGCGCGTGTGCTCCGTCCGGTCGATGGTGCGCGTGTTCTGCACGTTGCGCGTGCGCTCGCGGAACGCCGGCGTCTCCGCCGGCTGATGCGGCTGCGTCCCCGCCGCCGCTTCGTCTCGTTCGTGCGGCGCGGCTTCGACGGCGCGCGTAGTTTCCGCACGTCCTTCGATCGCCGCACGCGAGGGGATCGGCACGACGCGGGTCCGATCCTGTGGAATGACGATCCGTTTTTCCTTCGTGATCGTCACGCTGCGTTCGCGAGGAACGAGAACCGTGTTCGTCACGGGCACTTCGTGCGTCTCGGTCACGACCTCGGGGGCCGAGGAAATCGTCTGCGTGACGAGGCGCGCGAGTGGAGGCGGCATGACGGTGTGCCGCTCCTCGGGATCCCTGGCCGGCCCTTCGGCCACCCTCTCCCCGCGGTCGCGCAGAGAAGGTCGGGGGGAGGGGTACTCCGCTTCCATCGCCACGTCCCCCTCCACCGGCTCGAACCGCATGCGCGTTCTTGGCCGCAGCGTCGGTTGCGCGAGCGTGCGCGCGGCGAGATTCGTCAGAAAGTCGGTCATCGCAGCATCTCGAGGTAGGCGTTGCGCCGGACGGGCGTCATGCGCAGGATCTCGGACTCGCTCCAGGCGTAGGCGCTCGCGAGCAGGTGCACGTCGGCGAGGAGATGCCGCGCCCACGTGGCGAGCTCGCTCCAGAGAAACGTCACGATGTCGAACGGCTCGCGCCATGCCTGACTGCACTCGGGGCACGTGAGCTCGAGCGACACATCGGCCTGCGGATCGGATTCGGCCATCGCATCGACGATCGCCGCGAGCACGTGGGGCGCGAGCGTCGCGGGATCGCGATCGAGGCAGCGCGCGAGCAGTTGCCGGCGCGCCTGCTCGACGCTTTCGCACGATTCGATGGCCGCGAGATCCGCGGTCGAAGGCAAGCGCACGCCGATCTTCTGATCGTCGACGTGCACTTCGAGCACCTCGTGCTCCGGCACGCCGCGGCGCACTTCGCCGGCGTCGAACGTCAGCTCGATCTCTTCCGCGCAGGCGGGACAGCTCGTGCGCGCGGCGAACGTCGAGCCGAAGAGGGCGACGCGCAGGTCGAGCAGCGACGCATCGCGCCGTCCGACCGGCATCGACGCCGCATCGTCCGTGGAATCTGTGCCGCCGAGGAGGGCGAGGGCGCGCCGCGTCGTGCGCGCTCCCTCGCCGCGTTCCCAGATCGACAACAGTTCCGGCTGGGTGAGAGCCGGGATGGACACGTCACACCGTCTCGCCGGCGAACTCGGGCTCCGGCGCGATCTGCAATGCCGGATCGCGCTTCCACCCTTCGTTCTCGAGCTTCATGGTCTCGATGGCGACCGCGTTCGCGTTCGCGTCGAGATCGGGCATGGCCTGGTACTCGGAGACCCAGCAGCGATAGACGAAGTAGCGCAGCACGGTCTGTCCCGATTCGTTGCGCAGCTCGATGGTGATGTCGCGGCGGAAGTTGCCGAGGGCGGATTCGCCGGGAGCCTGCCCCTGGAAGAACCAGGTGCGGTTTGCCCACTCTTCGAACTCGCGGTCGGCGGTGAGGCCGCGCTCGAGACTGATGGCCTCGAACTCGGTGCGGCCCGGCGATTTCCGGCTCGTGCTCGGATCGCCTCCTTCGCGGTGTTTCACGACCTCGGTCGTCTTCTTGAGACCACCGACTTTGCTGATGCCGGCGACGGTTTTGTTGCCGAATTTCACGATGAACTTGAAGTTCTTGTAGGGATCGAATCGCGTCGTAGTGGCCATTGCGCGTTAGCTCCTTCCTCAGGCCTGGATCTGTCCGGCGATCTGCGTGAGCTTGAGAACGACGAACTCGGCCGGCTTGAGCGGCGCGAAGCCGACGACGACGTTCACTACGCCGAGGTTGACGTCGTTCTGCGTCGTCGTGTCCTTGTCGCATTTGACGAAGTAGGCGTCGCGCGGCGAGCCGCCCTGGAACGCCCCCTGGACGAAGAGGTTGTGCATGAACGCGCCGCCGGCGAGGCGGATCTGCGCCCACAGCGGCTCGTCGTTCGGCTCGAACACGGCCCACTTGAGACCGCGGAAGAGACTCTCTTCGATGAACAGCGCGAGACGGCGGACGGGGACGTACTTGTAATCGTCGGGCGTGACGTCGGCGCCGCGCATCGTGCGCGCACCCCACACGACCGAGCCGATGATCGGAAACGTGCGCAGGCAGTTGATGCCCACGGGATTGAGGAGACCGTTCTCTTCGTCGGTGAGCTTCACCGCGACTCCCGCCGCGCCGACGATCGAGGCGTCGACGCCGGCCGGCGCTTTCCAGACGCCGCGCGTGACGTCGGTACGCGCCATGATGCCGGCCACCGCACCCGATGGGGGGAACGTCGCGATCTGGTTGTCCATCTGCGAGTCCGCTTCGAGGATGCGCGGGTAGTAGATGGCCGCGTTGCGCCCGACGTCGCCCGTGAGATTGAGGGCCGTGAGTTTCTGGAAGCCGTTCGCGGAGATGCTGTTCGCATCGCCCCAGGTGCGCGGCGCATCGACGAGCAGCATGGCCCGGCGTTTCCGGCAGTAGCTGAGCGCCTTCTGGTAGACCGTCGCGGGGACGTCGGTGTCGCGCGTGTCCGCGCTGAGGCAGAGGATGTTGAAGAGATCCGTCTTCTGCAGCGCGTAGATGCCGGTCTTGTTCGTTTCGCTGCCTTCGTCAGCCCCCCACAACGTGCCGCCGTCGCCGGTCGATGGCGTGGCCGCGGCTTCGGAGAGCGTGTCGTCGTTCCACACGTCGTTCACGGCCGGCGTGATCGCGGCGTGGTAGGTCGCCGGCTTCACCGGCGGGACGAACGGCTCGGCGGCGTCGAAACGCAGCATCGAGCCGGCGTTCTCGAGCACGCGGTCGACGCGCATGTTCGTGTCGTTGTGCGTGACGCCGAGGTACGTCTCGGTGACGCCGGTGGTCTTGTTGTGGATGGTGAGGTTGAAGAGGTTGGGCTGGTCGGCCGCGGGGATGTTGGTCTGGTCGACGCGCACGCGAATGGCCGTATTGGCCCACGTGCCGGGCGAGGCCGCTTTGAGCAGCAGCCCGTTGACGTCGTAGCGCGCGGTGCTGCCGTTCGTGGCACCGGGAAAGACGCGCACGATCACCGCCGTCTGACCGCCGTTCAGGTAAAAGTCCTTCACGGCATAGCCCATGGGGTAGTTGCGCGAGAGGCCGCCGAACCGGCGTTCGAAGTCGGCGAAGCTGGTGATGATCACCGGGTCGTCCACGGGGCCCCAGGGGGCTTTGCCGACGAATGCGGCGATGGAGGTGGCTACGCCGGTGATGGTGCGGACGCCGCTCGGGATTTCCTCGACGTACACCCCGGGGTAGGTCAGCGCAGAAGGCATACGAGCTCCTTTCGGATCAAAGGTCCGGGTCGTTGACGGTGATTCTTTTTTCCGCCGATGCGTCGATGGTCGCCGACGGCATTACGGGCTGCAATGGCAATTGCTTGGTGTTTTCTGCATTCACTTGTTGTGTTCTGCTGCGGTACTCGCGAGGGCTCACGCCGAAGCGTTTTTTGAAGGCGTGATTGAAGTTGGCGGCGTGTTGGAAGCCGCAGCGGAAGCTGATGACGGACACGCGCTCGGGCGTCGTGGCGAGCAGCTCCGCGGCGGCGGCGAGCCGGCGCTCGCGGAGGAAGTCGCGGATGGAAACGCGCGCGTGCTGCTTGAAGAGATGTTCGAGCCGGGATGGGCCGAGGCCGACGACCTGGGCCAGCTCGGCGACGCGGTGCGGGACGTGCCACCGCAGGTTGAGCAGCTCGACGACTTGTCTCACCCGATTGTCCATGCGGATGAGTAGTGAGCGGAGGAGCGGAAACGTTACAGTGAGCGGCTGACGTGATCACGATGGAACAGGCGCACGAATGGGCGCAGCGGTATTTCGAGGCCTGGAAAACGAACGACGGCGCGCTCGTGGCCTCGCTCTTTTCCGAAGATGCGGTCTATTTCTATGGACCGTTTCGCGAGCCCGCGCGCGGACGCGACGAGATCGTGCGGCGCTGGATGGGTGGGGTGCAGGAGGACGTCGTCACCGCGTTCGAGGTGGTGGCGGTGCGCGACGGCACGGCCGTCATCCATTGGAACGTGGCGTTCGCGAAGCAGGCGATGGACGGCGTGTTGATCGTGCAGTTCGATGCGGCGGGGCAGTGCCGCGAGCATCGGGAGTGGTACGCGGAGCGGGCTCTCTGACCGGCGGGCGCGAGACGGACGATCACTATAATCGGCGCTCCGTATGAGAACGATTGCGATCCTCTTGCTGTTCGTTGCGCCGCTCGCCGCGCAGACGCGGCCGGTGAACACGTATTCGATCGTCGCGCGCGATGCGGCGACGGGGCAGATGGGCGTGGCCGTGCAGTCGCACTGGTTCGCGGTCGGCCAGATCGTGCCGTGGGCGGAGGCGGGCGTCGGCGCGATCGCCACGCAGAGTTTCGTCGATCCGTCATACGGCAAGCTCGGCCTCGATCTGCTGCGCGCGGGCAAGGGCGCGCCGGAGGCGCTGCGCGCGCTGCTGCACGGCGATGCGTCGTGTGAAGTGCGGCAGGTCGGGATCGTCGACGCGAACGGCAACGTGGCCACGTTCACCGGCGCGCGCGACATCGCCGAAGCGGGGAGCGTCGCGGGCAACGCGACGAGCACGGCGAAGGTCGAATGCGGGTCCGCGGGCGGCACGGTGATGGTGGGCCGCGATTTCGCCGTGCAGGCGAATCTCATGGCCAGCGATCAGGTGTGGCCGGCGATGGCGAAGGCGTTCGCGGAGACGAAGGGCGATCTCGCCGCGCGCATGCTGGCCGCGCTCGACGCGGCGCAGGCCGCGGGCGGCGACATTCGCGGGAAGCAGTCGGCGGCGTTGATCGTCGTGCATGCGAAGACGACCGGGCGCGCGTGGCAGGATCGCGTGTTCGATCTGCGCGTCGACGATGCACCCGATCCGCTCGCGGAGTTGCGCAGACTCGTGTCGGTGCAGCGCGCGTACAACCACATGAACGCGGGCGATCTCGCGGTCGAGCACAAGGACAACGAAGGTGCGCTGCGCGAGTACAGCGCGGCGGAAAAAATCGCCGCGACGACGCCCGGCATCCCGGCCAGCCGCCACGCGGAGATGATCTACTGGCACGCGGTGGCGCTGGCGAACATGAATCGCCTCGACGAGGCGCTGCCGCTGTTCGCGCGCGCGTTTGCGATGGAGCCGTCGTGGCGGACGCTCACGCCGCGGCTGGCTGCCTCGGGACTGCTGCCGCAGGCGTTGATCGAGCGCATCGTCGCGGCGCAATAGCGCACGCACTATAATTCCGGGCCTCGCATGACCGACGAGGCTTATCTCCGCGCCTTCGGCGAACGAATCCGCGCCGAGCGCGCGCGGCGCGGGATGTCGCGCAAACTCCTCGCGGACCACGCCGGCATCTCCGAGCGCTACATCACGCAGATCGAGTCGGGGAAGGGGAACATCTCCCTCGTCCTCCTGCGCCACGTCGCCTCCGCCCTCGGACTGCCGCTCGCGCGTCTGGTCGACGACGAGCCGCCGTCGGCCGAGATGACGCTCGTCCGTCAGTTCCTCGCGCGCCTCTCTCCCGCGCAACTGAAGGAAGCGCATGCGTCGCTCGCGGCGCGTTTTGCGTCCGACGCAAGCCTCCTGCGCTCGCAGCGCATCGCCCTCGTCGGGCTCCGCGGCGCCGGAAAGACCACCCTCGGCGCGGCGCTGGCCAAAGCGAAAGACGTCCCGTTTTTCGAGCTCGACCGTGAGATCGAGCGCCTCTCCGGTGCGAGCATGGGCGTCGTCGTCGAGCTCTACGGCCAGCAGGCGTATCGCCGCTACGAACTGCAGGCGCTGCAGGAACTGCTCGAATCGCATCCGCAGTTCGTCGTGGCGACGGGAGGCAGTCTCGTCTCCGAGACCGAAACGTACGAGCTCCTGCTGCGCCACTGCTTCACCGTCTGGATTCGGGCCACGCCCGAGGAGCACATGGAACGCGTGCTGGCTCAGGGAGATCGCCGGCCGATGGCGGCGTCGACGCAGGCCATGGACGATCTGCGCCGCATCCTCGAGGAGCGGACGCCGCTGTACGCGCGCGCGGATGTGGTGGTGGACACGGGCGGGAGGAGTGAGAAGGAAGCGATGCGGGAGCTGGTGACGAAACTGCCCGGCTGAGCGAAATAATGCGGCACGCGTTCCGCATTCGGAACTATAATGCCGACCCTTTGGAGGTGTCCTTGATCACTTTCGATCGTGATCCGAGCTCCTATCAGCACTGGAAGCTCTCGTTCGACGGGCCCGTGGCCACGCTCGCGCTCGACGTCAACGAAGACGCCGGCCTCGAGCCCGGCTACAAACTGAAGCTCAACTCCTATGACCTCGGTGTCGACATCGAGCTCCGCGACGCGCTCGAGCGCATCCGCTTCGAGCACCCGGAAGTCGGCGCGGTCGTCCTCGCCAGCGCGAAGGAGCGCATGTTCTGCGCGGGCGCGAACATCTACATGCTCGGCAAATCGAGTCACGCCTGGAAGGTGAACTTCTGCAAGTTCACGAACGAGACGCGCAACTCGATCGAAGACTCGAGCGCCACCTCCGGCCTCAAGTTCCTCGCCGCGGTCAACGGCACCGCGGCCGGCGGTGGTTACGAGCTCGCCCTTGCCTGCGACGAGATCGTGCTCGTCGACGATCGGTCGTCGACGGTCAGCTTCCCCGAGGTGCCGCTGCTGGCGGTGCTACCGGGGACGGGTGGACTGACGCGGCTCGTCGACAAACGCAAAGTGCGTCGCGATCTCGCGGACGTCTTCTGCACGACGGCCGAGGGACTCGGCGGCGCGAAAGCGAAGACGTGGGGCCTCGTCGACGACGTCGTGCCGCCGCGCCTCTTCCCCGAGAAAGTGAAAGAACGCGCGCGCGCCCTTGCCGAGCAAACCGATCGTCCGAAGGACGCCCAGGGCATCCAGCTCACGCCGCTGCAGCGCACGATCGACGAGGAGGGCGTGCACTACAAACACGTCGACGTGGCCATCGACGCGGACGCGCGCACGATCACGATCACGATCAACGCACCCGCCGCGGATGAAGCGGCGAGCATCGACGCCATCGTCGCCAGAGGTGCCGAGTGGTGGCCGCTGGCGATGGCGCGCGAGCTCGACGACGCCATCCTCCATCTCCGCACCAACGTCCGCGAAGGCGGCATCTGGGTCTTCAAGACGCGTGGGGACATCCCTGCGGTCCTCCGCATGGACGGCATTCTCGACGAGCAGAAAGAGCATTGGCTCGTGCGCGAGACGATCGGCCTCATCCGCCGCGTCTTCGGCCGCCTCGAAGTCTCTTCGCGCAGCATCTACGCGGTCATCGACGCAGACTCCTGCTTCGCGGGCACGCTGTTCGAGCTCGCCCTGGCCGCGGATCGCTCGTACATGCTCTCGTCGGCGGAAGACAACGCACCGAAGATCGCGCTCAGCGCAATGAACTTCGGTCCGTATCGCATGACCAACGGCATGACGCGTCTCGAAACGCGCTTCGCCGGCAGCGCGCCCGACGTCGCGCGAGGGGAGCTGCTCGACGCGGAGGGTGCGCTGGACGCGGGGCTCATCACGTTTGCGCCGGACGATCTCGATTGGGAAGACGAGCTGCGTCTCGCGATCGAGGAGCGCTCGAGCCTTTCGCCGGACGCGCTCACCGGCATGGAAGCAAGCCTCCGCTTCGGCGGAACGGAAACGATGACCACGAAGATCTTCGGCCGCCTCACGGCCTGGCAGAACTGGATCTTCATCCGCCCGAACGCGGTCGGCGACGAAGGCGCGCTGAAGGTGTTCGGCAGCGGCAGCAAACCGAAGTTTTCCTGGGAGAGGGTGTGAGGAGCCTGTGGTCCGCTGCCTGTGCGGTGTCGCACAGGCCTTACGACACAGACACCCGGCCACCGAGAACCGATGACAACCGAGCGCGGACAATGACGGAGTCCCCATGACCAACATCAATTACGACGAACGCATCCCGAACAACGTCGACCTGTCGACGAACAAGACGCTGCAGCGCGCGCTCGAGCATTGGCAGCCGCGCTTTCTCGACTGGTGGAAGGACCTCGGTCCCGCCGTCTTCCAGAGCAACGACGTCTATCTCCGCACGGCGACCTCGGTCGACCGCGAAGGGTGGGCGACGTTCGGCATGGTGAAGATGCCGGAGTATCGCTGGGGCATCTTCCTCGCCGATCAGAATCGGGATCGCACGATCGGCTTCGGCGACAACATCGGCGCGCCGGTGTGGCAGGTCGTGCCGGGCGAGCATCGCTCGACGCTGCGCCGCCTCATCGTCACGCAGGGCGACACTGAGCCTGCCTCGGTCGAACAGCAGCGAGCCCTCGGCCTGTCCGCGCCGTCGCTGTACGACCTCCGCAATCTCTTCCAGGTCAACGTCGAGGAAGGGCGTCACCTGTGGGCGATGGTCTACCTGCTCCACGCGTATTTCGGCCGCGACGGACGCGAGGAAGCAGAAGGGCTGCTCGAACGCCACTCCGGCGACGCCGACAAGCCGCGCATCCTGACGACGTTCAACGAACCGATCAACGACTGGCTTTCGTTCTACATGTTCGCGTACTTCACGGACCGCGACGGCAAGTTCCAGCTCAAGGCGCTCGCGGAGAGCGGCTTCGATCCGCTCGCGCGCACCTGCCAGTTCATGCTCACCGAAGAAGCGCATCACATGTTCGTGGGCGACACGGGCATCGGACGCGTCGTGCGCCGCACGGCCGAGGTGATGAGCGAGCTGAAGACGGACGATCCGGTGAAGGTGCGGGCGGCCGGCGCGATCGATTTGCCGATGATCCAGAAATACATGAACTTCTGGTTCAGCTCCGCGCTCGATCTTTTCGGCGCCGACGTGTCGTCGAACGCCGCGAGCTATTTCGCGACGGGCCTCAAGGGGCGTCCCGACGAGTCGCTGTACGAGGACCACGTCGCGAACGGCGAGTACACGCTCGAATTGCCGGACGGCAAAGGCGGCGTGCGCAGCGAAACGATCTCGATGCGCAACGCGATGAACGAAGTGATGCGCGTCGCGTACATCCGCGACTGCGAGAACGGCGTGCGCCGCTGGAACAAGATCCTGGAGAAGGCGGGCATCCAGCACGAGCTGCGTCTGCCGAGCCCGCGCTTCCGCCGCACCGTCGGAAGCTGGGCCAACGTCCCGACCGATCCCGCGGGCAACCCGATCGCGCCGGAAGCCTTCGCCGCCGGGCTCCCGCACTGGATCCCGACGCCGGTCGATCAGGAGTTCGTCGCTTCGCTGATGAAGCCGGTCCTGGAGCCGGGGAAGGTGGCGAGCTGGATCGCGCCGCCGGACCGCGGGATCAATAACATGCCGGTGGATTACGAGTACGTGAGAGTGTAGCAAGAGAGACGAACGCAGAACGCAGAACGCAGAATTGAGAAAGGGGCCGGCGCTTGCCGGTCCCTTTTTTCTTCGTTCTTCATTCTGCGTTCTGCGTTCTGCGTTCGCCTTCCCGTCCCCGGCTGCCTCGCCCGCAAATTTCCAATTGTTTCCGGGCATCCTTCCTGCTATCTTTCCATCTCTATTCGCAGACTGCCCCCGGAACCCTACCGCAACGAGAGGAGAATTTGCATGGCAGCCAAAGCAGACGTCAGGATTTCCACCGATCCCCAGCGCCCCAATTCCGAGGAGGGCGTACGGCGCCCCAATGACGAGACGGTGCTCGCGCGCATCGGCCGGCAGATCATCAAGCGCAAGTCGCTCTGGTCCGCCGGCGTTGGCCTGATCCCCGTTCCCATCATCGACTTCGTCGGCGTCACCGCGGTCCAGATCAGCATGCTCCGCGAGCTGTGCGAGCTCTACGGCATCCCGTACTACGAAGACCGAGGAAAGGAATGGACCGCGGCCCTCGTCGGCAGCCTCGCCCCGACGCTGGTCAAGACCATCCCCGGCGTCGGCACCATCGCCGGCGTGCTCACGAGCCCCGCGTACTACGGCGCCGCGACGTACGCCGTCGGCCGCGTGTTCCTGCAGCACTTCGAGACGGGCGGCACGATGCTGACGTTCGACCCCGAGAAGATGCGCGGCCACTTCCAGGCCTACTACCGCGAAAGCCGCGAGCAGGGACGCAACATGGGCGTCTCGGCGGCCACGTCGCCGTCGTCGTCCTCCTCGTCCACGCCGTAAACGCACGCGCTCCGAAGTCGTGAAAAAAGGCGGGCTGCAGGGGCCCGCCTTTTTGTGCCGCCGTCCGTCCGCAAACACCCGACATGCGTCTCATCGAATTCGTCAAACGCGAGACGGATCAGCCGTGGACTTCCGTCATCGCGACGACCGTCATCTCCGGCGTCGCGAACGGCTGCGTGCTCGGTCTGATCAACGCCGGCGCGAGCGCGGCGAGCAAGGAGAGCCTCAGCCTCCGCCTGCTCCTGCTCTACATCCTCGCCATCGCGATCTTCATGATCGCGAAGAAATACGCGCTCGAGCGGACCGTGACGCGCGTCGAGCGGATGGTGCGCCGCCTGCGCGCACGTCTCGTCGACCGCATCCGCAACACCGAGCTGCCGATCATCGAGACGCTCGGCCGCGGCCAGCTCTACACGACGGTGGGGCAGGACGCGAACATCATTTCGCAGTCGGCGTTCATGGTCACGAACGCGGCGCAGGAGGCGATCATGCTCCTGTTCGCGTTCCTGTACGTCGCATGGCTCTCGCCCCTCGCCCTGCTCATCGTCATCGCCGCGGTCATCCTCGGCATCCTCTATTACACCTTCCACCGCCGCACGCTCAGCTCGGACATGCGCCGCCTCGCCGCGAAGGACGCCGAGTTCGTCGACGTCCTCTCGCACATCGTCGACGGCTTCAAGGAAGCGAAGCTCAATCGCAAGAAGAACGACGCCCTCTTCGCGTCCTTCAACGACGTCGCCGACGAATCCGAGCGCCTCAAGATCCATCTCGCCGTGCGCTGGGTGATGGAGGTGATGTTCTCGCACGTCTTCTTCTACCTCCTCGTCGGCGTGATCGTGTTCCTCCTGCCGCGCGTCGTGCCGACGTTCAGCAACGTCGTGCTGGAGATGACGACGGCGATCCTCTTCATCATCGCGCCGCTCGAGATGATCGTGAACTCGATGCCGATGTTCATGCGCGCGAACGTCGCCCTCGACGGTCTCTACACACTCGAAGCGCAACTCGAAAAGGCGCCGATGAACGGACACGCGCCGGTCGCGCCGATCGACGGATTCGAGGAGATCCGTCTCGAAGGCGCGACGTACACCTACCAGAGCAACGAGGCGCCGGGCGGCAGCTTCACCATCGGTCCGCTCGACCTCACCATCCGCCGCGGCGAGATGCTCTTCATCGTCGGCGGCAACGGCTCCGGCAAATCGACGCTACTCAAAGTCCTCACCGGACTCTATCCGCTGACCGCCGGCACCATCAGCGCCGACGACCGTCTGCTCGACTGGCGGGAGATCTCGGCGTACCGCGATCACATCTCCGCGATCTTCACCGACTTTCACCTCTTCGATCGTCTCTACGGGCTCGAAGACGTCGACGAGCGCCGCGTGCGCGCGCTGCTGCGCGAGATGGAGCTCGATCGCAAGACCGCGTTCGTGGACGGCCGCTTCACGAACATCGGTCTCTCCACCGGGCAGCGCAAGCGGCTCGCGCTCATCGTGGCGCTTCTCGAGAACCGCGACATCCTCGTCTTCGACGAATGGGCCGCGGACCAGGACGTCCACTTCCGCGATTACTTCTACAACTCGATCCTCCAGCGCCTGAAAGCAGAAGGAAAGACGCTGATCGTCGTCACGCACGACGACCGCTACTGGGGCGTGTCGGACCGGCTGATCAAGATGGAGACGGGGAGGATCGTCTCCGATTCGGCCGCGATACGTGAGGGAGGTCCGCAACCGTGACGAACGACGAATGCATCTACGAAGACGACGTGCCGCGCCGGCCCGGCGAGAGCCGTTTCCGCTGGTGGCTGCGCAGGCATGTCGTCGGCGCGACGCTGTGGGCGCTGGCGCTGCTGTTCCTGCTCGTCTTCCTCGCGCCGCGCATCTTCATCTTCATCGGTCCCGGCGAGGCCGGCGTCATGTACCGCCCGCTCCTCGGCGGCACGGTCGTCGACCACGTGTACGGCGAAGGTCTGTGGATCCTCTTCCCGCTGAACCGCATGTACGTCTACGACCTGCGCGTGCAGGAGACGAAGCGCACGCTCGACGTGCTGACGCAGGACGGTCTCAACGTGCAGCTCGAGCTGTCGATCCGCTATCACCCCGACTCCGCGACGCTCGGCCTGCTGCACGAACAGGTGGGTCCCGAATACCGCGAGCGGGTGGTGGTGCCGGAGGTGCTTTCCGCGGTGCGGCATCAGGTGGGGAACCGCACGGTGGAGGAGCTGTACACGGGACAGGCGCCGGAGCTCCTCAGCGCGGCCGCACGCGCGGAAGCGGACACCTCGGCGCCGCTGCCGCAGTCCGGACTGCCGGACCCTTCGACGGCGGCGCCGGTCGTCGGCCGCGTCGATTCCGACAACGTCGAATCGCGTCCGCCGGCGGAGAACCTCACGCTCGCCGAGGTCATCGAAACCGCGCTCGAACAGGTATCGCGCACCTACGTCGTCGTCGACGACGTCGTGCTGCTGCGCGCGACGCTGCCGAAACGCGTCGAGGAAGCGATCGAGAAAAAGATCGAGCACAAGCAGGCGGCGGAAGCGCAGACGTATCGTTTGCAGGCCGCGCTCGCGGAGATCGAGCTCAAACGCCGCGAGGCCGCGGCAAACACGCTGCTCGCCGCGTCGCTGAACGAGAACCTGCTGCGCTACCGCGGGATCGAGGCGACGAAGGAGCTCGCGCAGTCGCACAACAGCAAGATCATCGTCTTCGGCAATAACGCCACCGGCCTTCCGCTCGTCCTCGGAGGCGTGCAATGAGGCGTCCGTGGCTCGGCTGGTTTCTCGCGTTCGTCCTCGCGCTCGTGCTGCTCGAGCTGCTGCGCGCGAATGCCGACGACGCGGACTACATCGACCTCGCGCAGCAGCGCTACGCGCACGCGCAACGCGCGAAAGAGCTCGAGATCGCGGTCGTCACCGCGGCAGGGGAGGACATGCTGTGGAACGGTGCGCGCGACGCGGCCGCGCGCGTGAATGCGGCCGGCGGCGTGCGCGGACGCAAGTTGCGCGTCGAGCGTTTCCGGGTCGACCCCCGCGACGAAGGTGCGCGTGCGCGGATGCTCGCACGCACGCCGCGCTTCGTCGCCGTGATCGGCCACTCGGCCGCGCACGCGAAGGAAGCGGCGGTGTCGTATGAAGCGACCGACACGCTCTTCCTCGCCACGAGCGCAACCGATCCGCGGCTGACGCGCTTCGCCGGCGCGCGCGTCGTGACGCGGCTCGTGCCCGACGATCAGGCGGTCGCGCGGGCGATCGCGGCCGCGTTACGCATCAGCGCGATCGAAAGCGTGGGCATTCTCTACACGCGCGCCACCGCCTCGACGGACGTCGAACGGCTCATCGGGGAATTGCTGGCGGCCGATCTCGACGTCGCGTTCACGCATCCCTACGACTCGATCCAGGAACTGCGCCTCACGATGCTGCGTCAGGATTCGCTCGCGCAAACGTACGGCGCGGTCGTGCTCCTCGGCGAGGTGCCCAGCGCATCCGCGGTGCTGGCGCGCCTCCGTGCGACGCGCATGCGTCCCGCGATCCTCACGACGTCTCCGGAGCTCGCCGCGCCGTGCGTCGCGCCGCCCACCTCCGGCCGGCTGCAACGCGGCCATGCGTATGCCATTACCACCTTCTGCGGCGGCGATGCGCGCGCGGCGCACGGCTACGAAGCGGTGAGCGTGCTGGCGCAGGCCATCGCACGCGCGGAATCACCCGCACCGACGGACGTCGCGGCCGTGATCCGCTCGGGCGCGCTCTTCGAGTCGATCGGCGGCAAGCTGATCTCGTTCACACCCAACGGCGACGTCGAAGGCAAACAGCTCTTCATCACTTCAGCGAGGACCAACCGATGATTTTCGTGCTGCTGTGGATCGGCCTCTCCTACCTCGTGGCGGTCCTGGGCCGCGAACGCAAGTTCGGGTTCTGGGGCACGCTGCTCGTGTCGCTCTTCTTCACTCCTCTCGTGGGACTGCTGACGGTGTTCGCATCCGACGCGCGGCCGAAGCCGCCGCGGCGGTGCATCCGCCATCACCACGCGTGAACGACGACGAAGTGCATCTGTGGCACGCGCGCGTGCCGCCGTCGTCGTTCGACGAGACGCTCGCGGGCGTGCGCCTCGTGCTCACGCCCGCGGAGATCGTGACGGCGATGCGTTTCCGCGACGAGTCGCACCGCGTGCTCTACGCGTTCTCGCACGCCCTGCTGCGCACGCTCCTCGCCCGTTACCTCGGCCGTGAGCCCGTGATCGTCGCAACCAGGAACGGCAAACCGGAGCTCGCCGATCGCGCGCTGCGCTTCAACCTCTCGCATACGGACGGCCACGTTCTCGTCGGCATCACACGCACCGCGGACCTCGGCGTCGACATCGAGAACCACGACACGCGCAACGACGAAGTCGCGCGCATGGTCTTCACGCCCGAGGAGCTGCGCACGCCGATGGATTTCTGCGAACGCTGGACGCGGAAGGAAGCCTTCGCCAAAGCGCGCGGGGAGGGGCTGTCGATCGACCTGCAGCGCTTCGCGTTCACCCCGGAGCTGTCGTGCGATTTCGACGACGCGTCGGCGTGGAGCTTCCACACGTTCCGGCCGGGGGACGAATGCCGCGCATCCGCCGCGGTGCGGATGCGCAACGTGCGCTGGATCGTCCGCACCGTCCCCTCTCCCCGCGACGCGGGGAGAGGGGACTGCGTTTAATTCTGTTCGTGGCCCCAGAACGCGGGGCCGGTGCCTTTGCTGCGCAGCGTCTGCACGTTCTTCTTCGCCGAGCCGATGGTCTGGCCTCCGCACGTCATCCCGCCCGCGCCGAAGAACAGCGCCGCGTACGAAGGGGGGATCGCGCCGTGGACCTCCACGCCTTCCATGGCGTTCACGAGATCGAGCACCTGCACCTGACACTGCGGTGTGTTGCCCTGCATCATCACCGTCGCGTAGCCCCAGAACTCGCCCGCGTGGCCCCAGAACGTCGTGCCGGCGTTGCCCTGAACCGCCTGCACCTGCATGATGCCGAGTCCGTATTGAATGGGAATTCCTTCGATGTCGCCCTGCACCCAGGTGGTGCGCGCGGCCTGCATCGCGGGCGTGAGCAGTGAGCCGCTCACGAGAGCCTTCAGCCACGTCTGCAGGTCGCCGAACGACGAGACCATCGCGCCCGCGGTCCATGCCGAGGTCGGGTTGTAGCACGTCGTCACGTCGTCGTATTGCGACTTCGGTCCGACCGCGTTGCCGCACGTCGTCGTGAGTCCCGAGGCTTGATAGCCGTTCGACGGCGTGCCCGGCAGCGCCTGCGCCGAGGGAAGGCTCGTGCTGGTGAGACGAAGCGGGTTGAAGATGCGCTGCTGGAGCTGATTCGCCGCCGTGTCGTTCGTCATCTTCTCGATGACCATGCCGAGGATGATGTAGTTCGTGTTCGAGTAGTTCCAGCAGTTCGTATTGCGGATGCACGAGTTCGGGCATTGCGAGCACGAAGAATTCGGCGGATACAGCGGCTGCTTGCCCTGGAGCGTGTTCAGGATCTGCTGCGGCGTCCACGCGGCGCCCGGGTTGTCGTAGATCAGCTCCTGGAACGCGTCGTCGTTGTAGTCGTAGATGCCGCTCGTCATGCTGAGCAGCATGCGCATCGTGATCTGGTTCGCGTACGGGATGTTCGCCAGCGCCTGCGTGCCGAGGACCTGCGTGGCCGTCGTGTCGAGCGTGAGCGGCGAGGTCGTGCCGGGAATGATCGCGTTGCTGCCGATGAGCTGCAGGATCACCGTCGCCGTGAACGTCTTCGTGTTGCTGCCGATGCGCATCGTCATCGACGTGTTCAGCGGGGTGTTGGACTGCAGGTTCGCCACGCCGGCCGTCACGGTGACGGCACCCGTGCCGCTGAGCGGCACGACGCTGAGCATCGCACCGGGGATCTGATCGGCGGTGTAGACGCCGGTGACGAGCTTCTGCAGGTCGGCCTGGTTGGGCGTCTGCGCGAACGTGCTGCCTGCGAGGAGCACGAGGGACACCAGAAACTTCATTCGCATCATTTCTCTCTCTCTCTTTCTCGAGTAACTACCTCGGACAATGGAGCTGCCCGAAGCTGTGCGAAATGGCCGCGGTGAGCAGGTCGAACCGGTAGTCGACCGAGCCGCCCGTTCCGTTGACCATGCCGATCACGTGCTCCCGTCCCTGCGGACCTTCGAAGTAGAAGGCGAGGTTGGCGAAGCCGAAGAACTCACCCGCGTGGCCGATGATGGTCGGCGCGCCGGGAAGCTGCGCGACCATCACGCCGAGCCCGTATTCGATGGGGACGCCGCCGTGCACGCCGGCGATCGTCTGCATGCGCTGCTGCTGCAGCTCCGGTCCGATCAGCGATCCGGTCGCCATCTCTTCCAGCCAGATCTTCATGTCGTCGGCGTCGGAGATGATCGCGCCCGCGCTCCACGCCGCATCGGGCTCGAAGCATTCGGTGACGTCGTAAAAGTCGGCGAACCCGCGCGCCTCCACCACCGGGCAGTCCATCTGCTGCGTCATGGTCATGTAGCCGCGCGCGTGCACCTTCGGAAACTCATTCGAGGTGGCCATGTACGTGTGCGTCATGTGCAGCGGCTTGAAGATTCGTTCGCGGTACAGCTCCTCGATCCGCTGGTTGGTGACCTGCTCCGCGATCATCCCCAGCAGCAGGTAATTCGTGTTCGCGTACTTCCAGCACGAGCCGCCCTGGTAGCAGTACTCGCCGCACTCGGCGCAGGACGCGTTCGGTGCGAAGAACGTCGGTCCCCCGGTATCGGGGAGCGACCGCAGGATCTGATCGGGTGTCCAGTCGCGTCCCGGGTTCGCATACAGCACTTCGCGGAACTCCTCGGTGTTGTATTCCGCGATGCCGCTCGTCATCTGCAGCAGCATCTGCACGGTCACCTGATCCGCGTTCGGGATCATCGACACGCGCTCGGGACCGAGGATGTCCACCATCTTGTCGGAGAGCGAGAGCTCGCCGTCCTTGACGAGGAGGAGGATCAGCGTCGCGGTGAACATCTTGGTGACGCTGCCGATGCGATACGCGTCGTTGGGCGTGAGCGGCACGCGCGGGCTGATCGAGCGCACGCCGACGGCGGCGCTGTGGTTCTTCATCATCAGCAGCATCCCCGGCACGCCGAGGAACTCCTGGATGCGGGAGAGACACTGGGCGAGCGGCGTGGCTCTGGGCAAAGCGCGCTGGCTTTCCGGCAATGCCTGCGCGGCGACAGGCATCACCGCGAGAACGGCGACGACGACGTAGAGCAGAGAACTACGAAGCAGCGAAAGCGATGACATGGACCCTCCGGAAGCGGATTGATGGTTGGACGTCAAAAATCTTCTTGGCACTCTGCAGCGGATTCGGTTACATTACCATACATCCTTAGTTCAGGCACTAAGGAGTGTTAGCAAATCCGCAAGTCCGCAACAATTCTGGAGGTGCCCTTGTCGTCCGTGGACGGAGTGTCCCTGCATCCGCTTGCAGGCACCCCGGAGCGGTTGCTCCGGGTAGCGTGTCCCGACGGGCCGGAGACCGGCCTGGCGGAGTGGCTGCGCACGAACCGCGTGTTCGTCGAGCAGACCCTCTACGCCCATGGCGCGATCCTTTTCCGCGGATTCGCGGTGGAGATGCCGCGTGGGTTTCGCGAGGTCGCCGCTGCCGCCGCGGACCTCATGGAATACGTGTATCGCTCCACGCCGCGCTCGAACGTCGCCGCGCAGGTGTACACCTCCACCGAATATCCGGCGGACCAGTTCATCCCCCCGCATTGCGAAGAGGCCTACCAGCGCGACTGGCCGATGAAGCTGATCTTCGGCTGCGAGATCGCGCCGGAGAGCGGGGGATGCACGCCGCTCGTCGACGTCGTCCGCGTAACCGAGGCGATCGACGCCGGCGTGCGCGACGAGTTCGCGCGCCGCGGCGTCATGTACGTGCGCAACTACGGCCGCGGCGCAGACCTGCCGTGGCCGAGCGTGTTCCAGACGAGCGACCGCGAAGAAGTCGAGCGCTTCTGCGCCGCGAACGCGATCGAGGCCGAATGGCTCGACGACGACGTCCTGCGCACGCGCCAGGTCTGCCAGGGCATGGCCACGCATCCCGTGACGGGCGACCGCGTCTGGTTCAACCAGGCGCAGCTCTTCCACGTTTCCAGCCTCGCCGCCGACGTGCGCGAGGCGCTGGTCACGCTGTTCGATCCCGACTCACTGCCGCGCAACGCCTACTTCGGCGACGGCGCGGCCATCGACGAAGACGTGCTCGTGCACGTCCGCAATGCATTCGAAGCCGGCACGATCGCCTTTCCGTGGCAGCGGGGCGACGTCCTCATTCTCGACAACATGCTCGTGGCCCACGCCCGAGAGCCGTATCGCGGCCCCCGCAGGATTCTCACTGCCATGGGCGATCGCTATTCGGCGCTCGCGGCGCGCGCCGCGTGAAGGAGGCGGTCATCGACACCACAGCGCGCAGGACCATTCACGACGTCGCCGACGTCTACCCGCTGTCACCGATGCAGGAGGGCATCCTCTTCCATCATCTCTATCAAGGCGACGGCGCGGTCATCCCGTACCTCATCGAGCTCTCGTTCGAAGTGCGCGGACCGCTCGACGTGGACCGCTTCGAGGAGAGCTGGAACCGCCTCATCGCGCGCCACGAGGTGCTGCGCTCGGTGTTCAACTTCCGCGTGGCCGAGCGCCCGCTGCAGGTCGTGCTGCGCAATCGGAAGATCGCCATCGAACGCCTCGACGCGAGCGGCTTCGACCAAGAGGAGCAGCGCACGTTCGTCGACGGCTATCGCCGGTTGCAGCGCGAGACGCCGTTCGACCTCACCCGCGACGTTCTCATGCGCGTCGGCCTCGTGCGCCTCGACGAAAATCGCCATCACGTCGTCTGGCTCTTCCATCACATCCTGATGGACGGCTGGTGCATGAACCTCCTCCAGCGCGATCTCTTCACGATCTACGCGGCGCTGGTGGAAGGACGAGAGCCGGCGCTGCCGCCGGCGGTGCCGTACCGCAACTACATCCGCCGCATCGAGTCGCGCGACGCGAAAGAATCGCTCGCGTTCTGGCGCGAGTTCCTCGCGGGCTACGAGAAGCCGGTGGTCCCGCCGGGCTGGCGCCGCAACGTGGAGCTCGGAGCCTTGCGCCGGCTCGAGCTCGAGTTCGACGAGCGCGAGACCGCGGCCCTGCGCGCCGCCGGCGGCGCCTCCCGCGCGACGCTCAACAACGTCATCCAGGCCGCGTGGGGCCTGCTCCTCGCGCGTGCGAACGACACGGACGACGTCGTGTTCGGCGCCGTCGTGGCCGCGCGTCCGCCGGACGTCGAAGGCGTCGCGGAGATGGTCGGCCTGTGCATGAACACCGTCCCGTTCCGTCTGCGCGTCGACGACGACGCCACACTGGCCACGCTCGTCGAGCGCGCGCGCATCGCCGCCGTGGGCGGACAGGAGCACGCGTGGGATTCGCTCGCCGACATCCAGTCGCAGAGCGCCGCGAAGCGCGACCTCATCAGCCACATCCTCATCTTCGAGTCGTATCCGTGCGACATCCGCTTCGACGCCACGCAGGTCGAGCCGCTGCCCGGCCTCGTCCTCGAGCAGTTCGACTCCTCGATGCCGAACAACTACGCGTTCCAGATCGCGGTCTTCCCCGGCGAGACGATCCGCATCGTCTTCACCTGGCGCGAAGGCGCGTTCGCGCCGAGTCAGATCCAACGCCTCGCCCGGCAACTGCGCCGCGTGCTCACGTTCTTCGCGACCACACCGGCGATGCGCACGGGCGACGTCGACGTAGTCGAGGAGGCGGAGCGCGCGGAACTGCTCACGTACGACGTGACGCCGCTCCCGCACGAAACCCTCGCTGCACGCCTCTCCCGATTCTTCTCCTCCGCCACGCCTGCCGTGACGGCCGACGGCCGCACGCTCACCTGGCGTGAGCTCGACGCGCGCAGCGCGGAGCTCGCGACGAAACTCGGCGACGCAAAGCGCGTAGCGATCTGCCTCCCGCCCAACCTCGATTTCGCGATCGCCGTCGTCGCCTGCATGCGCATCGGCGCGGCCTTCATCCCCATCGATCCCGCAAACCCGAAGGCGCGCACGGAGCACATCCTCGCCGATTGCGCCGCGGATGTGGTCATCACTCCTGCATCCTTCAGCCTTCGTCCTTCATCCCTCACCTCGTCCCGCGCCGCGTACGTGCTCTACACGTCGGGCACGACCGGAAAACCGAAAGGCGTGATGATCCGCGACGCCTCGCTGATCAACTACGTCTCCTGGCTCCGCGACACGATCGGCCTCACGCCCGGCGACCGCACGGCGCTCCTTTCCTCGCACGCCTTCGACCTCGGCTACACCGCCCTCTTCGGCGCGCTGCTCAACGGCGCGCACGTGCACCTCGTCGACGAGCGCACGCGCCGCAACCCCGAGGCGATCGTCGACCTGATCGCGGATGCGAAGCTCACGTTCCTCAAGCTCACCCCCGGCCTCCTGCACCTCCTCGTCAGCGCGAGCAACGCCTCGCGACTGACCACGTCGTCGTTGCGCGACGTCTTCATCGGCGGCGAGCCGTTCGTCCCCGCGGACCTCCACGCGTTCCACGCGCTCGCGCCGCACGTCACGCTGCGCAATCACTACGGTCCGACGGAAACCACCATCGGTTGTCTCAGTGGCGTCCTCGATCCGACCAGCGCCCTCGTCGCCTCGGGACACCAGATCCTCGGCCGTCCGATCCACGGCGCAGCCGCGTTCGTCCTCGACGCACAACGCCGCCCCGTTGCTCCCGGGACACCCGGCGAACTGTGGATCGGCGGCCGCGGATTGGCCCTCGGCTACACCAGCGGCGCGACCGAGCGCTTCGTCACCGCGCCGTGGGATCCGTCGCTGCGCCTCTACCGCACCGGCGACGTCGTCGAGCGCCTCGACGACGGCCGCTTCGTCTTCCGCGGACGCGCCGACGATCAACTGAAGATCCGCGGCTACCGCGTCGAGCCCGCGGAGATCGAAAGCGCGCTGCGACGCACGCCGCCGGTGCGCGACGCGGCCGTTTTCGCCGCGAACGGCGAGCTCACCGCGTACGTCGTCTGCGAAGACGTGGGCCTCGACGTCGGTGCACTGCGCACCGGGCTCGCCTCGTCGCTGCCCGATTACATGATCCCCTCGCACTTCGTGGCGGTGACGCGTTTCCCGCTCACCGCGAACGGCAAAGTCGATCGCGCCGCGCTCGCGGAGCATCAGCCGGTCGTGCGCGCCTCGGGCGGCGAGGTGCGCGGCGAGATCGAGACCGCGATCCGCGACATCTGGCAATCCGTCCTCGCCGTCGAAAACATCGGTCCCGACGACGACTTCTTCATCCTCGGCGGCCACAGCGTCAAAGCGATCCTCGCGCTGTCGCGGATCGCCAAGAAACTCGGCACGCGCCTCGAAGTCCGCGACCTCTTCGATCACCCGACCGTGCGCGGTCTCGCGCGGCGCATCGAGCAGGGACGCGGGGCGCGGCGCGACGTGGCCATCTCGCTGCGGCAGGGGAGTGCGAACGCACCGGCGTACTTTTTCCTCCCGCCGATCCTCGGCACGTCGACCATCTACAAAGAGCTCCTCGGCACGCTCGATGCGGACGTGCGCGCCTGGGGCCTGCAGTGCCGCGGCTTCGACGACGACGAGACACCGCACGCGTCGATGGCCGACATGGTCGCGCACTTCGTCTCCGCGATCCGCCGCATCCAGCCGCGCGGCCCGTACCGCCTCTGCGGCTACTCGATGGGCGTGAGCGTCGCGCTCGAAGCAGCGGCATTGCTCGAGCGGGAAGGGGAGCGGGTGACGCTCATCCTCATCGACGGCTTGCCGCAGCTCGTCGAGCCCCTCGACTTCGAATCGCTCGACGACCTGCGCACGCTGCCGCACTGGTCGCACATCCTCTCCATCGTCACCGAGCATCTCGACGCGGACACGGTCGGCCGCATCAGCCGCGTCGCGCGCAACAACGCGCAGCTCCTGCGCGGCCGCCGCTTCACGACGGCGTTGCGCGCGGACATGTACTGCCTCGAGGCGGAGGACAACGAACGTCCCGCGGGGATGGAGTCGATGCGTGCGTTGACTTCGGGACGCTTCGAGCTGCGCCGCACGCCCGGCGCGCACTACACGCTCTTCCAGCCGCCGCACGGCCGCGCATTGCTGCGTCACTTCCACGCGATCGTGCAGGCCATCGCGGCGAAAGAAGCACGCGCGTCGTCTTCGCCGCGCCTCCACGCCGCCCCCGCCCCCGCCCACCAACCCGTCCTGGAGTCACAGAAATGACCTTGATCGACGCGCTGCAGCGACAGGCCGGCAGCGATAAAGGAATCCGCTTCATCGAGCGCGGCAACGACGAGACGTTCGTCGCGTACGGCGAGCTGTACGACCGCGCGCTGCGCACGCTGTGCGCGATGCAGGACGCCGGCGTGCGCGAAGGCGACGCCGCGCTCATCGTCGCGCGCCGCAACGAGCCGCTGCTCACGTTTTTCTGGGCCTGCGTCCTCGGCCGCATCACCGCCGTGCCGCTGCTCTATCCCGCGAACGACGATCACGTGCGCCGCATCCACAACGTGGCCGCGCGCGTCGGCAACCCGTGGGTGCTCACGGACATGTGGTCCGTGCCGACCGAGTCGCCGCTCTTCCTGCGCACCTTGAATGTGCTGCCCGCGCAGACCGCGTCGACACCGGAGCGCGTGTCGCTGCACGACCTCTCGCACGTGCAGTTCTCGTCCGGCTCGACCGGCACCCCGAAAGGTGTACGCATCACGCACGCGAACGTGCTGGCGAACGTCGAGGCCATCGTGCGCCGCGGCGGGTTCGACGCGAACGACGTCTTCGCGAGCTGGATGCCGCTCACGCACGACTTCGGGCTGGTCTGGTTTCACCTCATGCCGCTGCTCCTCGGCGCGAATCAATGCCTCATGCCGACGCAGCTCTTCGTGCGCAACCCGCTCGCGTGGATGGACGTCGTGACGCGGCATCGCGCCACGATCACCGGCGCGCCGAGCTCCGCGTACGCGCGTCTGTGCGAGGCGTACGACGCGAACGCGGCCGCGAAATGGGATCTCTCGTCGATTCGCTTCCTCGGCAACGGCGCCGAACCGATCTCCCCGCGCGTCGCCCGCGAAACGACCGCGCTCCTCGGCAAACACGGCCTCGCTCCCGGCATGATGAACATGGGCTACGGCCTCGCCGAAGCGACGCTCATCGTGAGCTTCACGTCGCCCGGCGAGTTGATGCGCACGCATTTCCTCGACCGACTCGAGCTCGTCGATTGCGGTGCACCTCTCGACAACCTCGAGGTCCGCGTCGGCGACGCCGGCCGCATCTTCGTGCGCGGCGCGAGCATCACCGACGGCTACCTCAACGATCCCGAAGCCACCGCCGCGCTCCTCGACCGCGAAGGGTGGCTCGACACCGGCGACCTCGGCTACCTCGACCAGGGCCGCATCGTCGTCACCGGACGGGCGAAGGAACTGATCATCCTCAACGGCGTCAACTACTACCCGCACGACGTCGAAGAAGCGGTGGGGGAGGGGCTCGACGGCGTCGCCGCATGCGGCATCCCGGCGCGCGACGGGCGAGGGGAGGAGCTCGTCCTCTTCGTCCAGTTCCGCGACGAGCTGGAAACGTTTCTCCCGCTCGCGCGCCGCGTGCGCGAAGCGGTGGTGCGGCACATGGGCGTCGCCGCGTCACGCGTCGTTCCGGTGCGCCGCATTCCCCACACGACCAGCGGCAAAGTGCAGCGCGTCGACCTCGCGCGCCGCTACGCCGAAGGGGAGTTCGACGAAGTGCTGGCGCAGCTCGACGCACTCACTGCCGCTCGCTCGCGCTCGATGCGCGGCGAGAAGCGCAAAGCGCGCGAGCTCGTGCTCGGCGAAGCGCGTGCACTGACCGGCGAAGACATCGCCACCGATCGTCCGCTCTTCGAACAGGGCTTCACGTCGATGCGCCTCGTCGAGCTGCTCGCGCGGCTCAACGAAACGTTCGGCACGCAGCATCCGATCAACTTCATCTTCGATCATCCGACGGTCGACGACCTCGCGGCCGCGCTCACGGCTGGCGCGCCGAAGCCCCGTGCGACGAAACCCCGATCCAACCTCTCGGAGCCGGTCGCCATCATCGGCATGGCCTGCCGCTTCCCCGGCGGCGCCACGACCCCATCCGCGTTGTGGCAACTGCTCATCGATGGGCATGACACCGTTTCCCCCGTGCCGTCCGAGCGGTGGCCCGGCTCCGAGTTTCGCGGTTCGTTCCTCGAAGACGTCGACCATTTCGACGCTCGCTTCTTCGGCCTGTTGCCCGTCGAGGCGAAGAGCGCCGATCCGCAGCAACTGATGCTCCTCGAAACGAGCTGGGAAGCGCTCGAAGACGCGGGGCTCGACGTGCGCAGGCTGAAAGGCTCGCGCGGCGGCGTGTTCGTCGGCATCTGCAACAACGACTACGCGCAGGTCGAGGCGCGCTCGACCGACATCGGTCCTTACGCCTTCACCGGCACCGCGTACTCCGTCGCCGCGGGGCGGCTCGCGTACGTGTACGGACTGCACGGCCCGACGCTCGCCGTCGACACCGCGTGCTCGTCTTCGCTCGTGGCCGTGCATCTCGCGGTGCAGAGCCTGCGCACCGGTGAGAGCGAGATCGCACTCGCCGCGGGGGTGAATCTCATCCTCTCGCCGGAAGTGCACATCGGCCTCTCGAGGATGAACGCCCTTTCGGCGGACGGCCGCTGCAAAACGTTCGACCAATCTGCCGATGGCTATGGACGCGGCGAAGGCTGCGGCGTGGTCGTTCTCAAACGCCTCGCCGACGCGGAGCGCGACGGCGATCGCGTGCTCGCCGTCATCGCCGGCACGGCCATCAATCACGACGGCGCGAGCAACGGCCTCACGGTGCCGAACAGCGACGCGCAGCAGGCCGTCATCCGCGCCGCGCTCGACGACGCGGGGCTGTCACCTGCCGACGTCGATTACGTCGAGGCCCATGGCACCGGTACTTCCCTGGGCGACCCGATCGAAGTGCAGGCCCTCGCGAGCGTCTTCGCGGAACGCACCGAGCCGCTTCTGATCGGATCGCTGAAATCGAACATCGCCCACACCGAGGCCGCGGCGGGAATCGCGGGACTCATCAAGTGCGTACTGGCGATGAATCACCGCTCGATCCCCGCGACGATCCATGTCCGCGAAAAGAACCGCGCCATCGCCTGGTCCTCGATCCCCGTCGCCGTCGTCGACCGCAATCTCGATCGCGCCATCCAGCACGCGGGCGTGAGCTCCTTCGGCCTGAGCGGCACGAATGCACACGTGCTCCTCTCCGCTCCGCCTGCCCGCACCGGCCGGCGAGAGCGCCGCGGCGAGGGGCCTTTGCTCCTCTCGTCCCGCTCCGAATCGTCGCTGCGCACGCTCGCCTCCCACGTCACCGCGGATCTCGCCCCCGCCCTGGCCCGGCGCCGCACGCCCCTCCCGCTGCGCATGGCCATCACCGGCACGCACCGCACGCCCGTCATCCACGCGCAGGCCGACCCCGGCGTCGTCTTCGTCTTCCCCGGTCAGGGCTCACTCAAACGCGAAGCGATCCAGCACCTCATCGACACCGAACCGGTCTTCGCCCGGGCGCTGCAGCTCACCGACTTCGACGATCTCACCGAAACGAAAAACGCCCAACCGGCCATCGTCGCCGTGCAACTCGCGCTGACCGAGCTGTGGCGCTCGCGCGGCGTCACGCCCTGCGCGGTCATCGGCCACTCCATCGGCGAATACGCGGCCGCCGTCGCCGCGGGTGTCATGGCCCCCGACGACGCCATGCGCCTCGCCACCATGCGCGGCCGTCTCATGCAGGCGCTTCCGCGCGGACGCATGCTCGCCGTCGACGCCAGCGCCGAGCGCATGACGCACCTCCTCCGGCAACTGCCCGGCGGGGGGGCGGAGGTCGCCGCCCTCAACGCCCCCGAGCGCGTCACGATCTCCGGAACGCCGGAAGCGATCGAGGAAGTCATTCAGGCTTGCCGCACGGAAGGCATTCGCGCCACCGAGCTCGCGGTGTCGCACGCATTCCACTCCGCGATGATGGATCCGGTCCTCGACGACATCGGCCTCGCCGCGTCCGCGATCCGCTTCGCCCCGCCCGTCGTGCCGTTCATCTCGACCGTCACCGGGACGGCCATCGCGAATTTCGACGCGCACTACTGGACCGCGCACGTGCGCCAGCCCGTGCTGTTCGAACAGGGTATCCGCGCGCTGGAAGGGGAGCGGCTCTTCCTCGAGATCGGCACCTCGTCCGCGCTCTCTTCGCTCGGCGCGCAGATCCTCCCGGACGCGCACTGGCTCCCGAGCTCGCGTCCCGAAACGCTGGGCGAGCTGTGGTGCCACGGCGTCGAGATCGACTGGAGCGCGATCTACCCCGACCGCGCGTGGGACGTCGACTTGCCGCCGTATCCGTGGGATCGCGAGCACGTGCGCCGCACGCGTCAGGTGGCAAAGCCGCACACTGCCCCGGTTGCAGAGCCGGTGTCGGCGGACAGCGTCAACACGATCATCGCCAAAGCCGCCGGTCTCGATCCCTCGTCCATCGATCCCGATCAAACGCTGCTTTCCCTCGGCCTCGACTCGCTGATGCTCGTCCGCGTCCGCCAGTCCATCGAGCGCGACTTCGGCATCGACATCGAGCTGCGCGATTTCTACGAGCGCTTCGACACGCCGGCCAAAATCGCCGCACACGTGCAGCCCGCTTCGCGCCGGGCTCTGCCCGCCCGTTCCGCCGATGTCCGGCCGGCGCGGTCGACCGGAAGTCGGAACAACCCCAGGCCGGACGCGGGCGCTCCGGAGATCAAAGGCCTCTACAAAAAACTCGACACCGCCGCCCACGCCGAGCGCCCCGCCCACCAGCGCGCCCACCTGGCGCGCCTCATGGCGGAGTACACGACGAAAACGCGCGGCTCCAAACGACAGACCGCCGCGGCGCGCGCGCATTTCGCGAACAGCCGCTCCATCATCGGCTTCCGCCGCGAGTGGAAAGAGATGATCTATCCGCTCACCGTCGCCCGCGCCGACGGCGCCAAAGTGTGGGACGTCGACGGCAACGAGTACGTCGACGTCACGATGGGCTTCGGCGCGTTGATGTTCGGCCACGCGCCTCGCTTCATCCGCGAAGCGCTTCACGCCGAAACCGATCGCGGCTTCGCCCTCGGACCCACACGCCCCCTCGCCGCCGAAGCCGCGGAGCGCATCCATCGCCTGACCGGCGTCGAGCGTGTGTCCTTCTTCACGACCGGCACCGAGGCGGTGATGGTGGCGGCGCGTGTGGCGCGTGCGGTGACGGGACGCAATCGCATCGCCGTTTTCACCAACTCCTACCACGGCAGCTTCGACGCGTTCCTCGCCACCGGCTGGGCCGACGAAGACGGCGCCACGACGTTGCCGATCGCGGCGGGCACACCGGAGAGCCTCGTGCAGGACACGATCGTCCTCAAGTACGGCGATCCGAAAAGCCTCGACCTCATCCGCAACTACAGCAGCGAGCTCGCGCTCGTGCTCGTCGAGCCGGTGCAGAGCCGCGATCCCGTCGTGCAGCCGTGCGAGTTCCTGCACGAGCTGCGCGCGATCACGCGCGACGCCAGCATCGCCCTCCTCTTCGACGAAATGATCACCGGCTTCCGCTGCCATCCGCGCGGCGCGCAGGAATGGTTCGGCGTCGACGCGGACCTCGTCACCTACGGCAAAGTCGTCGGCGGCGGCATGCCCATCGGCGTCCTCGCCGGCTCGCGCAGGTTCATGGACGCCGTCGACGGCGGACACTGGACGTACGGCAACGACTCCGTCCCCGAAAACTACACCGCCTTCGTGGCCGGCACGTACAACGGACACGCGCTCTCGATGGCCGCGGCGAACGCGGTGCTCGCGAAACTCGAAGAGGAAGGGCCGGCCCTCCAGCAGCAACTCAACGAACGCACCGCCGCTTTCGCCGCGGAGCTGAACGCCTTCTTCGAAGCGGTCGACGTGCCGATCCGCGTCGTCCATTTCTCCAGCCTCTTCCGCTTCGTGATGAGCGGCGACGCGGAGCTGTTGAACTACCACCTCCTCAACCACGGCGTGTTCGTCTGGGAGGGGAGGAACTGCTTCCTCTCCCTCGCGCACACCGACGCCGACATCGCCCGCATCGTCGAGGCCGTCAAACAGAGCGTCTACGCGATGCTCGACGACGGCTGGCTCACGTCGTCCACGTACTCGCTCTCGCCGCGCGTGCAACGCATCCCGCTCTCCGAGTCGCAGAAGGAGATGTGGTTCCTCGTCGCCAGCGATCCCATCGCCGCGGGCGCGTATCGCGAAACGCTCGCCCTCACGATGCGCGGCACCATCGACGCCGGCCGGCTCCAGCACTCCCTCAACCGCGTCGTCGAGCGTCACGCGTCTTTACGCACGATCGCCTTCGACGAACACGCCCAGACCATTGCCCCGTCCCTCGACATCATCCTCAACGCCGCCGATTTCGACGCCCCGTTCGATCTCACGCGCGGCCCCTTCCTCCGCGCGCGTTTCGAAAACGAAACCCTGACCATCGCCGCCCATCACCTCATCGCCGACGGCTGGTCCCTCGGCCTCATCGCCCAGGAGCTCCTCGAAATCTACGCCGGCCGCGAAGCCACCCTCCCATCCCCCCACGACATCGCCGAATACGTCGTCTTCGAATCCTCACGCTTCCCCTCCGCCCCTCCATCTCCGTCGTTGCCCTCCGCCCCTCTCCAGCTCCCATCCCCCTCTGAATCTCTACAGCCCCCATCCCCCTTTACCCCTCTCCAGCTCGGCCCCTCTTCCTCGCGCGGCGCGCGCCTCCACATCGCGCACGCCGACGCGCTCGTCCGCGAAGTCCAGCGCTTTGCCCGCGAGCGCAACGTCACCGCCGTCACCACCTTCTTCGCCGCTTATGCCGCGCTCGTGGCGAAGCTCGCGAACGCACACGACTTCGTCATCGGCATGCCCTACGCCGGCCAGCTCGAGATGAACGCCGAATGCCTCACCGGCCAGTGCTCGAAGCTCCTCGCCGTGCCCGTGCACGTCGATCCGTCGCAACCGTTCGCGACGCTCCTCGAACGCATGCGGGTCGCACTCCTCGAAACGTTCGCCGACACGAGTCGCGACATCGCGCATCTCCCGCGCATCAACGTCCTCTTCAACATGGATCGCCCGGTCTCGCTCACGCTGCCCGGCGTCGAGATCGAGCTGCCCGCGCTGACGATCGAACAGACGAAGTTCGATCTCTTCCTCAACATCCAGGAGCTCAACGGCCACTCCTATTTCGACGTCGACTTCAACGCCAACCTCGGCGAAGCGAACGTCGCCCGCTGGATCGAACGTCTCTTCGCCATGATCCACGCGGCCACGGCGCGGCCGGACACGACCATCGCCGCACTGACGGGCGACGTCGACCCGATCCAACACGACGCACGCCGCGACGCCGAAATCGTCCCGTACGTCGCACCGCGCAACGAGACCGAGTCCGCGCTCTGCCGCATCTGGGCGAGCGCGCTGAACGTCCCCCGCGTCGGCATCACCGACCGCTTCCCCGACCTCGGCGGCCACAGCCTCAAAGCCATCCGCATCGCCGCGCGGATCGAGCGCGAGCTCGGCATCCACTATCGATTGCGCGATCTCTTCGAACGCCCGACCATCGCCGAGCTCGCGGAGCTCGCCGCGCTGCGCCGCCGCGCGTTCGCGCGCATCCCGCGCCTCGCCGACGCAACGCACTATCCCGTCTCCAACGCCCAACTGCGGCTCTGGACCCTCGACCAGCTCGAGCCCGGCCTCGCCGCGTACAACATCCCCTTCGCCATCGGCTTCGAAGGCAATGTCGATCGCGACGCCCTGCGCCACGCGCTCGACCTTCTCACGCAACGCCACGAGACGCTGCGCACCCGCATCCTCGACCTCGACGGCGTGCCGCATCAGGTCGTCGATCCGCAACGCTCCGTCGAGCTGCACACCACCGCCGCGCACCTCGACGACCTCGACGAGCTGCTGGCGCGTCCGTTCGATCTGGCGCGGGGCCCGCTGTGGCGCGCGGACCTGATCCGGAACGGCAAGACCTGGCTCGTCCTCAACCTCCATCACAGCATCTCCGACGTCTGGTCCCTCGGCATCTTCGCCCGCGAGCTGCTCACGCTCTACCGCGACCCGCGCACGCCGCTGCCGCCGCTGCCCGTGCAGTACCGCGATTTCGCCGCATGGCAGAAGACGTCGCACGACGATGCCGACGCGCAGTACTGGCGTACGCAGCTCGCGGAGCCGCGCGCATCCGTCACGTATCCGCCCGATTTCGCGCGCCCGGCGGTCAAGACCTACAACGGCGCGAGCATCAGGTTCGACATCGACGCGGCACCGGTGAACCGCTTCTGCCGCGAGCGCGGCGTGAGCCTCTTCGTCCTCTTCGCCGCGGCCATGACGCGGCAGCTCCACGAGCTCACCGGCGAGCGCGACGTCGTCCTCGGCAGCGTCATCGCCGGCCGCGATCACCCCGACGTCGAAGGCCTCATCGGCTTCTTCGTCAACAACCTCGCCCTGCGCACGCGCATCGAACACGACGAGCCGTTCGAAGCTCTGCTCGAACGCGTACGCGAAACCGCGCTCGACGCCTTCGAGCACTCCGCGCGTCCGTGGGACGAGATCGTCGACCTCCTGCGCGTCCCGCGCGACCCTTCGCGCAACGCCGTGTTCGACGTCGTCCTGGTCATGGACGATCGCGGCGACGCCGACTCGCTCGCGCGCACGTTCCAGGTCGAGTTCGAAGAGCTCGACACTCCCACCAGCCAGTTCGACCTCACCCTCTACGTCACCGACGGTCCGGACAAAATCCGCTGCAACGCCGTCTTCAACACGGATCTCTACCGCGCCGAGACCGTCGAGCGCTGGATGCGTTCTCTCTCCCTTTCGCTCTCTTGGCACCAGCGAGGGGAGGGGCTCACTGGTGAGGTTCGCACGCTCACTCCTTCCTACCACCAGGACCGCCTCTGGTTCGTCGACCGCTTCGAGACCGGCTACCTCTATCCCGCGCAGCCGACGTACTACAACATGCCCCACATCGTGCGCTTCGATGGCCCCATCGACGCCGCACGCCTGCAGCGCGCCGTCGACCGCGTGGCGCACAAATACGAATCGCTGCGCATGCGCTTCGCCCCCGGCAGCGACCGCCCGGCCGTCATCCTCCACAACGACACGCCGCGCGTGACCTTCGTCGACGATCTGCAATCACGCATCGACGTTCCGTTCGACCTCGCGCACCACGTTCTCTGGCGCGTCGAAGTGCATGACCAGGACGTCCTCCTCCTCGCACATCACTCCATCGCCGACGCCGTGTCGCTGCGGACCATCGCCCGCGACCTGATGCGCAGTTACGCGGGGGAGGAGATCGGCAACGAAGTCCTGCCGTTCAGCGAAGTGGCGCGCCGCCAGAAAGACGCGCGCGAGCTCGCCATCGAAGCGGACCTGCCGTACTGGCGCCGCGCACTCGAGAACCTCACCGCGCTCGAGCTTCCCACCGACCGCCCACGCGCCGCGATCCACGTCTACAAAGCGGCGAGCGAGCCGTTCACGTTCGACCGCGTCAGCGACGAAGCGGTCCACCTCGCCCTCTTCCACGCGCTGCTGCAGCGTTACAGCGACCAGCGCGACATCGTCACCGGCGTCCTCGATCGTCTGCCGTTCGACGCCGTCGGCCCGCTCACGGAGTACATCGTCGTACGCTCGAATTTCGACGACGCCCCGTCGCTGCGCACGCTCGCGCGGCGCCTCGAAGAGCAACTGCAGCACGCGCGCGCCCATCACAACATCGCTTTCGACGAGCTCGTGCTCCAGCTCAAGCCGAAGAACGACATGAGCCGCACCGCGCTCTTCGACGTTCTCTTCCATCACGGGGACGGCGACGCGCTCAATCGCGGCTGGGGCAAGTTCGACCTCAACTGGGGATCGAACGCCGTGACGTACAACGCCGAGCTGTTCGATCGCGAAACCATCACCCGGATGCTCTACCACTTCGAGCATCTGGCGATGAACGCGCTCGCCCATCCGGACGAGCCGCTCACACACATCCCTCTCGCGGAAGAGGAGGTGGACCCGGAAGTCATCAGCGATTACCCGTACGACACGACGCTGCACCAGATCTTCGAAGCGCGCGCCGAGGAAACCCCGCACGCGATTGCCATGACGCATGGCGATCGCACCATCACCTACGAAGAAGTGAACGAGCGCGCGAACGCCCTCGCGCACGCGCTGCGCGAAAGCGGCGTGAGGCGCGACTCCCTCGTCGGCGTCTACCTCGACCGCTCCTTCGACCTCGTCATCGCCTTCCTCGGCATCCTCAAAGCCGGCGGCGCCTACGTCCCGCTGGATCCCGAATACCCGCGCCTGCGCACCGAATTCGTGATCGAGGACTCGCGGATGCAGTGGATCGTCACGACGCGATCGTTGTCCGTTCCCGGTTCGCCGTTGTCCGCGCCTCCTCGCGACCCCTCCCAGACCACCGACCCCCAACCCCCAACCACCGTCCACATCGAAGACCTCGGCCGCACGCGGCACGCGCCGCAGAACATCACGCGTCCGGAAGACCTGGCCTACGTCATCTACACGTCCGGCTCCACCGGCAAACCGAAGGGCGTTCTCATCGAGCACCGCAACGTCGTCGCGCTGATGCTCCATCGCGACACGCCGTTCGATTTCCACCCCGGCGATGTCTGGACGCTCTTCCACTCGCCGTGCTTCGACTTTTCGGTGTGGGAGATGTACGGCGCGCTGCTGTTCGGCGGCCGCCTCGTCGTCATTCCGCGCGAAGTCGCCCGCGACACGCGCGCGTTCCGCGAGCTCCTGGTGCGCGAAGGCGTGACCGTCCTCAATCAGACGCCCGCCGCGTTCTACGCGCTCGTCGCCGAGGACGACGAACACCCGCCCGCGAACCTGCGGCTGCGCTACGTCATCTTCGGCGGCGAAAAATTGCTCCCCTCGAAACTGCAGGGGTGGAACGCGCGCTATCCCGACTGCGCGCTCATCAACATGTACGGCATCACCGAAACGACCGTGCATGTGACGTTCAAAGCCCTCACGTCGCAAGACCTTGCGAGTAGTACGAGCGTGATCGGCCGCGCATTGCCGAACGTCTCCACGTACGTCGTCGACTCGCGACTGCGCCCGCAGCCTCCCGGCGTTCCCGGCGAGCTCCTCGTCGGCGGACACGGCGTTGCGCGCGGCTACCTCCATCGTCCCGAGCTGACGATGCAGCGCTTCCTCCCGAACCCCTTCGGCACCGGCCGTCTCTATCGCTCCGGCGACCTCGGTCGTCTCCGCGCGAACGGCGAGTTGATCTACCACGGCCGCATCGACCAGCAGGTCAAGATCCGCGGCTTCCGCATCGAGCTCGGCGAAGTCGAAGCGGGCCTTCTCGCACACGATGCGGTGCGCGAAGCGGTCGTCACGACCGGCGACGACGGCACCGGCACCGCGCAACTGCACGCGTACCTCGTGCTCGCGCGCGCCGTGTCGCTCGACGAGATGCAGAGCTTCCTCCGCGAGCACCTCCCCGAGCAGATGATCCCCTCGCGCTTTTTCGCCATCGGCCGCGTGCCGATGACCGAGAACGGCAAAGTCGATCGCACCGCATTGCACGGGGAGGAACTGACCACCGGCAGCAGCTTCATCGCGCCGCGGACCCACGTCGAGAGCGTGCTGGCCAGCATCTGGTCCGAGGTGTTGCGGCGGGACCGCGTCAGCCTCGGGGACAACTTTTTCGAGATCGGCGGACACAGTCTCAAAGCGGCCCAGGCCGTGTCGCGCATTCGCCAGCGCCTCGGCCGCGACGTCACGCTGAAAGACTTCTTCACCGCGCCGACGCTGGGCGCGCTCGCGGAGATCGCCTCGTCGCGGGAGCGTCTCGCGGCCACGGCCATCGCGCCGGCAGGGGAGGCGGACACGCATCCACTCTCGTACGCGCAGCGCCGCCTCTGGCTGCATCACGAGGTCAATCCGCGCTCGTTCGCCTACAACATGGTCGGCGACTTTGCGCTCACTGGCGACGTGAGCGCGAGCGGACTCGAAGCGGCGTTCGGCTCCCTCATCGCGCGACACGAATCGCTGCGCACGCGCTTCGTGCGCGTCAAAGGAGAGCCGCGTCAGGTCGTCGACACGAACGTCGCCTTCGCACTCGGACGACACGATCTTCGCGATGCACCCGATCCCGAAGCGGCGCTTTCGAGCGCGATCGCCCGCGAGCTCGAGCACGTCTTCGACCTCGCCCGCGGTCCGCTCGTGCGCGCGGCGCTGCTCCGCCTGCGCGACGCGGAAGACGGCGCGCCGCGTCACGTCCTGCTCGTGAACCTCCATCACATCGTCGCCGACGGCTGGTCCGTCGCCGTCCTCGTGCGCGAGCTGGTCGCGCTCTACGACGCGCACGAACGCGGTGCCACCCCCGAGCTCCCGCCGCTGCCGATCCAGTACAAAGACTTTGCCTCGTGGCAGCTCGCGCAATCGCGCGGCGAAGCAGCAACGCGGCATCGCGACTACTGGCTCTCGCAGTTCGCGGAGGGCGTCCCGACGCTCGAAATCGCCGCCGATCGCCCCCGTCCCACCCACCTCAGCGGACGCGGCGCGATGATCGTCCGCACCTTCGACGCACAACTCAGTGAAGCGCTGCGCACGCTCGCACGCGAACAACAGACCACGCTCTTCGCCGTCACCACCGCGGTGCTCACATTGCTGCTCGCGCAACGCTCCGGCCAGCGCGACGTCGTGGTCGGCACTCCCATCGCCGGCCGCAACCACGTCGACCTCGAAGCGCAGGTCGGCTTCTATCTGAACCTCCTGCCGCTGCGCACGCGCGTCGATCGCACCGAGTCCGTCCGCGCACTCGTCCGCAGCGCGACGGAGACGATCGCCGGCGCGTTCGAGCATCAGGACTATCCGTTCGACCTCCTCGTCGAAAACCTCGGCGGCGCGCGCGACGCCTCGCACCATCCGCTGTTCGACGTCCTGCACATCCTGCAGAACAACGAGCGCATGCGCATGGACCTGCGCGGCGTGCGCATCGAGGAGCGGCCCGACCGCTCCGCGTCCGCCAAGTACGACCTCAATTTCATGATCGAAGACCGCCCGCTGCTCGAGCTCAAGCTCGAATACAGCAGCGATCTCTTCGATCGCGCGACCGCCGCCTCACTCGCCGACGACTACCTCCGCATCGCCCAGGCGATGACGTCGCGGCCCGATGCGGCAGTAGGGGAGCTGGTCGCCTCCGCCTCGCACGAGCGCGATGCGTTCCTCGCATCGACGATGGACGTCGGCCTCGCCGGCGCGGAAGGGTGGTGAGCCATCTGCGGAATCGCCGGTAGTTTCGCCGTCGACGCAGCACGTCCCGTCGACGCGGGCGTGCTCGCGTCGATGATCGAGCCGCTCGTCCACCGCGGTCCCGACGACCGCGGTCTCGATTTCGGCGACGGCTTCGGTCTCGGCTTTCGCCGTCTCTCCATCGTCGATCTCCTCGGCGGCAAGCAGCCGATGCGCGACTGCAGCGGCGCGATCCGCAGCGTCGTCAACGGTGAGATCTACAACTACAAAGAGCTGCGCGCGGAGCTGCTCTCACGCGGCTGCGTCTTCCACACGACGTGCGACGTCGAAGTCATCCCGCACCTCTACGAGCACTACGGCGAACGCTTCGTCGAAAAACTCAATGGCCAGTTCGCCATCGCCATCGTCGACGAGCGCCAGCGCCGGCTCGTCCTCGCGCGCGACCACGTCGGCATTGCCCCGCTCTTCTACACGATCGTCGACGGCACGCTCCTCTTCGCCTCCGAGATCAAAGCGTTGCTCCAGCATCCGGGCGTCCCTCGTGCGGTCGACCTCGTCGGCCTCGACCAGATCCTGACCTGGCCCGGCCCCGTCAGCCCGCGCACGCTGTTCAAAGGCATCGCGAGCCTTCCTCCCGGCCACCTTGCGCGCTTTTCCGCTTCCGGACTGACGCTGAAAAGATATTGGGATCTCGACTTCCCAAGCAACGCCGCATTCCAGCCGGCGGACTACGTCTCGCTGGTCGAAGAGGCCCTCACCGCCGCCGTCAAAGACCGACTCAACGCCGACGTTCCCGTCGGCTTCTATCTCTCCGGCGGCCTCGACTCCTCTCTCATCGCCGCGCTGATCCACGCGCAATCGCCGGATCAGCGCCGCCACTCCTTCTCCATCACCTTCACCGACGCCGCCATCGACGAGCGCCGCTACCAGCGGATGGTGGCGCAGCGCGTCGGCTCGATCCATCACGAGCGCGAAGTGACGCCCGCCGCCATCGGCGAGCACCTGCGCAGGATCGTGCGCTGCGCCGAAGCCCCGCTGCGCGAGTCGTACAACGCCTGTTCGTTGATCCTCTCCGGTCTGGCCGCCGAGCACGGACTGAAAGTCATCCTCACCGGTGAAGGCGCGGACGAAATCTTCGGCGGCTACGTCGGCTACAACCTCTCCCGCGAATCCGCGGACGACGATCTCGACGAGCTCCTCGAAGCGCAACTGCGCAGGAAACTCTTCGGCGACCGCAATCTCTTCTACGAGAAAAACTATCGCGCCGCCTCTGAAGTCAAACGCGCGCTCTACTCGAAACACATCGATCCGGCGGACGTCGACTGCCTCGTCCAGGCACCGGTCGATCACGCGCAGCTCATCGGACGCCACCCGTTCCACCAGCGCTCGTATCTCGATTTCAAACTGCGTCTCGCCGATCACCTCCTCGCCGATCACGGCGACCGCGTCGCGTACGCAAACTCGGTCGAAGTGCGTTACCCCTTCCTCGACCTGCGCGTGATCGAGGCCGCGAAACAGATCCCCCCCGCGCTGATGAACGCGAACGGGGAGGAGAAGGCCATCCTCCGCCGCGTGGCGGAGCGTCACGTCCCGCCGGCGATTCTCGAGCGCCGCAAATTCAGCTTCGTCGCGCCGTCGTCGCCGCACCTGCTGCGCGACAACGAATGGCTGCACGACCTGCTCTCGCGCGAGCGCATCGAGCGGCAGGGCTACTTCGATCCTGACGTCGTCGAGCGCCTTCAGTCGCAGCGCGCCGACATCAACCAGACCTTCGAAGACGACCTCCTCATGGTCGTCCTCACCTTCGCCATCTTCCTCGAAGAGTTCGGACTATGAACATCAGAGACTTCTGCGGAGCCATCGAGGCCACCGCCGCGCGCACTCCCGGCAAAATCGCCGTCGAAGATTCCTCGGGCACGATCACGTACGCCGATCTCATCGCGCGTGCCCGCGCGCTCGATCTCGACGTCCCTCCCCACACCGCGGTCGGCATCCAGCTCCCTCCGTCGATCGACTACGTCGCCACCTTCCTCGGCATCGCCATGCGCAACGCCGTCCCGATGCCGATCGACGTGCAGGTCCCCCCTTTGCGCCTCGCGCAAATCCTCGAGAAATCCGGCTGCACCGTCGTGCTCACCACCTTCTCCCCGCGCACGGGGAGAGGGGAGGGTGAAGGGGAGACTCCGTCGCTGACGCCCGACGCCGACGATCCCGCCTACATCCTCTTCACTTCCGGCTCGACCGGCACCCCCAAAGCGATCCTCGGCCGCCACCGCGGCCTCTCGCATTTCCTGCGCTGGGAGCTCGCGGAATGCAACCTCGACGAAACCACCCGCACCTCCTGGCTCGCCCCCACGACCTTCGACGTCAGCCTGCGCGACATGCTCATCCCCCTCTGCGCGGGAGGAACGCTCTGCATCCCCTCCGACGAGACGCGCACGAACCCGCGACTCCTCCTTCGCTGGCTGCACGACAGCGCAATCACCCTGACGCACATCGTCCCCACCGTCTTCCGCCTCCTCCTCACCGAGCTCGAAACCTCGGAGATCCGCCCGCGCACGATCCGGCACGTCCTCCTCGCCGGCGAACCGCTCTACGGCCACGACGTGAATCGCTGGCGCGCCGTCATGGGCAACTCCGCGCAACTCGTCAACCTCTACGGCCCGAGCGAAACGACGCTCGCCAAAGCGTTCCATCGCATCCCCGACGGACCGCTCGAACCGGCGAAAGTCGTCCCCATCGGACATCCTCTTCCAAACACGGCGTTCCTCATCCTCGAAGACAACCGGTTGTGTGACATCGGAGAGATCGGCGAGATCTACGTCAAGACCCCATACCGCTCGCTCGGCTACCTCAACGATCCCGAGCTCACCGCCGCCGCATTCGTCGACAACCCGCTCCATCCCGGACAGAACGATCTCGTCTACCGCACCGGAGACCTCGGCCGCTATCTGCCGGATCGCGTCATTGAATGCCTCGGCCGCCTTGACCACCAGGTCAAGATCAGCGGCATCCGCATCGAGCCCGCGGAGATCGAGCACGCGGTGCGCCGCATCGAAGGCATCCGGGAAACCGTCGTCGTCGCGCACAAAACCGCCAACGGCACCCACGCCCTCGCGTGCTACTACACCGTGGGCGGCGAGGGGTCGCTTCGGCATTCCGAGGGCTCACTCCGCTCCGCCCTCGCCACCTCGCTGCCGTCCTCGATGATCCCCACCTTTTTCATCGAGCTCGCGTCGATGCCCACCACCGTCTCCGGAAAAATCAACCGCCGCGCCCTCCCGCGCCCCGAAGAGCTCCTCTACGAAAAACGCGAATACCGCGCCCCGTCCACCGGCCTCGAATCGAGACTCGCCACGATCTGGGGCGACGTCCTCGGACTGAAAAAAGTCAGCGTCGACCACCCCTTCGTCGAACTGGGCGGCGACTCGCTCAAAGGCATCCGCGTCGTCTCCGCGATCTACAAAGAGCTCGGCGTCGAGCTCGGCCTCAAAGACCTCTTCGCATCCGCGACCATCGCCGCCCTCGCGCCGCGCATCGCCGAGGCGAAGCGCACGCGCATCGAAGAGATCCCGGCGCTGCCGCCCGCGCCCGACTATCCGGTCTCGCACGCGCAGCATCGCCTCTGGACGCTCGACCGCATGGAGATCGACTCGGTCGCGTACAACCTCCCGCTCGCGTTCCATCTGCGCGGCGCGATCGACGCCGACAAACTGCGCAGTGCTTTTGCGCGCCTCGTCGCGCGACATGAATCGCTGCGCACGACGTTCGTCACGCGCGGCGACTCCCTGCGCCAGCGCGTCGCACCGCCACCGGCGACCTTCACACTGCCGCTGATCGACCTCGCGTCGCACGAAGATCCCGATCGCGCGGCCGAGGAGATCCTCGAGCGCGATCGCAGCACCGGCTTCGGCCTCGAGCACGGACCGCTGCTCCGCGCACGCCTGCTCAGACTCGGCAGCGCCGAGCACGTCCTCGCCGTCTGCCTCCACCACATCATCTGCGACGTCTGGTCGTTGAACGTCCTCGAGCGCGAGCTGCAGGTGCTGTACGACGATCCCGCCGCACCGCTCGAACCGCTGCACATCCACTATCGCGACTTCGCCGCGTGGCAGAACGAACGTCTGGCGAGCGGTGCGCTCGACGGCGATCGCGCGTACTGGCGCGACAAACTCGGCGGCGAACTGCCGGTGCTCGAATTGCCCACCGACTCGCCGCGTCCCGCGGTGCAGACGTTCCGCGGCACGACGCACCGCCATCGCATCACCGGCGACGCACTTGCACGCCTTGCGTCCACGCTCGACGCCAGCCCGTTCGTCGTCCTGCAGGCGCTCGTGAAGACGCTCCTGCATCGCTGGACCGCGCAGCGCGACCTCATCGTCGGCTCCCCCGTCCTCGGCCGCCAGCATCCCGATCTCGAATCGCAGGTCGGTCTCTACGTGAACACGCTCGCTTTACGCGACGACGTCGATCCCGAGCTCCCATTCGCGGACCTCGTCGCGCGCGTGAAGCAGACGACCCACGACGCCTTCGCCCATCAGGCTTTTCCGTTCGACGTCCTCATCGACGAGCTGCAGCTCGCGCGCGACATGAGCCACTCGCCGCTGTTCGACGTGATGCTGGTCGTGCAGGAAGAAGATCGCCAGCACTTCGCCCCGCCGTACGGCCGCGAGAACGCATGGGAGTTCAGCCGCTTCGATCTCGTCTTTCACTTCACGCGCGAAGGGGAGGACCTCGTCCTCGACCTCAACTACAACACGGACCTCTTCCGCGCCGAGCGCGCGCAGGCGATGGCCGCGCAATTCGAGACGCTGCTGCGCAACGCCACCCCCTCCGCGCTCGTCGGCGATCTCGACATCCTGCCGGTCGAAGAGCGTGCACGCATCGAACGCTTCTCGACCGCCGAGGATCGCCAGCCGCACGGCCTGACCATCGTCTCGCGTTTCGAAGAGCAGGTCGCGCGCACGCCGGACGCGATTGCACTCGTGCACGGCTCGACCGAACTCACGTACGCGCAACTCGATGCCCTCGCGAACGACGTCGCGCGCGGATACCGTCACGGCGAGCTCGTCGTCGTCACGCTGCGCCGCTCCATCGAAGCGATGACCACGCTCCTCGGCGTCCTGAAAGCCGGCGCGATCTACATCCCCGTCGATCCCGACCTCCCCGAGTCCCGTATCAACGCCATCCTCGCCGACGCCGCCCCTCTCGCCGTGCGCGGCGAGCGCGTGGCCGAAGGGCGGGTGAGCCCCACCGACGTCGCCTACATGATCTACACCTCCGGCTCCACCGGCACGCCCAAGGGCGTCCTCGTCGAGCACGAAGGCTTCGTCAACATGTCGCTCTGCCAGAACGAAACCTTTGGCGTCGTCGCCACCGACCGCGTCGCCCAGTTCGCGTCCGCGTCCTTCGACGCCTCGCTGGCCGAGATCTTCTCCGCCTGGTTCGCCGGCGCGGCGCTCGTCCTCGTCGATCGCGCCACCATCGATCACCCCGCCGATTTCCTCCGCTTCATGGACGAGCAACGCATCACCGTCATCACGTTGCCGCCCGTCTACCTCGCCGCGCTCCATCGCGCGCCGATGCCGTCGTTGCGCGTGCTCATCACGGCAGGGGAGGCCGCACGCACGGCGGACCTCCTCCATTACGCGAAAACGAAACACGTCTTCAACGCATACGGCCCGACGGAAACCTCCGTGTGCGCGACGATGTACGACGTGCGGAGCGCCGGCGTCCCGCCGGCTGACGCGGCGGCGCCCGCGCCACCGCTCCCGATCGGCCGCCCCGTCGACGGCACCAGCGTCTTCGTCCTCGACGAGCGCATGCACCTCGCTCCGCTCGGCGTCGCCGGCGAGATCTGCGTCGCCGGCCGCGGACTCGCGCGCGGCTATCACCGCAACGAAGCCGCGACCGCCGAAAAGTTCGTCACGCGCGACGGCGTGCGCCTCTACAAAACAGGAGACCGCGGCCGCTGGCGCACCGACGGCAATCTCGAGTTCCTCGGCCGTCTCGACCATCAGGTCAAAGTGCACGGCCACCGCGTGGAGCTCGGCGCGATCGAACAGGCCCTGCGCCAATGCGAAGGCGTCGGCGACGCATTCGTCACCACCCTCGACGGCGACCTCGCCGCATACGTCACGCCGGCGAAACGCCTCGAGCTGTGGCCGTCCGTCGCCGAATTCTTCGTCTACGACGACGTCCTCTATCGCAGCATGGCCACCGACGAAGAGCGCAACCGCCGCTACCGCGAAGTCTTCGCCGAAAAACTCAAAGGCGCGAAAGTGGTCGAAGTCGGACCGGGCGCCGAGTGCGTGTTGTCGCGCCTCGCCCTCGACGCCGGTGCCGCACACGTTTACGCCATCGAGATCCTGCGCGAAACGTACGAGCGCGCGAAGCAGACCCTCGAGCGCCTCGGCCTCACGAACCGGATCACGCTCATCCACGGCGACGCGATGCAGGTCGAGCTCCCCGAACGAGTCGACTGGTGCATCTCCGAGATCGTCGGCGGCATCGGCGGCTCCGAAGGTGCGGCCGCGATCCTCAATTCCGTACGCCGCTTCCTCAAACGCGGCGAGAACATGATCCCGCAGCGCAGCGTCACGTGTATCGCCGCCGTCGAAGCGAACGACGTGGCACCGTCCTTTTCCGAAATCGCGGGCCACTACGTGCGCCGCATCTTCGAAGACGCGGGCGAGCCGTTCGATCTCCGCGTCTGCCTCAAGAACGCCGGCCCGCAGCATCTCCTCTCCGACGCCGGCGTGCTCGAAGACCTCGACTTCACGCGCGATACGCCGCTCGAAGCGGAGCACCGCACCACGCTGACGATCGAGCGCGACGGCACGATGAGCGGCTTCCTCGTCTGGCTCAACCTGCACGTCGACGACGCGCGCGTGGTGGACATCCTCCGCGATCAGGCGAGCTGGATCCCGGTCTACGTGCCGATGCCCCCACGCGCCGTGAAGGCAGGTGAGGTCCTCGACGTGACGATCACGCGCACCGTGCACGGCATTCATCCCGACTTCGCGATCCGCGGCCAGGACATCGACGTCGCCTTACCGCATCGCGCGCCTCATTTCCGCGCCACGCCCTTCTACGACCGGCTCTTCGCAAACGGCATCCCCATCACACCCGAGCCCGACCTGCGCGAGCAATTGCGATCGCGACTCGCGTCGCACGAGATGCCGTCGTACATCGTCCGCCTCGACAAACTCCCGCTGAACCGCAGCGGCAAAGTCGATCGCAAAGCGTTGCCCGATCCGCGCGTCGTGCAACGCGAAATTCGCGAAGAAGCGATGTCCGATCTCGAGTCCCGCATCGCCAAGGCCTGGCGCGAAATCCTCGGACGTCCCATCGCTCTCGATGACGACTTTTTCGCGAGCGGTGGCGATTCCATCAAAGCCATCCGCATCGCCTCGCTGCTGCACCAGCAGAACATCCGCCTCGAGCTGCGCGACATCTTCCAGCACCCGACCGTGCGCGCGTGCGCCGCGGCCGCCACGACCGCGGTCGCGAACATCGACCAGGCGCCGCTCTCCGGCGAGATTCCCGCGACGCCGATCCAGCGCTGGTTCTTCGATCACTACAAACACGCGCCGCAGCACTTCAACCAGTCTGTCGTCCTGCGTCCGCGCATGCCGCTCGACCGCGAGAGATTGCGCGCCGCGCTCGAAACGGTCGTGCGCCATCACGACGCGCTGCGCATGCGCGTGAAGCACGGCCGCGTCGTCATCTCCGAGGACGCGTCGACTCCCGTCGACGAATGGACGTGCGACGAAGCGGACTGGCACGAGCTCGCCGACGACGTGCAGGCCTCGTTCGATTTCAACGGCGGTCCGCTCCTGCGCGCGCTGCTCGTGCATCTGCCCGACGGCGACGCGCTCTGGCTCCTGTGCCATCACCTCGTCGTCGACGTCGTTTCGTGGAACATCCTCATCGAGGATCTGGAAGCGGCCTATCGCGGACTGCGACTCCCGCTGAAAACGCATTCGATCGCCGCGTTCGCCAACGCGTTGCGCGCTGCCGATTTCGAACGAGAGCGCGAGTACTGGAGCGGCATCCAGAACGCGTGGCCGGTCGTGAAGCAGAAGGACCGCCCCGCGGTGTCCGTGCTCGACGTCGATCTCGAAGCCGACGAAACGCGCGAGCTCCTCAGCGCCGGCCGCGGCCACGAGATCGTGCTCACGGCCCTCGGCATCGCCCTGCGCAAGTGGTGCGGCGCGGAGCGCACGGTGGTCGACGTCGAATCGCACGGACGCACGCTGCCCGGCGTCGACGTCTCGCGCACGGTGGGGTGGTTCACGACGTTCTATCCGGTCGTGCTCGAAGCGGGCAAACGCCCCGTCGACCCACCGAATCACGGCCTCGGCTACGGCGTGCTGACCCAGCTCGGCGACCTCCCTCAGGTCCACGCCGAGATCGGCTTCAACTACCTCGGCGAGCTCAGCTCCGCGCCGCGCAACGACGGCCTCTTCGCGATCGAGTGGGATGCACCCGGCGCGGCGATCAGCCCAGAGGCGGAGCGCGTGCACGCCATCGAAATCCTCGCGGTGGTGCTCGACGGCCGCTTGCGCATCACGCTGTCGATGGCGGGGAGAAGAGAGAGCGCGGTCGCCCTCGCGGAAGCGTTGCGAAGCTCGCTCGCCGAACTGCGCGGCACCCCGGCGTCCTTCACCTTCGCCGGCCTCTCCGAGGCGCAGCTCGACGAACTGGTCTCCGAGTTGTGAGCAGGTTGCCCTCTCCCCGCGGATGCGGGGAGAGGGTGAAAGGGAAAAGGCCTACTGCTTCTTCATGCGCGGACGCGTCGCTTCCGGTTCAGCGGATGAAGACGTAAATCCGCGCTTCTCCATCAACGCCTCCACGCGCGGATCGCGTCCGCGGAACGCGCGGTAGCCTTCCGCCGGATCGACCGTGTTGCCGACCGAGAAGATGTGCTGGCGCAGCCGCGCGGCCACCGCCGGGTCGTACGCGCCACCCGCTTCGCGGAACGCGCCGAACGCGTCCGCCGTCAGCACGTCCGACCACAGATAGCTGTAGTAGCCGGCCGAGTAGCTGTCGCCCGCGAACACGTGCAGGAACTGCGGCGTGCGGTGGCGCATGACGATCTCCTTCGGCATGCCCAGCTCCGCGAGCGTCTGCCGCTCGAACGCATCCGCGTCGATGGGACGATCGCCGGCGAGATGCAGGCGCATGTCCACGATCGCGCTCGAAAGATACTCGACGGTCTCGAATCCCTCATTGAACGTGGCCGCGCGCTCGATGCGATCGACGAGCGCCTGCGGAATCGGCTCGCCGGTCTTGTAGTGCAGCGCGAAACGCTGCAGCACTTCCGGCGTCGACAGCCAGTGCTCGAGGAGCTGCGACGGGAACTCGACGTAGTCGCGCACGACCGCCGTGCCGGACAGCGTCGGGTAATTCACGTTCGACGACAGACCGTGCAGCGCGTGACCGAATTCGTGGAAGAGCGTCGTCGCGTCGTCCCACGAGATCAGCACCGGCTCGCCGGCCTGACCTTTCACGAAGTTCGAGTTGTTCGAAACGATCGTCGTGACCGGGCGCTCGAAACGCTCCTGGCTGCGGTACGCGTTCATCCACGCGCCGGAGCGCTTGCCCGGACGCGCGTACGGGTCGAAGTACCAGAGGCCGACGTGCTGGCCGCTCTTGCGGTTCGTCACTTCCCAGACGCGCACGTCGGGGTGGTACACCGGTACGTTGGTGACGGGTGCGAAGTTGAAGTCGAAGAGCTGGCCGGCCACCCAGAACATTCCTTCGCGCAGCTTCTCGAGCTGCAGGTATTGCTTCACCTCGTTCTGATCGAGGTCGTAGCGGTCCTTGCGCACCTTCTCCGCGTAATAGCGGTAATCCCACGGCTCGATGGTGATGTTCGCACCTTCCTTGTTCGCGAGCTGCTGCATGTCGCGCACTTCCTCGTGCACGCGCGCAACGGCGGGCTTCCACACGTCTTCGAGGAGCTGGATGGCGCGCTCCGGCGTCTTGGCCATCGTGTTCTCGACGCGCCAGTGCGCGTGCGTGGCGTAGCCGAGGAGCTTGGCGCGCTCGGCGCGCAGGCGGAGGATGTTGCTGATGATCCGGTTGTTGTCGTGCTCTCCGCCCATGTCGCCGCGATCGACGAACATGCGGAACGCCTTCTCGCGCAGGTCGCGGCGCGAGGAGTAGGTGAGGAACGGGTCGACGGACGAGCGCGTGTTCGTGATCACCCACTTGCCCGGCTGACCCTTCTGCGTGGCCGCCGCGGCGGCGGCATCGCGCAGCGACTGCGGCAGGCCCGCGAGCTCCGCCTCGCTGTTCAGCACGAGGTACTGATCGGTCTCATCCGCGAGCACGTTCTGGCTGAAGCTCGTGAAGAGGCCCGCGAGCTCCTGGTTGATCGCGGAGAGGCGCTGCTTCGCGTTTGCGTCGAGCTTGGCCCCGGCGCGGACGAAGTTCGTGTACACGAGCCACGTCAGGCGCTGCTGCTCGGGCGTGAGGCGCGCTTTCTCGGGCGAGTTGTAGACCGCTTCGATGCGGCGGAAGAGCTTCTCGTTCTGCGTGATCTGGTCCGAGAACGCGGCCAGCTTCGGCGCCATCTCGCGCTCGATCGGCTGGAACTCGGGCGAGTTCATGTTCGAGCTCCAGATGCCGTACGCGGTGGCGACGCGATCGAGCGTGCGTCCGCTGCGCTCCATCTGCGCGATCGTGTTCTCGAACGTCGGTGCCTCGGGGTTGCTCGCGATGCGGTCGATCTCCGCGAGGTTCTCCGCCATCGACGTCTCGAGCGCGGGTTTGAAATGCTCGACGCGCACGCGGTCGAACGGCGGTACGCCGCCGTACGGGCCCGTCCACGACTGCAGCAGCGGGTTGTCCGGGACGGCCGGTGTGGCCGCGGTGGTATTGGTCGTGAGTGTTGCCGTGCTCGTGGTGGTAGCGGTTTCGGTCGTTGCGGCCGGGGTCGGTTCCGTCGTCGTGCTCACATCAGTCCTGTTGGTGGCGCAGCCTGCCATGGCCAGGGCCAGCAGGATCGCGCCGGTGCTTCGTTTCATCGACATCCAATTCTCCATTTGCGTTTTATGGGGGTTCTTTATGCATGATCCGGGCGCATGGTCTGGTTTCCGATCGGTGTCAAGCTTGCTGAGGTTGCTTTTGCAGCCGGGATTGACCTTCCCATCGTGGGAAGGCTGACGATGTACGTGCCATGAAAAACGACCACCACTCGCACACGCATTCACACGGAACGCCGGCGTCCTCGCCGGCGGATGCGGCGGCGTCCCGCCGCCACGCGGTCGCAGACCCTGTCTGCGGCATGACCGTCGATCCCGACACCGCCGCGGGCTCGTCGACCTGGAACGGCGAGACGATCTACTTCTGCAGCCTCGGCTGCAAGAAAAAGTTCGACGCCAACCCGGCCCAGTACGGAGCGCCGGCGTCCGCGCCGGCCGATGCGGCGGCGTCCAGCCACCGCACGCTGTCAGACCCCGTCTGCGGCATGACCGTCGATCCCGCCACCGCCGCGGGCTCGTCGATTTGGAACGGCGAGACGATCTACTTCTGCAGCCTCGGCTGTAAGAAAAAGTTCGACGCCAACCCGGCGCAGTACCTGGGCGGCGGCGCGCCATCGCCGCGCCAGCCGGCGGAGACGCCGGCGTTCCACGGCGTCTACACCTGCCCGATGCATCCGGAGGTGCGGCAGGAGGGGCCGGGGGCGTGTCCCAAGTGCGGGATGGCGCTCGAGCCGGAAGAGGTCACGCTCGAAGAGGACACGACCGAGCTGCGGGACATGACGCGGCGCTTCTGGGTCAGCGCGCTCTTCGCCGCGCCGCTCGTCGTCTTCGCCATGATCCGGCATCTGCCGAGCCGGCACGTGCCGTGGGGCGACTGGATCGAGCTCGCGCTCGCGACGCCCGTCGTGCTGTGGGCCGCGCGTCCGTTCTTCGAGCGCGCCTGGGCCTCCATCCTCCACCGCCACCTCAACATGTTCACGCTCATCGGCCTCGGCGTCGCCGTCGCGTACGTGTACAGCATCATCGCCACGATCCTGCCGAACGTCTTCAACGTCGGCGTTTACTACGAAGCCGCCGCGGCGATCGTCGCGCTCGTGCTCCTCGGGCAGGTGATGGAGCTCCGCGCCCGCAGCCGCACCGGCGCCGCGATCCGCGCGCTGCTCGAGCTCGCACCGAAGACCGCGCGCCGCGTCGACGCGAAAGGCAACGAGACCGACGTTCCGCTCGAGCACGTGCACGCCGGCGACACGCTGCGCGTGCGTCCCGGCGAAAAAGTCCCGGTCGACGGCGTGGTGCTCGACGGCCGCAGCAACATCGACGAATCGATGGTCACGGGTGAGCCGTTGCCGGTCGAAAAACAACAGGGCGATCGCGTCATCGGCGCGACCTTGAACACCACCGGCTCGCTGCTCATGCGTGCGGAACGCGTCGGCTCCGAGACCCTGCTCTCGCAGATCGTGAACATGGTCGCGCAGGCACAGCGCAGCCGCGCCCCGATTCAGAAACTCGCCGACACCGTCTCCGCGTGGTTCGTCCCGCTCGTCATCGCCATTGCCATCGCCACGTTCATCACGTGGGCGATCGTCGGCCCCGAGCCGCGCTTCGTTTTCGCGCTCGTGAACGCGGTTGCGGTACTGATCATCGCGTGTCCCTGCGCGTTAGGCCTGGCCACGCCGATGTCCGTGATGGTCGCCGCCGGAAAGGGTGCCGGCGCCGGAGTGCTCTTCCGCAACGCCGAAGCGATCGAGATCCTGCGCAAAGTCGACACGCTCGTCGTCGACAAGACCGGCACGCTCACCGTCGGCAAGCCGCGGCTCATGTCGATCATGACCACCGGCCTCGAAAACAACGACCTGCTGCGCTACGCCGCCAACGTCGAGCGGGCGAGTGAACATCCGCTGGCCGCCGCGATCATCAGCGGTGCCGAAGCGCGTGGCATTCGCGTGGAGGCCGCGAAGCAGTTCGAGTCGATCACCGGCAAAGGCGTCTTCGGCGTCGTCGACGACCACCGCGTCTTCCTCGGCAATCGCGCCTTACTCGACGAGATTCACGTGCAGCCCGGCGCCTTTGCCGAGCGCTCCGAAGAACTGCGGAAGGACGGACAGACGGTGATGTACGTCGTCGTCGACGGCCGGGTCGAGGGCCTCCTCGGCGTCGCCGATCCGGTCAAGGACACCACCGCCGAAGCCATTCGCGAACTGCACGCCGAAGGACTGCGCATCGTCATGCTGACGGGCGACAGCAGGACCACCGCGGAAGCGGTCGCGAAGAAACTCGGCATCGACGAAGTGATCGCCGAAGTGCTGCCGGCGGAGAAGGCCGCGGCGGTGAAGCGCCTGCAGTCGCAGAAGCGCGTCGTGGCGATGGCCGGCGACGGCATCAACGACGCGCCCGCGCTCGCGCAGGCGGAAGTGGGGATCGCCATGGGGACCGGTACCGACGTCGCGATGGAAAGCGCCGACGTGACGCTGGTCAAAGGCGATCTGCGCGGGATCGTACGTGCGCGCCGGTTGTCGGATGCGACGATGCGCAACATCCGCCAGAACCTCTTCTTCGCCTTCCTCTACAACAGCCTCGGGGTGCCGGTCGCGGCAGGGGTGCTGTATCCGCTGTTCGGTGTACTGCTCAGCCCGATGATCGCCGCCGCGGCAATGAGTTTCAGTTCCGTGTCCGTCATCGCCAACGCGCTGCGTTTGCGCCGGACGAGAATCTGACGTTAGTTGAAAGTCTTCTCCATGCCCAGCCACTTCTCGCTCAGCGTCACGCTCGTCTCCTCGGTCGGCCAGAGACCGACGGGGAGATAGAAGTGGCCGTCGCCCAGGAGTTTGTATTTGCGCACGAGATCGCGCATGCTGCGGCACGCGTTCGGGCGTGCTTTCAGTCCCTGCAGCTCGACTCGTACTCCGGTGCGCTCGGCCGTACCGCCGAACACGTGAATCTCCTCACACTCCCGCTTCATGCGCTCCAATGGGCATCTCCTTTTTGATTTGTGGCCGCCGTTTTGCGTTTACTGCAACGTCGCTGCCACTTATGAGCCTCAATGATGGTGCGCTAAGTCTTCGAGGATCGGACATTCCGGACGATGATCGCCGTGGCAGTGCTCGGCAAGCGTCTCCAGCGTCTTTTGCATGGCCTGCATTTCGCGGATTTTCGTCTCCAGCTCGCGCACGTGCTCGAGGGCTACGCGCTTGACGTCGCGGCTGCTGCGCGTGCGGTCCTGATAGAGGCCGAGCAGCGCCTGGATCTGCTTCATCGAAAATCCGAGGTCGCGGGCGCGGCGGACGAATTGCAGCGTGTGGACGTCGTTCTGCGTGTAGATGCGATAGTTGGCGAACGTGCGGTCCGCGGGGGGGACGACGCCGATCTTCTCGTAATGCCGGATCATCTTCGCGCTCACGCCCGAGGCCTCCGCCGCCTCGCTGATGTTGAAGAAGCCCTGCTGCCGCGCGTCGGAGAGCTCGAGAGTGGGGCGGGGAGTGCGTCGCATGCGCATGACGTTACCATCGTGGGAATGATCGAAGAAGAAGAGGTCGACCGGCCCGAGGATCACGGACGCGATCCTCGCACCTGCGCGTCGTGCGGATCGCAGGAGGTGAGCGTGCGTCCGCGCTGGCTCGTGTTCTTCGTCATCGCGGCGCTGCTGATCGCGATCTCGCGCCTCACCGGCGTCACGGAGCTCGGCTGGTTCGGCGTCGCCGCGGCGGCACTGTTCGCGCTGATGGCCGGCGGGTGGCGCTGCAAAGAGTGCGGAGAAGCCTGGAACGCATGATCAGCTCGTTATTGCAGCCGATGTCGCGCGACGACTTTTTCGCGCGGCATTTCCAGCGCGAGCCGCTCGCGCGGCCGGAGTCCGCACGCGGCGCGGTGCGGCTGCTCACGTGGGCCACGGTCGAGCGACTGGTGGCCGCGCAACCCGACACGCTCACGGTGCGCAACGGCAAACTGCGCGACACGAATCCATCGACGTTCGCCGAGGCGCTGACGCTGTTCCGCGATGGCTGGTCGATCGTCATGCGTCGCTGCGAGCGCCACGATCCCGACCTGCGCCGGCTCGCCGATGCGGTGGAGCAGGAGCTCGAAGGAGAGGTGGCGATCCAGATCTACCTCACGCCCGGCGGCTTCCACAGCTTCGGCTGGCACTACGACGTGGAGGACGTGTTCATCGTCCAGACGGGTGGAAGGAAGGAGTATCTACTTCGCCGGAACACCGTCAATCCCGAACCGACGCTCGCCGCCATGCCGCGCGACATGCAGTACGAGCGCGAGACCACGCCGACGATGGCCACGACGCTGCTGCCCGGCGACTGGCTGTACGTTCCGCGCGGCTGGTGGCACGTGGCGCACGCGCTCGAGGACTCGCTGTCGATCTCGATCGGCGTGCTCAGTCCCGCCGCGCGCTGAACGTAGAATACGCGGCCATGCTGGCCCGCCTGACTCGCATCCTCCTCGTCCTCATCGCGCTGCCGCTCTTCGCCCAGGATCAGACCGACGAGAAGCTCGCCCGCTTCATCCTCGGCAACTACACGAAATTCGAGCGCCGCATCCCGATGCGCGACGGCACGAAGCTCTTCACCTCGATCTACGTGCCGAAAGACGCGACCGCGTCGCACACGTATCCGATCCTGCTCCAACGCACGCCGTACTCCGTCGCCCCCTACGGCGACGAGTTCCGCAAGACGCTCGGGCCGTCGAAGCTGTTCGCGCGCGGCAAGTACATCTTCGCGTACCAGGACGTGCGCGGGAAGTTCATGTCCGAGGGAGAGTTCGTGGACATGCGTCCGCACGGCGGGACGCTGAGCGAGGCCACCGATACATGGGACACCATCGAGTGGCTCGTGAAGAACGTCGGCGGCAACAACGGGCGCGTGGGGATGTGGGGCATCTCGTATCCCGGCTTCTACGCCTCGGCCGGCATGATCGACGCGCATCCCGCGCTGAAGGCCGTGTCGCCGCAGGCGCCGATCGCCAACTGGTGGATCGGCGACGACTTTCATCATCACGGCACGTTCTTCCTGCCGCACTTTTTCAACTTCTTCTACAGCTTCGGACAGGCGCGGCCGGAGCCGACGACGAAGAGCGCGGAGCGCATCGACCACGGCACGCCGGACGGCTACGAGTGGTTCCTGCAGACCATTCCGCTGAGCAACGTCGACGAGAAGTTCTACAAGGGCCGCGTGGCGTTCTGGAAGGAGGTCGTCGAGCATCCGAACTACGACGACTACTGGAAGGCGCGCAATCTCGCGCAGCACCTGCGCAACGTCAAGCCGGCGGTGATGGTCGTCGGCGGCTGGTTCGACGCGGAGAATCTGTACGGCGCGCTGGAGACGTATCGCTCGAACGAGCGGCAGAGCCCCGGCGCGGCGAACATGCTGGTCATGGGGCCGTGGTTCCACGGCGGGTGGGCGCGCAGCGACGGCGATCACCTCGGCGACGTCTCGTTCCATCAGAAGACGAGCTTTTTCTATCGCGAGCACATCGAGCTGCCGTTCTTCGACCAGCATCTGAAGGGGACGGCGAATGCGTTTCTGCCCGAGGCTTACGTGTTCGAGACGGGGACGAACGAGTGGGAGAAATACGACGCGTGGCCGCCGCGCAACGCGCAGAAGCGGACGCTGTACCTGCATCCCGGCGGACGTCTCTCGTTTTCCGCGCCTGCGTCGGGTGAATTCGACGAGTACGTTTCCGATCCCGCGAAGCCGGTGCCGTTCCAGGACGCGCCGGCGAATCGCATGACCCGCGAGTACATGACCGCCGATCAGCGCCTGCAGGGGCGACGCACCGACGTGCTGACGTATGTCAGCGAGGTGCTCGAGGCGGACCTCACGTTTGCCGGCCCATTGCATCCGTCCCTGCTCGTGTCGTCGACGGGCACGGATGCGGATTTCGTGGTGAAGCTGATCGACGTCTATCCCGGCTCGACGCCGAATCCCGATCCGAATCCGACGAACGTGCAACTGGGCGGTTACCAGCAGCTCGTGCGCGGCGAACCGTTCCGCGCGCGCTGGCGCAACAGCTTCGAGAAGCCGGAGCCGCTCACGCCGAACGAGATCGCGAAGATCGAGTACGCCATGCCCGACGTCAACCACACCTTCCGCGCCGGCCACCGCATCATGATCCAGATCCAGAGCACCTGGTTCCCGCTCATGGACATAAACCCCCAGACGTTCGTGCCGAACATTTACAAAGCGAAGGCGGAGGATTTCAAAAAGGCCACGCATCGCGTGCATCGCGGGTCGGCGGTGGGGGTGCTGGTGGTGGAGTAGGCAACGCCGGCGTTGCGTAGCGGGCCGCATCCACGGCTACTCGAGCAAGAGACGCATCGATGAGCGAAGAGGCACGCGCCGAGCTGGTGTCGAAGCTGGATAGCACCGGCATGCACACCGCTCGTCGCGATGGTGTGCTGGTGAGGAGATGGTCACGGACGACGAGGAGGTTTGAGCTCTTCGTCCGCAACGTGGCGTGACTGTTCCTCCATCACCATCCCCGTCAGCTCGCGTTTGAGCGCATTGAGCTCCGGCGATGCCGCGTCGCGTGGACGCGAGAGGGTGACGGGGACGATCGCTTTGACGCGGCCGGGGCGGTAGGTCATCACGACGATCCGGTCGGCGAGGTACAGCGACTCTTCGATGCTGTGCGTCACGAAGAGCACCGTTTTACGCGTCTCGGTCCAGATGCGCAGGAGCTCGTCCTGGAGGTTGCGGCGCGTCAAGGCGTCGAGCGCGCCGAACGGTTCGTCCATGAGCAGGATCGGACTGTCGAGCGCGAGCAACCGCGCGATGGCCACGCGCTGGCGCATCCCGCCGGAGAGATCTTTCGGAAAACGATCCGCGAATTCGGTGAGATGGAGTTGGTCAAGCAGTTGACCAACGCGCGCGTCGACGTCGCGTTCGCGCCGCATCTCCAGGCCGAAGGACACGTTCCTGCGCACCGTCATCCACGGAAAGAGCGCGTACTCCTGAAAGACCATCCCGCGATCGGGGCCGGGCGCGGTGACGAGCGCGCCGTTGGCGGTGATGGTGCCGCGCGTCGGAGACGAGAATCCGGCGACGGCATTGAGCAGGGTCGATTTGCCGCAGCCGGACGGGCCGAGGAGGCAGACGAATTCGCCGGCGGCGACGTCGAGGTCGATGCCGTCGAGCGCCACCACCTCGTCGAACGTCTTCGAAACGCCGCGGATGGTGATCAACGCGCGGTCTCCAGTCCGCGATGCCAGCGCAGCAGGTACGCGGACACGCGCGCGAGGATCGCGTCGATCGCGAGTCCGAGAAGGCCGATCGTGATCATGCCGGCGATGATCTTGTCGGACCAGAAGTATTCGCGCGCTTCGAGGATGCGGTAGCCGAGGCCGTCGTTGACGGCGATCATCTCCGCCACGATCACGACGATGAACGCCACGCCGAAGCCGACCCGGATGCCGGTCAGGATGTGCGGCATCGCCGCGGGGATCATGATGCGCCGGAACAACGCCGCGCGGCCGGCGCCGAGGTTGCGGGCTGCGCGGATGTAGATCGCGTCGACGCTGCGCACGCCGCCGATCGTGTTCATCAGCACGGGAAAGAACGCGCCGAGACTGATGAGAAAGAACGCGGGCGGATTGCCGAGGCCGAACCAGAGGATCGCCAGCGGCACGAACGCGATCGGCGGAATGGGCCGCAGCACCTGCAGCAGCGGATTGAGATAGGCGTACGCGGTGCGGCTCGCGCCCATGGCCAGGCCGATCGGGATGGCGAGCGCCGTGCCGATGAGGAATCCCACGATCACGCGATAGACGCTCGAGAACGCGTCGCGATGCAGCTCGCCGCCGCGTGCGTACTCGAGCCACCGCGCGAGCACCTGCGACGGCGCCGGGAGGACCAGCGGATTGACGACCTCCGCGCGCGCGAGCGCTTCCCAGATGGCGATGGCCAGGACCGGCACGAGGAGCGCGCGGAAGAGGCGCATCAACGCTTCTGCTTCGCCGCGGCGAGGAGGTCGAGGCGCACCCATTCCGCCGCTTTCGGCGGCCTGGCCATGCGGCCGACGCCGAGTCTCGTCATGAGGTCGGTCGTGACCTGCACGTGCTGCGGCGTGATGTCGAACGTGAACGCGGCGTTCGACATCGCCTCGCGATATTCGGGCGCGGTGAGCTGCCCGTTGAAGAGATTCGCGCGTACGTACTTTTCGGCGAGCGCGGGATTGGCGAGGAAGGTGCGCGTGGCTTCGACGAAGCACGCCATCACGCGCTGCGCGAGCGCGCGTTTCGCGTAGAGCTTCTCCGTCATGACGAGGGCGCGCACCGGTTCGCCCATCGGTGTGTCGTACGGTTTGAGGATCTCGCGGCCGAAGCCTTTGGCGATGGCCTGCGACGACTGCGGCTCGGATTGCGACATGGCGTCGATGTTCTTGCCGAGGAGCGCGCCGTTGAGGTCCGCGTAGCTCAGATACACGAGCTGCACGTCCTTGCCGGGACGATCGGACCAGGTCAGACCGTGTTTCGCCAGCTCGGCGAGGAGGCAGAGCTCCTGCGCGCCGCCGCGTGCGACGCCGACTTTGCGTCCCTTGAGATCGCGGATGCCGCGCAGGTTGAGATCGGAGCGGCCGACGATGCGCACGCCGCCTTTCGAGAATCCGGCGACGACGAACACTTTCGCGCCGGCCGCGCGTCCGGCGATCGCGGCGTCGAGCGCGCTGGCGGCGACGTCGATGTCTCCGGAGATGATGCCCGGCACGATGTCGATGCCTTTGGCGAAGATCTTCTCTTCGATGCGCAGGCCGTATTTCGGGGCGATTTCCTTCATGTACGACACGGCGCCGTAGTGCGCGAACTTCAGATTGCCGAGGCGCACGACGTCCTGGGCGACGGCCCGTGCGGCGGTGAACGCGAGAATCGCGACGAGGAGAACGCGCATGGCGCGGTTCTAACATGCCGCGCCGGGCCACACAATCGCGGCTCGGGGGACGGCGGTGTTCCCTCAGCGCACTTCGATCACGAACGGGTGCATGAAATCAGGCTTTCCTTTCACGCGGCCCCACACCTCCACGCGCCATTCGATCGCTTTGCCGTTCCCCTGCTCGCCGCTCGGCTTGCAGTGGCGCGGGATCTCGATGGCGATGTTGCGCTGCAGGCGCTCGCCGCCGTTCAGCGTCACTTCGCCCTCGTCGAGAACGTTCGCGTCCCAGATCATTTTGTAGAAACGCTCGACGCGCGTCCTGCCGTTGCGGCGCACTTGCTTGCGTGTTTCCTCCATACAGATCACGTTCGCGCGCAGCGACTGCAATCGCACCGGACCGTCCTGAAGGATCACGCCGTTGCGCACATTGCCGCGCTCGACGGGGAGGCGTTCGAGCTCGAAGAGCGTTTCCTTCGCACCCGCTCGCGCAAGGAACTGGTGGATTCCACTGTAGACGAGCAGCAGGGCCACGAGAGAAAAACCGGCGCCGACGACGAGCGGCAGGCCGTAATCGTCATGGACGAGACTGAAGCCGCAGATCGTTCCGCCGATGGCGAGCAGGACGAGGCCGATGCCGAGCGCGCGGCCGGCCTGGGCACCCCACGGGGAGGCGCGCTCGATGCGATACGGGAAGACGGAACCACGCATGGGACGAATCGGGGCGTCATCGTAACCGAAACCAATCGCGGTGACCCGCGTCCTACCAACAACGCTCCGGAGCGTGACTCGATTACGGAGGAAATCCAGTGCGAATCGCACGAATACTTCTGATTTGCAGCACGCTTCTGTTGTCCCTCGCCCTACACGCGCAGACGTTCGAGCAGTTGTCGTTCCTGCGGATCAACGAAACCCCGATGAGCGTGCGCTCGCAGTCGATGGGCGCGGTCTCCGACGAAGACTTTGCGCTCAATCCCGCGGTCGCTGGTGGCCTCGGGTCGCCATCCTTTTCCATTGCAGGCTCGCGGCTGTCGTACGACCTGACCGATTTCACGATGATCTCGCCGACGTTCTTCCTCTCGCGTCCGGTGACCGTTGAGAAGACGGACCTCTCGCACATTTCGGTCGCCGTGCCGGTGCGCTCGTTCGTCGTCGGCGCGTGGTATCGCAATGAGCCGCAGCTTTCGGGACTGCGGTCGCTCCCGATCGAAGGCTTCGGGCCGTGGGAGGAATCGCAGTGTCTGTCGGAGCACTGCATACCGTTTCTCTTCGCGGTCATGTCGCCGTCGTTCGAGCGCACGGACAAGCGTTACGGCGCAAGCATCGCGTGGGAGCGCGGGGCGTTTTCCTTCGGTGCGGGCGCGGAGCTGCAGCAGCTCGACGAGCGCATGTCGCTGATGCGCACGCGCTTCGCGATCCAGCCGGCACTGGCGGATCGCATCGAGCGCCGCACGTCCGGCACCGAGATCGTCCCGAACCTCGGCATCCGCTGGAAGGCCACACCACGCGTGACGCTCGCGGCCGCGTACAACGGCGCGGCCACGTTCAAGACCACCAATGACGCCTGCTACAGCGCCGGCGAAGGATGCGGCTCCGCGTTCGCGCGCATCGGCGAGTCGGAGATCCGAATGCCGGACGCGTTCCGCGCCTCGCTCGCCGTGAAACCGCTCCACAACGTGCAGCTCGTGGCCGAGGTGGTGCGGCGGAATTACGGGAACATCCAGGCTCGCGATACGACGCTGACGGGCGATGACAATCAGATCGGTCTGCCGTATGAGGACGTCGTCGAGTTGCACGCCGGTGCGGAGTACAAGATCAGGCGCGTGGCTCTGCGCGCGGGTTGGTGGCGCGATCCCGCCCGCACCACGGAAACGTTCTACCGCGACTATTACCTCGGACAGGACCACGAGCACGTGACGTTCGGCGCGGGCGTCGATTTCGGCAGCGGCCGGCTCGACATCGCATTCGACGATCCGGATGACGACGTCCTCCGCCGCGCGAGCATCGGCGTCACGTTCGCCGTGCCTTCGCGGTGAGTCCCGTCATACTGCCCACAATGATCAGCAGTGCGCCGCTCATCGTGCGAACGGTGAGCGGTTCCTCCAGCAACAGCACGCTCGAGAGAATCGCGAACGGAATGTTGCCGTAATAGATGATGCTCGTCGCCGACGGTGAAAGGCGCGTGGTCACACGCACCCAGAAACTGTGGGCGACGAGCGTCACGCCGATGGCGAGGAACAGGAGGCCCGCCCAGTCGCGCGCGGTCAGCGTCCAGTCGGTACGCGGCGCGAACAGCAGGAAAAACGCCAGCGCGAAGCCGAATTGTCCGAGCGTGCGTGTGTCCGTTGGAATCGCCGACCAGCGTTGATGCAGCAGCGGCAGGCTCGCGTACATCAGGGCGCTGAGGCAGGCGAGGAGCATTCCGGCCGCGGTGGCGTTGCTGAGCGTGAACGACGGTACGACGAGGATCGCGCCGACGGCGGCCACGATCACGGCGACGACGTCGGTCATGTGAATGCGCTGGCCGGCGAAGATCGCGCCGAGGAGGAGGAGATCGACGCCGTACGTCGAGAGCCCTATGGCGCCGATCGAGGCCGACGAGATCTTGATGGCGAAGAAGAGCGTGATCCAGTGGCCGAAAAAGAGCGCGCCGATGACGGCCAGGCGGCCGAGATCGCGCGCATGGACGCGATGCAGACGGCGGCGCACGGCCATGAACGAGCCGAAGGCGAGGGTGGCTACGGCGAGACGGAAGATGCCGATGGTGTACGGGTTCGCGTCGATCGATTTGACGACGACGGGGATGCAGCCGAACAGGAGCAGGGCCAGGACAGCTTCGAAGGCGAGACGCACGCGGCCGGGAGAATATCGCGCGGAGGGGAGCGGGCGGGGGGGGGGGCGCAGAATGCAGAATGCAGGATGCAGAATGCAGAATGCAGAAAGGGAGTACGGCGGTGGCCGGATCCCTTTCTTCATTCAACGTTCTGCATTCTGCATTCTGCATTCACGGTCCCGGCTCCCTCTCCCCGCACGCGCGAGGAGAGGGAACCGAGATCAGAACCCAGCCAGAATTGCACCGGCCTCGGCGATCAACGCGGCCGCATTCGGGGGATTGAGGTCCTGCACCTGGTTGATGAACGCCTGCAGTTGATTGCGCGCGGCGTTGAGGTTGCCGCGCCGGATGGCGTCGATGGCGGCATTGAGTTTCGCGCGCAGGCCGTTGTGCGTGACGTCATTGCAGAGGAGCGCGACCTGCTGGTCGAGCGGGCGGTTCGACCAGAACACGGCCGTCGTACGGCCGGGGATGGTGAACGTGCCGTTCGCGAACGTGGAGGTCTTGACGACGCTGTCATGCGACGAGGCCTGAATCGGATGCAGCACCAGCGTGCGCGTGGCCAGTGACGCGGCGTGATAGGACTGCGGGAGCGGGCTGGCATTGAACACGGCGGCCACGAGGTCGTGCTGGCGGTCGACGGCACCGTCAGTGTCGGCCACGGTCATGACCATGAGGCCGGGGACCGGATCGGGTCCGCCATTGAGCAGCGAGACGCGTGTGTTGACGTCCGCGGCCGTACGCAGGCGGAACAGTTTCGTGCTGCGGCGGATGGCCAGGAGTTCACGGAAGACCGCGAGCGCGTCCGTAATGTCGCTGCCGGCCGGCTTCAATGAGGCGTTGGCGAGCAGCGGCTGGAAGATGGGCCAGTTGGACTGATTGTCGCCGGCCGGCGGCAGGCCCACGCCCCAGTTGTTCGACGCGTAGGTGAAATCGAGGTGATTGAACCAGTCGCCGGAGTTGTAGCTGTTGCGGTCGAGCGACTTCGAGCGCAGCAATTCCGAGCCGGCGTGGAGGAACGGAATGCCCTGCGCGAGCGTGACGATGGAGAGGCCGAGGTTCTGGGCGCGGACGCGCTGGGCCATCGTGGCGGTGACGGGAAGCTTCAATTGCAGGGCGTCGAACAGCGTCTCGTTGTCGTGCGCCTCGACGTAGTGGATGACTTCCTGCGGGTCGGCCGTATAGCCGGTGGGTTGACCGTTGTAATCGATCTGGGAAGCCTGTTTCGTCTCGCCCCACGCATCGACGAACGTGTAATTCGCGAGCGAGCCGGCGAGGCCGGAGCGGATCCAGTCCGTCCGATGCAGGAGCGTGTTCTTCTGATCGCCGGCCGAGCCTTGATTCGTGGCATTGGGATCGACATAGAGACCGGTCACGAAACCCTGCTCCTGAATGCCGGAGAACGGACCGCCGCCGCGCGCGCCGTCGCGCAGGCGGTCATTGAACGTGCCGATGCCGGTGCCGGCCATGTTCGCCTGGATGGCGTTCTCGCCGCGGGCATTGTTCGCCACTTCGCCGAAGTTCCACCCTTCCCCGTACAGATACACCTTCTGTCCGTCGGGTCCCAGTGCATCGAGGGCGGCGCGCAGTTTCGTGAGATTGCGCTTCATGTGGTGGCCCATGAGGTCGAAGCGGAAGCCGTCGACCTTGTACTGCGTGACCCACGTGAGCACGGAATCGATGAGGAGTTTTTCCATCATGTCGTGCTCGGACGCGGTATTCGGGCAGCAGCTCGACATCTCCACGTTCCCGTCCGCATTGAGGCGGTGGTAGTAGCCCGGAACGATCTTGTCGAGGACCGATTTGTCGTTCTGGCCCGCGGAGTTGGTGTGGTTGTAGACCACGTCCATGACCGTGCGCAGCCCGGCATGCGAGAGCGACTGCACCATTTCGCGGAACTCGAGCACGCGCGTACTGCCGTCCGCATTGGTGGAGTAGCTCCCTTCCGGCACGGAGTAATGCCACGGGTCGTAGCCCCAGTTGAAGCCGTCCTGATCGCGAATGGCGTCGATCGCCGCCTGCTGCTGATCGGAATCGGATGCGTGCGAGGAGAGATCGGCGGGCGATTGCCACACTGATTTGTCTTCGTTGACGGTGGCGATGTCGAAGGCGGGGAGGAGATGCACGTGCGTGAGCCCCGCGGCGGCGAGCGAGGCGAGGTGCTGCATGCCGTTCGCGGCCGGCTGCGTGAACGCCTTGAACGTGCCGCGCTGATTCGCGGGGACGGTGGCGTCATGGGCGCTGAAGTCGCGCACGTGGAGCTCGTAGAGCGTGATGTCTTCCGGCGCGTCGAGCTTCGGTTTGACCAGCGCATCCCATCCGGCGGGCTTGAGCGCCGCGGCCTGGAGATCGACGATCTGCGTGCGCGTGCTGTTGCGGGCCAGGCTCAGGGAGTACGGGTCTGTGACGATGTTGTGCTCGACGTTGCCGGTGGTGCGGACCCAGACCTCCACGTCATAGACGTAATACTGATTCGCCCAGGAGGCGTTGCCGGTGACGCTCCAGACGCCGCTCGCATTGCGCGTCATCGCGTGCGCGGTGGACGTCGTCGTGGTCGAGTCGGCATAGAGATGGAGGGTGACGCTGCGCGCGGTCGGCGCCCACAGTTTGACGGTCGGCACGCCGGCGCTCCAGACGACGCCAAGTGATCCGTCGTAGGCATAGAGGTCATCGAGGACGCCGGGAATCTGCAGCGACGTCGCGTCTTCGAGCGTGCTGCCGCTCTTTGCGGAGACGACGGTCTGTCCTTTGAGGATCGTCTGGACGTCCGTGCCCGCGGGGATGCGGAACGCGAGTGAGCCGGCGAGATGCGGGAATTTGGCGAGCACGCCGGCGGGGAGGCCGTTCGGGTCATACGAGAGGGCGATGTCGGCGCCGCCGGTGACGCCGGAGGATTCGAGCTGCAGATCGCCGGCGCTGCTCGCGTGCAGCGTGACGTTCCACGTCGACTGCACGCCTTTCCAGGCGATGAGATCGGAGCTCACCCAGTGTGCCTGGGCTTTGGCGAGATTCCCTTTCGGCGCGCCGGCGGCGGAGATCGTCAGGACGTGCGAGTTCGAGTCATAGACGAAGAAGATTTCCGTGCAGGACTGGGCCACGTTGAAGCCGATATTGGCGCCGTTCTGTGCGCCGCCGGCGCCGTAATTGAGATCCCACGATTCATTGAGGGCCACTTTTGCTTCGTAATTGCCGGCCGGGATCGAGCGCGTGGAGAAGACGTAGACGCCGTCGCCGTCCGGGTCCTGCAGCCAGGAGCGCAGGCAGGAGGGATCCCAGTCGCCGCTGCATCCGAGGAATTGCTGATAGTTGCCGGGGACGGTGGCGATGACTTTGGACTGGTTGTCGGCCACCCAGTGCGTGGCGTGGTCGTAGTAGAACTTTACAGAGGCAGAGGCGGAGAGGTTCAGAGCCAGATTGGCGCCGTCGCGGGTGGCGTTCTGGCCATAGTTCTCCGACCAATTGTCATTGAGAGGCGCTTTGTACTCCCAATTGCCGGCGGGGACATTGAACGTCCCCTGCCAGACGCCGTCGGTGGCGTCGAAAGTGAGATGCGTATTGGCGCAGGTGGGATCCCAGTCGCCGGAGCAACCGAGCTCGCTCTGCAGGCTGCCGGCGATCGTCACGCTCGACGGCTGCGGATCGGAGACCGCGGGAGAGACGGTCAGGATGTGCGTCGACGCGTCATACGAGAAGGTGGTGCGCTGGCATGTGCTGCCGACACTGAAGGCGATATTCGCGCCGTTCTGTACGCCGCCGGCGCCGTAATTCTCGGACCAGCTCTCGTTGACGGCGGCCTTTACCTCGTAATTGCCCGCGGGAAGGTGTGCGGTCATCGAATAGACGCCGTCGCCGTCCGGGTCCTGCAGCCACGAGCGCAGACAATCCGGCGCCCAGTCACTGCCGCAGCCGATCTCGCTCTGGTAACTGCCGGGCGCGGTGACGATGACGTTCGTCTGGTTGTCGGCGACCCAGTGCGTTTTGTGGTCGTAATAGAACTTCACGCTCGCCGGGGCGGCGAGATGCAGGGGGAGGTTGGAGCCGTTGCGCTGCGCATGGACGCCGTAGTTTTCGTCCCACGTGCCGTTGAGCGCGGCTTTGTATTCGAACGAGCCGGCGGGGAGGCTGAACGTGCGCTGCCACACGTCGTCTTCCGGGTCGAGCGCGAGGAAGGTCGCGGTGCAGCCGGGGTCCCAGTCGCCCGCGCACCCCGCCTCGGACTGCAGGCTGCCGGCGACGGTGACGGAAGAAGGGTTGGCAGCGAAGAGAGGCAGCGCTGCCACGAGCACGAGGGCCAGTCGAGAGAGCATGGCGATGAAATCTCCTTAAGGATGGACGCGCCATTCTACGTCCCGCCACCGGAAATTCGAGGTTCGTTGACACCGGGCTCAGGCATTTCGGACCTACCTTTTCGTATGCGCAAGATCGCCATCGTCGGCTCCGGGATCATCGGCCTCATCGCGGCGTACGGGCTGCGAAAGAAGGGCTTTGCCGTCACGCTGTACTCGGACCGCACGCCGGTGCAGTGGCTGCGCGAGTCGCGTCCGACCGGCACGGCGGCGCGCTTCGAGCTCGCGCTTTCGTACGAGCGCGAGCTCGGTCTGAATCACTGGGACCCGGTGACGCCGAACGGCGAGGGTGTGTTTCTCACGTTCTGCCCGAAGAAGCACCAGCAGCTCATTCGCCTGCTCGGACGCGGTGAGAGGCCGTTCCAGGCCGTGGACATGCGCATGCAGTGTCATATCGGTGGCTGGAGGATTTCGATGGGAGCGTGGTCTTCGGGTCGGTGACGCCGGAGCGGCTCGAATCGATCGCCGCGCAGCACGACCTCACGCTCGTCGCCGCGGGCAAATCGGATCTGTGCAATCTGTTCGAACGCGATGCGACACGCTCGCCGTACGCCGCGCCGCAACGGAACCTGACGATGGTCATCGCCACGGGCCGCATGTCGGTCGAGGGGTGTCCGTTCCTCCCGGTGAAATTCGAGTTCCTCGGCACGGATGGCGAGATCTTTTTCGTCCCGTATCTGCACAAGGACGCGGGGCCGTCGTGGAACGTCGTCATCGAGGCGAAGCCGGGCTCGCGCATGGATCGCTTCGGGGGCGTGAAGAGCGGTGAGGAGGCGCTGGCGATCGCGAAGAACGTCGTCAACGAGCTGTTCCCCTGGAGCGGTGCGTGGCTGCGCGGGATGCAGCTCGCCGATCCGCTGGGATGGCTCACGGGGCGCATCGCGCCGACGGTGCGCAAGCCGGTGGCGACGCTGCCTTCGGGTCGCATCGTCGCGGCACTCGGCGATACGGCGATTGCGTTCGATCCGATTGCCGCGCAGGGGGCGAATACGGGCGTGAAGCAGGCGCGCGGACTCGTCGAGGCGATTGCGTCGCGCGGGGATGCGCCGTACGACGCGGCGTTTCTCACGCGGACGTTCGACGCGTTCTGGTACGAGCACGCGCGGTGGGCCTGCGCGTTCAACAACCTGTTCCTCGAGCCGATCTCCGCGCCGGCGAAGGAGCTGCTCATCGCGCAGACGGGCTCGCAGGCGATCGCGGATGCGTTCTTTGCGAACTTCAACGACCCGCGCCGCTACACGCGCGCGTTCCTGGAGATGCGCGAAGCGCGCAAGCTCATTCGCGAGAAGACGGGCCGGTCGTGGGTGTACAGCGCGGTGACGGGGAGGGCGAGGGTGGGGGCGGGGCGGGGGTAGGGTGGGATGGGGGTGGATGGGGATTGGGGGACGGGGGGACCCGTGAATGCAGAATGCAGAACGTAGAAGGGAGAATGAAGAAAGGGAGTCCGGGCGGGGCCCCTTTCTTCATTCTTCGTTCTGCGTTCCCGCGTTCCCGCGTGATTCGGATTCACGTCGCGTTCACGCATCGGCACGGTTGATTCTCACGCCTCCGGTGGAGAGTGTGGCCCGACGCCATGCACTACTTCTACGATCACCAGACCGACGAGCTTTCCATCCTCGTGAGCGACTTTGAGACCTACGCGGCTTCGCGGCCTGTGGTGCCCGGGGTCATCGTGCACCTGGACGCGCGGCGTCAGGCGCTGGGGATGGAGATCGGGCGTGCGCGGGCGATCGTCAACGTCGCGGGGTTGATGAGTTTCGAGCAGGCGCCGATCGCGCCGTCGGAGCTCGAGCAGCGCATGAACGCGTCGGAGAGCGGTCGCCGCGCATGGCGCGCGCTGACCGGAGACGTGGCGCCACCGCTGCACGTCGTACGCGCCTCGTGATAAGACGCGAAGCGTGATCGATTTCCGCTCCGACAACACTCACGGCGCCTCTCCCGAAGTCCTCGACGCGCTCACCCGCGCGAACGCGGGGCAGCTCACTTCGTACGGCGGCGACGCCGTCACGGAGCGCGTGCGCGCGCGTTGCGCGGAGATCTTCGAGACCGAGGTGGATGTGTTTCCGGTGCTCACCGGGACGGCGGGCAATGCGCTTTCGATCGCGGCGATGACGCCGCCGTGGGGCGCGGTGTTCTGTCACGACGACGCGCACGTGCATCGCGACGAAATGGGGGCGCCGGAGTTTTTCACCTCGGGCGCGAAGCTGATTCCGCTGCGCGGGGAGCACGGCAAGCTGCAGCCGGACGTGCTCGCGCGGGCGATCGAGGAGATCGGCGGCGAAGGGAGAACGGCCAGGCCGTCGTGCGTGAGCCTCACCAACGCCACCGAGGCGGGGACGGTGTACTCGGCCGAGGAGACTCGGGTGTTGTGCGCGGTCGCGCGGCGGTTCGGATGCCGCGTGCACATGGACGGTGCGCGCTTCGCGAATGCGGTCGTGACGGCGGATGCCTCGCCCGCGGATCTGACGTGGCGCGCGGGTGTCGACGTGCTCGTGTTCGGCGGAACGAAGAACGGTGCGTTCGCGGTGGAGCTGATCGTCGTGTTCGATCGCACGCTGAGCGCGGAGCTCGCGATCCGCTGGCATCGCAGCGGGCATCGGTCCTCGAAGATGCGCTATCTGTCGGCGCAGTTCGACGGCTACCTCGACGCGTGGCTGCGCAATGCGCGGCATGCGAACACGATGGCCCGGCGACTGGCCGCACAACTGCCGGCTCTGCGGCCGGTGCAGGCGAACGTCGTCTTCACCCGCTTCGAGCCGGGGGTCGCGGCGCGGCTGCGGGAGGAGGGCTTCCTCTTCTACGACTGGCCGCTGTTCGGCGACGGCGCGGTGCGGCTCGTGACGGGGTGGAGCACGAAGGAAGAGGATGTGGATGCGCTGCTGGCAGCGGTGTGACGTCAGCCGAGCTCGCGCCATTTCCTGACGTAGAACGCGTAGGCGCGTTTCTCGCCGTTCGCTTCGATACGCTTGCCGACCAGCTCTTCGAGCTGCGCGTCGTGAAACGGGTTCGCCGCGAGGCGCTTGAGGAGGAACGATTCCCCGGCGTCCGTTTCGAGGAAGACACCGGGCCGCTCACTCTTCGAGCCTTTTGCAAACGTCCGTTGCGTCACGATGCCGCGCAGGCGCATGGCGTATGGTCGTCCGTCACTTTGCGAAGAGCTCCTGCACGACTTTCATCGTGCCGTTGCGCTGCTCTTCGACCACGCACACAGAGTACGTGTTGAGCCGCGGCGGCTTCGTCTTTCCCTTGTTCTCGACAGAAGTCTTCGGGCGCTCTGCTCTGACGAGGTACGTACGCATCGGCGGCGCCGGCACAGCCTCGTTCGTCGACGCCATGCCGAGCGCTTTCAGCTTCGCCTTCGACTTCGGCAGTACCGCGGGAGGGATCATTTCGTACGCGACGACCCTGGTCGCGTTCCCTCCGTGCTCTTCGACAGCGGCTCGCGCACGATCGGCTTCGTCGCTGTTTACGATGCCGATGGCGCGCACGGCCGCGGTCTCGGCCGCAATCCGTGGTCCCCGTTTCGCGAGTTGTGCGCGGCGCGTGCGATGGCCGTCGTCGAGCGCCGGCTGCGCTTCCGCCACATGGACGGCCGACTTCATCCCCAGCATGCCTTTCGGCTTCGCCATCGTTTTCTTCGTCGCCTTCGAGCCGGCCTGCACCGGATGGACGGACGGATCGCCGAGCAGGTTGAACTGGGCGAGTGTCTTCTGTTCGATCGCGCTGAGCCGCTTCGCTTCCTTCACGAAATCCTGGCGCGCTTTCAGCGCCGCGAGGCCCGTCGAGTCGCCTGCACGCACATGCTGCAGGAAGGCCGCGCAGATGATGTCCGCTGCCTCCATCTCGTTTGCCGGTCCATAAGCGATGGTCGTGCTGCCGAAGAACGCGTACGCCTCCCCGTGCAGATACTCCTGGCAGATCCCGTGTTCTTTGTCGGACGTGGAGGTGCCCGGCTTGTAGAGCTCCGCCCCGTAGCAGCATTCGACCGCGGCGACCGTGCCCCGGCCGATCTTGTTGCGCACGAGCGTGGTGCGATGCGACTCCGGCTGATCGGTGGCGTCCGCGTTCTCGCCCCAGAACATCATGCGGCCCGTGTCGCCGTGGCAGTTGATGAAGTGCGGCAGCGGGTCCAGCTCACCGTTGTTCCAGCGCGGCCCCGCCGTCGGCGAGATGTGAATGTTCTTGTTCCTGCCGAAGATGCGCTCGATGCTCAGCTTCGTCGATTCCTGCCAGCTCTCGGTACTGAGGGCGAAGTAATCATCGTAATGCTTCGGCGCGAGCGGCACCCACGTCGCCGCGACGCCGAGAACTTTGACGAGGTGTTTCGGATCCTTCGCGCCGGTGAGATCGGGAACGCGTCCGACGACGCGCGTCGTCGCCCGGAAGTCTTTCACGTCGGTGCTGTAGGGATGCTCGCATGCGTACGGAAGATCGCCCCACGCGAACTCGTCGAGGTCGTCGTCGATGCCGAGGAGGGGATTGGCGAGATCCTGATGCGGGATGACGTCGACCGATCCGAGAATCATCAGGTAATCCGGTTGACCATGCTGAAAGATCGCGTCGATCGCGTCTTTGTTCTGCTGCGGATCCCGCGACCTCGTGACTTTCGTCCCTCCGGCCTCTTTCATGCGGGCGGTGCTGCTGACGTCCCACACCGTCGAGGTGATGGCGCGCGCGGCATCCGCATCGATGAGCTGCTGGATCGCCTTTTCGACCCTGGAGTACTTCGTGCCGTACTTCGCCTTCAGACGGGAAACGTTCGTTACGATGAACTTGGTGCGCATCGCATCTCCTTCGACTCCAGCACCCGCACCCCCTCCCGCCCTTCCTTCGCCGCGCTCACGAGCGCGCGTGCCACGTCCCGCGCTTCGATCGGTTTCATCGACGGCGGCATGAGCCAGCCGAGCTTTGCGGCGATGCGCTCGCCGCGGCGGTACTCCTCGCGCGGTCCGAGGAGGAGGGAGGGCCGCGCGATCGTGAATCGTGGATAACCGAGCGCGCGGATGTCGTTCTCGGTCTCGCCTTTGACGCGGTTGTAGAACACGCGTGAGCGGGCGTTCGCGCCGAGGGCGCTGACGAGGAGGTAGTGTGAGGCGGCGTGCTCGCGGCCCAAGCGGGCGGCGAGGAGAGGAAGGCCGTGGTCGACGTGGCGGAAACGCTCCTGCGAGCCGGCGACCTTGATGGTCGTGCCGAGGGCGCAGAAGATCGCGTCGACGGCGAAGAGAGGCGCGTGCTTTTCCATCGCGCCGAGGTCGAAGACGTGCGATTCGAGTTTCGGATGGGTGAGACCGAGGGGGCGGCGCGTGATCGTGACGAGGCGGGAAGTCGCGTCGTCCGCGAGCAGTTGTTGCAGCAGCTCGCGTCCGACCAGGCCGGTTGCGCCGAGAAGAAGATGCCTCATTTGTTCGGAATGCTACCGGAAGATCTCGCCGCGCACCTGCGCGCGTGCGGGACCGACGTCCGCGACGCGGAGGCGCGGCGGATCGTCGCGCATGCCATCGCCAACGGCCGCGAGGGATATCCCGCGTCGCGTCCCGTGCCGCGTGCGGTCGAGCAGGCGGTTGATCAACATGTTGACCGTCGGGGACTGGAGATCGTCGAGCGCGCGACCGATCCGGGCGACGGATTCGTCAAGTACCTGTTTCGGCTGCACGACGGCGCACTCGCGGAGGCGGTGCGCATTCCGCTCGAAGGCGAAGGGCGCTTCACCGTGTGTCTCTCCTCGCAGGCCGGCTGCGCCATGGGTTGCGATTTCTGTGCGACGGGCCGCCTCGGGCTTACGCGCAATCTCGAGCCGTGGGAGATCGTCGCCCAGTTCGTCGCCGTGCGCGACGAAGCGCCGGGCGTCGTCACCGGCGCGGTGTTCCAGGGGCAGGGCGAGCCGCTGCACAACTACGCGAACGTGATCCGTGCGGCGGAGATCCTCGCGCATCCGTGCGGCGGTCGCATCTCCGCGAAAGCGATCACCATCTCGACGGTCGGACTCGTGCCGGCGATCCAGCGTTACGCCAGCGAAGGGCATCCGTATCGACTGATCGTCTCCCTCACCTCGGCCATCGACGAGCGTCGCCGCACACTGTTGCCCGTCGCCTCGGCGTGGTCCGTGCGGGAACTGGCCGAGGCCGTCCGCGCGTATCAGCGCGCCGCGGGCGGACGCGTGACGATCGCCTGGGTGGTGATGGGCGGGATCAACACGGGCAGCGACGAAGTGGATGCGCTGCGGGAGCTGTTCGACGGCGTCCCGCTGCGCATCAATCTCATCGACGTGAACGTCCCTTCGGAGGAGGTCCCGAGCGATCGCCTCCCGGCCGCGGGCGGCCGAACGGTTTACCGCCGCGCGACGGAAAAGGAGCTCGACGCTCTTCGTGACGCCCTTCGAATCCTCGGCGTTCCGGTCGTTCGTCGTTATTCGGGCGGCGCGGCGAAGCATGCGGCGTGCGGAATGCTGGCCGCGATGCGGGGATGAAATCGTTGCGCTTCTGCGGACGGCGCGGCCCCGTGCCTTCGTCGGGACGCGCGACGCGCAGATTCACGGCCCGGCCGCGGAAACGCTTCTTGCCGACCTTGGCCAGCACGGTCTCGACGTGACGCTCCGGGACGCCGACGTAGGTGACGTCGTCCTGGATGTCGATCGGACCGATGTCGCGGCCGGGGATGTCGGCTTCGTTCGCGATCGAGCCGACGACGTCCGCGGGACGGATGCCGTCGTTGCGGCCGACGGACATGGCCAGGCGGATCGTTTTGTCGGTCGACCGTTCTTCGTTGCCCCGCGGCGCGAATCCCTCTCCCCGCTGTTCGCGCGGCGCAGGGGCTGAGACTTCCTCTTCCTTCTCTTCTTCTTTGGCGCGGGCGAGGGCGCGGGAGCCGTTGGCGATCCGCGCGGCCGCCGCGGCCACTTCCGCCATGTCGAACGGACCTTCCTCGGCGAGCTGCTCGACCATCTCGACGTACATCTCGAGATCGCCTTCCTGGATCGTCTTGCGGACGTTCTCCTTGAAGATGCCGATGCGCTTCGCGGCGACGTCCGCGCGCGTCGGCATCTTCATCGGCTTGATCTGCATGCCGGTGTAGCGCTCGATCTCGCGCATCATGCGCCGCTCGCGCGGGGTGATGAAGAGGGTGGCGAGGCCGGTGCGGCCCGCGCGGCCGGTGCGGCCGATGCGGTGCACGTACGCTTCGACGTCGTACGGGATGTCGTAATTGATGACGTGCTCGATCTGCTCGACGTCGAGGCCGCGTGCGGCGACGTCGGTCGCGACGACGATCTCGACCTGCCCGGCGCGCAGCCGCCGGATCACACTCTCGCGCAAGGGCTGGCTCATGTCGCCATGCATCGCCACGGCCGCGAAGCCGCGCGCTTCGAGTTTCTCCGCGAGCTCGGCCGCGCCGTTTTTCGTGCGACGGAAAATGAGTGACGCCTCGGCGTCCTGGATCTCGAGGATCTGGGTGAGGACTTCGAGCTTCTGCCCTTCGGAGACGTTGAGGAAGCGCTGTTCGATCGCGGGCGCGGTGACGCTGCGATGCTCGATCTCGATGCGCTCCGGCTCGCGCAGATGGCGCCGTGCGATGCGCAGTACTTCGTCCGGCATGGTCGCGGAGAAGAGGGCGATCTGGCGCTCCGCGGGCGCGGCGCTGAGGATCTTCTCGACCTCTTCGACGAAGCCCATCTTCAGCATCTCGTCCGCTTCGTCGAGGACGATCACGCGCAGGTTGGCGAGCGAGAGGCTGCCGCGATCGAGATGGTCGATGAGGCGGCCCGGCGTGCCGACGACGACGTGTGCGCCGCGCTCGAGGCGTTTGAGCTGCGGGACGATGGGAGCACCGCCGTACACCGGCAGGACGCTCACGGGGCCGAGCTTCGCGGAGTAGGTGTGGATGGCTTCCGCCACCTGCATCGCGAGCTCGCGTGTGGGGGTGAGGACGAGGGCCTGGGTCTCGCGGCGTTTGGGGTCGATCTTTTCGAGGATCGGCAGTGCGAACGCGGCGGTCTTGCCGGTGCCGGTCTGCGCCTGGCCGATGAGGTCGCGCCCCGCGAGGAGGCGCGGAATCGTGCGCTCCTGGATCGGCGTGGGTGCTTCGTATCCGAGGCTGGCGAGGGTGTCGACGAGCTCGGCGCGGAGGCCGAGAGCGGCGAAGGTGGGTGATACGTCTGACATCGATGCTCCTTCTTCTCTGCATCATTGCAGGTTTCGGGCGCACTCGGGGGACGAGGAGGAGCGTTTGGCGGGCCGACGAGCCGGTGGACGCTGGGCGCAGGCGGGACCGCGCACATGCTCGCGTCCGCCTTGGGTGCGCGGCCGCCGCGCCGGGCCGCGGCGGCCTATACTGCGGGCGTGCGATCGCGAGCGGCTGAAGAGGTGCGTGCCGCGCAGCTGGCGGATGTGCTGGCGCTCTCGCGGGAGGAGCGCGTCGAGCTGGCGTTTCGGCTCGGGGAGCAGGCGCTCGCGAACTTTGCGCAGGTACGCCGCATCTCGCGCGATGACGCATTCGCGAGCGGCGTTGAGCCGCTTACAATCGCGCGCCATGTCCGACAACCTCTCCATCCAGGGCGAGCTCAGCGAGACGACGGTGCCGGATCTGATTCGCTCCATCGTCCGCTCGTCCGAGACCGCCATCCTCTCGCTCGATGTCATCAGCCGGCACGACACGATCTACTTTCAGGATGGCCGGATGGTCTTCGCGGGGAGCACGGATCCCGACATGGGGCTCGCGGAAACGCTCCTGCGCATGGGGGAGCTCAACATCCAGCAGTACAACACGGCCATGGAGCGTGTGGTCGTCGCGCGACGCATCGGCGGACTGTTGTGCGAGCTCGGGTATCTGAAACCGGACGAACTGACGCGCGCCGCGGAGCGGCAGGCGAGCGCCATCGTGCTCGACGCCATGGCCTATCGGCACGGCGCCTACACCATCGAATTCACGAGTGAGTTTCCGGACGGCATCATCACGCTGCCGCTGCAGACGGAGCGTCTGATCCTCGACGGCGTGCGCCGCATCGAGCACTGGTCGCTGATCCTGCGCGGCATCGGGCGTCTCGATCGGGTGCTCGAACAGGTCCCCGGCGCCGACACGCGCACGTTCCAGCTCGAGCTCGACGACGACGAGACGCACGTGCTCAATCTCCTCTCCGATCCGCAGACGGTCGAACAGCTCTGCGCGCGCAGCTACCTCTCGAACTTTCACACCTTCCGCACCGTGTGGGGACTGCTCGCGGTGAATCTGATTCAGGACGCCGAGCTCGCCGCCGTCGACGAAAAGCGCGCCGCGGAAGAGACCGAGTACGAGCTCGAAGGACTCGTCGAGCGCTACAACGACGTCTTCCAGCGCATCTTCGCCCTCGTCTTCCAGCGCATCGGCGATCACGTCTACGACTTCATGGACCGCGTGGTCCTGCATCTCTCGCCCGAGACCATGCCGTATCTCTCCGGCATGAACTTCGTGAACGAGGGGCGTCTCGACTTCGACCAGCTCCTCAACAACCTCTACGCCTCCGGCTCGCGCGACCACGGCCGCCTCGTGCAGACGGTCTGCAACGAGCTGCTGTACGGCTGGGTCTACGAGGTCAAAGCGGAGTTCCACGGGCAGCCTCTGGAGTCGGAGGTGGTGCGGGTGGCGGATTCCGTCCGGAAATGATCCGCAAAGCGATTGCCGCGGACCTGCCGGAGATCGAGCGCGTCATGCGCCTCTCCATGGGCGCACTGAGCGAAGGCTTCTACGACGCGGAGCAGACCGCGAGCGCCGTGCGCTACATCGCCGAGCCGGATCGTCAACTCGTTGACGATGGGACGTACTTTGTGGTGGTCGAGGAAGGCCGCGTCGTCGCGTGCGGAGGGTGGAGCAAGCGGAAGAAACTCTTCACCGGCACGGCCGTCCAAGCCACGGTGGAAGGCGTCCTCGATCCCGCGACGGAGCCGGCGCGCATCCGGGCCATGTTCGTCGATCCCGCGTACAAAAGACGCGGACTCGGACGGTTGATCCTGCAGGCCTCGGAAGCGGACGCGAGGGCCGCGGGCTTCAGCGCATTCGAATTGATGGCCACGCTGCCGGGTGTGCCGCTGTACGAAGTGTGTGGGTACGAGGAAATCGAGACGACCGAGATCGAGTTACCCGATGGGAGGCGCCTCGGAACGGTGCTCATGCGTAAACAATGATGCGGAACGCTTTCCTGATCCTGCTCGTCGCCGCGATCGCCTGTGCGCCCGCGGGACCACCGACCACGCCGAACGACCGCGAGTGGAGTCTGCTCACCGCCGACTACCAATGGCTCGAAACGGTGCGCAAAGCGCAGACGCAGCCGCCCGCGACCGCCACGCGCAGGCAGCGCATCGAGATGCTGCTCGAAAATCACAGGAAGCTCGAGCCGACGTACGTCGCCTTCATCGACAAGATCCGCGCGTATCACGACCGCACCGCCGACCCGCGCGCGGCGACGCTCCTCGCGCGCGAGAAGATCATGCTCGGCGACGAGTACATGTCCGTCCTCTCGCGCTACGACAAGGCCCTCGAGCTCTATCGCGAGGCGCTCGAACTGCAGCCCGGCAGCACCGACGCGCAGCAGCGCATCGCGCTCGCGGAACAGCGCCGCTACGTCTCCATGGCCGATTTCGCGAACGTGAAAACGGGGATGAAGGAAGACGCGGTGCAGCGTCTGGTAGGCCTGCCGCGCGAGGACTGGATCAAGCAGGTCACGCAGAACAACCGCATCTATTCGGTGTGGATTTACCCGAAGGCCGACGGCGGCGCGTCCGCGATCTACTTTGACAACGGCGTCGTCTATCACACAAACTGGAACGCGGCCGCCCCACCGGCAGCCGGGCAGTGACGTTCAGGGAGGAAGGGCAGGATGGAAGAACACGCTGTCGTTGCAGATGACCAGTCCCATTACGAGATCTCTCTCACCGCGGGGCAGGCGTTCGTCGCCTTCGTCCTGCTGCTGCTCTCGCTGGCCGCGGCGTTCGCCTTCGGGCTGATGCTCGGAAAAGGTCAGGCCGACGAGCGGCTCGTCGTACGCAAGGAGACGCCGGTCGTCACCGAGGCTGGGGCGATGAGCGGGAAACCGAAGTCGTCCGGCGAGATCGTGGAGCTCGGTGTCGCCGCGGACGACTTTGTCGAGGACGAACCGGTCGCCACGGAAACGACGGCGACGGAGACCACCGCCACGGTGCTCGAGGAACCGCAGGTGACCGCCACGGCCACCGCCACCGCCGCGCCCGAGCCGGCGGCGGAGACGCCTCCCAGTCAGCCGGCAGCGACGCCGGTGCTCCGCGAGACGAAGGTGCCGCACATCGCGCAGTTGCTGTCGACCGCGGATCAGAAGACCGCCGAGGCGCTCGCGGTGAAGGTGATCAACGGCGGGTTCAACAGCGCGTACGTCGAGCGCGGGTCCACCGACAAAGGCCCGATCTTCCGCGTCCGCGTGCGCTTCGACTCCGAGCCGGAAGCCCGCGCCGCCGAAACGAAACTGCGAGAGTTTTCCAAAGACGTGTGGATCACGGCCAGGTAGCCTGCGCTGGCACTCCGTTCGCTGGCGCAGTCATCCATGTCCGACCGTAACCGGAAGACGACCACCCCCGAGCTCGAAGAGCTTCGCACGGCGCAGGCCGCGAAAAAGCGGCCTGCGCTCGATCCGACGCACGTCCTCGACAAGGCCATTTACCAGCTCTGGGAGACGATCAACGATCTCGACCAGATCCAGCCGGAGCGCGTCGAGCACTACCGCGTCTCGATCTTCGGCAGCTCGCGCATCCGCCGCGGCGATCCGATCTACGACGAGGTCAAGAAGCTCAGCTTCGAGCTCGCGCGCATGGGCGTGGACATCGTCACCGGCGGCGGTCCCGGACTCATGGAAGCGGCGAACGCGGGCGCGGTCGAAGGACAGATCGACAGTCGCGCGCGCTCGTACGGCCTGGCCATCCACCTCCCGAGCGAGGAAGCGGCCAACCCGTTCGTCGACAAGGTCTTTCGCCACCGCACGTTCTTCTCCCGCCTGCATCACTTCATCCGCCTCTCCTCGGCGTTCATCGTCATGCCCGGCGGCATCGGCACCGCCCTCGAGCTCTTCATGGTCTGGCAGCTTCTGCAGGTCAAGCACATGAAAGAGCATCCGCTCATCATGGTCGGTACAATGTGGCCCGGTCTGATCGACTGGATGCGCGGCACGATGGTCGAGCGCGGTCTGGTCAGCCCGCCCGACTTCGACGTGATCAAGGTCGTCGGCTCCTCCGACGAAGCCATCCCGATCATCCGCGAGTCGCACGAACGATGGCTGCAACAGGAGAGAGCAAGTGCCAACACAGGAGCAAATTCTTGAAGCGCTGAAGAAGGTCAAGTTTCCCGGCCTCTCGCGCGACATCGTGTCTTTCGGCTTCGTCCGCGACGTCCGCGTCGACGGCGGCACGGTGGCCTTCACCATTCAATTCCAGACCGAGAATCCGGCCGTCGGACAGCAGCTCGCGCGCGACGCCGAAGCCGCGGTCCGCGCCGTCGAAGGCGTGACCGACGTGAAGCTGCATCTCGAGATCGGCACGCGTGGCGGCGCGAGCACCGCCGCTCCCGCCGCATACGGCGCCCCGCAGCCGCGCGCCCTCGACGGAGTGAAGTACCGCATCGCCGTCGCCTCGGGGAAAGGTGGCGTCGGCAAGTCCACGGTCTCGACGAATCTCGCGCTCTCGCTGCGCGCCCTCGGCTACACGGTCGGCCTGCTCGACGCGGACATCTACGGTCCGTCGCAGCAGATGATGCTCGGCATCGAAGGGCGTCCGCAGATCGACGAGGCCGACGAGAAGATCATGCCGATGGAGCGCCACGGCATTAAGACGATGTCCCTCGGCCTCATCACCGACGCCGACACGCCCGTGATCTGGCGCGGACCGATGGTCATGAAGGCCATCGATCAGTTCCTTACCGACGTGAAGTGGGGGACGCTCGATTTCCTCATCATCGACCTCCCTCCAGGCACCGGCGACGCGCAGCTCACGCTCACGCAGAAGGCCGGTCTCACCGGAGCGGTCGTCGTGACGACGCCGCAGGACGTGGCGCTCATCGACGCGCGCAAAGGGCTGGCGATGTTCCGCAAGGTCAACGTGCCGGTCCTCGGCATCGTCGAGAACATGAGCTACTTCCTCTGCCGCCACTGCGGTGAGCGCGAAGAGATCTTCGGCCACGGCGGCGGCCAGAAGACCGCGGCCATGCTCGGCGTGCCGTTCCTCGGCGAAGTGCCGATCGATCCGAAAGTCGTCATCGGCGGCGACACCGGCGAGCCGATCGTCGCCTCCGCGCCCGATGCCCCGGCCGCGCAGGCCTTCCGCGAAGTCGCGCGCCTCGTGGCGGAGCAGGTGAAGGCGGGGATGGAAGGGCACACGCACGGACCGGGCAGCCACGAACATCACCATCCTCACGATCACGACCACGATCACGCGCATACGCATTAGCATTTGCGCGCCGTGGGCGTCGTGACGCGAGAGAAGATCCGCAACTGGCTGGAGCGGAAGTTTTTTCTCCGCATCCACATGACGCTCATCCTCGGCGGCACCTTCCTCGCCGGACTCGCGGCGACGACGGTGCTGATGATCCTCGAGGTCAACATCCTCGCGCTGCGCTACGGCCTGGCCGTCTTCGCCGCGTACCTGATGTTCCTCGTGCTGATCAAGCTGTGGCTGTACTACGTCCGCATGAGCCGCGATGCCATCGACATCACCATCGACGGCATCGAGTTCTTCGGTGACGTCGGCGGCGAGGCGTACGAGCATCTCGGCGGCGGCGGAAGCTTCGGCGGAGGTGGTGCGAGCGGGAGTTGGGAAGATCCGCTCGTCGTCCCGGCGAAGGCACTGAAAAGCAGCGGCGGCAGCGGCAGCGGGAAGGGCCTTTTCAACTTCAGCATCGACGGCGGCGACGAAGGCTGTGCCCTCGTCCTGTTCGTGCTGCTCGTCTTCGGATTGCTGTTCGCGAGCGTCTATCTCATCTACACCGCGCCCGTGATTCTCGCCGAGGCCGCATTCGAAGCGGCGCTGGCGGGTGCGCTCGCGAGACGCGCACGGCGCGTGGAGCGCGGCAACTGGGTCGGTGCCGTGTGGCGCGCCACGGTGTGGCCGTTTTTGGCCATCCTCGTGCTCTCCGTCGCGCTCGGCTGGTTCGCACAGCGGAGCTGCCCCGCGGCGACAAAACTTGCGGATGTGTGGAACTGCGGGGTAGGGAAAGGCCCTGTGCCGGTCACTCCCTGATCAAAGGGGGTCAGCTTGAGAAAACTTTGCGTGCTTCTGGCACTCACGTGCGCGTTCTCCGTCGCCGCACAGGTCCGTCATCTCGATCAGAACTGGTCCGAAAACGACCGGCAGTGGTTCTACACGACGCCGCAGGGATCGAAGCTGATCCTCTACGACTGGGCGTTCGCGCTCGAGCGCGCGGACAGCGAGGCGCTCTGGATCGAGAACCTCGAGCGCTTCTACTTTCTCCCGAACGGGCAGAGCAGCGTGAATCCCGACGGCCTCCCGGTCGGCCTCGTCAAAGACGACAGCCACCTCGGCCTCACCTGCGCGGCGTGCCACACGAACCAGGTACAGGTGCGCGGGACGACGTATCAGATCGACGGCGGTCCGACGAATGCCGATCTCTACGCCTTCCTCGCCGACCTCGGCGCATCGCTCGACGTCACGTCGCGCAATCCGGGCAATCTCAAGTTCCTCCGCTTCGCGAAACGCGTGTTGAAATCGAAAGACACGCCGGCCAACCGCGCGCAGCTCTACACGAAGCTGCGCAACTACAACGCGTACTACTCGCAGTTCATCAAAGACAGCACGCCGAACGTGGCGTGGGGACGCTCGCGCACGGATGCGTTCGGGATGATCTTCAACCGCGTCACGTCGATCGACCTGAAGATCCCGGCGAACAGCAGGAAGCCCGACGCACCGGTCAGCTATCCGTTCCTGTGGGACACGTCGTGGCACAACAAGGTGCAGTGGAACGGCTCGGCGCCGAACTCGTTCGCCATCGAACGCCTCGCGCGTAACGTCGGAGAAGTCCTCGGCGTGTTCGCCGAGATCGAGCTGAAGAAGCCGACCTTCCTGCACTGGTACTACGAGTCGACGGCGAAGCGCCTCAACCTCCTCGCCATCGAAGACCGGCTCGCGAACCTGCGCTCGCCGAAGTGGCAGAACGAGTGGGGCGCCGTCGATCAGGCGAAAGCCACGCGCGGACAGGCGATCTACAAAGCGCAATGCGAGTCGTGTCACAAGATCGCGACGCCGGGACGGCATCAGAACGTCGTCATGACGCCGCTCTCGCAGATCGGCACGGACACGACCATGGCCACGGTCGCCGCCGAACGCAAGGCGAAGACGGGCGTGCTCCAGGGCGTGCGCGAGATGCTCATCTTCGGCAAGCCCATGGGAGCCGTTACCTACGCGGGCACGATCACGTTCAACGCGGTCATCGGAGCGATCCTCTCGCCGGTGGAGATGCGCGCGACCGAAAGCGCGGAAGAAGGTGCGCCGCTGACGAACGACGACATGCACGACCCCGAGCGCGCGCGCATCCGTACGGCATTGCTCGCGGGACCGCAACGGAGCGAGGCCACGACGAAGTCTTCGGCGGCGTCCACGAACGAAAGCGTGGCCGCGACTTCGGCACCGCGGGACGAGCTCCTGACGACGCTGCGCTCGATGGGCGCGCGCAAGACGACGCAGCAGGACACGGACTCGGAGCTCGCGTACAAGGCGCGTCCGCTCGACGGCATCTGGGCCACCGCACCGTATCTGCACAACGGTTCGGTACCGACGATCGACGATCTGCTCCGGCCCGTCGCCGATCGCCCGCGCACGTTCCACGTCGGCAGCCGCGAGCTCGATCTCGTGAAGATGGGCTTCGTCACGACACCGGTGGAAGGCTCGTTCCTCTTCGACACGTCGATCGAAGGGAACCGCAACACGGGTCACGACTGGGGCACGTCGCTGAGTGCTCAGGAACGCGCCGATCTGATCGAGTATCTGAAGACGCTGTAACGGAACGCCGCGTGTTCGCGACTGGTGCGGCGGCGTCTCGCCGCCGCACCGCGTCAACGTGCGAGGTCGCGGGTATCCGTCATGTGCACGAGTTGCACGGCCGCGCCGGCGGTGACACTGCTCATCGCCGGCGTGGTCATGCCGAGCGCCGTGCGCGCTTCCGTCAACGCGGTGCGCAGCGACGTCAGATGCGACGCGCGGATGAGGCCCGGCGTCGTGTAGTGCGCGTCGAACGTGAACACCGGCAGTCCCGCCTGCGCGCGCATGAGGTTCACCGCCGTCGCCAGCTCGTCATAGTGCGCGCGCTTGATGCGCGTGCCCGCGGTCAGTGTGTCGTCGGTGAAGAACACCGCCGCATCGGGATTGGACACGATCGGCGTGCCGCCGGTGATGGTGCCGATCATCTGATACTCGTACGCCACACCGCGCGCGACCGAGGTGTCGACGCCGCTCGTCATGCCCGTGAAGCCCGCGACGTTCTGCCACGAGCTCGTGCCGTAGACGCGGCGCTGGAGCTGCAGCGACGCGGTGTTCGTGTCCTGCATTGGCAGCGCGTAGATCTGGATGCCGTTCGCGAGCGAGCGCGCGTCGAGCGCGAACGCGAAGTTCGGCAGCACCTCGGCGCGCGCATCGGCCGAAACACCGGCGAAGTTCGCATCGCCTGCATAGACGAAGCGGATCGCGTGTGAGCCGCGCGTGAACGTGCGCGAGAACGAGGCCGTGCCGTTGACCAGCGCGGACGTGCCGAGCCAGGTCGTCGTGCCGTCTTCGTAGAAATGCACGTTGCCGGTCGGCGCGCCGAGCGTGCCCGTGGTCGACACCGTGACGCTCAGCTCGTGCGCCGATCCCTCCCGCGCCGCGAGCGAACCGTTGATCGCGATCGACGGCGTGTCTTTCGCGACGCTGAACGTCAGCAACGCCCACGGACTGCGCGGGGTGAACGCACCGCCCGGGTAGCGCGCCTCGATCGTGTGCTGGCCCGCGGCGAGCGTGAGACTGAGAGCGGTGGAAGTGAACTTCCTGAAGGACGTCCCTCCGTCGATCTTCACGTCCACCCAGTCGTATCCGGCATTCTCGATGGCGAGCGAGACGCTGAATGGCTTGCCGTGCTTCGGCGCGTTCGGCGTGCCGATGGTGACGCTCGTCTGCGTGGTCGTGACTTTCTGCACGACATTCACGGACGTGCCGCCGGCGATCTCGCTGTTCCCGCTGAACACCGCGTGCAGCGTGTGATCGCCGAGGGAGAGGCCGGAGAGGGTGAAGGAGATCGTGCCGCTGGAGCTGAGAACGCCGTTGACGAGCTCCGTTGCGCCTTCGCGCAGCGACACCGTACCGAACGGCGCGGTCACGCCGGTGCGCCAGCCGGAGATGCTCGCATGCAGAATCGCGTCCGTCCCCTGCGTGATCACCGGCGCCTCGGTGTAGAGCTGCACCTGCGTCGCGCACGCGCGGGTCAGCGAGTAGATCTTCGTCGTCGCGCCTGCCGCGATGTCGAGCGTGCCGTCGCCGGTGAAATCCGCCAGCGCGACGATGCCCACGTGGCTGCCGTTGTCGAAGAACGAAGGCGTGCGGAACGTACCGTTGCCGAGGCCGGGGAAGGTGGCGATCCAGCTTCCATTGACGACCGTGACGATGAGGTCGAGGTGGTTGTCGCCGGTGACTTCGGCGACCTCGACCTGGACGGCGTCGCCGAGGCTGCCGGGGATGTCGGTGACGAGTGAAGTCGAGGAGAAGGTGCGATTGCCGGTGTTGCGGATGACCGCAATCGTGCTCGGGTCCCACGTGCCCTCGATCCAGTTCGCGACGACGAGGTCGCGATCGCCGTCGGCGTCGAGATCGGCCGTGGTGAGATCGAACGGCTGCGGCGTGGAGATCGTCACCGGCGCACTGTAGGTGCCGTTCGCGTTGCGGAAGTAGACGGCGACGCGATCGGTGGCGCCCGCGCCGTCGTCGCTCGGCTCGGAGAGCGTGATGGCGATGTCGAAGTGCGTATCGCCGTCAAAGTCCGCGCTGACGATGGCGCCGGAGAAGACGTCTTCCGGGGTTTCCTCGAAGGCCGTCTGCATGAAGAAACCGCTGACGCGATCGTAGACGCCGAATCCCCAGCTATACGACACGGCGATCTCGGACGTGGAATCCGTGTCCATGTTCACGGGGAACAGGCGCGAGGGGAAATTGCCGAAGTAGTTGTTGATCGCCGCTCCGCGGCCGCTGCCGGTGCCGGGATAGATCATCAGATTGCCGGTGTTGCTCGAGACGACGGCGACGTCGAGATGCGCGTCGCCGGTGAGCTCGGCGACGATCGGGTTCGAGAGAAACGTCGCGCTGGCGATTTCCGTGGCGTCGCCGAACGTGCCGTCGCCCGCGCCTTTCCACCACACGAGCGCGTCGGTCATCGGATAGTCGGCGATGCCGACGAGATCGAGCTCGCCGTCTTCGTCATAGTCGACCGATTCGAGCCAGTGCACCCATTCCCGCGTGGTCGATTCGTCGACGACGGACCATTGCAGCGAGGGACAGGAGGCTTGGGCGTAAGCGGACAGAGAGACGAGCAGCGCAAGCGCGGCGGTGAGAATTCGCATTGTTGGACCCGCTTCGGACGCGCCATTGTACGCCGCGCGCACTCTGATATCTTCCGCCGCGCCATGATCAACAAAGTCGTCGCTTCCGCGGCGGAAGCGGTTCAGGACATTGCAAACGGCTCCACGCTCGTCGTCGGCGGCTTCGGTCTGTGCGGCATTCCGGAGAACCTGATCCACGCGCTGGTGGAGAAAAAAGTCACCGGTCTGACCTGCGTCTCCAATAACGCCGGCGTCGACAACTGGGGCCTCGGCCTCCTGCTGCAGACGAAGCAGATCCGCAAGATGGTCTCTTCGTATGTCGGCGAAAACGCGGAGTTCGAACGCCAGTACCTCGCGGGCGAGCTCGAAGTGGAATTCGTGCCGCAGGGGACGCTGGCCGAACGGATGCGTGCGGGTGGCGCGGGGATTCCGGCGTTCTATACGCCCGCGGGTTACGGCACCGTCGTCGCGGAAGGGAAGGAAACGCGCGAGTTCGACGGCCGCATGTACGTGATGGAGCGCGGCATCGTCGGCGACTTTTCCCTCGTCGCCGCCTGGAAGGGCGATCGCCTCGGCAATCTCGTTTATCGCAAGACCGCACGCAACTTCAATCCGATGGCGGCGACGGCGGGGAAGATCTGCATCGCCGAGGTGGAGGAACTGGTGGAGCCGGGCGAGCTCGATGCGGACGGCATTCACACCCCCGGCATCTTCGTGCATCGGATCATCCAGGCGCCGCGCGAGAAGCGCATCGAGCAGCGTACGGTGCGGAAGAGCTAAGGCGCCCGCATCTGCACGTGCACCGCGCCGTGGCTGAGGCCGAGCCAGCGCGGATACGCGAACGCCCGCAGCATTCTGTAGCCGGGGATGTCGCGGCGGAACGTGAGGACGAACCGGTCGTCGACGACGCCGACACCGGACTTGCCGAGATCCTTGCGGCCTTCGCGTAAGGCGAGCATCGAGTTGACCTCGTAGCCGGCGTCCATCTGCTCGAGCGTCACGCCGTTCGCTCGGAGAAACGCGTACGCATCCCATCGGGCGCGATTCCAGGCCAGATACTCACTCGTCCCGCATACCGCGAACATCGCCAGGATCACCAGTGTTGCGACGGCCGCCGCCGGCCGTCGTCGCAGCGGCCCCGCCGCCAGCAGGAAGATGAACGGCCACGCCGTGTCGATCGAATAGCGGTCGAAGTTGATCTTCATGAACGCCGCGACGAGCGAGCCGCAGATCAGATAGACCACCGCGAATCGCACCAGCACGTTTTCCTCGCGCACCGGCAGCGCGCCGGCGGCGATCACCGCACCGGCCGTCGTCACGACCATCAGCGCCACCTTCACCGCAAACGGCAGCGCGAACGGATGCGCCATGCGCCACGTGAACACGTCGCGCAGGGTGGGCGGACCGAGACCGAAGTCGGTGAAGACGTTGCCGGAGTTCATGTACGGAATCGGTGCGCCGATCGCGGTCATGCGAATGGCGGCGTACGCGAAGATCACGGCGCAAACGGCCATGGTGATGCGCGACAGCTTCGCTTTGCGCATCAGCAGAATCGGCGCGAAGAAGAGCGCCGCGTTCTGCCAGTGAAAGAAAAAGTAGTGCGACGCGCGCATGGCCAGCTTCGCGCCGTCGAAGGCCGGGCGATGCAGAACGAGCTCTTTCTGCGACGCGACCAGCACTCCCGACAACACGAGCGCCGCGAACACCGCCATCGCCGCGGCGTACGTGATCGCAATCTTCTTGCGGCGCAATGTGAGTGCGACGAGGAACGGCGCGACGGCGTTGAGAATGGCGAACTGTCTCGTGAAGAAGGAGGCGATGCAGACGAGGAACGCCATCGCCAGCCACACGCCCTCGCGTTCCCACGCCTTCACGAACGCCGTGCATGCGAGGAGCGACAGGAACACGAACGGTACGTGCGTCATCGACGTGAACGAGGCCCAGAAGAACAGGGGATGGAACAGCAACGCGAACGCGCCGAGCATCGCGATCGGCGCCGACACCGCGCGGCGGAGGAGAAAGAACGCGAGCAGCGTCGAGCCGAGCGAAAGCGTCAGCGTGGCGAAGCGAAGGACGGTGAACGACTCCCCGAACACCGAAGCCCACAGCGCCCCCCACACGAACTGCAGATACGCCGTGGCCGAGGCGAAGGGCGTGAACTCGATCGTGCCGGTGTGGAGGAGCGTGAACGTCGTGAACCCGACACCCCAGTCGTCGTTCAAGGGAAAGTTGCCGATCGGATTCACGAGCGCCACCGCGAGGGCGAAGGCTGCGATCAGCAGCAGTACGGCGCGGCGGGTGGTCACGGGGGGATTATGAGCTGTTGAGCTGTTGAGCTGTTGAGCTATTGAGCCCCGCCCACCCCACGACCGCTCACAGCTCACCCGCTCAACAGCTCAACGGCTCAACAGCTCAACAGCCCACCAGCTCAACCCCCACCCTCCTGTGGTACGTTCCCCCCGCCATGCCTCTGACTCGCGAACAGATCGTCCGCCGCGCCGCGCAGGAGTTGCGCGATGGTTTCTACGTCAACCTCGGCATCGGGATGCCGACCCTCGTCGCGAACAACATCCCGCCGGGGATGGAGGTCATCCTCCAGTCCGAAAACGGCATCCTCGGGCTCGGGCCGTTTCCCACCGAAGAAGAAGTCGACGCGGACCTGATCAACGCGGGCAAGCAAACCGTGACCGTGCTGCCGGGCGCATCGTATTTTTCGAGCGCCGACTCCTTCTCCATGATCCGCGGCGGCAAGGTCGACCTCTCGATCCTCGGCGCGATGCAGGTCTCCGCGAAGGGCGACATCGCCAACTGGATGGTGCCGGGCGCGATGGTGAAGGGGATGGGCGGCGCGATGGACCTCGTCGCCGGCGCGAAACACCTCATCGTGACGATGGAGCACGTCACGAAAAAGGGCGAGAAGAAGATCCTCGAAGAGTGCAACCTGCCGCTGACGGGCGTCGGCTGCGTAAACCGCATCATCACAGATTACTGCGTGATCGACGTGACCGCGGACGGCCTGAAGCTGCTCGAAGTCGCGCCGGGCGTGACGCCGGAGCAGGTGCAGTCGATGACGGAGCCGCGGCTCATCATCGAGGACGTGAAAGAGATCGCCGTCTAGTCCCGTCATCCCGCGAAAGCGGGAGAGGGCGCGTTAGCGACGCAGCGCCGCGAACGTGCGTTTCAGGATGCTGAACTTCTCGCGCTGCTCCGCGAGCACCGGAACCGCGGGCGCAGGCGCTTCCACGATCGCCTCCACCTCGTCCGCGAGCTTCGGCGGCCATTCACCCGGATTCGCGATCAGGCGTCCGTTGTAGTACTGCGGTACCTCGCGCCCTTCACCGGCGTGGTAGATCTTGCGCGGGGCGATGCGGCCGATGCCGGGATCGGAGGCGAGGGGCGTGTAGTAGAGGCAGCCCTCGAAGTAGTAGTGCGTGACCTGCGTGAAGCGGGTGCGGGCGGTGTCGAGAATCGGGCAGCCGCCGTGGTAGAGGTTCGCGGCCCAGATCAAGGCCTGACCTTTCTCGATGCGCAGCTCCTGCCGCGCGAGGCCGGTCGACGGCATCAGCGCCTGCACGAACTCCTCGTAGCGCCAGAGGTTGTGCAGCGGGTTTTCCGTGTCGCTGGCGACGAGACCGAGGTCGTGGAGGTTGTACGTCGGGATGCGCTGGCTGCCGGGGTAGTAGTGCAGCGGTCCGTTCGACTCGTCCACGTTCTCCAGCGCGACCCACACACCGCACATGAAGCCGTGCGGGATCGAGTCGAAGAACGCCTTGTCGCTGTGCGTCTTCTGTTCGCTGCCGATGCGGAAATTGAGCGTCTGGAACGGGAACGCCTTGCGGCGGTAGAGGATCTCGAGCACTTCGAGCACGCGCGGCGCGCTGGCGATCTTCTTCACGTGCTCGCCGAACAGCCACGCGTCCTGCACGCGGCGCTCGTCGGAGTAGTAGTGCACGTTCTGCAGCACGAACTTGTCGCGCACTTCGTCGCGCGCGGCGTCGAGCCACGAGCTCGGGATCTTCGGGTCGAAGATGACGTAGCCGTTCTCCGCGAACGTGCGCACGAGCGTCTTCGTCTCCGCGTCGAGCTCCGCGCGCTCGAGCATCGCCGGGAAAAACGGCGAGTCGACCCAGGGGACGCCGAGGGAGTCCGCCTGCGCGAAGCGAGGATCCGGAGCCGTCACGCCGTCACCGGCTCCGTTTCCGGTTTCTTCCTCATGTCGAGGAAGAGCAGCGCGATGCCGATGCAGATCGCCGAGTCGGCGACGTTGAACGCCGGCCAGTGATAGTTGCCGACGTACACGTCGAGAAAGTCGACGACGTAGCCGAAGCGGAAGCGGTCGACGAGATTGCCGATCGCACCGCCGAGGATCAGATGCAGACCGGTCTGCAGCAGGCGATCGGTGACCGCCGTGCGCAGCGCGTACACGACCACCACGCAGAACACCGCGATCGCACCGACGTTGAGCAGGATCGGCACGAGCTTGGAGGCCGCGTTCGCGCCGATGCCGAACGCCGCGCCGGTGTTGCGCACGTGCACGAGCTGGAAGAAGTTCGGAATGACGGGGATGGCCTCGTACAGGTCGATGCGCGCGAGCACGAGGGCCTTGGTCCAGATGTCGAGGATGATGACGGCGATCGTGATCGCCACGTAGTGAATGCGGTTCAACGCATGGCTCCTGCGGTGGTTTTTTCTTCGATCAAACGATCGAGCTCGACGCGGACGCGGCCGAGGATCTCTTCGTAGGTGAACTGTCCGATGGTCTCGGTGCCGCGCTTGAGGTTCACGTAGCTCGGCGCGCACCACATGCCGAGGTCGGCGTCATCGGTCTCGCCGGGGCCGTTCACGCGGCAGCCCATGACGGCGATGGTGATGTCGTGTTCCTTCGCGTACTGCGCCATCTCGCGCACGTTCTGGGCGAGGTCGATGAACGCTTCGTTCTCGACGCGCGAGCACGACGGGCAACTGATGATGTTGAGGCCGCGGTGCTCGAAGCGCGGCACGGAGCGGAAGCGCCCTGACTGGATGTCGTCGAGGATCTGGCGTCCGACCATGATCTCTTCCCCCTTGCGCTCGAAGGGGAGGGTGAGCGAGACGCGGATCGTGTCGCCGATGCCGCGCGTGATGAGCTGCTCGAAGGCGATGCGCGTCTTGATGATGCCGTCCGGCGGCATGCCCGCTTCGGTCACGCCGAGGTGCAGCGGCACGTCGGGACGCGCTTCGGCGAAACGCGTGTTCGCGTCGATGACCTTGTTCGGATCGGAGTCCTTGAGCGAGACGCAATACTGATCGAAGCCGATGTCGTCGAGCATCGCGCAGTGCTCGAGCGCGGATTCGAGCATCGGCGTGATGGAGTCGTGCTTGTCGTACTTGGCGACCTTGTCGGGATCGACGGAGCCGGCGTTGACGCCGATGCGCATCGCGCAGCCGTGCGCGCGGGCGACGTCGACGAGGTACTGCACCTTCTCGCGTACCGGCTTGTCGCGCTCGAGGTGGTAGAGGTGGCCGGGGTTGTAGCGCAGCTTCTGGACGAAGGGTGCGACTTTCTCGGCGAGGCGATAGTTCTCCTGCAGGTCGATCGAGAGATTGGCGTTCGGACGCGCGGCGCGGATCTCCGCCAGCGCGGCCACGTCTTTCGGATTGTCGACGGCGATGCGGATCACGTCCGCGCCCGCGGCTTCGAGCAATTCGACCTGGCGGATCGTCGCGGCGATGTCGACGGTGCGCGTGGCCGTCATCGACTGCACGGCGACCCGGTTGGCCCCGCCGATCTTCACGTTGCCGATGCGGATTTCTCTCGTCTGTCTGGGAGTCGTCACGCGCCTTCCTAACGCGCGGAGGAGGCAAAGATTCCGCTTCGGCCCTTGCCTCCGTTCGACCGCTTCCGGTACCGTCCGCGTCGAAAATTCCCCCACCCCCGTAAAGTTTTCCAACAACTCATCCGTTTCAACGTCCTCGCGGGCGTCCGTCGCAGGGAGAAGCTATGTCTGGTCGATCCGTCCTCGTCGCACTGGTGCGTCTTGTCATTCTTGTGCTCGTTTGCACGCCGCTGCTCGGCGTTCAGGCGCAGACGTGCACGCCGCCTCCAGCCCCGGTGATCACGACGCAGCAGCCGAGCTGCCCGCATGAAATCGTGACCGCCTCGATTCCGGAGCCGCCCACGGGCTCGTGGTCGAGCGTGCAGTGGAGCATCGAGGGCGGCACGTTCTATCCGAACGGCGTGACCTGGGCGCAAGGGCAGACGGTGCAGTGGAGCGCGAGCTCGACCGCGCCAGTGACGCTGCGGGTCGCCGGCTACGACCAGAACAACTGCATGACGGAGGTCGCGGTCCGAGAAGTCGTGCTGGCCAGCCTCCCCCCGGTGATCGTCGTGCCCGAAAGCGTCTGTGCGGGCGCACCGACGACCGCGAGCGTCGAGCCTCCTTCGAGCGGGGCCTGGGCCAGCATCTCGTGGACCATCACGAACGGTTACTTCGTCGATCCGATGAACGGATCGCAGACGAGCACCGCATCCGGCTCTCCCGTGACGTTCCACGCCGACCAGACCGGCCCCGTGACACTCGAGGTCACGACGATGGACTGGTACATGTGCACGCCGCCGCCGGCGAGCGCGCAAGTTGCCGTCACGAACATCCTCCCGCCGAGGATCTGGGCCGAGGACGATATCTGTCCGCGCTCCGATCACATGGCGAGCATCGGCGCTCCGGAGTCGGGCGGAAGCTGGGGCGCGGTGACGTGGACGATCCTGGGCGGCTCGTTCCGCGATCCGTCCAGCGGAAATCTCACGCCCACTGCCACCGGGCCGTACGTCACCTACATTGCCGACGAGGCGAGTACGTCGGTCGAGCTTCGGGTCGCGGCCACCGACGCGAACGGCTGCGTCACGCCGCAGGCGTCGCACCTCGTCGAGATTCGTGAGATCCCGCCGCCACTCATCTGGGCCGAGGACGACATCTGTCCGCGCTCCGATCACTACGCCTCCATCGGCGCACCGGAATCGGGCAACTGGGGCCCGGTGACGTGGACGATCACTGGCGGCGTGTTCCGCAATTCCTACACGGGCGAGACGAGCACGACCGCGAGCGGTCCGTCGGTGATTTACACCGCCGATGAAGCGGGGGAGACGCCGGTCGAGCTGACCGTCGAGGCAATCGATTCGAACGGCTGCGCCGCGCCACGTGCCTCGCGCGTCGTCGAGATCCGCCAGATCCCGCCGCCACTCATCTGGGCCGAGGACGACATCTGCCCGCGCTCCGATCATTACGCTTCCATCGGTGCACCGGAGTCGGGCAACTGGGGTCCGGTGACGTGGACGATCACCGGCGGCACGTTCCGCAATTCCTACACGGGCGAGACGAGCACGACCGCGAGCGGTCCGTCGGTGATGTACACCGCCGATGAAGCAGGTGAGACGCCGGTCGAACTGACCGTCGACGCAATCGATTCGAACGGGTGCGCCGCGCCGCGCGCCTCGCGCGTCGTCGAGATCCGCCGGATCGACCCGCCGATGATCTGGGCCGAAGACGACATCTGTCCGCGCTCCGATCACTACGCTTCCATCGGTGCACCGGAGTCGGGCAACTGGGGTCCGGTGACGTGGACGATCACCGGCGGCACGTTCCGCAACTCCTACACGGGCGAGACGAGCACCACCGCGAGCGGTCCGTCCGTCATGTACACCGCCGATGAAGCGGGCGATGGGCCGGTCGAGCTCTCCGTCGATGCGATCGACTCGAACGGTTGCCGCGCCCCGCGCGCCTCGCGCCTCGTGGAGATTCGTCAGATCGACCCGCCGCTGATCTGGGCGGAGGATTCCGTCTGCCCGAGCACCGATCACTACGCGTCGATCGGCGCACCGGAGTCGGGGAACTGGGGCCCGGTCACGTGGACGATCACGGGGGGCACGTTCCGCAATTCGTACTCGGGGGAGGTGACCACCACCGCCAGCGGTCCCAGCGTGATCTACTTTGCCGAGGGTTCGACGCCGGTCGAGCTGACCGTGAGCGCGATCGACTCGAACGGCTGTCTCGCTCCGGCGGCGTCGCGCACGGTCGAGATCCGCCAGATCGACGCGCCGGTCATCTCCACGAGCGCGGTCGTCTGTGCCGGCGTCGAAACGACCGCATCGGTCGGCGCACCGGCGGCCGGCACTTGGTCCACCGTGACCTGGACGATCACCGGAGGCCGTTTCCTCGATCGCTACACCGGCCAGGACCTCGGCACTACCACCACGAACTCCGGCAGCGCGATCTACGTCGCCGACGCCGTCGGAACGGTCACGCTGACCGCGCGCGGCATCGACATGAACGGCTGCCCGTCGCCGGCGGCCTCGTACACCGCGATGGTGCAATCCGCCGCGCCGCCGGTGATTCAGGCCGACAACGCGGTCTGCGCGAACACCGACCGCACCGCGTCGGTCAGCGGCTCGTGGTCGACCGCGAACTGGACGATCACCGGCGGCACCTTCGCGAACGGCACCACGAGCGCGACGGGGACCAGCGTCACGTATCGCGCCGATGGCAGCGAGGAGACCGTGACGTTCACGGTCAACGCCATCAACTGGGACGGTTGCGCGGCGTCCACGGCGACGCACAGCGTCATCGTGGAAGAAATGTCCGCCCCCACCATCGAGACGGTGGCCGAGACGTGTGTGTTCCAGCCGGTGACGGCAACGCTGAGCGGGACGACGTGGTCGACGGGACTCTGGACGATCGCGGGAGGCCGCTTCCAGGACGGCAGCACGTCCGCGAACAGCACCAGCGTGACGTTCCACGCCGACGGCACCGGAGACATCACGCTGACGGTGCGTGGCATCGACATGTCGAGCGGCTGCACGACTGCCGAGACTTCGCAGACGATCGTCGTCAATACGCCGCAACCGCTCGTCGTCACCGCGGATCTCCGGGCCTGTCCAAACGTGCCGCTCACGGCCTCGGTCACGGGCAATGCCTCCGCGGTCACATGGACCATCCAGGACGGCCACTTCCTCAACGCTCTCGGGGAGCAGAGCTCGACCGCGACCGGCACCGAGGTGACGTACGTCGCGCACAACAGGATCACGGTCGAGCTCACGGCCACCTCGACCGACGCGAACGGCTGCCCCACCAGCGGATCGGCCACCGTCGCCCTCGGCGCGGGCAACACCCAGGTCTTCGTTCCCGACACGAGCGTCTGCCCGGGCGCGACCGGCACCGCGAACGCCGGCACTCCGGCGCGCGGCGAGTGGGCGAGCGTGACGTGGTCCATCACAAACGGCACCGGCACTCCGTCCGGCCAGAACTTCAACTACACCGTCGGCCAGAGCGGCATCACCACGATCACCGCCACCGCGACCGATCCGTGGGGCTGCACGGTGACGGCCACGACGAATATCACCATCGAGCCCGCGACCGCGACGATCACCGCGAGCGGCTCGACGCACCTCTGCCACAACGGCTCGGTCACGCTGACCGCGGCCGAGAATGGCTCGTACACCTGGAGCACCGGCGCGACCACGAAGTCGATCACCGTCACCACGGCGGGCGACTACTGGGTCACCGTCCGGAACCCGAACGGCTGCACGACCACGAGCGCGCCCACCACCGTCACGAAAGAGCCGACGATCCCCTCGGGTATCGGCATGTCGCACGTTTGGGGACCTCTGTGCGAGGGAATGACGAACACCCTCAGCGCGGCGGACATCGCGGGCGCGACCTATCTCTGGTCGACAGGGGAGACGACGCGCTCGATCACCGTCTCCACGACCGGCAACTACTCGGTCACCGTCACGGTGCCGAGTGGCTGCACGCAGACCTCGTCCGCACACATCGTCTTCCAGACCGCGCCGAAGCCGACCCTCGAGCTCAGCCAGCCCGCGGAGTACTGCGGGGAACTGACCATCGAAGCCGACTACTACGGGTGGGGCGTCGAGCGCATCTGGTGGGAGCACACGCCCGGCTCGAGCGGCTACGCCATCGGTACCACGTACACCGCCTACGGCAGCGGCGAGGCGTGGTTCAACGTCCGCTACAACACCGGCTGCGTGCGCACGTCGGATCGCATCAAGTATCGGAAGAAGGCAGGGCCCGAGGCGTGGTCGTACGGCGGCGCGTTCCTGTGCAACGGCGAGCCGGTGACGCTCGAGGTTTTCGGCCTTCCGGACATGAGCGTCACCTGGTCGACGGGGGCGACGACGCGCTCCATCGTCGTGACCGAGCCGGGCTCGTACAGCTGGAGTGCCACCGGCGGCGCGGAGAACTGCACCGTCACCGGCACGATTCCGGTCACCGTGCAGAACGCCGAGGCACCCGAGGTCACCGCCTCGGGACCGACGTCGTTTTGCCAGGGCGGCAGCGTCACGCTGACCGCGGAGGCGAATGCGTCCAACTGGTATCGCTGGTCGACCGGCGCCACCACGCGCGCGATCACGGTTTCCCAGTCGGGCGCGTACAGCGTCTCCGTTTACGACGGGAGCTGCCTCGTCACCTCGACCCCGATGCAGGTGACGGTGACGGCGCCGCCCACGGCCACCGTCAGCGGCACGGCCAATCTCTGTGCAACGGCCTCGACCACGATCAGCGCCGCGCTCACGGGCACCGGTCCGTGGAACCTCACCTGGTCCGACGGGTTCGTGCAGAACGGCGTCACGGCTTCGCCGGCGACGCGCATCGTCTCGCCGTCCGCGACGACGACCTACAGCGTGACCGCGGTATCCGACGCGCATTGCGCGGGCACCGCGACCGGCACCGCGAAAATCACCGTCAATCCGAAGCCCGTCGCGGGCATCCGCGCGCTGCAGGCCTTCGACGAGACGCGCACCGGCACCGTCACCCAGAACGGCGACAACGTCGAGGCGTGCGGCAATCCGATCGTGCGCCTCCTCCCGCAGGCGCTCGATCCGTCGTTCACGTACGCGTGGTCGACCGGCGCGACGGGAGCGGCCCTCGACGTGACGACCAGCGGCACGTACAGCGTGACGGTGACGACGCCGGCCGGTTGCTCGACCTCCTCGACCGTCAACGTGGTCGTCAACGCCTATCCCGCGAAGCCGGTCATCACCGCGCCGCAGACGCAGCTCTGCCCCGCGGGCGGCAGCGTGACGCTGTCCGCGCCGAATGCGACCGGCTGGCTCTGGTCGAACGGCGCGACGACGCAGTCGATCGTCGTCAGCGAGCCTGGCTCGTACTCGGTACGCGTGCGCAACGGATCGTGCCAGTCGGTGATCTCGGATCCGGTCGACGTCACGCGCGGCACTTCGACGATCACCGCCAGCGGCTCGACGTCGTTGTGCGAGAACGGCAGCGTCACTCTGACCGCGAACGACGGCACGTCGTGGCTGTGGTCGAACGGCGCGACGACGCGCGCGATCACCGTCACCGCTCCCGGTTCATACAGCGTCATCACGTCGAACGGTTCGTGCGCGGGCGACGCGTCGCAGCCGGTCGAGGTGACGCAGCGCGAGGTGTCGATCAGCGCGAGCGGTCCGACGACGTTCTGCAACGGCGAGAGCGTGACGCTCACCGCGACGGAAGGTGCGTCGTATGCGTGGTCCAACGGCGCGACGTCGCGCTCGATCACGGTGCTCGCGTCAGGTACGTATGACGTGGTGGTCTCGTTCGCCGACGGCTGCTCGATGCGCACCGCGCCCGTCGTGGTGGAATCGCGTCAGCTCGTGGCGACGGTCACCGCCGACCGCACCGCCGTCTGTGCGGGCGGGTCGATCGAGCTGACGTCGAACGTCAGCGGCGGCAGCAGCTATTCGTATCAGTGGTACGACAACACGTATGCGCCGATCGCCGGCGCGACGTCGCCGACGCTCACCCACACACCGTCGACGAGTGGGTTCGTGCACCTGAAGGTCACGGACGAGCTGGGCTGCCCGCGGACGAGTAACGCCGTCCTTTATCAGGTCCATCCGGCCCTCGACGCGACGATCGCCGCGCCCGCCGCGGTCTGCGAAGGTGCGACGGCGACGGCTTCTGTTGCGAACGCGGGCGAGGGCGTGACGTACTCGTGGACGGCGACCAACGCGACGGTGCTCTTCCCCGCGTCACACGAGGTGATGTTCACGCCGACGGGCTCGGAGCCGGTCACGCTCACGGTGACGATCACCAACGCCGGGTGCTCGGTGACGAGCTCTCACACGGTGGCGGTGCAGGCGCCGCCGTCCGCGACGATCACGGCCAGCGGCCCGACCACGTTCTGTCAGGGCGGGTCGGTGACGCTGTCCGCTCCCGCGGGCCTGACGTATCTGTGGAGCACGGGCGCGACTTCGCGCGAGATCACGGTGTCGGCCGCGGGCACGTACAGCGTGACGGTGAGCGATGGCACGTGCAGCGCGTCGTCGTCGAGCACGGTCACGGTTCATCCGCTGCCTGACGCCACGATCACGGCGAGCGGCCCGACGACGTTCTGCGAAGGCGGGCAAGTCACGCTCTCCGCACCTGCGGGCCTTTCTTACTCATGGAGCACGGGCGCGATTTCGCGCGAGATCACGGTCTCCGCGGCGGGCACGTACAGCGTGACCGTGAGCGACGGCACGTGCAGCGCGACGTCGTCGAGCACGGTCACGGTCCATCCGTTGCCTGACGCCACGATCACGGCGAGCGGCCCGACCACGTTCTGCGAAGGCGGGCAAGTCACGCTGTCCGCACCTGCGGGCCTTTCTTACTCATGGAGCACCGGCGCAATTTCGCGCGAGATCACGGTGTCGGCCGCGGGCACGTACAGCGTGACCGTGAGCGACGGCACGTGCAGCGCGACGTCGTCGAGCACGGTCACGGTCCATCCGTTGCCTGATGCGACGATCACTGCGAGCGGCCCGACCACGTTCTGCGAAGGCGGGCAAGTCACGCTCTCCGCACCTGCGGGCCTTGCTTACTCATGGAGCACGGGCGCGACTTCGCGCGAGATCACGGTGTCGGCCGCGGGCACGTACAGCGTGACCGTGAGCGACAGCACTTGCAGCGCGACGTCGTCGAGCACGGTCACGGTCCATCCGTTGCCGGATTCGACGATCACGGCGAGCGGCCCGACGACGTTCTGCGAAGGCGGGCAAGTCACGCTCTCCGCACCTGCGGGCCTTTCTTACTCATGGAGCACGGGCGCGACTTCGCGCGAGATCACGGTCTCCGCGGCGGGCACGTACAGCGTGACCGTGAGCGACGGCACGTGCAGCGCGACGTCGTCGAGCACGGTCACGGTCCATCCGTTGCCGGATGCCACGATCACCGCGAGCGGCCCGACCACCTTCTGCGAAGGCGGCCAGGTCACGCTCTCCGCACCTGTCGGCGCCACGTCGTACTTGTGGTCGAACGGCGCCACGTCGCGCGAAATCACGGTCAACACGAGTGGCACATACACCGTCACCGCCACCCTCGGCTCGTGCACCGCCACCGACTCCGAGACCGTTACGGTGAACGCCGTTCCCGATGCCGCGATCGCCGCGAGCGGCCCGACCACGTTCTGCGACGGCGGCCAGGTCACGCTCTCCGCACCGGCTGGGGCCACGTCCTACCTCTGGTCCAACGGCGCCACGTCGCGCGAAATCACGGTCAACACGAGTGGCACATACACCGTCACCGCCACCCTCGGCTCGTGCACGGCAACGGACTCGGAGACCGTCACGGTCAACCCGGCCGCCGATGCCACGATCGCCGCGAGCGGCCCGACCACGTTCTGCGACGGCGGCCAGGTCACGCTCTCCGCACCGGCTGGGGCCACGTCCTACCTCTGGTCGAACGGCGCCACGTCGCGCGAAATCACCGTCAACACGAGCGGCACGTACACCGTCACGGCCACCCTCGGCTCGTGCACGGCAACAGACTCGGAGACCATCACGGTTAACCCGGCCGCCGATGCCACGATCACCGCGAGTGGCCCGACCACGTTCTGCCACGGCGGCCAGGTCACGCTCTCCGCACCTGTCGGCGCCACGTCGTACTTGTGGTCGAACGGCGCTACGTCGCGCGAGATCACCGTCAACACGAGTGGCACGTACACCGTCACCGCCACCCTCGGCTCATGCACCGCTACGGACTCGGAGACCGTCACGGTCAACCCGGCCGCCGATGCCACGATTACCGCGAGCGGCCCGACCACGTTCTGCCAGGGCGGCCAGGTCACGCTCTCCGCACCTGTCGGCGCCACGTCG
>DASPHZ010000067.1:0-8255 GCA_035629395.1 Thermoanaerobaculia bacterium
CGCTCGATCGACATCGCCGCGCACGCCGGCACCGCCTTCGACGGACAGTATTTTTTTCAGCTCGCCGAGAATCGCATCCAGAAAATCGACGCGACGACCGGCCACCTCCTCGGCACGATCCCCGCGCCGGGCGGCGGCGACTCCGGGCTGACGTGGGCGGAAGGGACGCTCTGGGTCGGCCAGTATCGCGACCGCAAGATCCATCAGATCGATCCCGAGACCGGAGCGATCCTGCGCACGATCGAATCGAACCGCTTCGTCACCGGCGTTACCTGGGTCGACGGAGAGCTATGGCACGGCACCTGGGAAGGCGAAGCGAGCGACGTCCGGCGCATCGATCCGGCGAGCGGAGAAGTGCTGGAGATGCTCGAGCTCCCGGCGGGCGTGGGCGTGTCGGGGCTGGAGTCGGATGGCGGCGATCGGTTCTTCTGCGGCGGCGGCAAGAGCGGGAAGGTGCGGGCCGTGCGCAGGCCGCGATAGAACGGCGTGCCGATCGCGGCTTCTCGATCAGAGAGCAATCGAGGGTCGTCGATGACCCAGAGGTGGTCGCGGTACGGTTCCATCGATTCGAGGAACGGATCGAGATGCAGCTGCATCTGCCGCGGCGTGAAGGAGCCGATGTCGAGCGGGATCGACGTGCCGTCGACCGAGGCGGTGAGCTTCGACGCGTGCCGCCGGACGAGGATGTCGAGGAGGTCGAGAAAGACGAGCAGACTGACCGCGAGCCAGACCACGACCTCGAAGCCGGTCGACGGCGCGGCCGGCGCGATGCGGCGCGGCGCGGTCGAGCAGAAAAACGATAGCCGCAGGAGCAGGCGACGCCGATGATGGTACGCCTCACGCGCGTGCCCCCCCAGCGTTCGAAGAAGTCGTGCATGAGCTGCTCGCGGTGGCGCACGCACAGCACTCGTCGATGTCGTAGGTGACTGCAGCGGACGTCTGCGACGTCATGTCGAGCAAGAAGATCGGACCGTGGGGGAGGTCGCTCCGCGACACCTCGCCGGCGCGCACGAGCGTGGTCGTGAACAGCAGCACGACCACCCGCTCGACGTGCGGCTGCAATCGGTCGTGCAGCCACTGAGCGCGAGTCCGCTCAGGAGAACACCGACCGCGGCGCCTTCGCACGCGGCCGGCATCCCTGGCTACTGCACAGTGAAAACAGCCTCGCTAAGTCACCGATTTGAGACACGGCACACTAGAAGCGTTTGTGCAATTCACTTGATGAGAGGTGCAGATCCACTAGTCGAAAGACGGCGTCAGGCTACCGCCAGTGACGGTGTACTGAATGGTTGCGTCATTATTCGGGTCGTAGGTGAAGTTCCGTGCGGAATCGTGATTAACACCGCCGGCGATGTAGACGCGAGCCCAGCACGAGGTTCCAGCCGCAAGCTGCGTGTACTGAGTCAGGTCTACAGTGTTGGTTGACTGGCCACTATTGACAGTTTCGGTACGTAGTGTCTCTCCACCATTCCACTGGACGCTAAAATTACCACTGAAAGCGCCGTCGTCGAAGAACTTTACCCGGCTGCCAGCATCGCCGACACTTGCCGTTTTGATGCTCACAAGGAGGCGCGACGGGTTTACCGAGAGACTAAATGACGGGTTTAGTGTGCCACCTGAAATGGTGTATACGGCGGTGGACGTATCAGCGCGGGAGTAGTTGAAGTTGTCGCCCGAGTCGTGGTTGGGACCACCTTGGACGTAGGCTCGTGCCCAGCAAGAAGTGCCTTCAGGAATCGAAATGCGTGTGAGATCCAGGGTAATCGTATCGCCCTTTGTGGTCATTTCGGTTCTTCCTGTTTCTCCACCGTTCCATTGGATGCTGAAGGAAGTCGCGAATCCTGCGTTGTTGTGGAATATGACTTGATTTGGCATGATATTTCTCCTTAGTCCTGACGAATAGACAACAGGCATGAGGGATAGCAGCAGATCCCTAAGGAACGGTCAGAGAGATTGGTACCATGGGACGCCTCCTTATTGGCGATCGATTGATGGACGACAGTGCAGTGGGACGATGTTGCTATGTCTCCTTGTCTATGTGGCATTGCGAATCCGAATCGTGTCAACTGTGGGCAGCGCACCTCCTTTTTCGGGCGCAGCGCGGCCACACAGGACCGCGCTCTGTTGAGGGTGGGACGTCATGGCGGCGGCACGGGCCGTCGCGGTTTACGAGGCGTTCTGCCGGCGGGAGCTCTCGCGGCGGCGCGCGGGGCGGCGCTTCTGCAGGGGGGCCGGCACAGGGGGATCATTCTCTACGACCGGATCGCGGTACACCTTCTTCGACGGATCGTTCACGGGATGGACCGCTACGGTGTAGTGAAAGGTTGCGGCCCCATTGTTCGAAGCGGGCGTGCTCCAGCAGCGGTCCCGCGTCTCATCGGGCTGGGGAATCCCATTGAAGCCGCTGTCGGGCGGGAAGACGACGCCGTCGGTGCTCAGTTCCCAGCCCGGGGTGAAGACATACCAGATGATGTCTCCCACCCAGCCAGCAGGAAGGTCGAGCTTCTCGGGGGCGAAGAACACGTCACCGGCCTGGTTCACTTCGATGATGACCCACTTGTTCTGCTCGGCGAATGCCATGGTTTTCTCTCTTTCCGGTTGGTTGTCGATGGACGGCTCTCTCCTCGGCAGGACGACACGTCCCGCCATCGAGAGCGAAAATCTGTGGTGGATCAGGGGAGGGGGGCCGTGGACTGCCAGCGGGCCGTGAAATCGGGATGGCGGTGGCCGGTCGCCCGCAGCCGCGCGACGAGCAACTCGGCCTCGCTTCGCCGGCCGGCGCCGAGTAGCGCACGCGCGGCCGTCGCGGAAATGAGGGGCTCGCGGTCATAAGGCGCGGACGTGGCCAGGGCGATCACCCGCTCGCGGCGCGCTCGCGCCGCCGCCGGCCGCCCCTGCCGCTCGTCCACGTCCGCGAGATCGGCGAGCGCGGCGCACAGCACGCGCACCGACTGCATGTCGGCACCCTGTTGCACGCGCGTCCGCTCCGCCAGCGCGATCGCGTGTCTGCCGTGTTCCGTGGCCCGGGCGAAATCGCCCCGGCGGATCCAGAGCTGCGCGGTCTCGTGGTGCGCGGCGGCGAGGTCGCGCTGCCACGACGGCCGCGCGTCGCGTGCGGTGAGCTCCGACAGCGTCCGCAGTGCGGCGTCGAGGAGCGCGGCAGCCTCCTCGTTCTCTTCGCGCGCGCCGAGGGCATCGGCTAGCCGGATCTCGGCGGTCGCGCGGTTGCGCTGCAGGTCGAGGTTCTCTTTGTCGCGCGCGGCCAGACGGGTAGCGATGGAGAGCTCTTCGCGATCGCTGGTGATGGCGCCGTCGACGTCACCGACGTTCAGTTGAACGCTCGCGAGGTAGGCCAGGCTGGTGGCGAGCCGCCGGGCGCGGCGGGCGTCATCTGGCTTCGCGGTCGCGAGCGCACGCCGGATCGCGACGTCTTCTTCGAATGCCGCACGCGAGCCGGCGAGGTCGCCACCGGCCTGCAGCAGGACTCCGAGCTTGTTCAGTGAGTTCGCGAGATCGGCGCGGGCGTCCTCGTCGCGTGGATCGCGCGCCACCCGCTGCCGGTCGACCGCGACGGCGGTGCGGTATTCGGCGCGAGCGCGAACGAGGTCGCCGAGGGCTTCGTACGCCGAGCCGAGATTGCTGTGTCCGTAACTCAGCTCGGTCACGTACTTCGCGTCCTGCGGATGCTTCGCGGCCAGTCGGGCCGAGATCTCGTAGTAGGCGCGGAAGTGCGTCAGCGCACCGCGTGCGTCGCCCTGGCGGCGCAGCGCGTCGGCGACCCAGAAGTGACTGTTCGACAGCGCGAGCTGCCACTCGTCGCGGTTGGGGTCGTGTGTTGCCGCGGCGCCGGCGAAGCGCAGCGACTGCCGGAACATCGCCAGCGCCTCGGGCAGTTTGCCCTGCTTGACGCGGACGTCTCCGAGTTGCGTCAGCGCCCGCGCGTGACGCTGCAGCTCGTCTCCGCTGAGCTCCTCGGGCCGCAGCGACGCGAAGTACTCCAGCGCTTTCGTGGCCGCGCTGTCGAGCACGTCCAGACGTCCGACCGGCTCGAGCCGCCGCGGCAGGTCGTCGACGATGAACGCGACCAGCGCCTCGGCCTGCTCACGGCGCCGCTCGGCGCTCGCGCGTGCCTTCGTCACGTCGATGACGTATTTCGCCGCGCCACCGAGAAAGAGCGTCACGACGACGGCGGCAGCGGCGATGCGGATCCGCCGTGCCGGCGCTGCCAGGATGCGCTCGATGCGCTCGACCGTCTCGATGGCCGTCGGCCGCTCCGCGGGCGCGAAGCTCTTCAAACGGCCGACGAGTGCCGTCACGTCGCGCGGCTGGTTCCGCAGCGGAAGTGTTTCGCCGGCAGCGGCGAGTTTCAGCAGTTCCCCGCTGCCGGCGCCGGCGCGGCGCGGCTCCTCCTCCGTCAGCAGCATCTGCAACACGAGGCCGAACGAGAAGAGGTCACTCGCGGTCGTGACGGTCGCGCCGCGTGCCTGTTCGGGACTCATGTAGAGCGGTGTCCCGGCCGCGGCCGACGCCGCCGGCTCGGCGGCCGCGAAGATCCACGTGTCGGCGGTGTCGAGAGCGTCGGCGTCTTCCTGCTGTGGCAGTTGCACGTCGCCGCCGGCGCGGGCGATGCCGAAGTCGAGGACCTTCACCGTCCCGTCAGCGGCGATCATGATGTTGTCGGGTTTGAGGTCGCGGTGCACGATGCCGCGGCGGTGCGCGGCGGCCAGAGCTCCGGCCACGTCGCGGGCGATGCGGAGCTTGCGCGTGCGGCTCATCCCGTGTTCGACCGCGCGCCGCAGCGTCGTGCCCTCGATCAGTTCGAGCACGAGGAAGTCGCAGTCCGGACCTTCCGCGTAGTCGTGGATCCGGCAGATGTTCGGATGATCGAGGGCCGACAAGGCGCGCGCCTCGCGCAGCAGACGCTCGCGGCTGCCGGCCGAGAGACGCTGCTCGTAGCGGATTGCTTTGAGCGCCACGCGGCGCTGCAGGCGCTCGTCGAAGCCGAGGTACACCTCGCCCATTCCGCCCTGCCCGAGCAGGCCGATGATGCGTACGTGGCCGACACGCGTGCCGATCATTTCGATTTTCGGGAAGTGCCCCTCGGAGAAGGGGAGTCCGTACGGACGGGATTCCCTACCTTCTGTCCCGACGAGCCGCAGATGTGAGACGCGGCGGCGGGGTTCCGGGATCAGGATCGGCTGTAGCATGTCCACAAGATGTATCCGGGCGCGGTGGATGTCGTCAGCGTCCGGTAGTGAAGTGGTAGTCTCGATGCGAGTCCGATTCGACGGCTTCGTCCTCGACACCGACCGGAAAGAGCTCAGCCGGGGCGGAGCACCCGTGCGCCTCGCTCCGCGCGCCTTCAGCCTGCTGTCGTACCTCGTCGCTCAACGTCCGCGCGCGGTCAGCAAACGCGATCTCGTCGACCACATCTGGAGCGGGAACGCGGTGGAGGAGGCGAACCTGAAGGCGCTCGTGCTGGACATCCGCAAAGCGCTCGAAGAGCGCGGCGGGCGGGCTGAGGTGATCCGCACGGTCTACGGACACGGCTACGCCTTTGCCGGTACCGCGGTGGAGGAGGAAGCAGCCGGCGGCACCGCGCCACGGGTCCGCGTCGAGGTGCAGCAGCGCGTCATCCTGTTGCCCGACGGGATTCACGAAATCGGGCGGGACCCGGGATGCGCCGTGTTCATCGACGCGTCATCGGTCTCACGCGTTCATGCCCGGCTGCACGTCAAACAGGAGACGCTTCTGCTCGAGGACAACGGCAGCAAAAACGGGACGTTCGTCTCCGGTACGCGCATCGTCCACACGGTCGCATTGCCGCCCGCCGCGAGCGTGCGCTGCGGCGACGCCGATCTGCGCATCGCTCGCGTTGGTGGGGAGATCTCTGCGACCGCCACGCTCGAGTGATTCGTCGGCCGGCCGGCGCGGGTGCTCCGATGCGATCCGCGCCGGAACTCACGTCGGACGCACAGATGCGCATGAGGCATCTGGCATTCGAGCCGTGCAGGACGAGGCGCTCGCCGTGTCATCTCGCGAAGAAATGTGTACGGTCCACTTCCGGAGGATCGCCGCAGCCATTCGCTCGCGTCTGCGATTGACATTCGGACGTTGGAGGACGATGCCGGGACCAGCCGAGGCGCGAGGGTGATGCATCCAGCGAGCGGCTACTCGTCGTCCGCCGCTTCATGTAACACGACGTCGAAGTTCTGGACGAGCGTCATCGGCTCCGGCTTCGGCTCGGGACCGCGATGCGCGGCGGCGATGATCCGTTGGCCGTCGGCGCTCACGTCCCATGAATCCGACCCGGAGAACGTGCGCACCCGGAACAGCGGCACCGGCTTTCCGATCTCCGGCGTCGCGCCGGGCGCGACCGGTACCGCCATCACGTTCTGGTCCGAAGACTGGATGAAAAAGAGCTCGCGCCCGTCGCCGCGCCAGCGTGGAGCGATTCCGCCGCTCTGCGAAACGGCCCACTTCGCGCCGGTCGGTGGAAAAGGAGCGACGTAAATCTCCGGCTGTCCCGACTCGTTCGACTCGAACGCCACCCATTTCCCATCGGGCGACATCGTCGCCGACGACTCCACGAATTGCGTCGCGGCGTACTCATGCGATTTCCCGTCGGCGAGGGTCACGTAGCGGATGTCCGTACCGGACGGCAGGCCGAGGGCGTCGTAGAAGATCACGGTGCCGTCCGGAGACCAGCTCGTCGCGATTTTGTCGCCCTCGGAAACCACTACCGGCCGTTCTGCGCCGGTGGCGACGTCGCGGATGTAGATGTCGAGATTGCCCGGTCGTCGCGACGAGAACGCGACGCTCTTTCCGTCGCCTGACCAGACCGGCCACGTGTCGTTGTTGCCCGCCGTGAGCCGCGTCCTCACGTCGCGCGTCGTGTCATAGATCCACACGCTGCTCGCGGCGACGCTCGTGCCGGCGGCAATCGCCTTGCCGTCGGGCGAAAGCGAGAGGCCCCAGTACGGCCGAAGGCGCGTCGCAGATCACCGTCGGCCGGCCCTCCGCTGACCTCGATCTTCTTCAGCTTGCCGTCCGCGAAGAACGCGATCTGTTTTCCATCCGGAGACCAGAACGGGTACGTCCCCTTTTCCGTCCCCGCGAGCCGGCGAGCGGCCGTCGAGTCGAGCGCGCGGATCCACAACTGCTCCGCACCCGATAAAGTCGCGGAGCTCGTACCGAACACGATCTGCGTGCCGTCGGGCGACAATTCCGGCGGTGCGTCGTACGCCAGCGTCAACGCGTCCGGCGCAGCGATCGAAGTGCGGATGACTCTCCGTTCCGGCTGGCGGAATCGCTCCCGGACGAAGAGCGAAACCGCGACGACGGTCGCGATCGCGAGCAGCACACCGGCGACGACGAAGGGTGCTGCGCGTCTCGTCGATTGCGCCGCCGCGGCCGGAGCGGCGTCGCCGATCCACTGCATCGCCAGCCGCACGTCGTGCGCGCTCTGGAAACGCTCGTCCGGCTCTTTCTGCAGGCAGGTGCGGATGATGCGGTCCAGAGCCGGCGGCGCTGCGGGCTGGCTCTCCATGATCGAAGGGGGCTGCGTCGTGAGAATCGCGGCGATGAGACTGGCCTTCGACCGCGCCGGAAAGGCGGGGCGGCCGGTGGCCATCTCGTAGAGCACCGCGCCGGCGGCAAAGATGTCGGTTCGCGCGTCGACGTCGCGCCCTTCGAGTTGCTCGGGCGCCATGTACTGGAAGGTCCCGAGGATCGTTCCTTCCTCGGTGAGCGGTTTCTTCTCCGTCGACACCGACGGCGAGATCGGAGTGCCGACGCCGGCCTCCTTCGCCAGTCCGAAATCGAGCAGCTTCGCGCCGCCGCGCGTGAGCATGATGTTGCCCGGCTTCAGATCACGATGAATGATCGCCGCCTTGTGCGCGCGTCCGAGTGCATCCGCGATCTCGACACCGTAGCGGATGACCTGATCGATCGGCAGCGGCCCTCTCTCCAGGCGCTTCTCGAGCGTCTCCCCCTCGAGGTACTCCATGACGAGATACTCGACGCCTTCCTCGCTGCCGATGTCGTAGAGCGTGCAGATGTGCGGGTGCGCAAACTGCGAGATCGTCCTCGCTTCGCGCTCGAAGCGGAGCTTCATTTCCGCGTTCGTTGCAAACTCGGAGGGGAGCACCTTTACCGCGACGCTGCGGCCGAGCCGTGTGTCGCGCGCCTTGAAAACCTCGCCCATGCCGCCCGCGCCGATGCGCGAGACGATCTCGTACGGGCCGAGGCGCTTA
>DASPHZ010000068.1:0-31415 GCA_035629395.1 Thermoanaerobaculia bacterium
CGCCTACACCCGTTTCTCCGCAGACTCTCAAAGGCGGCATCGTGCTGCTCGATCCGCTCACCTCCGCGGTGCGGCGCGTGATCGTGCTGCAGTACAACCCCGACACACTCACGCGCACGCTGCAGGTGCAGGGCACGGGCGACACGGGCGATCGCTCCGAGGTGCTGCGGCTGAAAGGGCCTGCGGTCGAGACGTTGAAGCTCGACGCCGAGATCGACGCGACCGACCAGCTCGAGACCGCGCGGCCCGGTGCGGCCGTGTTGCAGTCCGGCATCTTCCCGCAGCTCTCCGCGCTCGAGACCATCCTCTATCCGACCACCACGCAGCTCGTCGCCAACAGCAGCCTCGCCGCGACCGGCGTGCTCGAGATCCTGCCGATGGAAGCGCCGATGACGCTCTTCGTGTGGTCGGCGTCGCGGATCGTTCCGGTGCGCATCACCGAGTTCTCGATCACCGAGGAGTCGTTCGACACGAAGCTGAATCCGATCCGCGCGAAGGTCAGTCTCGGCATGCGCGTCCTCAGCGTCTCCGACCTCGGCTTCGGTCACCGCGGCAGCTCGATCTACCTCGCCTACCAGCGCGTCAAAGAAACCTTCGCCGCGGTACCGCTCCCCGGAACCATGGGCGACCTCGGCATCGGAGCGATTCCATGAGCAACGTCCTCGCTTTGCAGATGGCCCTGCCGATCTCCGCGTTCGGACCGACGAGCCGCTACGCCGGAATCGAGATCGCGAAGATCGATCTCGACGGAGAAACGTGGAGCTACGTGCGCAGGCGTTTCTGCCCGCATCCCGAAAACCTCGCCGTCGTCGGCGAGCACACGGTGACGCAGAGCGAACGCCTCGATCACATCGCCGCGCGGTATCTCGGCGATCCGGAACTCTTCTGGCGCATCTGCGACGCGAATCGCGCCTTGCGGCCGGAGGAGTTGACGGAGACGGTGGGGCGGAGGCTCGCGATTGCGTTGCCGGAAGGAGCGCCCGGTGTTTGACCGCGATGCGCACCGGAGGCGCGCATGCTGAACCCGCCCTACTACCTGCAATTGATGATCGGCCCCGGCGTGCCCGTTCCCGTCGGGCGCGACGTCGTCGACGCGCTCACCGCGGTCACCGTCACGAACAACACGTCCGAGGCGAGCGTCTTTCAGCTCTCGTTCGCGATCAACGCGCGCTCGCCGCTCAACGCGCTCTTCCTCATCGGCAGCGGCGCGCAGTTGCCGATCGTGCGCGTGTGCATCGTCGTCATCTCGCAAGGCATGCCGACCGTGCTGATGGACGGCGTCGTCACGCAGGTGCAGGTGCAGCCGGGCAGCAACGGACAGCAAACCACGCTCACCGTCACGGGCGAAGACCTCTCCAAACTGATGGGCTACATCCCGCTCGACGGCATGCCCTATCCCGCGCAGCCGCCGGAGGCGCGCGTCCTGGCCATGCTCGCCAAGTATGTCTTCCTCGGCATCACGCCGGTCGTCATTCCCACCGTCGTCGCGGACATCCCCGATCCCACGCGCGAGATCCCGCGCCAGCAGGGCACCGACCTCGCCTACATCCGCTTCCTCGCCAACGCCACCGGCTACGAGTTCTACGTCGATCCCGGTCCGCTGCCGCTGCAGTCCGTTGCGTACTGGGGACCGACCGTGCGCATCGGCGTGCCGCAGCCGGCGCTCAACACGGACATGGGTCCGCACACGAACGTCGAATCGATGTCGTTCACGTATGACGCGGAATCAGCGACGTTGCCGATCGTCATGATCTATTCGCAGGAACTGCGGTACGGCATCCCCATCCCCATCCCGAACGTCAATCCCCTCTCGCCGCCGCTCGGAGCGGTTCCGCCGATTCCGAAGAACGTCGAGATCGATCGCGACTCCGCGCGGCGCAGTCCCGCTGCCGCGCTCCTCGCCGCGCTCGGCCGCGCCTCGCGCACCGCCGATGCCGCGGGCGTCACCGGCACGCTCGACGTCGCGCGCTACGGACGCATCCTCAAAGCGCGCAAGCTCGTCGGCGTGCGCGGCGCGGGGACGGCGTACGACGGTCTGTACTTCGTCAAGAGCGTCACGCACAAACTCAAGCGCGGCGAGTACAAGCAGGACTTTTCGCTCGTGCGCAACGGCCTCGTTTCGACCGTGCCGAGGGTGCCGGCATGAGCGTGGAACGCTTCTATGGCAAGTATCGCGGCACGGTGCTCGCCAACGTCGATCCCCTCGGCATCGGCCGCATCACCGCGTCGGTGCCGGCGGTGTCGATGCTCCTGCCGACGAGCTGGTGCCTCCCCTGCTTCCCTACGGCCGGACGCCTCTCCGGAACCTTTTATCTTCCGCAGGTCGGGAGCGGCGTCTGGATCGAGTTCGAAGGCGGCGATCCCGACAAACCGATCTGGACCGGCTGCTTCTACGGACTGGAAGCCGAGATGCCGGGCGATGCGCAACGCACCTCCCCGACGAACAATCCCGCGAGCCCGAGCATCGTCTTCCAGTCGCAACTGCAGAACCGCATCGTCATCAGCGATCTCCCCGGACCGACGGGCGGAATCATCCTCAAGACCCTCACCGGCGCGTCGATCACCGTCAACGACACCGGCATCTACATCGACAACGGCAAAGGGGCGTCGATCAAGTTGATCGGCCCGAACGTGAACGTCAACAACGGCGCGCTGACCATCATCTAGGAGAAGCCATGCCCGGACCGGCAGTGACAGCAACGACCACCGTCCAGTGCGCGCACATGGGACGCGGCACGCCCACGACGCCGAACCCGCGCGTGTCGATCCAGGGGCAGCCGGTGGTGACGATCGCCTCACCCTACGCGATTGCGGGATGTCCGTTCACGACGCCCTCCGGAACCCCGCTGCCGTGCGTGACCGCACAGTTCACGACCGCCGCCACGCGCGTGCAGGCCGGCGGGCAACCGATCCTGCTGTCGGACAGCCAGGCCACGACGATCCCGAACGGAGTGCCGGTGATCATCGTGCCCGCGCAGACGCGGGTGGTGGCGCAATGAGACGGCGTGACGCCGGCGCTCCGCGGGCCCATCGAAACGCCGCCGGGCCGGCGGCTTCGCGCGACTGCAAACGAGGAGTCAGCCGATGAACATCGACTTCCCGTTCCACTTCGACACGCGCGGCCGCACCGCGGAGTGCAACGACGCGGACCACGTCCGCGACATGCTCGAGCAGCTTCTCTTCACCAACGCCGGCGAGCGCGTGAATCGCCCCGACTTTGGCAGCGGGCTGCTGCAGCTCGTCTTCGCGCCGAACAGTCCCGAGCTCGCGGCCGCCTTGCAATTCACCACGCGCGCGGCCGTCCAGCAGTGGCTCGGCGACGTGCTCGACCTGCAGGCGCTCGACGTCGTCGCCGACGACGCGTCCCTGCGTGTCACCGTCCGCTACGCACTGCGCCGCACCGGCGAGGCGCACACCGAAACGTTCGAACGGAGCCGCACATGAGCGCCGATCTCACGTGCCGTGACGAGCGCCGCCGCCAGCACATCCGCGAACACCGGCCGCACAACGGCATCGACTACGTCGAAGTCAAAGGACGCCATCTCTGCGTGCACTTCCTGACGGGCGTGCCCGAGGTGTTCACGACCGAGGAGGAAGCGCTCGCGGTGCGGCGCATCGTGATCAAAGGAGGGCGCCGCATCCGCGACATCCGCGCGCTCTCCCTCGACGCCCACGCCACGCCCGACACCTTCGACGAAGACTGCCTCGGCATCGAAGTCGACAGGAGCGGCGACTGGTCGACGTACACGCTCTGCTTCGTCGAGCTCGACGAGAACGGCCGCCCCACCGACGTCCCGATGCAGGGACTCGATCCGCGCTACCGATGCGTCGAGTTCTCGTTCAAGATCGACTGTCCCGCGGAGATCGATTGCAAGCAGGACGACGCGTGCCCCACGCCGCCGCCCTCGCCGCGCACCGCGAACTATCTGGCCAAGGACTACACGACCTTCCGCCAGCTCATCCTCGACCGTCTCTCGCTCACGATGCCCGAGTGGCGCGAGCGCCACATCCCCGACCTCGGCATCACCGTCGTCGAGTTGCTCGCCTACGTCGCGGACTACCTGAGCTACTACCAGGACGCGGTGGCCACCGAGGCCTATCTCGACACGGCGCGGCATCGCATCTCCGTACGGCGCCACACGCGTCTCGTCGACTACCTGATGCACGAGGGCTGCAATGCGCGCGCGTTCGTGCACGTCACCGCGAACGCCGACGCCGAGCTCGATCCCGAAGAGCTCTTCTTCACCACCGATCCGGGCGAAGGAAAGCACGAGACTTTCGAACCGCTCACCGGCGGCGCGAAGATCCACCTCCGCAAAGCGCACAACGCCATCGCCATCTACACGTGGGGCAACGAAGAATGCTGCCTCCCGAAAGGCGCGACGCGCGCGACGCTCGCCGGTCCGCTCCCCGATCTCGCGGCGGGAGACTTTCTGCTGTTCGAAGAGCTCGCGTGCGCGGGCACGGTGAGCGACGAAAACTTCGACGGCACGACGCCGATGCCGGACGCCGATCCTTCGCATCGCCACGTCGTGCGTCTGACGAACGTCGAAACGTCGGCCGATCCGCTCTTCGACGACAAACCGCTCGTCGAAGTGGAATGGGGACGCGAAGACGCGCTGCCGTTCATGCTCTGCGTTTCCGCAGTGGGCAAGCCGCCGGAGTGCGATCAGGTCGACGGACTCGCCGTCGCGCGCGGGAACATGGTGCTCGTCGATCACGGCCAGAGCGTGTTCGACGAACCGCTCGCGCCGGTCCCCGAGCGTCCGTTCGCCGAAGTGTGCGAAGGGGAAGATGACCTCTCCGAAATCCCACGCATGGCGGGACGCTACCGCCCCACCCTCAAATACGCGCCGCTCACGTTCGCGCAGCCCCTCATCGCCAACGCCTCGGCCGCGCAACTCCTGCATCAGGACGCGCGTGCCGCGCTCCCTTCCGTGCGTCTGGCCGCGATTCCGCCGTCCTTTGCCGGCGAGCCGCTGTTCGACGCGGTCGCGCTGCGCGATCCTCGCTCGCTCGCCGGGCAGTTGCAGCAGCCCGAAGAGCCCGCGATGATCTCGCTGCGCAATCGTCTGCGCTCGACGGTCGTACAACTCCTCGACACGCGCGAGTCCGACGATCCCGACCTCCTCGCCGCCCTGCGCGAAAACCTCCGCGCGCTGCTCGACGCGTGGACTCCGCGCACGGACCTCCTCGACAGCAGCCGCGACGACGCCGAGTTCGTGGCCGAAATCGACGACGACGGGCGCGCGCACCTGCGCTTCGGCGACGGCGTGCAGGGTCGGGCCATCGAGACCGGCACCGCGTTTCTGGCCACGTATCGCGCGGGCAACGGACGGGCGGGCCTCGTCGGCGCGGAAACGATCACGCACGCCGCGTTCCGCAACGCCACGAACAACGCCATCGCCGCTGTGCGCAACCCGCTCGCCGCGAGCGGCGCAATCGAGCCGGAGTCCGTCGAAGAAGTGCGCATGCTCGCGCCGCACGCGGTCCGCAACGATCTGCAGCGGGCGATCGTGGCGGAGGATTACGCGACGCTGGCGCAGTACACGAAGTTCCCGGCGCGCAACACGTCCGTGCAGTCCGCATCCGCGAACCTGCGCTGGAACGGGAGCTGGTACGAGGCCAGCGTCGCCGTCGATCCGTACGCCAGCGCCACCGTGAGCCGCAACGAAGGCGCAGCGTCGCGCACGACGCAAACCGGTTCGCCATCCTCCGGCGTCTCCGCGCCTCACGAGGACGAAAGCCTCCACGCCGCCGTCGCCGGCACGCTCCAGCGCTATCGCCGCATGGGCCACGACCTGCGCGTCGGCGCGGCGACGTACGTGCCGCTCTTCGTGCAGATCTCGATCTGCGTCGATCCCGATTACCTGCGCGCGCACGTCGTGCAGGCCGCGCGCGCAGCGCTGCGCGCGTTCTTCCATCCCGACAACCTCACCTTCAGCGGCACGGTCTACGGCAGCCGGATCATCGCCCTCGTACAAAACCTCGACGGCGTGACGGCGGTGAAGATCGATCGCCTCGAGCGTCTCGACGCGCGCACCGTCGACGCCACGCCGCTCGCCGATCCCAACGCCGCGTACCCGCCGAAGCTGATCCTCGGCACGAACGAGGTCGCGCGGCTCGACAACGATCCCGTCATTCCGGAGAACGGCATTCTCCGCATCGAAGCCGGAGGTGGACGATGAACTGCGGATGCTGCGCGTGCCTCACCGATGCCGGACCGCATCTCGCCGCCGGCAACCGCCCCGGCCTGACGACGCTCGACGGGCGCGTCGCGACCTACGACTCGATGTTCGCGGCCATGCAGCGCCGCCTCACGGTTTCGATCACAGGCGAGGAGAACGACTCGCTGCACGCGCTGAAAACGCGCGAGGCGGACGATCCCGCGATCGCGTTTCTCGATGCATGGGCGACCGTCGGCGACGTGCTGGCGTTCTACCAGGAGCGCATCCTCCAGGAAGGCTACCTGCGCACCGCCACCGAGCGCCGTTCGATGCTCGAGCTCGGACGCCTCGTCGGCTACACGCTCAAGCCGGGCGTGGCCGCGAGCACGCACGTCGCGTATACCGTCGAAGACACCGCCGTCACCGTGATCCCCGCGGGCTCGCAGGTGCAGAGCATCCCCGGCCCCGGCGAACAGCCGCAGATCTTCGAGACCAGCGACGAGATCGAAGCGCGCGGCGCGTGGAACGTGCTGCGGCCGCAACTGACGCAGGCGCAGAGCTTCACGAACGAAACCGGGCCCAACGTGATCTGGATCGCGGGCGCGAATACGCGGCTCGAGGCCGGCGACGTCATGCTGTTGGTCTTCCGAGGCGACGACCGCCAGCTCCGCCGCGTGACGAGCGTCCAGGTCGATCACGCGAAGGACCACGTCGCCGTCACCGTCGAGCCGATCACGTTCCCCTCGATGCCGATCCTCGAGCCGATCCCTCTGGCGAAACAAAAGAAGAAGAAAGGGAGCAAGGAGCCGGAGCCGGCACCGACGGAAGCATTCACGACCCCGCTTCCCCCGGAACAAATCGAAGGCACCGCCGACATCATGGACGTCCTCGGCTTCCCTTCCGCGATCGCACCGATCGGCTCGTACGCGATGACGCGCTCCCTCGACGACACGCTCTCGTCGTCGTCCGACGCTGGTGCGCTGCTCGCGAGCGCATTCCGTCCCGAGCTGCGCACCGTCCTCTACGACGCCATCCGCAACATCCGCTACGACACCGCGCGTCACGTCGAAAGCGTGTACGTGTTCCGCCGCCGCTCGAACCTCTTCGGCTACAACGCCGGTCCCAACGTCACGACCGATCAGGAAGGCAGGATCACGACGCCCGAGTGGCAACTCGCCGCCGACGAGCACACGAACAGGTTCTGGACCGACAGCGCGAGCGAGAAAACGGTCCGCGGCAGCTACGCCGCCGTCATCGCCGGGCCGCATGCGACGCAGCGGATCTTCGTCGACAAGGTAGCCGCAGTCGAAACGCGCGGACGCAGCGCGTACAATGTGAACGGCCGCTCCACGCTCGTGCAGCTCGAGCACGACTGGTGGGGGCACAACACGGCGCCGTTCTCCTTCGCCAACGTGCGCACGTCGGTCGCGTACACCGAAAGCGAACCACTCACGCTCGCGCTGCAGCCGATCACCGAAGATTTCGGCGCCACGCGCAATCCGCAGGAGCCGGCGCGTCTCGAGCTCGACACGATGCTCGAAGGCTTCAAGCCGGGACGCTGGATCATCGTCACCGGCGAGCGCGCCGACGTCGCAAAGTTCACGACCGTGCGCTACGCGGAGCTGGCCATGGTCGCCGCGGTCGAGCACGACGTCAGCGAGAAAAACGGACGCACGCGCACCGTGCTCATTCTCGCCGCGCCCGGTCTCAGCTACGCGTACAAGCGCGACACGGTGAAGATCTACGGCAACGTCGTGAAGGTCACGCACGGCGCGAAGCGCAGCCAGATCCTCGGCGCCGGCAATGCGGCCAAGCCGCTGCAGACGTTCGTCCTTGCGAACAAGCCCGTCACCCACGTCGCCGCGTCGACGCCCGCCGGTGTCGTCTCCACGCTCGCCATCCGCGTGAACGACGTGCTCTGGTACGAGACGGACACGTTCTCCGGCACCGGTCCGCGGGATCGCGTCTTCGTCACCAAGACGAATCACGAAGGGAAGACGTCCGTGATCTTCGGCACCGGCCGCGAAGGATCGCGCCTCCCTACCGGCACCGACAACGTCCGCGCCATCTACCGCGAAGGCCTCGGCCTCGCGGGCAACGTGAAAGCCGAGCAGATCGCCACCGCCCTCGATCGTCCGCTCGGCGTGAACAAAGTCGTCAACCCTCTTCCCGCCACCGGCGGCGCGGATCCCGAGAAACGCGACGACGCGCGCAGCAACATCCCCACGGCCATCCAGGCCCTCGGCCGCGTCGTCTCCGTCCGCGACTACGCCGACTTTGCGCGGGCCTTCGCCGGCATCGCCAAAGCCACGGCCACCGTCCTCTCCGACGGCCGCACGCGCCTCGTGCACATCACGATCGGCGGGGCCGCGGACATCGAGATCGCCGCACATTCGGATCTCTATCAAAACCTCGTTACGGCGCTGCGCAAGTACGGCGATCCGTATCAGCCCTTCCGCGTGGAGATGCGCGAAAAGATCATCGTCGCCGGCAGCGCGAGCGTGCGCGTGCATCCCGACTCTCTCTGGAGCAGCGTCATGCCGCGCGTGCAGGCGGCGTTGCTCGACGCGTTCTCGTACGACCGCCGCGCCTTCGGCCAGCCGCTCTTCCCCAGTGAAGTCGTGGCCGTGATCCAAAGCGTCGAAGGCGTCGAATCCGTCACGCTCACCGCCCTCGGCGGGATCTCGCAGGACCAGGTGTTCGTGAACGACGAAGACGCGCAGGGGCCGTGGCCCGGACTGCCGGTGATCGATCGTCCGCAACCGATCCGGCCGAAGCTCGCGCGCTACCACGCCGACAAAGGGAAGATCGTCCCCGCGCAGATCGCGTATCTGCCGGCGTCGCTCTCCGAGCTCTTCATCCTCACGGAGGAACCGCGATGAGCACCACCGCACTCGACCGCCTCTACGAGCTGCTGCCCGTCGTGCACCGGCAGCGCGACACCGAGCGCGGGCATCCGCTGCGCGACCTGCTGCGCGTCATCGGCGAGCAGGTGCAGGTCGTCGAAGACGACATCGCGCGCATGTACGAGAACTGGTTCATCGAGACGTGCGACGATTGGGTCGTCCCCTACCTCGGCGATCTCGTCGGCTATCAGGTCACGAACGATCTCGCACCGCGCCGCGACGTCGCGAACTACGTCCGTGCGCATCGCCGCCGCGGCACGGTGTCGCTGCTCGAACTGCTCGCCGCCGACACGTCGGGGCTGCCCGCGCGCGCCGTCGAGTTCTTTTCGCTGCTCGCGCGCACGCAGTCGCTCGACCATCTCAATCCGGATCGTGGCCGGTTCGCCGACCTGCGCGACCACGACGCGCTCGATCTCATCGACACGCCGTTCGATCGCATGACGCACACGGCCGACATCCGTCACGTCACCGCGAAGCGCACGCGCGGCCATCACAACATCCCGAGCGCGGCGGCGTACCTGTGGCGCCTGCGCGCCTACTCGATCACCCGGGCGCCGGCGTATTACGTCCAGCGCGGCGGCGGCTACTACTTCTACACGTTCAACGTCCTCGGCAACGACGCGCCGCTCGTCACGAAACCGGTGCGCGAAAGTGACCTCTCCTCGATCGCCGGAGAGCGCAACGTGCCGATGCCGATCCGCCGTCACGCGCTGCTCGGGCATCCCGAGGATTACTACGGCCCGGGCAAGAGCTTCACGATCTGGTACGACGATCGCGAAGAGCCCGTGCCGGTCGAAGACATCGTCGCGGCCGATCTCTCGAGCTGGAAATACCGTCCGCCCGCCGGCAAAGTCGCGGTCGACCCGAAGCTCGGCCGCTTCGCCGTCGCGCACGATCGCGGCGTCGGGATGACCGTGTCGTATCACTACGGCTTCACCGGCGACGTCGGCGCGGGCGAGTACGCGCGCACGCTGACGCAGCCGCGCGATGCCGTCGTCTACCGCGTCGGTCCGGACGAACAGTTCACGACCATTCGCGACGCGCTCGACAAGTGGGAACAGGACAACCAGCGCCACGCCGTCGTCGAGATCGCCGACAGCGGCGTGTACAGCGAGAACATCGACGTCGAGATCGCGGAAGAGTCGTCGCTGCAGCTCCGCGCCGCGAATCGCACGCGTCCCGTCATCACCGTGCTCGATCGTCATCCGTCCCGCGGCGAATCGCTCCACGTGATCCTGCGCAAGAAAGCGCGCTTCACGCTCGACGGCATCGTCGTGGCGGGACGTCCCGTGCACGTCGAAGGCGACGGCGATACGCCGCCCGAGGGGACGCGCGTCGTGATTCGGCGCTGCACGCTGGTGCCGGGATGGACGATCGATCAGCACTGCCATCCTTCACGGCCCACCGAGGCCAGCCTCGATCTGCGCAACCTCACCGGCAAAGTCACGATCGATCACACCATCACCGGCTCGATCAACGTCACGAACGAAACCGAGGAGGCGGAGCCGCTGCGGATCGACGTGCGCGACACGATTCTCGACGCCACCGCGAACGAGCTCGAAGCGGTCCTTGGACCGGGACCGTCGTACGCGTGGGCGAAGCTGCGCATCACCCGCACGACCGTGTTCGGCACGATCTTCACGCACGCGATCGAGCTCGGCGAGAACTCGATCTTCGGCGGTGAAGTGCGCGTCGCGCGCCGGCAGATCGGCTGCATCCGCTTCTGCTGGGTGCCGCCCGGATCGCGCACGCCGCGGCGCTATCACTGCCAGCCCGATCTCGTGGACGAAAAGAACAAACAGGACAACGAGCAGAAGGAGCTCGAGCGCCTGCGTGTCGCGCCACGCTTCGACAGCGTGCGGTTCGGCAGCCCGACCTATGCGCGGCTCGCGCTCGACTGCGCCGACGAGATCGCGCAGGGGGCGGACGACGAGTCGGAGATGGGCGCCTTCCACGAAAACAAATTGCCGCAGCGCATCGCCAGCCTGCGCGTGCGGCTCGACGACTCCACGCCCGCTGGCATGGAGACCGGAATCATCTACGCGGACTGAGGAGAAAAACCATGTATGGCGATTTCACGCTGAACCCCTTCCTGTATCGCGACGACGTCTCGCGCGTGCTCTGGCAGCAGGGCCGCGTGCAGCTCGACTCCGACGTGAACGAGCACACCGAGGCGATTCTGCGGGCGATGCGGACCTCGATGCGCGACCTCCTCGGACCGCACGCGGGCTACGAGAGCAGCTTCATGATCACGGGGGACGGGACGAACCAGATCACGATCGGGCCGGGGCATTACTACGTGGACGGCATTCGTGTGTCGAATGGCGGCGAGGCGCAGGTGACGCGCTTCATCACCGTCGGCGAGTCGGGGAAGACCGCGTTCCCGGGCGGCCAGCCGGCCACGGCGAACAACGGATCGTTCGGCGTGCTGTATCACGAGCAGCCGCATCTGCCCGGCGCAAAGGTGTCGGACTTCGATCCGCAGATGACGCAGCTCGTGTACCTGGACGTGTGGGAGCGCCATCTCTCCGCGGCCGAGGATGACTCGCTGCGCGAAGTCGCGCTGCTCGGGCCGGACACCGCCAGCCGCGCGGTCGTCGTGTGGCAGGTGAAGCTGCTCGGCGTCGCCGCCGAGTTCAGCGGGCAGTTCGATCCGTACGACATGCTCAATGCCCTCCTCACGCCAGGCTGCTCGCTGCGCGCGCGGGCGCACGTCAACGAAGAGATCGAGGCGTGCGTCATCTCGCCCGAGGCTCGGTATCGCGGGGCGCAGAACCGCTTGTATCGCGTGGAGATCCACAAGGTTGGAGACAAAGGGGAGACGTGGATCAAGTGGTCGCAGGACAACGCGTCGATCGTCTATCCCGTGAAGGACGTGCAGGGCACGACCATCACGCTGGAATCCCTCGGCCGCGACGATCGCACCGCCATCTCGATCGGCGACTGGGTGGAGCTCGTCGACGAAGAGGTCGCGTTGCAGGTCACCGGCAGTGCCCACGAACTGGTGCAGGTCATCGACATCGACCGCTCTCGTCTGGAGGTGACGGTGAAGACCGCGCCGGCGAACACGCTCGACCCGAAACGCCGACGCCGCGCCGTCCTGCGCCGCTGGGCCACGAAACCAATCGAGCTCGGTTTGGCACCGGGACAAACGCAGACGGCGTGGATCGATCTCACGGACGGCATCAGCGTGCAACTCGCAACACGGCCGAACGCGTTGCGCAACTTCCGCGAAGGCGATTACTGGCTCATCCCCGCGCGCACCGCAACCGGCGACATCCTCTGGCCAAAGGAAAACGACGACTCCGTCTTCCTCCCCCCGCACGGCGTGCAACACCACTACGCGCCGCTGGCGCAGTGGACGGGGACGGGGTTCAAGGACCTGCGGAGACGGTACAAACGATGGACGGAGGCGTAGCTACGCCGCGATCGCCGCGGCGAGATGCCTCACCGCGGCGGCGAAGCCTTCGCCGATTCCGGAGCGCGAGAGCTGCAGCACCTCGTGCAGGCCGGAGGTGGTGCGGAACGAAAGCTCGTCATACGTGCAGATCGGGAGTTGCGGATTATTGGAGAAGCGGCGATCCGGACCTCCGTTGCGATTGACGTAACGCCAGGTGGAATCGACCACCGTCGCGTCGGAAGGAACTCCGCCGTCTTCGATGAAACGGGTCGGCCGCACCGTCACGTCGAGCGTGCGATACGACACGGCGCCGACGCCGGCGTGGTCGTAAACCAGCAGCCGGTCCGGCAGGAAGTAGAGCGTCTGCCTCCCCACGCCGACGCTCAGCACCGGGACGTTCGTCTTCAGGAACGGCGGCGCCATCGTGCGCACGTTCGTGAGGCTGCGGCGAACGACCGAGGTCGCACCCGCGTGGTACTTGCGGTCGTGCACGCGTCCTTCGGCCGCGACGTGCCACGCGCGGTTGCATGCGCCGAGGGCGTTCGCCCATTCGAGGAAACGTTCGAAGGACTCGCCTGCGCGTGCGTCGAAGTCGTAGAGGATGACCACCGTCTTCGCGATCTGATCGCGCAAACACGCGGCCACGATGCCGATCGTGCAGAGCACGGCCAGCAGGAGCAGCGCCCATCCGGGCCATTGCGCGACCAGCGCCGCGAGCAACGCAACGCTCCCGAGGACGACGGCCATCGGTGTCAGCGAGAACTTTCCCCGTTTCTCGCGAATCTCCGCCAGCAACGCCTCGGACGAGGAGTCGACGATCGACGTCGCACTGGCGGATTCGATCTCCTGCAGCGCGGCATGGGTGCCCTCGGGGACGAGCACCGGCGCCGGCAGTCGCGGCGCGCGCGGCTGCTTCGAGGAAACCGTCTGCCGGTACGACACGCCGAACGCACCGACGTGCACGTAATTGCCGCGCGGTCCGGATCCCACGCGGAAGCCGGGTAACCCGGCGGAGACGCCGACCCCGGACGCCGACAGATGGAACCGGAACGGACCGACCGAGACACTCTTCCGCTGAGACCATCCCATGCAAGCCACCTCTCGTCGGAGAGACACGGAGGTGCGGAATTTGTGGCGTGTCATGATTCCCCGATGCGCCGCACGTTTTCCGTCCTCCTGCTCCTCGTCGCCACCACCCTCCGCGCCGACGTGCGCGAGATCCTCGCCTCTCGCGTCGCCAAGCGGCCCGGCATCGCCGTGGTCGCCGGCACGATCGACGCGAACGGACGCAAGGTCGTCGCGGAAGGGGCGGCGGATGGCGACACGCTCTTCGAGATCGGCTCGGCGACGAAGGTCTTCACCGCACTCCTCCTCGCGGAGGCGGTCCAACGCGGTGAAGTGAAGCTCGACGATCCGGTAGCGAAGTTCCTCCCCGCCAGCGTGAAAGTGCCGGAGCGCAACGGCAGGCGCATCACGCTGCAGGACCTCGCCACGCACACGTCCGGGCTGCCGCGATTGCCCTCCAACCTCCTGCCGAAGGACGAGTCGAATCCGTACGCCGATTACACCGTCGCGCAGATGTACGAATTCCTCTCGTCGTACGAACTGCCGCGCGACGCGGGCGCGCAATACGAGTACTCGAACCTGGCCGTGGGCCTCCTCGGCCACGCCCTCGCGCTGCGCGCGAAGACCGACTACGCGACGCTCGTCCGCACGCGCATTCTCGAGCCCCTCGGCATGAAGGACACCTTCATCACCATCCCCGCCGCGGCGAAAGCGCGGCTTGCGCAGGGACACGACGGCGAGGGCAAACCGGCGGCGAACTGGGACCTCCCCACGCTCGCGGGCGCAGGCGCGTTGCGGTCGACCGTGAACGACATGCTGATCTTCCTCTCCGCATTCCTCGGCCATACGAAAACGCCGCTCGCGCCGGCCATGGCTTCGATGCTCGCCTCGCGCCGTCCCACGACCATGACCGCGCAGGAAATCGCCCTCGGCTGGCACGTCGAGAAACGCGGCGAGCGCGAGCTCGTGTGGCACGACGGCGGCACCGGCGGCTATCGCTCGTACCTCGGCCTCGATCCGAAAGCGCGCACGGGCGTGGTCGTGCTGACGAACATCTCCACGCCGGCGGGTGTCGACGACATCGGCCACCATCTCCTCGACGCCACGTCGCCGCTCCTCGCCGAGCAGAAACCCGCGACCGTCGATCCGAAGATCTACGACCGCTTCGTGGGCCGCTACGCGCTCGCACCGGAATTCCTCATCACCATCACGCGCGAAGGCAATCAACTGTTTGCGCAGGCCACGGGCCAGCCGCGCTTCGAAATCTTTCCGAAGAGCGAGCGCGAATACTTTTTCAAAGTGGTCGACGCGCGCATCACGTTCGCCGACGACGCGCTCACGCTGCACCAGGGCGGCCGTGACATGCGCGCGCCGCGCGTCACGGGTGAGCTCCCGTCGCGCAACGAGATCGCGGTCGACGCCGCGCTTCTCGAAAAGTACGTCGGCCGCTACCAGCTCGCGCCGGCGTTCATCATCGCCATCACGAAAGAAGGCAACGCGCTCTTCGCACAGGCCACGGGTCAACCGAAGTTTCCCCTCTTCGCCGAGAGCGAGCGCAAGTTCTTCCTCAAAGTCGTCGACGCCCAGCTCACGTTCGAAGTCGACGGCACCGGCCGAGCGACCGGCGTCGTGCTGCATCAGGGGGGAATGGATCAGAAGGCGAAGCGGATCGAGTAGCGGGCATACCTCGTGAAATTGCCGAGGCCGTGAAGGAAGGATTCGTACACGTCCGCGGCGCCCGCGAGCACAATCTCAAGAACCTCGACGTCGACATTCCGCGCGATGCGCTGGTGGTCTTCACCGGCGTCTCCGGCTCGGGCAAGTCGTCCCTCGCCTTCGGGACGCTTTACGCCGAGGCGCAGCGGCGCTACCTCGAATCGGTGGCGCCGTACGCGCGGCGGCTCTTCGACCAGATGGGCAATCCCGACGTCGACGACATCCTCGGATTGCCTCCCGCGGTCGCATTGCAACAGCAGCGCGGCACGCCGACCACGCGCTCGTCGGTCGGCAGCGTGACCACGCTCTCGAATCTGCTGCGCATGCTCTATTCGCGCGCGGGCGACTATCCACCGAATCAGCCGCTGCTCTACGCGGAGTCGTTCTCGCCGAACACGCCCGAAGGGGCATGTCCGCAATGCCATGGCGTGGGGAAGATCTTCACCGTCACCGAGGAGTCGATGGTGCCGGATCCGTCGCTCACAATTCGCGAGCGCGCCGTCGCGGCGTGGCCGCCCGCATGGCACGGACAGAACCTGCGCGACATCCTCGTCACGATGGGCTACGACGTCGATCGTCCGTGGCGCGAGCTGCCGCGAAAAGAACGCGACTGGATCCTCTTCACCGAAGAACAACCGACCGTGCCGGTGTACGCGGGATACACGCCGGAAGAAACGAAGCGCGCGCTCAAACGCAAAGAAGAGCCGAGCTACATGGGCACGTTCACGAGCGCGAAACGCTACGTGCTCCACGCCTTCGCCACGACGCAGAGTGCGCTGATCCGCAAGCGCGTCTCGCAGTACATGATCAGCGACGCCTGTCCGACGTGCGACGGCAAACGCCTGCGTCCCGAGGCGCTTTCGGTGAAGTTTGCGGGGTACGACATCGGCGAGATGTCCGCGCTGCCGATGAAGCGGCTCGCGTCGATCTTCCGTCCCTACGCCGACGGAAAGAAAACGTCGAAGGACCATCCGGAGAAAGTGCTCGTCGCTGAGCGCATCACGCAGGATCTCATCACGCGTCTCGACGTGTTGCTCGATCTCGGCCTCGGCTACCTCGCGCTCGATCGCAGCACGCCCACGCTCTCGCCCGGCGAGTTGCAGCGACTGCGGCTGGCGACGCAGGTGCGTTCGAATCTCTTCGGCGTCGTCTACGTGCTCGACGAGCCTTCGGCGGGACTGCACCCCGCGGACACCGAGGCGTTGCTCAATGCGCTCGATCGTTTGAAGTCGTCGGGCAATTCGCTGTTCGTCGTCGAGCACGATCTCGACGTCATCCGCCGCGCCGACTGGATCGTCGACGTCGGTCCCGCCGCCGGGGAGCAGGGCGGACAGATTCTGTACAGCGGCCCGCCCGAGGGTCTGAGGAAAGTCGACGAGTCGCAGACGCGCGAGCATCTCTTCGCGGACGATCACATCGCGGCGCGAGACGCACGCGAGCCGCGCGGCTGGCTGCGCCTCGAAGGCGTGACGCGCAACAACCTGCACAAGCTCGACGTCGCGTTTCCGCTCGGCGTCCTCACCACCGTCACGGGCGTCTCCGGCTCGGGCAAATCGAGTCTCGTCAGCCAGGCGCTCGTGGAGCTCGTCGCCTCGCACCTCGGCCACGAGCTCGAATTCGACGAAGAGGAAGCGGAGATCCGCGCACGTGCGGAAGGACGCATCGCCTCGGGAATGGAGAGGATCAAGCGGCTGGTGCGCGTCGATCAGCGTCCCATCGGCCGCACGCCGCGTTCGAATCTCGCCACGTACACGGGCCTTTTCGACCACGTGCGCAAACTGTTCGCGTCGACGAAGGCCGCACGTGCGCGCCGCTACGACGCGGGCCGCTTCTCGTTCAACGTGGCGAAGGGCCGCTGCGAGACGTGCGAGGGGGAAGGCTTCGTGATGGTCGAGCTGCTCTTCCTGGCGAGCGTCTACTCCCCCTGCCCCACCTGCCACGGCTCGCGCTACAACGCGAAAACGCTGGAGATCGAATACCGCGGCAAGAACATCGCCCAGGTCCTCGGCCTGACCGTCGACGCGGCGTGGGAGTTCTTCGCCGAGGAAGTTCCGGTGGCGCGATCGCTCGACGTATTGCGCGAAGTCGGCCTCGGATATCTGCGCCTCGGACAACCGGCCACGGAGCTCTCCGGCGGCGAAGCGCAACGCATCAAGCTCGCCACCGAGTTGCAGCGCATGCAACGCGGCAGCACGCTGTACGTGCTCGACGAACCGACGACGGGACTGCATCCCGCGGACGTCGTGAAGCTCATGGCCCAGCTCGACCGCCTCGTCGAAGCGGGCAACAGCGTGATCCTCGTCGAGCACGAGATGCGCGTCGTCGCGGCGAGCGACTGGGTCATCGACATCGGCCCCGGCGCGGGTGAGGAAGGTGGCAAGGTCGTCGCGGCCGGCCCTCCATGCGATGTCGCCAAAGTCACGAAGAGCCGGACGGCGCCTTACCTGAAGAGATGCGTCTGACGGAGTGCCGTCGCATCAGCGAACGAGCGGCGGCGCGGACGCCGCCTCGTTCCGTCATCGCACCGCGCGGCGTTTCGGTTTGGCCGTGCTCACCGTCGTGCTGCTCGGCTCGAAGTGACGCGTGCCCTGGTACGCAATCGTCAGACGATGGCCTCCCGTGGCCAGCGGCAGCGTGATCGTCGCCGGTGCCGCGGCGATCGGGACCTCCGCCAGCACGACGTTTCCTTCGCTGATCCTCACCATTCCCGTCACCGGCAGATCCGGACGATCTTCCGCGTGCACGGCGATGGTGAGCTTCTCGTCGTTGGCTTTCGCTTCGATCGACGTCGGCGCGGGCAGCACCGTCAGGCTCGCGCTGAAGCTCTCGCTCGCCTCGTACTGACCGTTGCCCGCGTACGACGCAATCATCTCGTACGTTCCCGGCTCGAGGAGGATCGACGAGAACGACGCCGAACCTCCGTCGAGGGCGGCTCCGGCCGAGACTTCCGGCAAGTGCAGGACGACGTTGCCCGCCGGGATGCCGAACGCCGGCGCAATCGACGCCACGTGCACCGCGACCGGCAGCGGATCGCCGTAGACGACTTCACTCTCCGTTTCGAGCACGCAGATCGTGCGGCCGCGCAGGATCTGGCGCGAGAGCGAGGCGCTGCTCGAACCGAGGACCGCCGTGCCGTCGTACCGCGCGGCAATCGTGTGCGTGCCCGGTGCGAGGTCGCCGATCTCGAGCGTCGCCACCCCGTTGACCAGCAGCACCGGCGCGATCGTCACGCCGTTGTCCGTGAAGACCACGCTGCCACTCGGCGCGCCGCCGCGCGAGGTCACGCGCGCCGTGAACGTCGCCGTCTCGCCGAGCCGCGACGAGACCGCGTTCTGCGTGAGCTGCATCGCCGTCCCGTCGATCGTGGTCAGCACGACGTCATTGCCGTCGCCGCCGACGTAGCTGACGCGGAACGAGAACGGCGGCTGTGAGACGGTCGCACCTTCCGGCAGTCCCGCGAACGTGCCGCCGACCGGATCGCCGCCGTCGTTGTCGATGATCCTGAACGTGTCGCCCGTCATCGGCGAGCCCGTCACCACCGTCACCTGCAACGCGCCGCTGAGCGCCACCGTCCCCGTGACCTGCACGAGATCGGACGCGCCCGCGGGCACGAGGTCGGCGGAAAACGTTCCTTCGATCGAAATCGATTTCGTCTGCAGCGTGCCGATCGAGTGCGGGTCGTACGTGACTGCCGGATCTTTCGCGCCGGGACGCAGCGCGCCCGTCGTCACGACTTCCGCGACCGAGCCGCTGCCCGTCAATCCGCCGTGCACCGCCGCATTCGGCATCGAGCCGCCGACGTCGACGATGCCGAGGATCGCGCCGTCGAACGAGCCGCTGCTCGCGATCCTCGCCCCGATGCCGTCGACCGCGATCGTGCCGTTGCCATCGATCGCGCCGTGGAAGCTCGTGTTGGCCGTATCGAGGGTGAGCGTGTATCCGTTCACGTCGATCGCGCCGTTGTAGCGGCCGGTGATGGCCGAGCCGAGGCGCACCGAGTCGTCGAGCGCGAGCGGCGCGTTGCACGTGAAGTGCGCCACCTCCGCGAACGTCCAGTCGTCGGTCAGCTTCAGCGCGTTGCCGCTCAATGTGTACGAGTCGAGGAACAGCAGCGCGCCGACGCGCGTGCCGGCGGGGAGATCGTTCACCATGCTCGTGTTCGACGCGCCGGAGGGGAACACCAGCGCCTCCCCGTTCGTGGGGATCGCCGCCGGAGACCAGTTGCCGGCCACCGACCAGAGATTGCTGACCGCGCCCGTCCAGCTCTTCGTCGTCGCGACCGCGGTGAGCATGACGTCGTTGCCGTCGCCGCCGGTGTAGCTGATCGAGACGAGTCCGCCCGGCAGCGCGAGGGTCGCGCCCTGCGGCAGATCGGAGAACGTGCCGTCCACCGGATCGCTGCCGTCGTTGTTGATGATGAGGAAGCTCTGCCCCGCGGAGACCGAGCCGCTCGGGACCGAGACCGACAGAGGTACGCCGGCGCCGATCGTGACCGTGCCGCTGACCTGCAGCACATCCGACGCGCCGCCCGGCACGAGATCGAAGAGCACGTTTGCGCCGAGCGTCACCGACCGGGTGTGCAGCGTGCCGATCGTGTGCGGATCGTCCAGCGCCCCCGGATCTTTCGCGCCGAGGTAGAGGAAATCGTTCGTCATCAGCTCGCCGATGGTGCCGCTGCCGGAGCCGCCGCCGGCCAGCGTCGCATTCGGCAGCGAGCCGGTGATGTCCGCGAGGCCGTCGATCGTGCCGCTGAACGTGCCGCTGCCCGCGATCGAGATGCCGGAGAAGTCGACGTGAATGACGCCGCTGCCGTCGATCGGTCCGTGGAAGCTCGTGTTGTACGACAGGACCGTCAGCGTCTGTCCGTTGACGTCGATCGCGCCGTTGTAGCGGCTCGTGATGGCGTTGCCGAACTGCAGGGAGCTCTCGAGCACGAGCGGCGCATTGCAGACGAAGTCCACCGCGCCGAACGACAGATTGCCGGTCAGCGTGAGCACGTTGCCATTCAATGTGTACGAGTCGAGGAACTGCATCGCGCCGACGCGCGTCGCGACCGGCAGGTCGTTCGTCATGATCCGGTTCGCCGCGCTCGCGGGAAACACGAGCGCCTCGCCGTTCGCCGGAGCGCCGGCCGGAGACCAGTTGCCGGCCACGGACCAGAGGTCGTTGACCGCACCGGTCCAGCTCTTCGTGGTCGAGACGGAGGACAGCACGACGTCGTTGCCGTCGCCGCCGTCGTAGCGGATCGCGAGCGCTCCGCCGGGGACGGTCACCGTTGCGCCCTGCGGAAGTCCGGCGAACGTGCCGATCACCGGATCGCTGCCGTCGTTGTCGACGATGGTGTAGCTCTGTCCCGCGGAGATCGAGCCGTTCGGCACCGACACCACGAGCGCGGCGCCGCTCACGAGGTTGACCGTGCCGTGGACCTGCATCCGGTCGGAGGTGCCGCCCGGCACGAGATCGAAACGCACTTCGTCGCCGAGCCACACCGATTGCGTGTACAGCGTGCCGATCGTGTGCGGGTCGTACGTCACGGCAGGATCTTTCCAGCCGAGGTAGAGACGCTGGTCGGTCGTGAGCGTGCCGATCGTGCCGTTGGCGCTGCCGCCGCCCTCGAGCGCGGCGTTCGGCAGCAATCCGCCGAGGTTGATCGTGCCGCGAATCGTGCCGCTGAACGTGCCGCTGCCGACGGTGATGCCGCTCCCCACGACTTCGATCGTGCCGCTGCCGTGGAGCGGGCCGGTGAGGCTCGTGTTGTACGCGAGGACCGTGAGCGTGTGGCCGTTGACGTCGATCGCACCGGTGTAATCGTTGACGATGGCCGCACCGAATTGCACGGAAGTGCCGAGGACGAGCGGCGCATTGCAGGTGAAGCGGATCAGCGCGTTCACCGCCGCGAACGACAGATCTCCGGTCAGCGTGAGCTGGTTGCCGTTGATCGTGTAATTGTCGAGGAACTGCATCGGCCCGACGCTCGTGCCGGCCGCGAGATCGTTGGTCATGATCTGGTGCGACGCGCCGGCCGGAAAGATCAGCGAATCGGCCGCAGCCGGAATCCCCACCGGCGACCAGTTCGTGGGCTCCGACCACAATGCGCTCGTCGCACCCGTCCACGATCGCGTGACCGCCCATGCGGGAGACGCAAGGCAAAGCGAGGTAATCGCCACAATGAGGGCGCGAGCGATCATGGATTGTCTCCTTCTGCGAATCGGACCAGGGATTTGCTGCGAATAATACGCGAAGTCACCCGGCCGCGCGCACGTCTTTCCCCTGAATTCCATACGTCCAGAGGAACGCGGCCACCGGTACGCCGAGGAGGAGACCCCAGATGCCGAAGAGATGCTCGCCCACCATCAGGATCACGAGGATGGCCACGGGATGCATCTTCATGTGCCGCCCGTAAATGATCGGATTGAGCATGTACGCCTCGACCGCGTGCACCACGAGCACCATCACCACGAGCCATAGCACGAGCGCGACGCCGCCGGTCTTGAACGCGAACAATGCCGCGGGCAGCGTCGAGAGCATGACGCCGACGACCGGAATGTAAGAACAGAAGAAGACGATCGTCGCCAGCAGCGCAATGGAGGGAATGCCGAGAATCAGAAAGCCGATCGACGTCAGCACGGCATTGACCACGGCAATGAGCGTCTGTGCTTCGAACGCGCGTCCGAGCATCACCCCGAATGCCGTGATCCCCGGCGCAATCTCCGAGTAAACCTCGGACGTCCTCCCCGTCGCCAATGCGGTCACGCCGCGCTGCAAGGACGGCAGATCCCACAGGATCAGGAACGACAGCACGATGGAGAGGAGGAACTGTACGAAGATGGCGATGGAGGAGTTCACGAACTCCCCCACTCCGGCCGTGACCTTCGGCAGGAATCCGCGGATCGATTTTTCCACGCGCTCGAGCAGCCCCGCATACGCGGTCGAGCCTGCAAAGGAACGGAAGGTGTCGCGCCCGACGACGGCGATGAGGATCGTGTCCACATAGCGGCGCGTCTCGCGATCGAGCATCGTTTCCTGATTGGCGGGCTGTGGCTGGGTCTGCCCCCGCGCGATCGAGAAAACCGCCAGTTGCCGCGCCTCGGCGAACATCTTCGGCACGACCAGCGCGCCGACGCCGCCGAGGATGGCCAGGAACAGGACGAAGACGGCGGCGAGATTGAGACGCCGCCGCTGCCAGCGCCGCGTCATCCCGTTGACGAGCGTGTTCGCGATGTACGTCAGCACGAACGTCAGAAAAATCACCGGAAAGAGGTGACGCAGCAGGACGAGCATGCCCAGAAAACCGATCCAGATCGCCCATTTCTGAATCGTCACGTTCCGAGGAGTTCGCATTACACGTCCTTCATACACGATTGCGGCGAAACTGCCGCATAATGAAAGGCCTTCAGCAACGAGAGATTTCCGGAGGGATGGTTGCGCGGTGACCACGAGGCGCTGCTCGTCAGGTGTCTGCCACTCGTCGAGCGCCTGAGCCGCTTCTTCTGCCGCGGCTCGCGCATGACGGCGGAAGACGTGGAGGATTTCATCGGCCACGTCCGTCTGCACCTCATCGACGACGATTATGCGGTGCTGCGCTCGTTCGAAGGGCGTTGCTCGCTCGAAACCTTCCTCGCCCTCACCATCCAGCGCCAGCTCTTCGATTACCGCGCGCGGCTGTGGGGCCGCTTCCGCACGTCCGTCGCCGCCACGCGCCTGGGGCCCGCGGCCATCCGCCTCGAGACTCTCGTCGTGCGCGATCGCAAGTCGATCGACGAAGCCGTGTCGGCGCTCGCGCAGGAAGGCCATGGGATGACGCGCGCCGAGGCGGAACGCCTCGCGGCCGAGTTTCCGGAGCGCAGGACGCGCGCGGTGGAAACCGACCTCGACGACGTCGCGAAACAACTGGCCATCCCCGGCGACGCGATCGAACAGAACGCCACGTCGCACGATCGGCAGACGGCGAAACGCAAAGTCACCGGCGTGATGCGCGAGGCGATGACCGACCTTCCCGCGGAGGACCGGACGATCCTCCGGCTGCACTTCGACGCGGGGCTGTCGGTCGCGGACATCGCACGGGCGACGGGCCTCGAACAGCGCCCGCTCTATCGCCGCCTCAGCCGCATTTTCACCACGCTCCGCGAACGCCTCCTCGCCTCCGGCGTCGACCCCGGCGCGGTCCAGGATCTCCTCGGCCGTGCCGACACCGATTTCGATTTCGGCCTCCGGGAAGTGGCAAATTCCCCGGCGGTGCCGTCTACCTCGATCGAGGACGTCAAACGATGAACGCGCTCCAGCATCCCCGCGACGAGATCCTCGGCGCCTTCATCGACGGACGGCTCGAGGGCCCGGAGCGCTTGGCCGTGATCGAACATCTCGCCGAATGTGATGACTGCGTCCAACTGGTCGGAGGCGTGCGCGCCGCGGCGCTCGACGCGGTGCCCGAAGAGTCGCGCGTGGTGCCGATGCGGCGTCCGTGGCTCCTCGCCGCGGCGATCGTCCTCATCGCGATGATCGCGGCATTCGCCCTGATGCAGCGGCGCGAGGCGGGCGTCGAGACGCTCATCGCGGCCGCGCCGACCACTCATCGCACGATCGAAGCACGCCTGACGGGATTCCGCTGGGCCGCGCTCCGGCAGTTGCGCGGCGCCGAGCATTCGGATCCCGAGGAGCTGAAGCTCGCCGGCGCGGCGGGGAAAGTGCTCGAGCGCGCGCAGAACGACGACTCGCCGTCCTCGCGCCATGCGGCCGGCGTCGCGTCGCTGCTCGTGCGCAACACCGACCAGGCGATCGAGGAATTGCGCAAGGCCGCGCTGGAGTCGAACGACGCCGCGGCGTGGAACGATCTCGGGGCCGCGCTCTACACGAGCGCGATGCAGCAGCGGAAGCCGTCCGATCTGCCGCAGGCACTCGCCGCGACGACGAATGCACTCGACCGCGACGCCTCGCATGCCGAGGCTCGGTTCAATCGCGCGCTGATCCTCGAGCGCATGGGATTGCAGGCCGAAGCCGCGGCCGCCTGGCGCGAGTACCTGGCCCTCGACACGGCCTCGCCGTGGGCGGACGAGGCGCGGCGCCGGCTCGACGCCATGCCGCGGGAACCGCAGGCGCGATTCCGCGATCGCATCGGCGTGCTCGAAGCGGCAGCCGCCGCAAACGATCGCGTGCGCGTGGCGGCGATCCTCGACGAGTTCCCGCAGGAAGTCCGCGGCTGGTACGAAGCGGACGTCCTCGGACGCTGGGGCGAAGCGGAGCTGCGCGGCTCCGGTGACGCCACTCCCCTGCTCACCGGCGCGCGCACCGTTGCCGCCGCGCTGCAGGCGCGATCGGGCGAGTCCTTGCTCGCCGACGCGATCGCGGCGATCGACGCAGCCCGCGACCGCACGCCGCTCGCGCGCGGGCACGTCGCCTATCGCACCGCCCGTCTCGCGTATCGCGACGGCAAACTCGACGACGCCGAGCGCGGCCTCCACGAGGCGGCGAAGCAGTTCGGGTCGACTGCGATGCGCGACGTCGCGCTCGCGTACGCGGCTTCCGTCACCTTCGACCAGAACCGCTTCCCCGAAGCCGCGGCGCTGCTCGATCCGATCGTCGCGAAATGCGGCAGCTCCCACATCGCCCTCTGCGCGCAGGCGGCCATGCTGCGCGGACGTTGCGATCTCTACGCGGGAGACACGAGTGACGCGCTGCGTCATTACCTCGTCGCCGCCGAGCAGCAACGCCGCACGAAAGAACCGTCGAACATCGCGGAGGCCGAGCAGTCGCTCGGAGAGGCGTACCAGCACACGGGTGACGCGGAGAAGTCCTGGCAGCATCGCCTCGCCGCGCTGCAGATCCTCGGCAGCGGTGCTTACGGCACGCGCCTGCTCGCGGCGCTCGCGACCGACGCGCGCGGCGAGTTGCGCATGGGACACCGCGATTCAGCCGAGGCGCTGCTGCGGCTGGAGATCGCGGAGGCGCGGCGCATCGGCGATCCGCTGCTCGTCGCCGACGCGTACAAGCGCCGCGCGATGCTGCACGCGCGGAGCGGCGACAGCGATGCCGCGATGGCCGATCTGCGCGAGGCGCGCGGGGTGGCGTCGCGTGCACACGACTCCGGACTGCGCACGCGCCTCGAAGCGGAATGCTCGCTCGTCGAAGGCGTGGCGCTGCGCACGCGCAACAGCTCGGCGTCGATCGCCGCACTGACGGCCGCCGTCGATTTTGCACGCGCCGCGGGCGATCGGCGCCTGCTGCCCGAAGCGTTGTACGAGCGAGCCAAAACGTATCGCGCCAACCGCCGTCTCGACGACGCGTGGCGCGATCTCGCCGACGCCATCGAAAGCGTCGAAGAGCGCGACACCGCGACGGAGCTCTTCGCGTCCGCGATCGATCTGCTGCTCACGCGCGGCGACCATGCGCGCGCATTCGCATACGCGGAGCGCGCGCTCGGCAACGGACGCGCCACGCCGGAGGCCATCGCGGCCGCGCTTCCGGCCGGCGGCGCGTTCGTCGCATACGCGCTCCTCCCCGACCGCATCGCCATCTTCCACATCACACGCGACGGCTTGCGCGTGGCGCAAAAGGAGATCGGACGCGCGTCGCTCGAACAGGACGTGCGCACGCTGCGCACGCAGCTCGAATCGCGCGCGTCCCTCGACTCGATTCGCGCGACGGCTTCGCGTCTCGACTCCGCGCTCATCGCGCCGCTGCGTGCCTTCGGCGACGCGACCTCGCTCGTCATCGCCGGCGAGAACACGCTGCAGTCGGTGCCGTGGGCCGCGTTGTGGAGCGGTCGCGAATATCTCGTCGAGCGTACGGCGGTGCTCGTGGCGCCGAATGCGGACGTGTGGCTGCGCGGCCATGCGCGTGCGGCGTCGCGCGGCGAGCGTCTGCTCCTCGTCACCAGCGATTCCCGCGCGGATCTCGATCCGCTCGGCGACCTGCGCCGCGAGCGCGACGGCGTCGAATCCGTGTACGCGGACCGCGCGCTGCTCAGCGATGCCGAGGCGACGGCGACGCGGTTCCTCGAAAATGCGGATCACGCGGACGTCGTGCATTACGCCGGTCACGCGCGCGCGGCCTCGGAAGTGCGCGAGGCGGCGCTGCTCCTCGGCGAGCGCAACGAGTTGTCCGCATCCGACATCGCGCGGACGCGTTTCGCGCGGCCGTGGCTGGTCGTGCTCGCCGCGTGCGGAACCATGTCCACGGCAAAGCGCGCGGGGGCTCCCGATCTCGCGCGCGCGTTTCTCGCCGCGGGAGTGCCCACCGTCGTCGGCACGCTGTGGCCCGTGCGCGACAGCGATGCGGCAACGCTCTTCGTCGCATTCCACGAGCGCATCCGCTCGGGCCGTTCCGCGCCCGCCGCGTTGCGTGAAGCGCAGCTCGCCATGCTGCGCGGGTCCATCCCCGAAGCCGCACACCCCGCCGCCTGGGCCGCCTCGCAGGTCCTCGGCGGCACGCACTGACGAACATCAGGAGGGCGCATGAGCAACGAAGTGAAGGTCATCTTCATGGGGATCGTGCTGTGGTGGCGCGCGCAGGATCCGGGTCCGTTCGTGATCGTTCCCGATCTGGCATCCGCGGCCGAGCAGCAGCACCTGGCGGTCATCACCGCGGCGCAGTCGGACTTCGTCGGCGAGAAATGCCCGGCAGGATTCAAGTCCGACGGTGGGCGTTGCGTCTTCAATCTGAACGGTGCCGGTGCGACCGGCGGCGTGCAGCTTGCCTTCACGACGACCACGCCGGCCGCGCAACCGTTCACGACGGCAACGTTCTGTGACGTGCCGAAGCTGCAATCCTCGGCCACGCCGGACCTTGCGCTCCGTTCGGAATGGACGCCGCCGGGCGGCGCAAAAAACGCGGCGTGGATGGATGCTGCCGGCGGAGTGGCGCGGGGGCACATCGAGCCGTGCAGCAACACGGTCGCGGGCGACTGTCCGCGATTCGCGTCGTGGAGCGTTCCCACGCCGTCGGCGGGGCACGTCGTGATGGCGCTGTCGAATCGTGCGAACGGCGCGCCGCCGATCCTCGCGCTCCTGAAAGGCGGCGCGACGATCCTCGTCGACAACTCGCCACGGCTCTTCGCGGGTGAGCGCGCGATGGTGCATCACACCGAGCCCGCCAGGCTCACGGCGTCGCAGGACTGGTGCCTCTATTACCAGATGATTCGAACGGTGAGCGGCCAGCCGGTCGATTGTCACGGCGCGCCGCCCATCCCCGACTGCCCCCCGGCGCCGGCGCCGGAGCTCTTGAAATGGATCCACCGTCTCAGGCCGTCGCATTTCTACTACATCGGCACGATCGCCTGCTCGAACTCGCAGTACCCGTGAGGTGAACACATGAATGAAGTGCAGGTTTTCTTCGTCGGCATGTGCATGTGGTGGCTCACGGCACCGGGACCGTGGGTATTGCTTCCGGAGCTGGCGTCCGACCAGAACGCGCATTTCGCGACGATCAGCGCCGCACCGTCGGCATTCGTCAGCGGCACGTGTCCGCAGGGATTCACGACCAGCGGCGACGGCAACTGCGTCTTCGCGCTGAACGGCAAAGGGGGGACGGGCGGCGTGCGCATCGCGCTGCTCACGAACAAGCCTTCGAGCGAATTTCCGGAGCAGGCGTTCTGCGCGATTCCGCCGCTGCAGCGGTCGACGCTGTACGACCTGCAGCCGGAGTTCACGCCGCCGAACGGGCCGAAGAACGCGGCGTGGATGGCGGCCGTCGGCGGCTCACCGAGGTCCGGCACCTTCCCGTGCGCGGCTACTCCGACGGGCAACTGCCCGCGATTCGTGCGCTGGAGCGTGCCGGTCGCGGCGCCGGCGAACGTCGTGCTGTCGCTCGACAACCTCCGCACCGGCGGGCCGCTGCTGGTGCCGCTCGCAAATGGCGCGCAGGTCGTCATCAGCAACTCCCCGCCCAACGAAGCCATCCATCACCACACGAAACAGCACGCGAAACAATCCGCCAGCGCAGCGCCGACGTCGGCACTGACGGCGGAAGACTGGTGCTTCTACTTCCGCATGGTCGCCATTCCGGGCGGTCCGCTCCCCGATTGCCCCGGCAATCCGCCCATTCCGCCTCCCTGCGAGAATCCGGTTTCGCCGCCGATCCTTCATCCGGAGGAGGTGCTCTTCCAGACCATCGCCTGCTCGAATTCGCAGTATCCGTAACGGCATTCCGGTTGCACAAGAGAGTGTGCGAAAGGAACGTATAAATGCCTGGAAAACGCGAACTGATCGAGCCGCACAAGGGCGACAAACGCTTCGTGCGGCGGGATGAGAACGGGCGCTTCAAAGAGGTCGTCGACGCCGGACGCTCGATGGCCCAGGACCGCAAGCGGCACGCGAAGACGGAGTCGAAGTCGGGCTACGGCGACAAGGGCGACCGCAAGCGGTAATCACACACGCAATCGATACATCCGTCCGTCGCCTGCCGGCTCATAGCCGAGGCGACGGAGGTATTGCGCGTGCACTTCCGTATCGGCGGGGCTGAGGATCTCCGTCACGCCACGCTTGCGGAAAAACGCCGCCTCGTCGACGAACAGATACCGCCCCACCTTCAGATCGCGGTACTGCGGCACCACGTAGTCGAGATCGACGGTCATCGTGTTGCCGGTGATACGGCCGAGGACCATGCCCGCCGGAACGAGATCGCGCAGGACGAGGAGGACGATTCCGTTGTCCGTGCGCTCGTAGACGAACTTCGGAAAGAAGCGCCTGATGTCCTCGGCCTGAAAGTCGAGGAAGTAGCGCAGGTACGGCGAGTCGGGCGAGATCTCGAGAACGCGGAAGATCTCTTTCCGCCGCTGCAGCCGCACGAGTTGCACGAGATTGATCGTCGTCGTGAGCAGGTTCAGGATCCCGACCGGATACGCGCCGATGAGGAATCCGTACACCGAGAACGTGGCCGCCCCCGCGAGATTGATCATGCGCAGGCGCACGATCGAGCGCATGAGCATCGACGTGACGATGAGCGCGGAGGCGGCGTAGCCGAGGAGCTCTGACATCGGACCAAGCGAAATGAGCCGCCTCGCGGCGGCTCATTTGGGGATCATCGAATTGGTGGAGCTGATCGGGATCGAACCGACGACCTCCTGAGTGCGATTCAGGCGCTCTCCCAAACTGAGCTACAGCCCCACATAGTTGGAAGTACCGTGGCTAACGGTGCGGCGGGGAACTTCATTCCGCCGTTGGGAGCGCGGATTATAGGGGTCGCGATAGCGCGACGCAAGCGCCGCAAAGCGCGTACGAATGGCGTCGGAACCCTCTCACTCCTCCAACTCATCCACGAACCGCGCGCGAAACAGCGGCGCGAGCATGTTGTCGACGGGCGCGTAGTCGTCCGTGAGCACGATCGCTCCGGGACGCGCGACGGCGCGGCGCAGCTCCGGCTGCGGGAGGACATACCAGTCCGGGAACTGCAGCGGCGTTCGCGAAGCGACCACCACGAAAGTCGACCGGCTGCTGCGCATGTCCTCGGCACCTTCCAGCACCACCGACACATGACCCGCGCCGAAGACGGACTCGAGCGTCTTTACGTACGACGTGAGAAAACGTCCGTTCTGGTAGTCGTCGACGAGGTTCGCCACGAGCGCGCCGCCCGGCCGCAGCAGGCGCGCGAGCGACGCCGTGGACTCGCGCGTGGTGAGGTGGTACGGCACGGAGAGGTCGTTGAACGCGTCGATGAAGATGACGTCGTACGGCCGGTGCTCGCGCATCGCGAAGGCACGCGCGTCTTCGTTGAACGTGCGCACCGGCAACTGCCGCGTCACGCCGAAGAAGCGGCGCGCGACGCGTGTCACGGCGGGATCGATCTCCACCACTTCGACGTCGGCGTGGTAGCGCGCGAGCAGTCGCGGCAGCGTGTATCCCCCGCCGCCGACGAACAGGTACCGCGGACGCTGCACGCGCTCCATCGCCGCCCCCGCCACGTCGTTGAAGATGCGCAGGTAGCCGTACTCGAGGTATTCGGGATCGTCGAGGTCCGTGTACGAATGCACGAGATGATCGAGGTGCAGCGCGTGAATGGCGCCGCCGGTGTCGGGACGAATCGTGCGCTCGACCTGGATCGTGAAGTACTGGCTCTCCTCGGAATGAATCGTGCCGCTCTCGCGCGGCGGCAGCAGCGCTTCCTGCTCCGGTGGCGCCAAGGCGGCGGGGCCGAGGAGCGCGTAGGCCGCGGCGAATGCGAGGACGAGCGCGCCGGCCGCGCGGCCGACGCGGCCGAAGAGTCCCACGAGTAACGCCGTGGCGATCAGCACCACGCCCACGCCGACGAGCGTCGCGCGTGTGCCGAATCGCGCCACGAGCCAGAAGCCGGTGACGAACGTCCCCGCGATCGAGCCGAGGGTCGAGATCGCGTAGATCCTCCCCACCACACTCCCCGCGGTATCGAGCTCGCGCACGGCGAGCTTCACCGCGACCGGCGAGATCATGCCGAGGAGAAACGACGGCACGAAGAAGAGCAGGAACGAGAGCACGACGACGCGCGCCAGCAGTGTCGTGGCGATGCCGAGATTCGTGAGCATCCCTTCGTCGGCGGCGAGAATGGTGGTCGAGGGGACGATGAGCATCGCGGCGACACCCGATGCCAGCAGCAGCCACGCGAGCGTCGATCCATGCGGCCGCCGGTCCGCCAGCCACCCTCCCGCCCATGCACCCGCGCTGATGCCGGCGAGCACGACGCCGATGATGCTGGTCCACGTGTACAGCGATACGCCGACGTACGGCGCGAGCACGCGTCCCGCCACGAGCTCGATGACGAGCGTGCAGAAGGAGGCGATGAAGACGATGACGGAAGCGAAAACGACAGGGCGGCGCACGGGCGCGATTATCAGTGACTCACTTCCATTCCGTCTCCGTCGTTTCGCCGGCGCGCACCGTGATGGTTCTCCGCTGCTCTCCGACCGCGACCTCGTACGTGCCCGCCGGCAAACCGGGAACGATCGCCGGCGCTTCCGGCGCGAGCTGCAGAAATGCGCCGGACCATCGCAACAGACGATCGACGCGCCACCCGTCGTGCGTCGTCACGATGACGCTGCCCCGAGCGCCATCGCTCCGCATGAGGATCATCCCGCTCGGACGGACGTGGAGAGCTGTGACGTCTTTCGTCGCGGCCGTTCCCGGCGTCCATGCTCCAAACGCCCATCGGCCGGCAGCCGATGCGGCCACACGAACGCGCGACGGCGCCGGCGGCAGG
>DASPHZ010000069.1:0-46045 GCA_035629395.1 Thermoanaerobaculia bacterium
CTCGACGAAGTAACGGTCGTGCGAGACGAAGATCAGCGTGCCTCCGAAGTCTTCTAGCGCTTCGAGCAGCACGTCCTTCGAGTCGAGATCGAGATGGTTCGTCGGCTCGTCGAGCAGCAGGATGTCCGGCGCCTGCAGGAGCAATCGGCACAACGCCACGCGGCGCTTCTCACCGCCGGACAGCGTCGCGATGGGCGTGTCGCCCGGAGGGCAGCGCAGCGCGTCCATCGCCATGTCGAGCTTCGAGTCGAGGTCCCACGCGCCGGAGGCGTCGAGCTTGTCCTGCACCTTCGCCTGGCGGTCCATGAGCTTGTCCATGTCCGCGTCGGGATCAGCGAAGGCTTCGTTGATCTCGTCGAATTCCTTGAGGAGATCGAGGACCGGTTGCACGCCCTGCTGCACGATCTCGAGCACGGTCTTGGTGGGATCGAGCTGCGGCTCCTGTTCGAGGAAGCCGATCGTGTGGCCGGGGGAGAGGACGGTCTCGCCGAGATGGTCCTTGTCGACGCCGGCGAGGATGCGCAGCAGCGACGATTTGCCGGAGCCATTGAGGCCGATCACGCCGATCTTCGCGCCGTAGAAATAGGAGAGGTAGATGTCTTTGAGAACCTGCTTTTTGCCGTGGAACTTGGAGACACCGACCATCGAGTAGATGATCTTGTTCGGTTCGGGTTGAGCCATGGTGCGGCGGATTCTATACGGTGTAGGGACGGCCGCCCCGGCCGTCCCGTGAATCGACGCTTACTTCTTCTCGCCGTACTCCGGCAGGATCTTGCGGAGGCTCGCTTCGACGTCCGACTGCGGAATCGCGTCCGCCGAGTTGACGTGGAACGAGAAGTTGCCGCTCGACTGTCCCGCCTGCAGCGTGTACGTGCCGAGGGTCGTGCCGAGACCGTACAGCGTGACCACCGTGTCGACGTTGGTCGGAGGGCTGACCATCACGCTGCCGGTGACGGGATCGGAGCTCTTGATCGCGGCGCCGATCGTCACCACGCCGGCCGGGCTACCCTGCGCACTGATGGCCGTCGCGTAAAAGTTCGAGTACGTCGACTGGGCGTTCGTCGGGTTCACGTACGACGTGCCGCCGTTCGTGATGACGCCCGAGCTGATCGCGAGCTGGAAAAAGGAGAAGGTCGTGACCCCTTCGGCGTTCATGGCAATGCTGTAAAACGCGGTTCCGTCTGACATGGTTCTTTCTCTCCCTCTTTTGAGATGAAGGGAACTCTACCATTCCGTCAGTGTGGAGGTCAGTGGACGGTCTCTGCGGTCTCGACAGTTTGCAGAGCCATGACACGGCTGCTCCGGTCGGGCAGCGAGTCCGCGGCCAGCTCTTCGAATGCGACCACGACCAGCGTCTGATCGTCTTCCGGCGGCCGGTTCCTCGTGAATTTCTTCACCGCCGTCAGCAGCGCCTTCTTCAGCTCCTCGGCCGAGCCGCGTCCGTTCGCCATGATCGTCTGCTCGAACCGCTCGAAGCCGAACGGATCGCCGTCGTCGTCGATCGCCTCGATCAGTCCATCGCTGTAGAGAATGAGGCGATCGCCTTCCTGGAACTTCACGTCGTGCTCGCGGTACGGCTCGCGGCGGCGCACGCCGAGGGGAAAGCCCCAGGAGGACAGCGACTCGAGACGGTTGGTCTCGGCGCGGTAGACGTACGGATCGAGATGACCCGCGGACGAGAAGCGCAGCGTCTGCCCGCGCGGATCGAGCAGTCCGAAGAAGAACGTCATCATCATCCGCTTCGGCGCGGTCTTCATGACGATGTCGTTGAGGACGTCGAGCACCGCGCGCGGCGAGGCGTCGTAGTCGACCTGCACCATCAGCGCGGATTTGGCCATGGCCATGACGATGCCGCTCGTGAGTCCGTGGCCGGCGACGTCGCCGAATGCGATGCCGATGTCGCCGTTCGGCAGCTTGAGGAAGTCGAAGTAGTCGCCGCCGATCTCGGTCGCGGCGCGATAGTGCGAGGAAACCGAAGCGCCCGCGAGATTCGGCGCGTCGAGCGGCAGCAGCGCCGCCTGAATGCGGTTCGCCGCGTCGATCTCCGCCTTCACGCGCTCGCGCTCGACGATGCGGCGCACGTGCGGAGCGAGGTCTTCGTACGAATAGACGACTTCGCGTCGCGTCCATAGCCCGGCGATACCGACGCCGACCGCGAGCACGAACGGCACCGCCGCCGTGACGATCATCTGCCGCGCGAGCATCCCCGAGGAGACGCTGAGCAGCGGCAGCATCGACGTGAGCAGGCTGCCGAAGAAGAGCGCGATCGCGCTCGTGAGGATGTCGTAGCGGAGGAAGATCAGGATCGCCGCGAGTCCACCGCCGAAGCCGAAGACGAGACGCCACGTGAACGGTCCGATGGGCGGCGAGGCGACGCCACCGAGCGTCATCAGGATGAGCGCGACGAGGATGCCGATCGCCAGCGCGCGGCGGCGATGCGCGAACGCGAGCACGAACAGGATCGCCACGACCGAGGCGGAGATCGCCTCGAGCAGTGCAGTCAGCACCGCCGCGACCGGGCCGCCGAGGAGCAGGATCATCTGCGTGCCGGCGCCGCGCTCGGGTTGCGCGAGACCGAAGGCGATGGGGATGAAGGCCACCAGCAGCGCGGATGCGGCGACTGCAGGTGACGTGAGGATGCCGTTGAGGAACGAGCGGCCGACCGTCGCGTTGATCGGATCGCGGCGCAGGATCGCGTCGAACGAGGCGAGGCGCTCGCCCCACCGTTCGCGCGCGTAGCTTTCGCCGACCGCCCAGGCGAGATACACGAGCACCGCCGTCGGCAGATGCACGAAGAGCAGCTTGAATCCAGCCACCGCCCACGCGGTCTGCTGCGCGTCGATGCTGCCCATGCCGGCGCCGTCCGAAGCGGCGGGGAGGATGATCAGCTCCCCGATGATCGTCACCAGCAGGGCCGTTCCGAAGAGGAGCGACGCCGTGCCGACGCCAACCTCGCCCGCGTGGTATTTGCGGAGGAACATCACGAGCAGGACGAGCAGCATCACGTACAGCGCGCCGAAGCCGATGAACGTGCCGCCGATCTCGCTCTCGTAGCGGAACGGGGAGCCGTCCGCGTACTCCTCGATCAGCGCCCAGCCCGAGAGCTCATCGCTGTTGAAGTACACCCACAGGTACATCACGACGTTGCCGGTGTCGAACGTCGACGGAACTTTGTAGCGGAACGTCCAGTCGGTGCGGCCGCGCTGCACGGTCGGGCGCGCGGACTCGAATACGGGATTCGGTGCGCCGGGGAATTTGCGCGATTTCACGAAGGCGTCGGCGAGAGGCCGCAGCTCCGCTTCGGTCTTGTGCTTGCCGACGGTCTCCGGCCGCTGCTGGCGGCGCGCGGCGAGGATGTCGCCGGTTCCGCTGACGTACACATATCCGTAGGGGAGGAACTTCTCCAGGCCGCGGCGGAAGTAGGTCGTGCGATAGCCGCCGAGGCGCGGTCCGGCGACGGGATCGTCCTGCGCCTGGCGATAGCGTTCCGGATCTTTCTCGAGCTCGCGGTCGAGGAGCGGGGAGCCGACCCACGTGACGTTCGTCCAGGCGTGATCGACCGGGATGCCGAGCTTGCGCGCCTCTTCGTCGGCGATGCGCTGCGACTCGGTGCGCGTGATCTCGACGCGAGGCTGCACGAGGTTGTACCGCGGGATGAGGAGCGCGAGAACGAGGATGCCGCCCGCGAAGGCGAGAATGGGAATCAGCCGTTTCATGGAACGATCCGCATGATAACCGTCGTAGGGAGTACGTGAATGTGGACTTCTGGTTTCGCCGCCTTCGCACGGGCGGAGCCGCGATGACCTTCCGCCGTCGCGGCTTCATCCCCGCGTCGGCTACACTGCCGCCGTGACGCCCCGCCGCGCGAGTTACGCGCTCGCCGTCCTCACCTTCATCAACCTCTTCAATTACGTGGACCGCTGGGTGCTCTCCGCGGTCGTCGAGCCGCTTCGTCTCGACCTCGGTCTCAACGACACGCAGCTCGGTTTCCTCAATACGGGGTTCATCCTCATCTACACGTTGACGTCTCCGATCTTCGGGAGGTTAGGGGACCGCAAGGCGCGTCCGCCGCTCATTGCACTCGGCGTCGGCATCTGGAGCCTGGCCACGGGCCTCGCGGGATTCGCGCGTGGATTCTGGTCGCTGTTCGCCGCGCGCTCGATGGTCGGCGTCGGCGAGGCGGCGTACGGCACGATCGCGCCGGCGTTGCTCGCGGACCAGTTTCCGATCGAGCGGCGCGGACGCGTGTTCGCGTTTTTCTTCGCCGCGATTCCGGTCGGCTCCGCCGCGGGATATGTCCTGGGCGGACTGGCGGACCAGCATTTCGGCTGGCGTGCGGCCTTCTGGATCGCGGGATTTCCGGGGATCCTCCTCTCCCTCCTCGTGCTGCTGGTGAAGGATCCGCCGCGAGGGCAGAACGATGACGCGCACACGCCCCGCGCTTCGGGCACACGGCTCATCGACGCGTATCGCGACCTGATTCGCAACCGTCCGTACATCCTCGCCGTCCTCGGCTACGCGATGTACACGTTCGCCCTCGGCGGACTCGGATTCTGGATGCCCGCGTTTCTCGAGCGCGTGCGCGGAATGCCTCGCTCCGAGGCGACGGTGACGTTCGGCGGGATCGTGATCGTCACCGGTTTCTGCGGCACGTTCTTCGGCGGATGGCTGTCGGACAAGCTGCTGGCGAAATCGCGGCAGTCCTATCTGTGGGTGTCCGGCATCGCCACGCTGCTCGCCGCGCCGCTGACGTTCCTCGGACTCACGCTCTCCGACAAGACGGCGTACCTCACCTGCCTCATCGTGGCGGAGGTGCTGATCTTCATGTCGACGGGGCCGATCAATTCGGCGATCGTGAATGCGGTCTCGCCGCTCGAGCGGGCCACGGCCGTCGGGTTGTCCGTGTTCGTGATGCACGGTCTCGGCGACATTCCCTCGCCGCCGCTCATCGGCGCGATCTCCGATGCGACCTCGCTGGCGACCGGCATCCTCATCGTGCCGGGCGCGATCCTCGCGGCGGGTGCGATCTGGAGTTACGCCGCGTGGAGGGGCGGGCGAGCGCCGTCATGAGAGCCGCGGTCACCGCGTTCTTCCGCTTTGCGCTGCGCATCTTCTTCCGGCGCATCGAACTGCTCGGACTGGAGCGCGTGCCGCGCGACGGCGCCGTGATCTTCGCGGTCAATCATCCGAACGGCCTCGTCGATCCGCTGTTCCTCCTCTGCTTCGCACCGAAGCCGGTTTCGTTTCTGGCGAAGGCGCCGCTGTTCGGCTATCCGATCATCGGCTGGATCGTGAAGGCGTTCGACGCCATCCCCGTCTATCGCAAGCAGGACAACACCACCGGCTCGAATGCGGAGACGTTCGGGCGCTCGCGCGCGTTGTTGCAGCGCGGCGGGAGCATCGCGATTTTTCCGGAAGGGACGACGCACGATGACCCGCGTCTGCGCCAACTGAAAACCGGAGCCGCGCGCATTGCCCTCGGCGCGAACGTGCCGTCGCTCACGGTCGTGCCGACCGGCATCTACTACACGGCGAAACACGTCTTTCGCAGCTCGGCGCTGGTGGTGTTCGGCGAGCCGCTGCACGTGAAGCCGCTCGTCGCCGAAGGAGAGCCGCCGGCGGAGGACGTCGAACAGCTCACGGACGCGATCGACGATGGTCTCGACGCGGTCACGTTGCAGGCGGATTCCCATGCCGCGCTCGATCTCATCGCCCGCGCGGAAGACATCTTCACCGCGGACGACGAGCAGCCGCTCGCGCAGGAGTTCGATCTGCGGCGCCGTTTCACCGAGGGGTATCACTATCTGCGCACGCACGATCCGGCGCGGCTGCGCAAACTGGAAGCGCTGATCGCGCAATTCGAAGCGGAATTGCGGCGCGCACGGCTCGACGTGCACGAACTGCGTCCGGACGTCGACGCGTGGCGCATCGCGCGCGTGCTCGTGCTGCTGCCGCTCGCGATCCTCGGCGGGATCGTCAGCTATCCGGCGTATCGCCTGGTCGCGTTCCTGTCGCAGCGTTTGTCGAAAGGGGAGGGAAACATGATCGCCACGATGAAGTTCCTCGCGGCGCTCGCGTTCTATCCGCTCACGTATCTCGCCGTTGCCATTCTGGTGGGTGTTCGATGCGGCTGGCTCTATGGCGTCCTCACCGGAATCGCGCTGCCAATTCTCGGTTACATCGCGCTTTACGTGGCCGAAGAGATCGACGATGTGATCGGCGTCACGCGTGCAATCGTGCATCGTGTGTTCCGCCGTTATGGACATACGCAACTCGTCACCCAACGGGAGGCGATTCGTGACGAGATGTTGAACGTCGCACGCGAAATGAGCGGATAAGATTCGCCGCCGTATGTGTCGTCGCTTTTTTGTCATTCTGCTGCTCCTCGTTTCCGCCGTTCCCGCCGTTGCCGCACGCCGCCGCGCCACCACGCCACGCGATGCGTATCCGCCGTGCTCGATGATCATCGGCACACCCGCTGTGACGTTTACGCGCAATGAAGGTCTGACGCTCGCGTCCTCGACCGCACCACGCCGTCCCATCGCTCACACGTATGGACTCGCCGCGATGATCGACGAGCCGCACACGCTCGTCGCATTGCACGACGACGATCTGCTGATCTCGAAAGACGACGGCTGTTCGTGGCGCGTCGAGACCACCATCGAAGGTTGGGACTTTCCGCCGCAACTCACACCAGCGCGTGGAGGACGCGTATACGTGTGGTCGGAAAATCGTTCGTTCCTCGTGCGCTATGACGCGCGCGGCGCGGCGAAGCTCAAACAGCCCGTCGACTTCATCGGCCTCGCCGTCGACGCGAACAACGCCGATCGCCTGCGCGCGGGCGGTACCGACGGCTCCCTGTGGGAGAGCGTCGACGCGGGCGAGAGCTGGAACCCGCTCGGCCGGCTCGCCACCTCGGTGATGGTCTACCGCTTCACCTTCGATCCGCAGAACCTCGATCACATCGTCGCCGGCACCGTCAGCGACGGCGCGTTCGTCACGCGCGACGCGGGCCGCAACTGGACGAAGGCCGCGGGCATCGAGCGCGGCAACGTGTTCCACCTCGTGTTCAGCGATGCGAATCGCGTGTGGGCGATGGGGATCGATCTGAAGACCGGCGGGAAGCACATCTACGCGTCGGATGACGGAGGCGAGTCGTATCGCATCGTCGTCACCGAAGAGGCGGGCGTCAAATTGATCAACGGCCCGACCATGGCCGCGCATCCGGCGAACCGCGACGTGCTGTACTTCGTGTTCGGCACGCACGTCTTCAACTACGGCACGGACCTGTTCCGTTATGACGATGCCACGCGGTCGTTGACGATGACGCATAACCATCATGACGACGTCAACGCCATCACCTTCTCGCGTCACGATCCGTCCGTGATGTACCTCGGCGTGGAGGTCGTTCGAGGCGGTCCGGACGAGCAGTAGAATCTCCGCGTGCCGTACGAGGAGATTCCCCCCACCCCGGCTCTGCGGCCGTGGGTCGAGTGTTTCTGGACGCGCCGCGATGACGCGCCTTCGGCATCCGAGCACCGCGTGCTCCCCGACGGCTGCGCCGATTTAGTGTTCGATCTCCGTGCCGGCGACTCGGATGTCGTCGGCACGATGACGCGGCCGCTCGTGATTCCACCGGGCGGCCCGTCGCATTTCTTCGGCGTCCGTTTCCGTCCGGGACGCGCGGCCGCGTTTCTGCGCATCCCGCTCGCGGAGATCACCGACGCGCAGGTGCCTCTCGGCGATCTCTGGAAAGACTGGAGCGGCGAGCCGTCGATCGAACGGATCGAGCGCGAGTTGCTGCGTCGTCTCGATCCCGATCGCGATCCGCGCGTCGATGCGGCGATCGCGCAGATCCTCGGGTCCGGAGGGACGGCGCGCGTGAATGACCTCGCGCGGGAGATCGGGATCTCCCGACAGCATCTCGCGCGGCAGTTTCAGCATCACGTCGGCGTCTCGCCGAAGACGTTCGCGCGTGTGACGCGTTTCCGGCGTTTGCTGGAGTCACAGCCGGCGGATTGGGCCGACGCCGCGGTCGCGCATGGGTACTACGATCAGTCGCACCTCATCGCCGACTTTCGCGAGCTCGCCGGCACGACGCCGCACGCGTTCCATTTTTCCAATCCGTAAGCGCGTGAGCGACGCTATGTTGTGCGCATGAAGATCACACCTGTTCTCGTGGTTCCCGCAATCGAGCCGGTGCTGCCGCTGTGGGAGGCGCTCGGCTTCACGCGCACGGCCGAGGTGCCGCATGGCGAGCGACTCGGCTTCGTCAGCCTCGCGCGCGACGGCGCGGAGGTGATGTACCAGACCGAGGAGAGCGTGCGCGCGGACGAGCCCCGCTCACTGGAGCGCGGCCTCGGACCGTCGGCGCTGTTCGTGCAGGTCGACAATCTCGATGAGGCCGTTGCGGCGTTGCCGGCCGGCACGGACGTTTTCGTCGAGCGCCGCACGACGTTTTACGGCGCGACGGAAACGTTCCTGCGCGATGCCGCAGGCAACGTGATCACCCTCGCGCAGTTCTAATAGGAACGCCGGCGTTCCGCGGTCGCGTCAGTGTCTTACGGCCCGCCGGCGCACATTCGCTTCCGGTGCGTTCACCAGCCCCGTGGCCGAACGTCGCGTGCCGCACACGCCGACCTCCGCCTCCACCCACCAGTGCGTGCGGCCGCGGAGCTGCACCGTCGCCTGCGTGTCCGCGGTGGTGGCGATCACGCGCGGGATGCCGAGGTTGGTGGAGGCGTAGACGTGGTAGCGCGTGGCGCCGCTGAGCGCGTTCCAGTCGAGCGTCACGTTGCCGTCGCTCGACACGGCCTCCCACGACGGCGCGACGAGACGCGGACCATCCCCGTCGCAGTCGACACCGACGTACAGCTCGTGCTCCGCAAAATCGGTGTGGCCGCGCCAGTACGCGAGATTGAAGAGACGCGACTCGAGAAAGCCGTACGCGATCTTCTCCCCCTGAGCGACGCGCACGATCGACACGCCGTTCGTCATGCCGTACGTGTGCACCACCTTGCCGTCCGTGGCGAACGGCGCGCGTCCGACGAGCACCTGTCCGTTCGCGTCGGTGCGCAGTTGCAGGTCGGGCGTGTCGTCGTAATTCGTCGCGTACCAGCTCTCGCCGTTTGCGACCGAGTAGTAGAACCACACGTCCGCATTGGCGATCGGTGCGCCCGTGTCGTCGCGAATCGTCAGGCGATTCTCGCGCGGGAAGTCATTGAGGAACGACGCAAAATTGCGCGGCTCGTTGTAGTTCCCCATCACCGCGCGATGCCCGGCGATGAAGTTGAGCGCGATCGCGCTGTAGCGGTCGAGGAACGTGTACTGCGCGTTCATCAGTCCCTGTTCGGGGCTCCGGAACGTGGAGATGTATTTGCCGAAGATCGGCGCGCCGTTCTCCGTGATGTTGATCCGGTAATACGGCGGACGTTGCAGGACGTCCCACGCGTAAATGTCGACGAGATAGCGCGCGTGCCCGAGCTCGTGCAGCACGTTGTAGCCGACGTAAAACGCATTCGACGGAGACTTGTCGGTCGTGTTGCGGTACGTCGTCCACGCCTCGGTGCGGAAGCCCCACATCAGGTCCACGGTGCGGTCGTCCTTGTCGGGATGCGTGCCGCCGTTCGCGCCCGGCGTGGCTTCGTCGGGCAAGCCGTTGAGGGGCAGCGTGCGGTCCGGCACGATGACGATTTTCTGCAGGCGATAGCGATCGTGCACGCCGTTCGGCGTCTCGGGGTAAATCGCGAGCGCGGCCATGTCGTTGTAGAACGCCATCGTGCGTTGCGCCCAGTCTTCGAAGCCGGTCGAACCCATGCCGAACTGCGGCTGCAGCAGGCGGAAGTGGTCGTACACCGACTGCTCGACCCAGAAGCCGACCGCGAGTGCGTCGGTGAAGACTTCGAGCGAGCGATCGGCGATGGCGAACGAGAGCCGCTCGCGCGTGAATGACCACGGTCGTGCGAGATCGACGGTCGTGTATTGATTCGCGGCGAGCGTGACGTTGCCGCGCGCGATCTCGACGCCGTCCGCGCGCCACACGTACGGCAGTGTCGCCGCGCTGCCGCTCCAGTTGCGCACGTGCGCGCGCCACGTCACGGTCGAGCCAACCAGCGGCCAGCCTTCGACCGCCGGATTCGTGCTGCCCCACACGTACTCGAGCGCCGGCTCACGGCTGATCCAGGCAACCGTGAGGTCGTTGGCGAAGAGAGGGCACGCCAGCAGTACGAGAACGAGGGCTCGCCAGGTCACGAATCACTTCAACGGCGGCGCTGCCCGATACAACTCCGGGTGCAGCAATCTTCCGTATTCCCGCGGCGGCTTCACTTCTTCGACGGCGATGCGGTGCGCCTGCGCGTAGACGTCGTTGCGCGTGCCTGTCACCTGCCAGGAGACCTTCATCCCCTCGAACCCGCCCGCGATGCGAAAGCGGTTGTTCTCGATCTCCTCGGAGATGTAGACCGGCGCATGCGCACCGATGCAGGTGAGCTGGTAGCGGAAGTCCTTGTTCAGCACGCCGAACCATTCCGGCAGTTCGACCACCGCGGTGCCGCCCGTCTCGAGCGTGACCACGCCGTCGTAGATGTTCTTCATATCGGGCGACTCGACGAAGGAGTGCGAGAGATATTTGCCGGCGGGATCGAGCGGATGGTCGATCTTGAAGGAGCCGGCCGATTTGCTGAGGGTGCCGTTGACGTGTACGCGGCCGTTGAAATAGCCGGCATGACCGCTGCCGCCGGTCGTGAGCTCACCGTAGACGCCCGTGCCGGCGACGGTCACGCCCATCACGGCGAAGCCATTCGGGCTTTCGCCTTTGATGCCCGGCGCGGACGAGCCCTCCGCCGCGATTCCATGGATGCCGGCGGTACCGCCGACGCCGAAAATCCCGACGCCGGGCGACTGCGAGTACATGCCGTACGAGCTGCCGTAGGAGCTCACGCCGGTGCCGCCGCTCGCGGTCACGCCCGCGAAGGGCGCACCCAGCGCGCCGGAATTGCTTCCGCTCGTGCCGAGCACCGCGGCAGACGTATTGCCGCGGATGCCTTCGACGCCCGCGGCCTCGGTGCCGAGGTAGCCCGCGCTGCCACTCGGTCCATGCAGGCCACGCACTGCGTACTGCGTCGCCGCCACACACAACGCCGCCGCCGGGATCGCGACGATCCAACGTTGCCAGATTTTCATGGGAATGCCCTCTCGGGCACGATTCTAAACCGGAGTCGTCCCGCGTCCGAGGAGGTAGTTCGCGAGGTAGGCGAGATCGCTGGCGTTCACGGTGCCGTTGTTGTCGACGTCGCCGCCCTGCACCGGCGCGGGGCCGCCGCCGTGGAGATGGTTCGCGAGATAGAGGAGGTCCGCGTTCGTCACGCTGCCGTCGCCGTTCACGTCGCCTTCGAGGTGCGCGTTCCAGCGCACGCGCCGCAGCACGCCGCCACCGCGCGCGAGGTAGTACAGGCTGCCGTCATGGCCGACGAGCAGGTCGACGGGATTGGAGACCGCGGTCGCGAATCCGTGCGACGCGTTCTGCTGATCGAGCCGCCGGATCCAGCCGCCGCACAGATCCGCGAAGAAGTACGACTCGACGTACGCCTGTGGGTACTGCCGCACTTCCGGAGCGTAGAACGCGCCGCCGGCGATCGCGCATTCGACGGCGTTCGAGTTCGCATAGTGATGGATCGGTCCGGTGAACTGCGGATTGGTCGTCGGCCCTTCCGTCGTCGGCCAGCCGTAGTTCGCGCCGGCGATGCCGTCGTTGATCTCCTCCCACGCGCTCTGGCCAACGTCGTTGATGAACAGGCGCCCGCTGAGCGGATGCACGTTGAACGTGAACGGATTGCGCAAACCGAGGGTCCAGATCGCGCGATTGTTGCCGCTGGCGGTGTTGTAGAACGGATTGTCCGTGGGGATCGTGCCGTCCTTGTTGAGGCGGAGCATCTTGCCGAGGCGGTTGTTGAGCGTTTGCGAGTTCGAGGGGACGGCGTTCTCGCCGACGGCCACGTACAGCTTCCCGTCCTTGCCGAAGTGAATCGCGCCGCCGTTGTGGTTCGTGGCGGAGAGGTTCTCGAGATCCATCAGGATCACTTCGCTGCCTGCCGCGACCACGTCGCCGTTCGCGGTGAAGCGGCTGATGCGGTTGTGCACCGGCGACGTCGCCGTGTAGTAGAGGTAGACGTATCTGTTCGTCAGAAAGTCGGGATCGAAGGCGACGCCGAGGAGACCACGCTCGCCGGTGGAGTCGACGGTGAGCGTGACGAAGGGCGTGGTCAGCAGCGTGTTGTTCTTGATGACGCGCAGCGCGCCGCCCTGCTGGCAGACGAAGATGCGCCCGTCCGGCGCCATGGCCATCGCCGTCGGATTGCTGAGCCCGGATGCAATCGTGGTCTCGCTGAAACCGGCAGGCAGCGTGGCGGCGTGAGCGGTGACGCACGTCAGGAGGAGGGCGATCGCGAATCGCATGATTTCCACCGGCAGCAAATGGTGGGCCCACGCTTTGCTCGCATATCCGCCTCATGCGCCGCGCCGTGCTCTTCCTCGTCCTCGTCACCTCCCTCGGTGCCCGCGCGCAGGACGTCCTTTCCCTCGGCACCGGCAGCGGCTCCGTGCCCGTGACGGTGGTCAGGCAGACGGCGAATCCGATTCAGGGCGTGGCGTTCAAGGTGCTGTTCGACGAGGACGCGATCGCGTCGCTGTCGTTCACACGCACGATCGCGGGGGTGGCGTTGTACGAGAGCTCGCTGCAGGGGACGGGGTTCTTCTCGTATGTCGTCCTGTTCCCCACCTCGGTGAATGTGTCGGGGCAGATCGGCACGCTGACCGTCAATGCGCAGCCTTCCGCGACGCCTGGAACGACCGTCGCGCTGATGCTCGATCCGCCGAGCGCGATTCTGTCGAACAAGGCCGCGTCGACGATCGAGACCGTTGCGAATGGCCTGCTGTCGGTGACGAACGGCAGCGTGACGATCAGCGGCACGATCGCCGCGCCGTCGGGTGTCGTCGCGGTTGCGGCGAGCACGGCTGCGGTGAACGTTTCGTGGAACGCGGTCGCCGGCGCGAATCACTACGAAGTCTTGCGCAGCTTCAATGGGAATCCGTATACGTCGATCGGCACGACGACCGGAACCTCACTCGTCGACTCCTCGGTCACCGCAAACACGACCTACCTGTATCGCGTGCGTGCGGTGAGCGCGTCCGCGGTGCAATCGCCGCTGAGCAACGTCGATGCGGCGACGACGATCGTCTTCAGCGAGGACTCCCGCATCCGCGCATTGCATTTCACGCAACTGCGTACGGCGGTGAATGCGATGCGTGCGTCCGCGGGGCTCGCTCCGCTCGCCTCCGACCCGACCATTGCCACCGGCGCGCTCATTCGCGCGTCGCATCTCACTGCACTGCGTGCCGGCCTCAATGAGGCGCGCGCGGGCATCGGACTGCCCGCCCTGTCGTACACCGACACGACCCCCACGATCGTGAAAGCGGCGCACGTGCAGGAACTGCGGAACGGCGTGAAATAGTCGTAGACTCTTCCCGTCCGTTCATCAGCAACTCCACACAACTGCATAGGGAGGGAAGCCATGTCCAGGAACTGGTTCGTCCTTGGAGCTCTCGCCACCATTCTGGTCATCGCGGCCGCGGGCATCGGCGTGTCGCAATCGCCGCCATCGCATGCGGTGGGCAGACAGTACACCCCGCCGTGGTACATCCCGAGTCCCGAAGTTCCGCCGGACGTCGTCATGCAGCAGAGCGGTGCGATCGGGTTCGATCCCTTCGTCAACGATTTTGCGTGGAACACGTTCGTGGCACTCAGCTGGCCGGCGAGCGGGAGGTTCAACGGCGTGCCCGACCGGCAGAACGTCATCGGCGGCGTTGCGCCCGGCACCGGCGAAGGCACCGGCAAGAGGCCGGGCAAGCCGAATGGTCCGACGGTGTGGGAGACGTTCAAGGACACGTCGGACATCTACTTGAATCCACCGACAGCGCCGACGCCGTTCAACGAAGCCGAGCTGATTCCCCCCGCGTGTAAGGACCTCGCCGCGAAGAATCCCGGAGCGGGGGAGCGGACGATGCTGATGACGTCGAAGACGTCGGACGTGCTGCGCGACACGCGTCAGGCGTTCACGCACGCACCGCTGGTGGACCTCAACGGAAACCTCGTCTGGTACGAGGTCAAGGTGAACGAGGTCTATTACGACTACGTCGTGAAGAACAAGTACTACGACAGCAGGAACCAGCCGGCGAGCGGGATCGAATTTCCGATGGGCGCGAACGACGGTCCGGGGATCGGCGCGATCCGCGTGAAGGCGGCGTGGAAAGAGATCGCCGGCGCGGACGACGCGAAACGCTTCTACACGACGACGGCGCTGACGTACGACGCGAAGAGCGGCAAGTGCGAGGCGAAGCTGATGGGGCTCGTCGGCCTGCACGTCGTGCAGAAGACGGCGCAGTTTCCGCGCTGGGTGTGGGCGACGTTCGAGCACGCCGATAATGCGCCGACGCAGGACGAGATCGACGACGGCTCCGCGGCGAAGAAGAAGTGGAGCTTCTACGACCCCGCGAGCAGCGCCAAACCGAACCAGAAGCCGGTGGAGCCATACACGACGCCCGTGCAGGTCGTGCGCGTGATGCCGATTCACAACAATGCCGCGGCCGCGAACGCGCTGTTCCGGCCGGCGATGGCCACACTGCGCGACGACAACGTCTGGCAGAACTACATCCTCGTCGCGGCGCAGTGGGGCGGTCCCAACATGAGCGACCCTGCGCGCCTGCCGGTCTACGCAGCCAATACGACGATGGAGACGTACCTGCAGGAGCCCATCGACGACCCGAACAGCCCGCACGGCTGCATCAACTGCCACAACAAGTTCGCCCCGACGAAAGACGGCGATTTCCAGTTGCGTAAAGCGTGGCCGAAAGCGCCGGCGGAGGACAAGGCCATCGCGGCGCAGTCGCTCGCGCTGCCGGGACCGCGTTGAGCACGAACAAAAAGGGCGGGCCTTGCGGCCCGCCCTTCGTGAATCGCGGAAGCGAGTCTTAGTACATGCCGCCCATGCCGCCGCCCATGCCGGCCGCGGGGTTCGCGCCGCCACCCTTCTCTTCTTCCTTGATCTCGGAGACGAGGGCTTCGGTGGTGAGCATGAGGCCGGCGATCGAGGAGGCGTTGAGGAGCGCCTGCTTCGTCACCTTGGCCGGGTCGATGATGCCGTTGTCGATCATGTCGACCATCTTCTCGTTGCGGGCGTCGAAGCCCATCGTGCCGCCCGCCTTGCGGACGTCATTGAGCAGCACCGAGCCTTCGAGGCCGGCGTTGAAGACGATCTGGCGGAACGGCTCTTCGAGCGCGCGCTTGATGACGTTGACGCCGACCTTGACGTCGCCCTCGGCCTGGACCTTCTCGACGGCTTCGACCGCGCGGAGCAGCGCAACGCCGCCGCCCGGGACGATGCCCTCTTCGACCGCGGCCTTCGTCGCGTGCATCGCGTCCTCGACGCGCGCCTTCTTTTCCTTCATCTCGGTCTCGGTGGCAGCACCGACCTTGATGACGGCGACGCCGCCGACGAGCTTCGCGAGACGCTCCTGCAGCTTCTCACGGTCGTAATCGGAGGTGGTGTCCTCGATCGCGGCGCGGATCTGCTTGACGCGGCCGGAGAGCGCTTCCTTGCGCGTCTTGTCGTCCGTGTCGGTGACGAGCGTGGTGTTGTCCTTGTCGATGGCGACGCGCTTCGCATCGCCGAGGTCTTCCCACTTCACGTTCTCGAGCTTGACGCCGATATCCTCGGAGATGAGGCGGCCGCCCGAGAGGATGGCGATGTCTTCGAGCATCGCCTTGCGGCGATCGCCGAAGCCCGGCGCCTTGACGGCGGCGACGTTGAGCGTGCCGCGCAGCTTGTTGACCACGAGCGTCGCGAGCGCTTCGCCCTCGACGTCCTCGGCGATGATGAGCAGGGGCTTGCCCTGACGGGCGACCTGCTCGAGGATCGGCAGGAGGTCCTTCATCGAGGAGATCTTCTTCTCGTAGATGAGGATCTTGGCGTTCTCGAGGACCGCTTCCATGCGCTCCGGATCGGTCACGAAGTACGGCGAGAGATAGCCGCGATCGAACTGCATGCCCTCGACGACTTCGAGGACGGTGTCGAGGCCGCGGGCCTCTTCGACGGTGATGACGCCGTCTTTGCCGACCTTCTCCATCGCGCCGGCGATGATCGAGCCGATCTCTTCGTCGTTGTTCGCGGAGATGGTGCCGATGTGCTGGATGTCTTTGCCCTCGACGGGACGGGACATCTTCTCGATGGACTCGATCGCGGCGCGGACGCCGAGCTCGATGCCGCGCTTGATCTCCATCGGGTTCGCGCCGGCGGTGACGTTCTTCACGCCTTCGCGGAAGATGGCCTGGGCGAGCACGGTGGCCGTCGTGGTGCCGTCACCGGCGATGTCGGAGGTCTTCGAAGCGACCTCGCGGACCATCTGCGCGCCGGCGTTCTCGAGCTCGTCCTTGAGCTCGATTTCCTTGGCGACGGTGACGCCGTCCTTGGTGATCGTCGGGGAGCCGAACTTCTTCTCGATGACGACGTTGCGGCCTTTGGGACCGAGGGTGACCTTGACCGCGTCGGCGAGCTTGTTCACGCCGCGCAGGATCGCCTGGCGGGCATCTTCACTGTAGGTAATGCGCTTTGCCATGAGTGTTTCTCCTTATCCTTCGACGATCGCGAGCACTTCGTCTTCGCGGAGGATCGTGTACTCGACGTCATCGATCTTGATGTCGGTGCCGGAGTACTTGCCGATGAGGACGGTGTCGCCCTTCTTGACGTCGAGCTTCATGCGGTTGCCGGCGTCATTGAACTTGCCCTCGCCGACGGCGATGACCTCGGCCTCCTGGGGCTTCTCCTTGGCGGTGTCGGGGATGATGATGCCGCCGCGGACCTGCTCTTTGGCGTCCTTGCGCTTGACGACGATGCGGTCGTACAGCGGGCGGAGCTTCGTTTCGGTTGCTACTGCCATGTGCTGATCTCCTTTCGATTCAGTGGTTTGAGATGATTCGCGGCAGGACGCCGCAAAGTTGTTGCTCGCTGGGGAGGTTGAGTGTTTAGCACTCACCCCTCATGAGTGCTAACAATATGGCGGGCGCGAAATTCTGTCAAGGGGAGGGAGGCGGCAGTCACGTCAGACATTAAGGCAGGTGAGGAAAGATGTCTTCACGACACTCCTTAAGGAAGAAAGGAGATCCCGATGCCCGAAAAAGGCGGTGGCTCTGCGAAGAAGTCAAAGCGACAGAAACTCGCGCGCGAGAAACGTGAGCAGGCGATCGACAAACAAATCGAGCGCAGGTACTACGACGTCCCCAATGAGGTGGCGCCTGATGAGAAACCGTATGATCAGGGTGGTTTCCCCCGGTTCGCCGCTTCGTTCCACAAACTCCTTGCGCACGACAACGATGGTTTGCTGTCGGAAACGCCCAACGCCTGTAGTCCCGACCATCGCAACAGCGGGGTTCAGAACTATGAGCAGCTTCTCAAGGCGCTCGGCATCGGGAAGCCCGCGTCGAGTGACTTCGACTCTGAGGCGTTGAACTGCCTGGAGTTGTGCAACCGTACTCCGCCTGCCGACCCGCCAGACCCGCCGCGCCCTCGTGTGCTCATCAATCCACGTTCGTCGAAGGCATTCAGCATCAAAGGGCCCGATATCACTTCGCTGCGCGTTTCGACTCTCCTTTACCTCGAAGAAAATGAGCAGCAACTGCTTCGGGAGATTAGCCTCGCCTCGAATGAATCGGCTGCGGAGATCGTCGAGGTATACGGCATGGCATTGCTGCGCGAGGCGACGCTCGGCGGCTACGCCGGGGCGGTCGCAAAGAGCGTTATCGATGCTTTGAACGCATTTGGAAAAGCGTTCGTGTGGGGCTACAACCACCAAGGCAAAGCAATCACGGCGGCGGACCTGCAGGTGACGGCGGCGAACCTGTTCCGCGGCTCGACTCCTGGAGATCGTGAGGGCGCCTACCTCTCCGTTTTCCTGACGTTCCCGCGGCCGCCGCTGTTCCCTTCCGGTTGCGCAGCGGACGTCGCGGACCTCATCGGCGCCGGGAAGTTCGCTCGCGTGTTGAGTCAACCTCTTCGCGTTCCACATGGCGCCGATCGCGACTTCGTTCGCACCCGTCGCGAGTACGCGTGCGTCCAGAATGCTTTCGTGCCGGAGATCTACCCGAAAGGCCATTTTCACCGTCTCGGACCCCTCGTCACCGGACGCCACCTCGGCGACTACGTTCACGTCGACAACGTGTATGAGGAGTACATCCGCGCCGCCGACATCCTCGTGGGCAATGCGTATCCGCGTTCGCCGCAATCGCCATACGCGCGCCTCGACAAACCACCGGCCGATTGCAGAAACAACGAAAAGCGTCCCACGTACAGGAACGAAGCTGACGGGCCAACGCTCGGTCCTTCCGACATCTACTCGCTTCTCGGCGGCGTGCGTGAGGTCGCCGAGCGCGCGGCGTTTACGCAGAAGTGGCTGGTCGCTCGGCGAGCACGTCCCGAAGTCATGGCGGCGCTGGTTGACCGCGCACGGAATGCGAAGACGGGCGACACGATCGGATTACAGATTCGCGAGCGCCTTTCTGGCTTTCTTACCGCTGGCAGCGGCCCGGTCGTGAAACTCCTGAACAGCGTTGCGGCTTTCAACAAGAGTCGTGGTGGGGAGAGGAACTTCCTGTTGCCGCAGATGTACCCGGAAGGGTCGCCCGCGCATCCAGCCTGGCCATCTGGACATGCGACAGTAGCGGGGGCTTGCGTGACGGTGCTCAAGGCGCTGTTCGACGAGTCCGCTCCGATTCGTGACCCAAATACGAAGGTCAAAGCCGCGTCAGGCAAGACGCAGGGGTGCCAGCCGCCGCTCGATCAGCAAGCGACGCCGAAAAATCTCGGCCTGACCGTGGGTGGCGAGCTCGATAAGCTCGCATCGAATGTCGCGCTCGGCCGTGATTTCGGAGGTGTTCATTTCCGGACTGACGGGGAGCACGGCATTCTCCTCGGCGAGGAAGTCGCCATCCGTTATTTGCAGGATCACTTGCGGGAGTACCGCGAGACAATTCGTCCGTGTGGTGTCAAGGATCATCGCGGTCTGACACTGACGCGGCGCAACGGTCAGCCGATCTGCATCACGGCCGATGAAATCCATAACATCGAACCGGTAACCATCATGACAGCCGCCATTGACGCAGCCGCGCCTGTTGCAACCGTACTGGGGTACTCGCCGCTGTAACCCACTGAGGCGCGCGCACCTGCGTTCAGGTGCGCGCGTCTTCGGGTGATTTCAACAATCGAATAGATCTCCTCCGGTTGCGCGGAGCCGTTGCCCGGTGAGCTGCGGGGGGCGGGCAGCCACCGTTTCGACGACACGCACGAAGCATCTCTATGAGCGAACCGCTGGCTGGAGGCCACCGCTACACCTGTTTCCGTCGCCGCTCGCGCCGCAACGGCCAGGTGATCCACCCTTTCCACGCGAAGTAGCCGATCATCAGCGCGGAGACGCCGAGCATGAGGCCTAGGGCGAATGGGTAGCCGTGCACCCAGTGCAGCTCCGGCATGTGCTCGAAGTTCATGCCGTAGATGCCGGCGATGAGCGTCAGCGGGAGCATGAGCGCGGAGAAGATGGTCAGCACCTTCATCGTCTCGTTCGTGCGGTTCGCGACGACGGAAAGATACGCGTCCATCGTTCCGGTCATCTGATCGCGGTCGACGTCGATTGTTTCGCTGATGCGGAACATGTGGTCGTACACGTCGCGGAAGTAGATGAGGTGCTGCTTCTGTACGAACGTAGCGTCGCCGCGCGAGATCTGGTTCAGCAGCTCGCGCTGCGGCAGGGTGTGGCGGCGCAGCACGTTGATGTCGCGCTTGAGATGCAGCAGCTCGTCGAGGTGCATGTCCTCGGCCGACTCGAAGATGCGGTCCTGCAGATCGTCGACCGCTTCTTCGATCTGCTCGATGAGCGGAAAGTGTGCGTCCACCATCGCGTCGACGACCGAGTACAGCAGGAAATCGGGGCCGCGCTCGAGCAGGCGTCGGTCCGCGGGGAGGCGATGGTGCACGCTGTCGACCGCGGGCAGCGGACGGCGATGCACGGTGAAGAGGAAGTTGCGTCCGAGGAACGCGGCGATCTTGAACGTCTCGGAGGCGTGCTCGGAGATGCGCACGTCGACCGTGCGGAAGATGAAAAAGTCGTAGTTCGCGAACGAGTCGTACTTCGGGAGCGTGTTCGGCGAGAGCGAATCCTCGGTCGCGAGCTCGTGGAAGCCGAACCGGTTTTCGAGCATCGGCTCGATCGTTTCGTGATCGGGATTCTGGATGTCGACCCAGAGCCTGTCGTCCGAGTCGCGGCCCCACTCGTCGATGAGAGCGGCGTCCCCCTGACGGAGGACGCCGTTCTGCAGCAGCGAAGTGCGGATGATGGTCATCGCGCTAGAGCAGCGATGAGAGTGCGGTGTATTTGCGATCCTGCGAGGTGGCCACCGCTTCGTAAGTGATCTCGCCCTGGTAGACGTTCACCCCTTCGGCGAGACCGGCGTTCTCGCGCACGGCCTTCTCGAAGCCGTGGCGCGCGAGCGTGCGCGTGTACGGCAGCGTCGCGTTCGTGAGCGCGATCGTCGATGTGCGCGGCACGGCGCCCGGCATGTTGGCGACGCAGTAATGCACCACGCCGTCGACTTCGTAAACAGGATTCGAGTGCGTGGTCGGATGCGCGGTCTCGACGCAGCCGCCCTGGTCGATGGCGACGTCGACGATGACCGAGCCTTTTTTCATCTGCCCGATCATCTCGCGCGTGACGAGCTTCGGTGCGGCCGCGCCCGGAATGAGCACGCCGCCGATGAGGAGGTCCGCGCGGCGCACGGCGTCTTCGAGATGCGCGCGGCTCGAGGCGAGGGTCTGCACTTCACCGCGGAAGATGTCGTCGAGCTGGCGCAGGCGGTCGAGCGAGACGTCGAGGATCGTGACACGCGCGCCGAGGCCGACGGCCATCTTCGCGGCGTTCGTGCCGACGACACCGCCGCCGATGATGATCACGTCCGCGGGCAGCGTGCCCGGGACGCCGCCGAGGAGGACGCCGCGGCCGTTGTTCGGCTTGTGCAGGTAGTACGCGCCGACGTGCACGGACATGCGTCCTGCGACTTCCGACATCGGCGTGAGCAGCGGCAGCGTGCGTTTGCGCTCGTCGGTGATGGTCTCGTACGCGACGCCGGTGATCTTCTTTTTGAGCAGCGCGGCGGTGAGGTCCGGAACCGGCGCGAGGTGGAGGTACGTGAAGAGAAGCTGACCGTCCTTGAGGCGCGCGAGGTCGGCCTCGATCGGCTCTTTCACCTTCACGATCATCTCGGCTTCGTTGTAGACGGCGTCGGCGTCGGGGAGGATCCTGCCGCCCGCGCTTTCGTACTCGTCGTCGCCGAAGCCGCTGCCGTTGCCGGCGCCCTTCTGCACGAACACTTCATGGCCGTCGGACGCGAGGTCGCGGACGCCGCCGGGCGTCATGCCTACGCGATATTCGTTGTCTTTGATTTCGGTCGGTACGCCGATCCGCATGTGGTGAGTCTCCGTTCCTGCGTTCTTCAACAAGGATCGCGCGAGGGGCGCGCGTCAGCGGGGCGCATTGTATACAACAAGGCCGGGCGTTTAAGCCCGGCCTCGTGAGTGTTCTCTAGCGAACCGCTCGCCGTTTCGGTGAGACCACCGGTGGCGGCGGAGAGACGCCGAACTTCTGCGGCGCGACCCACTTCGCGGCGGCGAACGCATCGACGATGCCCCACGCCGTGTTGTAGTCCCAGCCGGAAACGTCGATGTCGTGCGCCGAGTGGCGCAGCACGTAGTCGATCTGCGCGACCGCAAGATCCGGGGCGGCGGAGAGCATCAGCGCCACCGTGCCGGTGACGTGCGGTGCCGCCATCGACGTGCCGTCCATCTCGCCATACAGCGCGGTACGGTGCGAGACCGTGATCGGGCTGCTGGATTTCGCCAGCTTCTCGCCGGTCTCGTAGTACGTCCCGACCGTGAGCGGGAACGGATACGACTCCCAGAACGGGTCGGGGGTGAGCGGCGGCAGCGTCCAGTCGCCGCTCGGCGCCCGGTCTTCCTCGAACGTGGCGATGATCACGGCAGCCGCACCGGCTTCATGCGCGTTGCGCACTTTCTCGCGGAACGACATGCCCGAGCTGCGGCGGATGAGCGCGATCTTGCCGCGGATGTCCCAGGGGAAATCCGTCGGCAGGCCGATGCCGCAATCGAGCACGCGCGCCGTGACCGACGCGTACGGCGAGCCGGTGACGCGCCACGCCTCGAGCAGCTCGTTCGACGTACGGATGTCGGTCGACTCCTGAATGCCCTTGATGATGGTCGAGCGCACGTCGACGCCCGGCGCCATGATCGTGAGACCGACGCCATAGCTCGAGAAGTACGCTTTCTCGCTGTTGATGTCGATCGCGCCGACCGCGATGACGCCCGGATACTTCGCCGGATACTTCAGCGCGTCGATCGAGCGGTTGCCCGCCGACGCCACGATGACGATGTCCTGCGACAGCGTGTCGGAGACGGCTCTCTCCTCGATCTCCGACGCGATGGTCGAGCCGAGCGAGAGGTTGATCACCCAGCGTCCGCCGAGCTCCTTCTGTTTGCTCATCACCCAGTCGAAGCCCGCGGCGACGGTCTCGTTCGTCCCGCGGCCGTCATCGGCGAGGACCTTCACGCCCCACAGCTTGACCTTCGGCGCGACGCCGATCACGCCGAAGTCGTTGTCCGCCGCGGCGATCGTGCCGGCGACGTGCGTGCCGTGACGGTGTCCGTCCATCGGGGTCTTCGACGGATCGAAGACGTTGTAGCCGCCGACGTACGCATCCTGCAGATCGGGATGCGAGTAGTCGATGCCGGTGTCCATCACGACGACGTTCACGTTCTCGCCGCGCGTGACGTTCCACACGTCCTTCGCGTGGATCATCTGCAGGCCCCACGGGATCTCCTGCGGATCGGCTTGCGGCGTCACTTCCTCGTTCGTGCGCACGCGGGCGGGAAAGCCGGCGAGGTCGGCGGAGTCGAGCGAGCGCTCGATCACCGGCTCCACGATCACGTCTCCCGACTGCCGCAGCTCCGCCACCTCCTCGGCCGTGAGGTTCGCGGCAAAGGCGTTGACGTTACGGAACGTGCGCACCTGCCGCTCGGCGGCCAGTGCGGCATTGCTCGCGACCCGCGTACGCGCGGTGGCTTTGGTACCGCCGCGCGTGGACACGAGATAACGCTGCGTCTCCGCCGCGAGGAGCGGAAACGTGAGGAAGAACCCGAGGAGGACTGCGATACCGCGTTTCATTTTGATTGACGGCTCCGTTCAGCGCTTGCCGGCAGGACGGCCGGTGCGCGGAGGCAGCGACCAGCCCATGTCGAGAAGCTGATAGACGGTCAGGTCGACGCCATGCAGCAGGTCCGAGTTGACACTCGGCTCCATGAGCAGGTTCGGCGTCGCCGTTACGTCCCAGTGATGCGTGGACGAGCCCGGGTCGTTCGTGCACGGCGCGTAGAGACGGAGGTATCCGTTCTTCGTTCCGGCAAGCTGCGTCGGGTCGTTTCGCAGCGATGCATTCACGTTTGCATTCGCGGCGAGTTGAGTTTTGATGATGTCGCCATCGGTCTGACTGATGCTGATGACGGGGATCGTGATGTCCGTGGCTTCACCGCCCATTGCGGGCGGAATGCAGGTGTCTTTGTTGTTGTCGACGACGATGAGCGCGGTCGCGCCCGCGGCCTGCGCGTTGCGCGCTTTGACGACGAATGTGCACGTGCCGCGGTCGACCATCGCCACTTTGCCGGGGATCGCGTCCACATTCGTGTAGGCGGTGCAGCCGTCGAACGTCGTGGGACCGTCGGTGTCGGCGACGTCGGTGACGCGCACGATCGAGCCGCTGAACGCGCTGAGGTTCGGACGCGCGCCGAAGCCGCCGGCAAAGCCGAGGTCGTAGTCGCGTGCGAGCACCTGCGGCTCGCTGATGTTGAGCGTCGTGACCGGCTGCAGCCAGCGCCCGACCATCTGCTTCACGTGCTCGCCGTTCCAGACGACGTTGCCCGTGTTGGTGAGCGAGAGGCGGCGCTCGTTGTCGTTCATCTGGTTCCACGTGCGGCCCGCGCTGAGGTCGAGCGTGAGGGTGTCGAACACCGCCGGACGGCCCTGCGAGAAGTTCGGCGCGGTGGCGGCACCGGAGATGCCGAGGCCGTGCGCGATCTCGTGCAGCGTCACGACGAAGAGATCGGAGTGCGTGCCGTTGTTGCCGTCGAAGCCGTAATACCAGTTCGACTCGCCGAGGCAGACGTTGTTGTCGACGTCGGCGTTGAAGCGGACGATGATGTCGTTGCCGGTGTCGAGATCGGAGCCCGAGAGCTTGTTCGCGAGCGCGACCGGATACCAGGTGTTCGCTTTCGGTGCGTTCGCGAAGTCGCGCACCCAGCGCAGCGGTCCGGCCTGACCGAGGATTGCGTCGGTCTCGGTGCAGCCGGGGATCGGGGAGAACGACGCCTGCACGATCACGTTGACGTTCGTGTCGAGGATGGCGCTCCACCGCTCGGCCGCGGCTTCGAAGACGTTGAGGCGCTGCTTGCCGAGGGTCGTGCCGCTGTTGCCGCCGACCGGCTCGACGGGAGTGGGATCGTTGAACCCGACGCCCGCGGGATCGGTGTTGACGATGACGACGCGGCCCGTGCCGGCGAAGGCACTGGTCGCGAGGAGGGAGAGAAGCGAGACGAGAAGAAGCCGGCGCATGGTCGTTTACTGCTCCTTCGCCTGCTTGGTGACGACGCGCTGGATGGGCGCGTCGAGGAACTTCTGCGCGGCCTCTTCGTTGTCGACGCAGACGGCGACGGGCTTGCCGTCCTCGCCGAGGCGCACGACGAGCAACTCGAGCGGACCGGTGGTGAACACTGCATCGCCGGTATCGACCGGTTCAGCAGCGGGGACGAACAGCGCCGCCAGTTCGGGGCGGATCTGGGAAAAACCGGGGATGACGTCGCGGGTGCAGACGCGATCATTCGCATCCGAAGCAAGCGCGAGCGGCGCGGCGAGCGCGAGAGCAGCCATCACGGCATAGGGGCGTCGAGACATTCCTTCCTCCTGAGTAGACCGAACCGACAACGGTACGAAACGTTAAGTTATTTTACGCAGGTGAAGGTCCTTGGACTGTGAAGGTCAATGGCCGCCTCGTTTCCCGAGCGGACGGCCCGACGAGATTCCGGTAAAAGCATTGCCTGCAAGGAGTTTGGCCGCGGCGAGGACGTCGACCTGCCCCGCGCCGTACTCCGGATCGCGTCCCGGGGCACCGAGGTCGATCGCGGTGATGGTGAGGGCGTTGACGATCTGCTCGGGCGTCGCGGCTGGGGCGAGCGTCCAGAGCAGCGCCGCCGCGCCGACGAGATGGGGGCAGGACATCGACGTGCCGCTCTTCTCTCCGTAGTCGTCACCGACGTTGGCGAGCGTGATCACGCCGGAGCCCCGCTTCACGAGCGCTTCGCCGTCCTGCAGCGAGAGGCGCACGACGACCGGCCACGGATAGTTCTGCGCCGCCGCGTCGCTCCGCAGGGTCCACGATCCCATCGAGTCGTCGTGATTGAAGATGGCCACGGCGACCGCGCCCGCGGCGATGGCCGCGCGTGTCTTCTCCATGAACGTGATGTCGCCGCCGCGCTTGATCAGCGCGATCTTTCCTCGCACCGACGCCGGGAACTCTTCCGGTTTGCCGAAGCCGCAGTACACGTATTCGGTGGTGTGCGAGCCGAGGCCCGAGCCGATGAGCGGCGCACCAAAGTACGTCGACGCGCCGGAGAGGACGTAGGCGATCAGGTCGCTGCCGACGGGCAGCGTGGAGAGGACGTCGACCCCGGGCGCGACGAAGTCGACCTCGGGGCCCTGATTCGAAAAGTAGGCGAGGACGTTCTTGTCGTTGACCGCGCCGACGGCGTAGACGCTCGGATAGGCCGCCGGATACGCCACCGGCGCCGGAGCGTCGGGCGCTGACGCGTTGCCGGTCGCGGCGAACATCAGGACGCCTTTGTCCGCGGCAGCCTGGAAGGCCTCGCGCTCGCCGGCGCTCTCGTTCTTCGCACCGAGGGAGAGGTTCACGATCCAGTTGCCGCCGAGGACTTCCTTCTGCGCGGCGACCCACTGGATGGCTTTGATGAGGTCTTCGTTCGTGCCGGTGCCCGTCTCGTCGAGCATCTTCACGCTCCAGAGACGGATGTTCTTCGGGGCGACGCCGATGACGCCGAGGCTGTTGTCGGCCGCGGCGATCGTGCCGGCGATGTGCGTGCCGTGGCCGTTGTCGTCGAACGGATCGGTGTTTCCGGCGAGCGTGTTGAGGCCGCCGCGCCAGATGCCTTTGAGCTCGTCGTGGTTGTAATCGACGCCCGAGTCGATCACGACGACGTTCACGTCGCCCGACGGCGTGGCGACGCGCGCGCCGGGGGCGCCGACGGCGTTGACGCCGTTCGGCGTCGTCTGGCCGCGAAGATTGCGCTGCTGCGCGAACGCGTATCGCCTGGTGACGGGCTCGATCCAGCGCACTTCATTCGAAGCAGCCAGGTGTGCGGCTTCCGCCGCGGTGAGGTCGATGGCGAAGCCGTCGATGATCCCGAACGCGCTGAGGTCGCGCGCCCCGGTGTCGCTGTCCACGATGTCTTTGACGAATTTCAGGGAGCCGGCCAGCGCCGGACGTTTGGTGCCGACCAGGTATCGCTGCGTCGCCTCCTGGGCGAAGGAGGAGGCGGCGACGAGGATGGCAAAGACACCAAGGACTGTACGTTTCATGCGGTCGGGCTCTCCGGTTTATGGCGCATAAGCATATACCCATTTTTCTACGTCTGGTAACGTTACGACATGGCAGATTGGAAACAGAACCTGATCAACGACGCCCGCGGCATCGCCGAAATGCTCCACGACACGAAGACGATCGCCGTCCTCGGCATCAAGCCCGAGGTTGCGGCGGGGCAGCCGTCGCACTACGTGGCGGCGCACATGGATCGCGCGGGCTACGAGATCATCCCCGTTCCCGTCTACTACCCCGACGTCACCGAGATCCTCGGCAAGCCGGTGTTCCGGACGCTCGCGGCGATCGGACGCCCGATCGACATGGTCAACGTGTTCCGCCGCCCCGGCGACATCCCGCCGCACGTCGACGACATCCTCGCGGCGAAGCCAAAGTACGTGTGGTTCCAGCTCGGCATTCGCAATGACGAGGCGGCGCAGCGGCTGGCGGAGGCGGGGATCAAGGTCGTGCAGGACCGCTGTCTGATGGTCGAACAGGGCCGCATGCGGTAACGGGTGTCTTCGCGGCTCGACTTTCCGCCGTACTCGCTGTGGGAGACGCGCTCGGGCGCGGGAACGCCGGTGGCGCTCGTGCATGGCCTGAGCGGGTCGGCGCGGTGGTGGACGCGGAACGTCGACGCGCTGGCGGAGAAGCACCTCGTCGCGGCGGTGGATCTCGTCGGTTTCGGACGGAATCGACGGCTGGTGCCACCGTCGTTCGGGGAGATCGCGTCGCTGCTCGCGCGCTGGCTGGCGACGTTCGGCGAGCCGGTGCATCTCGTCGGGCATTCGATGGGAGGGCATCTCGCGATTCGCGTGGCGAGCGAGCATCCGGAGCTCGTGCGCTCGCTGCTGCTCGTGAATGCCGCGGGGATGCCGTTCCGCTTCGACCCCCTTCCGCACATCCGGCCGCTGCCGCATCCGCCGTACGGTGGACCGGGCATTGCGCGCGTGCTGTTGCCGGATGCGATGCGCGCGGGACCGGCGTCGATCGCGGTGGCAGGCGTGCGCGTGGTCCTCGGCGATCTGCGCGAGCGCATGCACGCGATTCGCGTTCCGACGCTGCTCGTGTGGGGCGCGGGCGATCCGCTCGTGCCGCTGCAGTACGGCGAGGCGATGCAGCGCGAGATCTCAGGATCGCGGCTGGTGGTGATTCCAAACGCGGCGCACGTCGCGATGTGGGATGCACCGGAGGAGTTCAATCGGATCGCGCTGTCGTTCTTTGACGAGGTCGAAGCGGCGCCGGTTTCCGACACACACGCGCCCGCGTTCGGGTGGGGCGTCGCAGGATGGACGAACGGGATCGCGCATCGGGAGGCGGGACGCAATCGCGATGTCGTCCTCGTACATGGGCTGGGGATGTCGAGCCGTTACTTTTCGCGACTCGCACGGGCGCTCCACGCGCGCGGCCTTCATTCGATCGCGCCGGACATCCCCGGATTTGGCGAGAGCGTGAATGCGCCGGCGTCGGGTCCTGCCGCACACGCGGAGCTGCTCGCTTCGTGGGCGGATGCGTCAGGCATTCGCGACGCGGTGTGGGTGGGACATTCGATCGGCTGCAATACCGTCGCGCATCTCGCGCGCCGGCGGCCCGATCTCGTGCGGCGCTCGGTGATGATCGGTCCGCTGTGGACCCGCTCCCGCTTCGCGACGCTGCGCCTGTTCACGATGCTCATGCTCGACGCGCTGCGCGAGCCACTGTCGCTCTACAAATTCGTCTTGCCCGCGTACTGGCGCGTGGGGCTGGCGCGGTGGTATTCGACGTGGCGACGTTTCGTGCCGGACGTCGCTGCCGCTCCTCCGGACGACGCGCTCTGCATCGCCGGCGAACGCGATCCCATCCCCGACCGTCGCCGCGTGCGGGTCATGGTGGTCCCTGGCGCGCACGCCTGCAACGTCTCGCACCCGGAAGAAGTGTCGAACCTCATTGCGGCCGGCTGATCGTGTGCCGCAGTCATAGTTTCGGTCTCGACCCGCGTGAGGCGTGCCAGATGGCAGGAATCTCGACGACGGCATCGTCGGTGAGCCGGTAGTCCAGGAAATATCCGATCCGCCCGAAAAACTCGCCGCGGTCGATCTCTACCATCGAGGCCTCGAGCTCCGCCTCCTGTTCTTCACTGAGGCGGAACTCCTCACCAGCAGGTGCGTAGGTAGACCGTCACGTCCGCGCCTCCGGGCAAGTCGACGTCCTCGACCTCGATGCGGCCGTTGACGACTTTCCTGCCACGATGGTCATGAGGAAATGCGACTCCCTTCCGCGCTCCACACCTTCGTCAGCCAGAGGTTCGTGAGCTTCTCCAGCACGGTGTTCTGGCGCAGTCTCGCGCGAAGGTTGACGAAGTCGACCTCGTCGAGGTGCTGGTCCTGGTTGAAGCAGGAGAAGATGAACGACTCCTTGCCCGTCACGGGATCGACGTGCCGCTGGAGGCATTGCGCGCAGACCTGTTTCATCATGCATTGCATCGGCGAGTTGATCGAGCCGATGCCGATGTGGCCGGGCTTGAGGTGCGGCGCGAGGAGCGCGTGGCGCGCGTCTTTGACGGCGCGCATCATGCCGTCGGAGCCGATGGCGATGAGGCGTTCGGCGTCGCGCAAATCGAACATGCGCGGCTGCGACGCGTACCAGAGCATCGACTGCACGATGTTGCCGACGAAGGCGAGGTCCTGTTCGCGCCGCGGCTCGATCGGTTCGCCCGCGTCGACGGACCAGATCACCTGATCGGTCCCCGCTTCGATCTCGTCGCGCTTGAAGACGTCCTGCGCTTTCTTGTAACCCGCGAAGTAGACGACGCGGCAGCCGTTCTCGCGCAGCGCTCGCGCGATGGAGAAGAGCACGGCGTTGCCGAGGCCACCGCCGGCGAGGAGGATGGTCTCGTTTCTCGGGATCTCCGTCGGTGCGCCGGTGGGTCCCATCAGCACGACGGGCTCCCCCGGTTTGAGCGTCGCGCAGAGACGCGACGAGCCGCCCATCTCCAGCACGATCACGGACAGCAGGCCGGTCGACGGATCGGCTGAAGCGCCGGTGAGGGCGATGCCCTCCATCGCCATCGCCGAGCCGCCGATCTGCGGCGCGAACATCTCGAAGTTCTGCAGGCGGAAGAACTGTCCCGGCAGAAAGTGCCGCGCGGCAAACGGTGCGCGCACGACCACTTCGACGATGGTGGGCGTGAGGCGATTCACTTCGTGCACGTGCGCGATGAGGCCTTCGTCGAGCGTGGCCACGAGCTGCTGCCATTTCGCATCGCGCGCGGTCTGCGCTTCGGGCGTGCGCTCCATGCGCATCAACTCGCCGGCGAAGACCTGGACCACGTGCGGATAACCGTATTTGGCGGACGACATCGCCTTGACGACGTTACCGGCGTAGCGCGGATGGTTGTCGCCGTAGAACGTGATCAGCTTCTCGCGGCGCGCCGGATGCTGATACGAGGTGAAGAAGCCGCGCTCGCGCGCCACCTCGTCGTCCTCGATCAGCTCGAGCCCTTCGCCCAGCGAATACGACTGGAAGAACTGCTTCCACTTGTCGAGCTTGAACGTGCCTGGGTGTTCCTTTTCGTAGATCACATTCGGCGCGGTGCCGGCCGCGATCATCACCGAACGCGCGGGCAGCTCGATGATCTCGCCCGAATCTTTCCAGCGTCCGTCCTCGACGACCTGCTTCTCGAAGAGGAGCGAGCGCACGTGGCCGAATTCGTCGGACACCGCTTCGACCGGCGAGAGCATGTCCGCGTACGCGATCCCTTCCTCGAACGCCTTCTCGATCTCCTCGTAGTTGAGGCGATACGCGGGCGAATCGAGCATCGACTTGCGGTACGCGATCGTCACGCCGCCCCACGCACGCACGAGCGGAATGAAGTCCGGCGCCTCGTTGGCCGCGGACGCGCGCTCGCGTTCCGCCCGCACCGCCCGCCCATGCTCGAGGAACTCGTCGAGCACGAGCAACTCCTCGGCGTCATATCCCGCGCGCACCTGCGCTTCGCCAAAGTCGGCGCTCAGCGCCTCGTAACGCGCGAGCACCTTCTCGACCTGCACCGGGTAGTACGCGAACAGCTCCGTGGCCGTGTCGATCGCGGTGAGTCCGCCGCCGATGACGACCGCCGGCAAACGCACCTGCAGGTTGGCGAGGGAGTTCTGCTTGAACGCTCCGGTGAGCTGCAGCGACATCAGGAAATCGGACGCCTGCCGCATGCCGCGCACGAGATTGTTCTTCATGCGCACGATCGTCGGCGTGCCCGCGCCCGCGGCGATGGCGATGTGATCGAACCCGAGCTCGTCGAACGCTTCCTCGATGGTCAGCGTGCCGCCGAAGCGCACACCGCCGTACATCTTCAGATTCTGCTTGCGCTCGAGGGCGATGCGCATGACTTTCAGAAAGTTCTTGTCCCAGCGCACGGTGATGCCGTACTCGGACACGCCGCCGAAGCCGGCGAGGATGCGGTCGTTGAGGTCTTCCCACAGCGTGCGCGCGTCTTTGATCGGCTTCTCGAGGAGATCGCGATCGAGCGGCTCGATCTTCAAACCGTCGATGGCAACGACCCCGAAGCCTTCATTCGCGAGGTAGTGCGCGAGGGTGTAGCCCGCCGGTCCGAGTCCGACCACGAGCACGTTGCGTCCGTTGTACGGCAGCGCGAGCGGACGGCGCGCGTTGAGCGGATTCCAGCGCGTGAGCAGCGAATAGATCTCGAAGCCCCACGGCAGGAAGAGAACGTCCGTGAGCACGCCCGTTTCGATCTGCGGGATGTTGACCGGGTCCTGCTTCTGGAAGATGCACGCGCGCATGCAGTCGTTGCAGATGCGGTGGCCGGTGCCGGGGCACATCGGGTTGTCGATCATCACCACCGCGAGCGCCGCGATGGACGAGCCGCCCGCGCGCAGGATGTTCATCTCGCCGATCTTCTCGTCGAGCGGACACCCCTCCAGCGGCATGCCGAGCGGGTTCGGCTTGAACGTGTTGTTCTGCGGAAACCCGTGCGAGCAGGAGTCTTTCTTCCGCTCGTGACAGTAGATGCAGTAGTGCGCCTCGTCCGCGACCTCGCGCGGGTTCATGCGGAAGTCGGTGAGATGGAACGCGTCGCGGCGGCGGAACTCGTGATGCTCGCCGCCGAAGCGATGCTCGTCGACCGGTTCCGTCGGCACGAGCTTGTCGAACACGAGCGGCTTCGGGAGGCGGAACGAGGTCCAGCCATCGAAGCGTCCAGCCTTCCAGTGGCGCGCCGTCCAGTCGGCGAGCAGATCGCTGAGCGCGTGCACCGCTGCTGCTTCGCGCGCCGCGGATTCCGCGGAATTGACGCGGTCGCGGCGGGTGATGGTCTCACTGAAGAGCGGCGGATCGAGGCGCTCGCGCAACTGATCGACGGCATGCTGCGTCTCGCGCGACGGCGTCCATTCCTTCGCGCCGCGTGGATAGTCTTTCTCGAAATCGAGCAGGCGGTTGGCGGTCATCGCCAGCGCGAGCTCTTCATCGTGCTCGCCGACCGCGACGGTCTTGATCAGCGCTGCGACCGCAAGGTCGTTCGTCGGTTTCGGCGCCTGAATCTTCGCGACGCGTTTCGCCACGAACTCGCGTTTGAAGCGCGCCACCTGTGCATCGCGATCCGCGCGTGCATGCAATGCAGCGACGTTCGGCTCGACGTGAAAGAGCTGCGTGAGGAACAGTCCGAGCTCGCGCCCGACGGCGATCAGCAGCGCCGATTCTTCCGGCGCGCCGAGCCCGCCCTGCTCCGCGCCGCTCTGCACCGCGTGGCGATACGCGTCGAAGCGCGCAAACAGATCGCCGTCGTGCTCTTCGACGAACCGGTCGAACGTGAGCGCGAGGTCGGCGAGGCGTTTGTAGTCGTGAAGATCCTGCCAGGTGAAGTCTTGGATTCCGAGGTTCATAAAGTCCGGGACATTGTAGGGGGACGCACCATCCAGGCGATGGCAGCGAGCGCGATGACGATCAGCGCGATCGCATTGCCCTGCAGGTCTGTGCGCTGGTGTTCGAGCAGCATTGCCGCGGCCTGCGTCATCGAGCCGAGGAATGCCGCGAGCGGCCACGCCAGCGGATTGCCGTCGAGCACGTAACGCGCGGCGACCCACACGAGCAGCGCGATGAGGAGCGCGCGGGCCAGCATCATCGGCGTCTGCGATGCGGTGGCCAGCGGATCGACGGACGCACAGAAGATCGCCGCGATCGTGAACGCCGCGACGTGCTTGCGTACGGCGGTCGTGAAAAGAGCGATGGCGGCAGCGAAGATGACGGCGCCGAAGAGCGCCTGCCCGAACTCGACGAGCGCCGGCAACGCGGTGGCGACTTCGAGCGGTGTGTTCAGGGACACCGACGCCGACTGCGGAAACGCGTGCGCGAGCAGTTGCATGGCCGCGTCGTACAGCGTGGCGATGGCCAGAGCCGTGACGGCGGCGATCACCGCCGCGCGGCCGAAGCGCGCGCGCCCGTCGCGCGTCACGAGGCTGAGCGCGTACGGCACCGCGGCCTCGAGTCCGGCCAGGGCGAGGAACATGAGGCCCGTCTGCAGTCCCACTTCGCGCACGAACGAGGTGACGAGGCCGACGCGAAACGTCTCCCACGCCATCGCCGTCGAGTACCCGAACAGCAAAGCCTCGGAACGCACCGCGAATCCGGCGATCGGAATCACGGAGAGGATCAGCGACCAGCGCAGCGCGCGCTTCCACGGCAGCCCGTGCGCGCGCGTGGCCGTCACGAGTCCGGCAATGACGAACGCGAGCAGTGTGACGAGGCCGAGGATCTTGATCGCGAACAGGACCACGTTCAGCAGCGTCTGCGTCGTCGCTTCGCGATAGACGCTGTCGGGGATCTTGACCGACTTCGTGAACTGCGTGACTTCGCCGCCCGCGACGCGCACGGTGACGCGGCGGAACGCGCGCGGTGCGAGCGGCGTGCGCTCGTCGAAGTGGAAGAGCCAGTCGCGGCGCCGCGGCTGCTGGAAGCTCAGCGCTTCCTTCAGCTCGAATGCGGTGACGTCGATGCCGAAGCCATCGAACGTGCCCTGCGCGAGCGCGAGCGCTTCTTCGCGCGACAGCGATCGCGCCGGCTTTTCTTCGTCGAGATAGAGATGGAAGCCGAGGACTCGCTCCGTGCGCGGGTCGACCTCGACGAAGAGCTCTTCCTTCTGCAGCGGCGTGAAGAATCGCACGGTCCAGGTGCCGGCCTGGATGCGCGTGCGGAAGATGTCGATGAGTGTTTCGACGCTCGTGCCGCTGCGTACGAGCCACGTTGCGGCGATGTCGTCGAAGCCGCCCGGTGCGCCGCCGTCTTCGCGCGACGAGCTCGCATCCCACGAGCGGAATCCTTCGACGGGCGTGGCGATGACGTACGCGTGGCGCACGCGGCCGACGAAGTCGCGCGCGATCTGTTTCGCGCGGTCGCTGCTGATGCGGTAGTTCATCGCATCGCTCGGCGAGGACGGGCGGATTGCGATGGCGACCGCGGCGGCGATGACGAGCGCGACGCAGACGATCACACGCGTGCGCGTCACGCGCTGCGCTTCGGGGAACTGCGCCGCGGCGATGGCCGTCTCGGGTTCCGGCTCCGGCGGTGCGACGGGCATCGAGGCGTTGTTCAGATCGTCGTCGGGGATGAATCCTTTGTTGCGCACGTACAGCGCGATGGACACGATCAGCGGCACGGCGAAGACGAGGCTGGCCATGGCCGCCGAGACGATGTAGTACGTGTTGCCCGAGGAGAACAGCACCGTCGCGGTGTAGACGGCGTCGATGGTGTAGTGCCAGATCAGCAGCGGCAGGAGGCCGAAACGATCCATGAGCACGCCCGCGATGATGCCGGCGATGCCGACTTCGACGCCGCGGATCCAGAACGGCTGGTTCGGATACGTCGAATGTCCGAAGCCCCAGATGAAGCCCGCGAGGATGATGGCGGTCCAGCGCGAGCGCACGAGCTTCTGGATGATCGGGATCGAGAACGCCCGCGACAGAAACTCCTCGGAGACGGCGGGGAAGAATCCCGCGAACAGCACCGCCACCCACGGCAGCGCGCTGTTGAGGAGGTCGTCGTACGGCACTTCCGCCGGCGCCCACGCGCCGAACTTGCGCGCGCCGAGGTAGAAGACGACCTGGTAGGCGATGAAGGCGGGGACGAGCGCGTAGCCGAGGATCAGCGAGAGGAAGACGCGCTTCGAGGCCAGTGCCTTGCGCGACCAGATGCGCGGCATGGCGAGCTGCTTCGGCAGGCGCTCGCGATAGAGCACCTCGCCGGAGCCGACGAGGACGATGAGCAGCATCGCCGTGCCGAGGCTCTGCAGGACGCCGTCGAAGACGAGGAGGCGTCCGATGAACGCGGCGTACGACTCCGTGGTGTCGTAGTACGCGAGCTGCGCCGGCATGTTGTTGACGGCGACGCCGCCGACGAGCAGCATCGAGCCGAGACCGATGCCGAGGAGGAAGCGCAGCGGGAGATCGCCGCGGCGGAGGCGGACGATGAAGACGACCACCGCGGCCACGAGCAGCACCGCGTGGAAGATCAGATCGACGCGCCCTGCGGCGATGTTCTTCGAGCGCAGTTCCTGATAGGCGCGGATCCATCCGTCCGGAACTTTGAGGTGCTGCGCGTACGACGTGACGAGATTGCCGTCGACGGTGACGGTGTGGCGGTACGGCGCGCCGGCGGGACGCACGCTCGACGATTCCCACGTGAAGATGCGCTGCACGCGGTTCGGGAGCTTGCGCTCGCTCTGGTCGACGAGGTTGAGATCGGCGGCGTTGATGCCGATGCCGGTCAGAAACGCGAGCGGCGGTTCCGCGCTCGACGGCGGCGCCGCCCGCTCCTCGGGGATGCGATGCGTGAAGCCGATGATCTCGCCGGAGGGGGCGACGTCGACGCTGTACTCCTCTTCGACGAGCGGACGGAACCAGCGATGGCGCCACGCCCAGACGTGGACCTGTTCGGCCGTGACGCGGTTCGCTTCTTCGAGTCCGATGGTGCGCTCGAGGAAGATGCGCGCGGTGTCGTCGGACTCGAAGCGCGCGGCGTGCTTCATCCCGCGGACGTCGACACGCTGCGCTTTCAGGAAACGTTCGGCGATCGCGGAGGAGGTGTTGCGATCGACTTTGAAGTCGACGGCGGCCTGCGGAAACGCGGCGTCGAAATAGCGGATGACGATCGCGACTGAAGAGAGAACGAGCGCGACGCAGATCGCGAGGAAGATCTTGTCGTTGTCGGAGAGGCGCTGCACCGCCCTCCTTCTACAACAAACCGGTCAGGATTAAGTCCGCGACCTGCTCGGCCTGCGCGGGAAGGTCGTATGTTTTTTCCGAAAGGATCCACGACGTCACCATTTCGTCGAGGACGCCGAAGATCGCTTTCGCGACGAGCTGCGGGTGGACGTTGCGGCGATAGGTGCCTTCCTCCTGGCCGTGCTCGACGATCTTGCGGATGACGTTGAGGTAGTCCGCGACCTCCTGCTGCGAAAAGAGGCTCATGAACTTGAGGCTGTGGCGGAGCTCGACCTGGGCGACGACGGCGAGGCTGCGGTCGCGGCCGAGGGTCTCGAGGTGGTGGCGGACGGCGACGCGGAGGCGCTCCTCGGCGCGGTTCACGTTGGCGAGCCGCTGTTCGAGCGAGTGCAGGTAGTTGCGCGTGTACTCCCGGAAGATCGTGATGAGGAGATCTTCCTTCCCGTCGAAGTAGAGGTAGATCGTGCCGTCCGCGACGCCCGCGGCTTTGGCGATCTGGGCGACTTTGGCGTTGAAGTAACCGTGCTCGGCAAAGACGTCGACGGAGGCGCGCAGAATGCGCTCGCGTTTGGAGGTACCGCGGAAGGAATCGGCTTCGGTGGCGGTCGGCATCGCGGACTGAATGGTCATTCAGCGGGGAGCAGGAGTCAAGAGAGCGCGGAGATTTGTGACGAAGGACGCATCGCGTGATTCGCTCTTCTTCCCATCGAACGCCGCGAACACTTCGTCGCGCGACGCGGTCGCCGCAACGGGGTAGACATGCACGTGCAGATGGGCGGTGACGATGCCGAGTTTGAGGATCATCGCCCTCTGCGCCTGCGTCACTTCGAGGATCGCCTTCTCCGCCCGATGCCAGACGCTGGCGACACGCAGCCACTCCTGCTCGGCCAATTCGCTCGCGTTCTCGACATGCCGCTTCGCCACGATCATCACATGCCCGCGCGGCGACCAATCCGGATGCACGAGCACCCACGCACTCGCATCCTCGAACACGATCTCTCCCGCCTGGTGCACATCCGCACAGAACACACAGTTCACGACGCATCCCTCATCCTTCATCCCGCATCCCTGCTCCCGGCCCGGCCTTTTATACTCCCTCTCCCATGCGCCACATCCGCCTCGGCCGCACCAACACCCACGTTCCCGCCGTCTCCCTCGGCACCTGGGGGCATGGCGGCCCGAACGTCACGCCGGACGGCACTTCCGTCGGTTGGAGCGGCCATGACGACGCGCAGGCGCGAGAGGCGCTCGTCGCCGCGTACCGTGCGGGCATCACGCATTGGGACACGGCCGATGCGTACGGCAACGGGCACGCCGAGGAGTTGATCGGGCAGGTGTGGTCCGAGGTGCCGCGCTCGGAGATCTTCCTCGCCACGAAGTTCGGCTACGTCTACGGACCCGCCAATCATCCTTACGATCCGAAGTTCATGCGCGAACAGGCCGAGCGCTCGCTGCGCAACATGCGTACGGACGTCCTCGACCTGCACTACTTTCATCACTGCGATTTCGGTCCTGACGATCGCTATTTCGACGGTGCCCTCGAGACCATGCATCGCCTGCGCGACGAAGGCAAGGTGCGTTTCATCGGCCTTTCCGACTGGGATGCTTCACGCATCCTGCGTTTTGCGCCGCGCGTCGATCCCGATGTCGTGCAGCCGTACCGCAACCTCGTCGACGACGCGTACGAATCGTCGGGCCTGAAGGCATGGGTGGACGCGCACGACACCGGCGTCGCGTTCTTTTCCCCGCTCAAGCACGGCCTTCTCCTCGGCAAATACGACGCTCCCGTCGCGTTCGACGAAGGCGACTTCCGCAGCGGCATCGACGACTTTCGCGACCCCGCCGCGATCGCGCGCTACCAACACGCTGCCGCGGCCATGCGCACACGTTTCGCTTCGCACGCGGAGCCCGTGCTGCATGCGGTCGTCGGGTCTCTCCTCACCGACAACCTCACCGCGTGCGTCCTCCTCGGCCAGCGCAACGCGAAGCAGGTCGCTTCGGCGGCGGCGGTGGGGGAGGCGTTGCCGCGCGAGGAAGCGGATTGGGTGAAGGCGCAGTACCGGGGCTTATAATTCGCACATGACGGGCCGGCGCAACGTCACCGTACGCAAGTACAGATTGGGCGAAGAGCCGCGCATCGCTCCGGAAATCCTCGCGCTGACTCCTGCCGAGCGAATCGACATGGTGTGGGAGATCACCAAGACTGCATGGGCATTCAAGGAACCAGGTTGGCGTGAATCGCGACTTCGTCGAGATGTTGCTCGCGTTATCCGGCGAGGGCGCTGAGTTTCTGGTGGTCGGCGCGCACGCTCTGGCAGCGCACGATCAGCCGCGCAACCGAAGATCTCGACATATGGGTGCGCCCGTCCCCGGAACGTATCGCATCGACATTCTCACGGAGATCAGTGGCGTCACCTTCGATGAGGCCTGGCCGAACCGCCTCGCCGTCGAACAGTACGGAACCACTTATGGCGTCCTCGGTCGCGAGGAGCTCATTCGCAACAAGCGCGCAAGCGCGAGACCGAAGGATCTCGTCGACGCCGACAACCTCGAAAATCAGTAAGCCAACAACAACCGCGCCGCTTTCTCGATCTGCTCGACGCTGACGAGGAACACCTCTTCGAGCGGTGGCGAGTAGGGTACGGGGGTGTCGAGTGCGCCGAGGATGCGGATGGGCGCGTCGAGGTATTCGAACGCCTCTTCCTGAATGATCGCCGCGACGCTTTCGCCGATGGAGCCGGTGCGCGAGTCTTCGTGGACGATGAGGACGCGGTTGCAGTGGCGCGCGACAGCGAGCACGGACGCGCGGTCGAGCGGGGCGAGCGTGCGCAGGTCGAGCACCGTGCATTCGTGGCCCTCCTTCGCCAGCACCTCGGCCACGTGCAGCGCGTCGTGCACGTACGCGCCGTAGGAAATGATGGCGAGGTCATGGCCCGCGCGGCGCAGCGCGGCTTTGCCGATCTCGACCGGCGCGGGTGGCTCGTCGGACAGGAGCTGCTTGATCTTCGGATCGCGATACAGCGCGATGTGCTCGTAATAGAGCACCGGATCGCGATCGGCCGCGGCGGACATCATCAACGCACGCGCATCGTGCGGCGTCGACGGCACAACGATCTTCAGTCCCGGCGTGCGATAGAACCACGCCTCGGTGTTCTGCGAGTGATACGGCCCCGCGGAGCGCAATCCGCCCCACGGCATGCGTAGCACGAACGGGACCTCCGCGCCCCAGCGAAAGTGGAGCTTGGCGGCGTTGTTCACGAGTGCGTTGAAGCCGCTGGCGACGAAGTCGTTGAACTGCATCTCGCCGATCGGGCGCATCCCGGCCAGTGCCGCACCGGTGCAGACGCCGATCGTCGCCCCTTCGGAAAGGATCGAGTTGATGATGCGGTCGCCGAAATCCTTGAGCAGCGGGCGAAGCAGCAGAAACGCGTTGCCGTACTTGCCGCCGACGTCTTCGCCGTAGACGAACGCACGCTCATCCGCGCGCAGCACGTCGCCGACGCCGAGCATCACCGCCTCGAGAAACGTCTTCCCTTTCGCATCGAACGCGGGCGCTTCTTCGACAGCAGGGAGTCCGATGTTGCGCGACGCTTCCTGGCGCCACGACTCCTCGAGTACTTCGACGTGGGAGTCCGTCGGTTTCGGCCACGGCGCGTCGATGACCTTCCGCGCCTCGGCTTCGACGAGCTCTTCGATCTCGCGCTTCCACGCGTCGACTTCGCCCGTCTCGACGATCCCTTCGGCTTCGAGCTTCGCCGCGTACGTGACGAGTGGATCGCGCTGGCGCCAGAACTCGTACGTGTCGCGATCGGCGTAGCCCTGTTCGGTGAGCGTCGGATACGACCACGACGGCTGCGGATCTTTGCCGAGGTAGAGCATGTCGTCGTGATGGGCATGACCGCACATGCGCATCGCCACGAGCTCGATGAGCGCGGGACCGTGTCCGGCGCGCGCACGTTCCGCGGCCCATCCGAACGCGGCCGCGATCGCCTCCGGGTCGGTGCCGTCGATGGTGAGCGAGGGGATGCCGTATCCCAATCCTTTGTCCGCGAACACGCGCACCGCGGAGTTGTCGCGCACCGGCGTCGACAGCGCGGTCTGATTGTTCTGCACGCAGAAGACGGCGGGGAGCTTGCGCGCGGCGCAGGCGTTGATGGCCTCGTGCCATTCACCGAGCGACGTCGCCCCTTCGCCGATGAACGACACGGCGACGCGCGGCTCGTTGCGCAGCTTGAAGGCCATGGCGATGCCGGCGATCGTCAGCGCGGGACTGCCGAGCGGCGCCATCGCCGGAAGGATGCCGTGGTCCCAGTCGCCGACGTGCAGGTCGCGGCCGTACATCGGCGGACCGTCCTTGGCCATCTGCGCGTTGAGGACCATGCGCACCGTCTCGGGCGTGTTGTGCATTGCGAGCACGGCGCCGAGGTCGCGGATCATCGGGGAGATGACGTCGCCGAACGGCTCGCGGCGCAGGCGAACCACGGCCGCGTAGATCGCTTCCTGACCGAGGGAACGGAAGCCTTTGCCCTGGAACGAGGCGTTGCCCCAGCGGACCTCGCCGCCGGTGAAGAACTGCTTGAGCCGATTGTCGGTCGCGCGTGTGAGAAGCATGCCGCGGAGCATTTCGCGCTTCTCGTCGCGCGTCAGCGAGGCGGCGATCTCCTCGCGACGCAGAAATCCGGCGACCGCGTCGACGACTTCGTCGACCGCCTGCTGCATGCGCGTGCTCGCGCTGACGCCGGGCGTCGTCTCCGGGACGTCGCCGACGAGGAGCGCGTCGCCGAGCGCGCCGCGCAGCTTCTCGAGATCGATCCCGTCCGCAAGCGCGCGCAATGCGATCGGTGCTGCGAACGGATACCGCTCCGCGAGGAAGGAGGCCAGTTTCATGCGCGGCGGATTATCTATCGCCGCCGCCAGAACACCACATCCCCCTCCTCGAAATCGGGCTCGAAGTGCTGCTCGATGTATTGCCAGACCAGCGGCGCGCGCTCGGCGTTGGGGATGCCGTCCACGGCGAAGCGGGCCGTGGGGTGGCGGGGGACGAGGACGGCGCGCACGCGGGGGTTGGATTCGAGCGCGGCGATGACGGCCCGCTGCGCACCCTCGGATTCGTAGAACGCCACTTCGTAATGACGGATGGGGCAATCGCGGCGGAGGACGAAGTAGAGGATGCCGCTGTTGGTGAAGTCGAAGAAGGTGTCGTCGCGGCCGAGGGAGAGCTCGACGTATTTGCGCGCGCTGGTGATGAAGGCGGCATCCCATTCGTGCACGAGTGCGCCGCGCGCGCGAGGGATCTCGCGCAGTTCGCGCCACGCCGGCTCGAGCGGACCGCGCGCTTCGCGCATGTGGCCGATCACGCCGATGTGGGTGGTGGGCCCTGCGAGAACGATCAGTGCGGCGATGGCGAGCGGATGCCGCGCGACGGACACGAGCAGCACGCACGCGAGCATGCCGAAGTAGAGGTGGTGGCGTTCGGCGTAGGAGATCGCCGTGACGACGATGAAGACGCCGAGGAGGACAAGCGGCTCGAGACGGCGCGAGGCGCGGCGCGTGACGGTCACACCGACGAAGATCGCGGTGCAGCACCAGAACAGATAGAGGAACGCGTCGCGATCGAGCAGCGCGGCGAGCGCATCCGGAAACGCGTTGAGCTTGCGGATGGCGTCGGGCGGGGTGAAGAAGTTGAGGGTGTACGCGGGGCTGGCGGACAGCGTCTCGACGAACGTGCCGCGCACGAAGTCGTCGAGGATGCCGAACGCGAGCAGGGTGAGGAGCAGAGGGACAGAGCCGAGAGCGAGACCGGTGAAGGAGGGCGCGAGTGCGCGTCGATTACGAATCACCGCCACGAGCAGAGTGACGAAGGTGTATGCGCCGAAGTCGAGACTGGTGAGACCGGCGAGCACGGTCAGCACACCCGCGTAGAGGAACATGCGCGGCCGTCGCAATCGCACGCCGGCGGCGATGCACGCGAGCGCGGCGATGGCGGGGAGGAAGCGAATCGTGCCGCGGAAGACGCCGGTGAAGAACGCGAGGAAGGCCGCAAGGAGCGCGCCCTCGGCGGAACCCGTCGCGGCCAGTCCGACAAAGTACAAAGCGACGATGACGAGGTTGCCGATCACGGCGCGCGCCTTCGTTCTCGCGCCGAGGTTCACGCCGGAAAACTTCATCGCCGCGACGTCGAACAGGCCGTCTTCGATCAACCCGTGCGCGGGAAGAAAATCGCGATACGGCCGCTCGCCGCGCAGCATCTCCGAGGCGGGAAGCAGCGGATGGCCGTCCTCGAAGAAGTTGATGCGCGGCTTCCCTTCGGCGGTGGAGAGGCTGAGGGCGTTGGCGTAGCTGTACAGCGATAGCGGGTAGATGACGAAGACGAGAATCGCCGTCGCGCGGCGTGCATCGCGCAGCAGGAAGCGCAGCACGAACGGAGTGAGTGTCGCGAATGCCAGAGCATGCCAGCCGAGGTAGCGCTGGTCGCGTGCGAAAAAGCCGGTTTGCAGGAGGATGCCGAGAGGCGCGATCAGAAATGCGAGTGCGGGCGGGAGCGGCGAAGGGATGAACGTGATCGCGACGCGCACGAAGAAAACCAGCAGCGCCGCTAGGTAGATCCCGGCCTCCGCGGACAGCCCGTGCGAGATGTCTTTGATGGCCACGGCGCACATCAGAAACACCGGCAGGAGCACGACGTCGCGCCGCGTCCAGCGCAGATCGCGATCGCGCAGCAGAGCGCAGAGCGCGACCACGAGCGCGCACGGCACGAGCGTCCAGAACACGTCCCGCCGCACGGTGCAGAGCCAGAGCGTGACGAGCGGAGCGACGAACGCGATGGGGAACGAGCGCGAAGCCGCGAGGCGACGCGTGAGAGGACGGAGGAGCAGCGGCACCAGGATCGGCAGCAGCATGAGGCCCGCGATCCAGCGGAACGGTCCGTGTGCATCGAACCCCAGCGCCTTCGCCGCGCCGGGCAATTGATCCGCGGGCGCCGGGCGGTCCCACACCGCGATCATGGCGATGCCGAGGGCGAGGCCCCAGAGTGCGAATGCGGCGGCGAGGAGGGTTTCGCGGCGCGCCCGCGTCAACGCCCCTCCGCCTTCTGCAGCACCCAGTGCACCACCAGCTCCTCGGCCCAGTACTCACAACGCCACGGCGCCGCGCCGCCGATGAACCCGACGTGACCACCCGCGGCCGTGGTCCGGAAATCGACGAACGGGGATGCCGCCGCCTTCACCTTCGGCAGAACCGCCGGAGGCAGAAACGGATCATCCTCGGCATTCAGCGCCAGCGTGGGTGTGGTGATCTTCCCGACGAAGTGGATCGACGAAGAGCGCGCGTAGTAATCCTCGGCGTCCCTGAATCCGTGCAGCGGCCCGGTGCCGTAGTCGTCGAACTGCCAGAACGTCCGCGCGCGCACGGCACGCTCGACGTCGATGAGCGGCGCGATGTCCGCCCTCGAGATCTTCTTCCGCAGCGTCGCCAGAAATCCGCCGACGTAGAAACGTCCCACCGCCGACGTCTCGAGATGCCGCGAGCCGGCGCCGAGATCGTACGGCACCGAGAGCGTCGCCGCCGCGGACACCAGCGTCTGGTTTGGATGCTCTCCCAACCATTTGAGAAGCATGTTTCCGCCGAGGGAAGCGCCGAAGGCGACGAGCTTCTTCTGCGGCATGCGTCCGGCGAGCGTGCGGATCACAAAGTCGACGTCGCCCGTCTCGCCGGAGTGGTAGAAGCGCGGCCGGCGATTCGGGATCATGCGTGTCATGTCGTGCGGATCGCGCGCGCAGGAGCGGAAGTTCATCGCCGTCGCGGAGTAGCCGTGCCGCGCGATGACCGAGAGGATGCCCTGCATGTAGACCGAGTACGAGCTCCCTTCGAGGCCGTGCAGCAGCAGAAAGTGCACGGGCGGATCGAGGGCCGCGTCGACGTGATCGAGGAGCAACTCGTCGCCGTCGGGCGTGGTCAGCGACTCGCGGCGGAACTGCACCAGGCGCCGCGGACGCACGATGCGTCCCCAGATCGTCTGCAGGTGCGGTCCGGGGAGAAACCACGCGGGCGCAAAGTCGGAAGTCACCGTCCGTGATTCTACGGGCACTCGTTCTGCACGCGGCTCGTAGTCATGCGTAAACTCTCACTCGCGTTCCTTGCGTGCGCCGCAACACTGCTCACGTCGTGCGAGTACGTGCGGCTGCTGCGGCCTTCCGTCCTCAAGCAGCTCAACCCCCGCGTCGTGCGGCTGGTGAACGAACTGCCGGAAGTGGATCAGCCGAACGAGGAGCTCGTGGCCCGTCTCTTCGCCCATGGCGGCCTCGGCCACGCGCAGCGTGACGGCGACGGCGTGTACCGCGCGCGCATCCGCGTCCCGGCGGGGCAGTACATCTGGGAGCCCGCCATCATCGTGATGGAGCGCGGCGGCGAGCTCGAGCTCGACTTCTCGAACCACGACCCGTTCTCGTATCACGCGGCCCTGCTGCCCAACAACGGCAGCCGCGAGCTGCTGATGCTCCCGGCGCACAAACGCGGCACCGCGCGCATGCGCCTCGACGGCCCGGGCTACTACTTTTTCGGCTGCCCCGTGGCCAACCACGCGGGACGCGGGATGCTCGGCCTGATCATCGTCAGCGGCGACGCTCCGGCGACGGCGAAGCTCGACCGGCCGAAGCAGCCGCGCCCGAAACGCGTCGAAGCGATCGACCCGAAGAGGACGGAGTAGCCATGAAAAAGCTGATCGTGCTTCTCGCGCTGGCCGCGTGCAGGACGTATCCCGATCTTCCGGTCACGGAGAAAAGCCAGTCGATGCGCGAGCTCAACGCGCACATGCGCGGCACCGCGCCCGCGGTCGCGCAGAACGTGACCGCGCAGCGAATCCAGAACGCGCGCGCGGAGCCGCAGGACTGGCTCACGTATTACGGCGCGTACGACGGGCAGCGCTACAGCGCGCTCGACCAGATCACGCGCGAGAACATCACGCGGCTGCGGCCGGCGTGGCAGTTCGAGTTCGGTCCGATCGGCGTGATCCCGAATCCGGCGACGTACTCGTTCGAGGCGGCGCCGATCGTCGTCGACGGCGTGATGTACGTCTCCGGATGGGACGGGTACGTGTGGGCGCTCGACGCCGCGAACGGCGATCTGCTGTGGCAGTACCAGCATGCGATTCCGCTCGACACGCCGATGTGCTGCGGCAATGTGAACCGCGGCGTGGCCGTCGCGAACGGACGCGTGTTCTTCGCGACCCAGAACGGACATCTCGTCGCGCTCGACGCGACGAACGGCAAGGTCGCGTGGCAGACCGGATTCGCCGACGTGCGCGCGGGTGAGAGCGCGACGGCCGCGCCTCTCGTCGTGAAGAATCTCGTCATCGCCGGCGCCTCGGGGGGCGAATACGGCGTGCGCGGGCATCTCGATGCGTTCGACATGGCCACGGGCAATCGCGTGTGGCGGCGCTACACGATCCCCGCCCCGGGCGAGCCCGGCAGCGAGACGTGGAGCGGGGACTCGTGGGAGCGCGGCGGCGGCACGACGTGGATCACCGGCACGTACGATCCCGAGCTCGACCTCGTCTTCTGGGGCACGGGCAATCCCGGTCCGCTCTTCGACGACACGCCGCGGCCGGGCACGAACCTCTACACCGATTCGGTGCTGGCCATCGATCCCGACGACGGCACGATCCGCTGGCACTACCAGTTCACGCCGGCCGACGTGTGGGACTACGACGGCGTCAACGAGAACATCCTCTTCGACCGCGACGGCCGGCACTACCTCGCGCACTTCGACCGGAACGGGCACCTCTTCGTGCTCGACCGCACGGACGGCCGCTTCGTGCGGGCCGCCCCGTTCGGGCCGGTCACCTGGGGGAGCGTCGACCCCGAGACGGGGGCCGTCTCGGTGGCGCGCACCCCCTCGCCCGAGGGGACCGTGATCGCCCCGGGGCCCGCGGGCCTGAAGGAGTGGCCGCACGCGGCCTACAGCCCCCAGACGGGCCTCCTCTACGCCCCCACCATCGAGGCCGAGGCCGAGTTCACGCTCGTGCCCGGGGAGTTCC